>CACPNO010000001.1 GCA_902635335.1 uncultured Pelagibacteraceae bacterium
TTTTGTTCCAGGTCTAGGACTAAATATAAATGAAAAGGAATTAATAAATTTAATTTTTTTTATCAGTTCACATGTGTGTTCAAAATCTTTCTGAGTTTCTCCAGGATAGCCAATAATAAAATCGCTAGAAAATTCTATCTCTGAATTGATTTTCTTTAATCTTTCATAAACTTTTAAATAATCTTCAACAGTATGTTTTCTATTCATTAACTTTAACATCTTATTTGAACCACTTTGAATGGGTAAATGAACAAATGGCATCAATTTATTACTATAAGAATAACAATCAATTAAATCGTCTGTCATATCTATTGGATGCGAAGTCGTATATCTTATTCTTTCCAACTCTGAAAATTGTTCTAAATGCTTTATTAGATTAGATATTCTATACTCTCTAAAATTTTCTTTATATGAGTAAGCATTAACATTTTGACCAAGCAATGTGATTTCTTTTACACCATTTTCTATTAATTGTTCTGCCTCTTCTATAATTTTATTAAATGGTCTAGAATACTCAGGTCCTCTTGTATAAGGTACTACACAAAAATGACAAAACTTATCGCATCCTTCTTGAATTGTTAAGAAAGCAGATATTTTGCTATTGTTATTTTTTATTTGATCAAAATATCCAAACTTTGAAATAGTATCAAATTCTGTTTCTTCTTGTTTCAAATTTACAATATGGTTTTTTAACAATTCATTAACTTTATGATATGATTGAGGTCCTAATACAATATCTATATATGGTTCCCTCTTAACCATTTCTTCATTTTCAGCCTGTGCAACACAACCTGCAACTACCATTATTGGTTTTTTTTTATCTCTATATAATTTTTTAACTCTACCTATTTCATGGTAGACTTTTTCCTTAGCTTTGTCACGAATGTGACAAGTATTTAAAATATAACAATCTGCATTTGATTGATTATTAGTCTTCACAAAACCCAGCTTACTTACAGAATCATAGATTCTGTTGGAATCATACTCATTCATTTGACAACCAAAAGTTTTTATAAAGATTTTTCCGCTAAACATATTTTAACTTAAAAAAATTTTGAAATTCCTATCATTTGCTTTTTTTAATTCCGTAAAGCTCTAGTTTGTGATCTACTAAATTATACCCATACTTCTCTGCAACTTTTTTTTGAAGTTTTTCTATATCTTCATCGACAAACTCAATTATTTCTCCCGATTTAATATCAATAAGATGATCATGATGACTTTCATCCACAGTTTCATATCTCGCCTTTCCACCTTTAAAATCATGCTTGGTCAATATGCCTGACTCCTCAAAAAGCTTAACTGTTCTGTAAACTGTAGCAATACTTATTTTTGAATCTAGTTTAGAGACTCTTTGATATAATTCATCAACATCAGGATGATCCGATTCACCGTAAACTTCTTTTGACTCAGATAAAACTTTTGCAATTATTTTTCTTTGATCGGTGAGCTTAACACCTTTCTTTTGGCAAATTTGTTCTATAGTTTCAGACATAATTTATTCTAACTCGAATATACAGGTTTTATCAAACTTTTATTTCTATCTAATTTTGTTAAATTGTTGTAATTTTTATTTATTAAATCATCAGAATCAAATCCAATTAAAATAGAGTTATTTGCTAGAGAAATAGCTTTCGCTACTGATAGGGAAATTCTAAGGCTGGTAAATTTACCTGGTCCTAAATTAACAAATATTCGATTTATATCAGATATTTTTATTTTTTTTATATTCAGAAATTTCAAAAGTATTTTCATAAAATTGTCAAAGTTTTCTCTACTGTTTGCATGCTTACTGATATATGATTGTTTACCAGTAATGATAACAAAAACAATTTTTTCATTAGCCGCATCAATTATTAAATTTATCATTTTTTATCTTTTTTTTTTAAATGCTTATGCAGAAACTGTAAACAAAAAATATGAACCAAATGAAGAGGGGATTTTAGCTTTGATGTATCACAGATTTGAAGAAAATAAATATCCTTCAACCAATATAAAAATTGATATATTTCAAGAACATTTAAATATTATCAGAGAAAATAACTTTTCTTTTTTGAATCCAAAAAACTTTGATTTAGAATTTAATAAAGTAAGTGAAGAGAAAAAAATTTTACTTACTATCGATGATGCATTTTCCTCTTTTTATTTGAATGCATGGCCAATTCTAAAAAAAGATAAAATTCCTTTTATTTTATTTGTTTCAACAGAGGCTGTAGGCAAAAACGGTTATATGAGTTGGGATGAAATTATAGAGATATCAAAGGAAGATTTTGTATTTATTGGAAATCACTCACATACACATGATTACTTAGTAAAATATAAATTCGAAAAATTTGAAAAAGATATAGTTAAATCAATAAAAATATTTGAAAAAAATCTTGGTTATAATTCTAATTTTTTTTCATACCCATTTGGTGAGTACAGTTTAGAACAAAAAAAATATATTTCTAAAAATTTTGAATATGCTTTTGGTCAACACTCAGGAGTTATAGATTTAAATAAAGATAAATATGAATTACCAAGATTCCCTATAAATGAAAAATATGGAGATTTAGAAAGATTTAAATTTTTAATAAATCTTTTACCGCTACAGTATAAAGCTATAATTCCGGAAGAAAAATTTTTATTAAATACTAGTAATCCACCAAAACTAATAATAGAATTTTTTAATGATCAACCCAAAATCAATAAAATAAATTGCTTTTCAAATGAAGGAGGGGAGTGGAAAAATTCTCAACTAGACTATAAAAAAGATAAAATTGAAGTTATTTTTGATGAAAAATTTTTACCAAGAAGAGGGAGAATAAATTGCTCAATGCAAGATGAAGATGGATGGCGATGGTTTGGAACTCAATTTACTCTAAATTAAATTTTTCATTTTTAAACTTGTTGGTAAAATATCTACATCATCAAAATCAGTTAAAGAATTCTGATTAATAATTTTTTTAAGAACCTCTGTATATTCTTTTCCCGTTTCTGCATATTTTTCTAAATACTCTACTAGTTTTAAACTATTTAATTTTTTATCATTATCTCTTTGAATTGCTCGTTCAATTCTAAATTCTTTATAGCTAGTATGTGTATTCAAATTTCTTAGATAAGCTCTAACAGAAGCTTTTAAAATTTTAAACTTTGCAACTCTATGTTTTTTATCTTTTTCAATTTCCAAAGGCTTTATTCCTTCACCAGACCAAGTCCACTGTCCAAATAATGCGTTTCCTTCTTGTGCAAACCTCGAACTTCCCCAACCAGTTTCTTTAGCTGCCTGAGCTATTGAAAGTGAAATAGGAATTTCATCCATTCTTATTTTAAGTTTTGCTAAATCATTATTTTTAACGCCATACTGTTTAAATTTTAGTTCAAGCCATGCTTTATCACGTTGTGAGGTATTATTTTTATTTAAAATTTTAAAAAGTTTTTTCCGATCAAATCTTATTTTAAGATTTTCCTCAATAATTAATGGTAGCACAATTTTAATAAATAGTTTTTTTCTTTTTTTTGGACTTTCTATATTTTGAAGCTCTTTAGGAAGTTTTGATAATTGATTCCCTACATTAACCAATTTAGTTTTTTTAACAGTATCAAGATCATATCCATTATCTTTAAATAATTCCTCAATTGTTGAGGCACTTAATCTTTGAGGGTCCTCATCTTCTTCATTCTTTCCAAAAACATCAATATCTTCAAAAATATTCCATGAATATCTGTCTTTAATTGAGTCTTTAATTATTTTATTTTTTTTATTCTGTTTGTCTAATATTTCATCAAAATTTTGTTTTGAAGAATTTAAAACTACTTCATTTGATTCTAAATTAATTTTCATAAAACTTAGTAAGTTAGGCAAAACTGAGAATATAAGGATTACAACTAGACTTGTTAAAAAAGTTTTAAAAAAATTTAGATTACTATTATCTTGTGTTGTTTTTAAATTTTTTTTTTTCATCTCTCTTTTAAATTCTTATAATTGATAGAAAAGATATTATACAGCTAAAACTTCTTTTACTTCTGGGATATAATGACAAAGAAGGTTTTGGACACCTTGTTTTAAAGTTAAAGTTGAAGATGGGCATCCTGAACAGCTACCTTTTAGCATAACAGTAACTTTTCCATCTTTAAACTCCTTAAATGCTATATCCCCCCCGTCTCTTGCAACTGCTGGCCTAATCTTAGTTTCTAATATCTTAATTATTTTTTTTTCAATTTCACCATAATCTTTTTGGCCATCAACTTCTGTTTTTTTTTTTATGATAAACTCATTACCCTCATCATAGTATTCATTAAGATGTGATATCACTATATGCTTTATATTTTCCCAGTTTTCGTCTTGAGTTTTATTAATTGATAAAAAATCCTCACTTAAAAATATACCTATAACTCCATTAATTGATAAAATGCTTTTTAATATAGGAATTTCTGTTTGATCCTCATTTAAGAATTCATAAGGACCGTCATTTGACACACCTTTTCCTGGGATAAATTTAAGAGAATTTGGATTTGGCGTTTCTTGTGTTTGGATGAACATACAATCTATATAGCAATAAATATTTAAATTTAAAGAATTTTAAAAACCTATAATTTTCTTCATTTCATTTATCTTTTTACCTGCAATTTCCTCTGCTTTACTTGCTCCTTGTGCTAGAAGTTCATCTAAATATTTATGATCGTTAATCAATTTTTTAATTTCGTCGGAGATTGGTGAAATTTTATCAAGTAAAATTTCAGCTAATTGACTTTTCAGATCTGAAAAATTTTTACCTTCAAACTCTTCTAAAGTTTTATCTAAAGTTTGATTTGAAATACTAGAGTAAATACCAAGCAGATTTTGAGCTTCTGGCCTATCTTTTAATTTATCTTTTTCATTTGAAATTGGAAAAGAATCTGTTTTTGCTTTTTTAATTTTATTTGTAATTTCGTCTTTTGTATCAGTTAGATTAATTCTGCTAAGATCTGATGGATCTGATTTACTCATTTTTTTTAAACCATCTTTTAAACTCATTATTCTTGAAAAATCTTTTTTAATTAAAGGTTCTGGAACTTTTAAAAAATCAGCACAATTAAAATCTTTATTAAATTTTTGAGCTATATCCCTAGTTAATTCTAAATGTTGTTTCTGATCTTCACCGACAGGAACATGCGTTGCATCATAAAGTAATATATCGCTAGCCATTAATATAGGATAAATATAAAGACCAACCGAAGCTTTTTCTTTATCTTTTCCAGCTTTTTCTTTAAATTGTGTCATTCTATTTAACCAGCCCATTGGGGCCATACAACTCAACATCCATGAACCTTCTGAATGTGCATGAACTTTTGATTGGTTAAAAATAATACTTTTACTAGGATCAATGCCACTTGCAATAAATGTTGCGGCTGTTTCACGAATATTATTCCTCAATTGTTCTTTATCTTGCTTAGTAGTTATTGCATGTAAATCTACAACGCAAAAAATACACTCATTTTCATCGTCATTGTTTAAGTCAACAAAATTTTTAATAGCTCCAAGGTAATTACCTAAATGAAGATTACCTGTGGGTTGAACACCAGAAAAAATTTTTTTAGACATTTATTAATACTTTAAATTAATATCTGAAATTTTAAAGGCTTTTATAATAATTGAAATTCCAATGTATGAAAGTAAACTTAATAAAACAATCAATATAATAAAAATAAATTTATAATTATTTTCATACTCCAAGTAAGTTCCAAGAAGATTTATTAAAATATAAAATATAAAGATCAAAATTATATTTGAGAAAATGATTTTTGTTGTCTGCTTAATAAAATTAGAACTAAATTCAAAGTAATTTTTGTTAATCACAAAAACCAATAAAATTAATCCATTAAACCAAGAAGAGATTGTTGTTGCGATTGGTATTATAATAAATCCAATTTGTGAAAAAAAAGTTATACTTATAATTATATTTAAAATTACTGATATTAAAGAATACTTAAATGGTGTTTTCGTATCATTTCTTGCAAATAAAAAAGTAGAAAATATTTTAATTAAAGAAAATGCAGGAAGTCCAAAAGAAAAATAAAACAGGGCTTTTGCAGAATTACTAACGGCTAACTGATCAAAGGACCCATAACCAAATAAGGCAGATGTTATTTGCTCTGAGCCAACCATTAAAGCAAATGATGCAGGCAAACTTAAAAACAAACTTAGCTCTAAGGCTTTATTTTGAAGCTGTATTATTTTTACAGATTTGTTACTTTTTATATGTCTGCTTAGATTTGGGAGTATTACAGTTCCTATAGCAATCCCAGCAATTGCTAGGTTTATCTGATAAATTCTATCTGCATAATATAAATAAGAAACTGCGCTTGCTTGAAAAGATGCAATAATAGTACCAACTAAAATATTTATTTGAGTTACACCAGAAGAAAATATACTTGGTAGAAGTTTACTAAAAAAGTTTTTAACTTTTTCATCTATTTTAAAATTAAAATTTATATTTATTACAAAATATTTTTTAACAAATATTAGTAAAAAAATAAATTGAATAAGGCCGGCAAGGGTTACTGAATAAGATAAGTAATAGACCAAGTTATAATTCAAATCTTCAGCATATAATAAACATATTATTAATAATATATTTAAAATAATTGGTGCTGCTGCTGCAACGGCAAATTTATTATGCGAATTTAAAATTGCAGAAAAAAAGGATGCAAGACTAATAAAAAATAAAAATGGAAATGTAATTCTAGTTAAATCAATTGCGATATTTAATTTTTCTGAGTCATTTGAAAATCCTGGTGCAATTATTTTAATAAACACTGGCATGAATATTTCTATTATTAAGATTGTGAAAAACAGACCTAATAACAATAAATTAAAAATTGTGTTTGCAAACGAATTTGCATTTTTTTTTCCTTTAATAAGTTCTGAGGAATAAGAGGGAACAAATGCAGCATTAAAAGTTCCCTCTGAAAACAACCTTCTAAAGGTATTAGGAATTCTAAATGCTACAAAGAAAGCATCCGCTAAAGGGCCTGATCCAAGGTATATTGCTATAAAAAAATCTCTTATGTAACCAAGAACTCTACTTAATAAAACAAATAAACTAAACGTGCTAGTTGACTTAATGAGGTTCATAAATCATATTAGTCCTAAATTTACCTTAATAGTATATTTAATTTACCTAATGAAAAAAAACAAAATTGAACATTATACAGATAAAGAGGCTCTTGAATTTCATAATTCTGATAAATCTGGAAAGATTGAGATAAATTCATCAAAGCCGATGACATCAAAAAGGGATCTGGCTTTAGCATACTCTCCAGGTGTAGCCGCGCCAGTAAAAGAAATTTATAAAAATCCAGAACTAGCATATGATTATACAACTAAAGGAAATCTTGTAGCAGTCATAAGTAATGGGTCTGCGATTTTAGGATTAGGAGATTTAGGCGCAATTGCTTCTAAACCTGTTATGGAGGGTAAAGCAATTTTATTTAAAAGGTTTGCAGATATAGATGCAATTGATTTGGAGATTGACAACAAAGATCCTACAGAAATAGTCAATAGTATAAAAAACTTTGCTGTAAGTTTCGGAGGAATTAACCTTGAAGATATTGCGGCACCAGAATGTTTCATAATTGAGGAAAATCTAAAAAAAATACTTGATATACCGGTATTTCATGATGATCAACATGGAACAGCTATTATTACATCAGCAGCACTTATTAATTCAATACATATCACAAAAAAAAAAATTTCTAAAATTAAAGTTGTCGTAAACGGTGCGGGAGCATCTGCTATGGCATGTTCAGATTTATTTTTAAGATTAGGAGTTAAAAAACAAAATTTAACAATGATTGATAGTAAAGGTGTAATTAGTTTAGCTAGAAAAGGATTAAATAAATGGAAATTAAAATACGCAAAAAAAACAAGTGACAAAAATTTAAATGATGCATTAAAAAATGCTGATGTTTTTTTAGGATTATCATCTGCAGGTATTCTTAAAAAAGAAATGATTAAAAAGATGGCAAAAAATCCAATCATATTTGCATGTGCTAATCCTGATCCAGAAATTTTACCTGAAGAAGCTTACAAAATTAGAAAAGATGCAATTATAGCAACTGGTAGATCAGATTATGCAAACCAGGTTAATAATTTGATAGGATTTCCTTATATATTTAGAGGTGCACTAGACGTAAGAGCGAAAACTATTAATGAGGAAATGAAAATTTCTGCAGCTAATGCTATTGCTAAACTTGCTAGAGAAAGAGTTCCTGACGAAGTTGCAGCAGCAATGGGAGGAGACAGACCTAAATATGGAAAAGATTATATAATTCCATCCACATTTGATCCAAGATTAATAAGTGTTATTCCAGTAGCAGTAGCTAAAGCAGCAATTAAAAGCGGTGTAGCACGAAAAAAAATAGATAATTTTGATTTATATTCTGAGCAATTAAAACAAAGATTAGATCCATCTGTTACTATTCTGCAGGGAATAAATTCTAAAATTAAGAAAAATCAAAAAACTGTTGTATTTGCAGATGGCGAAGATGAAAATACTTTAAAAGCAGCAATTGCTTTTAAAAATAGTGGATTAGGAACTCCTATAATTGTTGCAAAAGAAAATATAGTTAAACAAAGATTAAAAGAAATTGGATATGGACAAAATTTAGATATTAAAATTGTTAATTCTACTGATAAAACTTTGAGAGATAAATACTTAAAATTTCTCTTTAAGAAAATGCATAGAGAGCAAGGTTTACTTGAGAGAGATTGTGACAGAATGATTAGAAATGACAGGGTCATTTGGGCATCATGTATGGTTGAATGTGGAGATGCTGACGCAATGGTAACAGGTAATACACGAAGATATTCTCAATCGTTAGAAAAAATTAAAAAAGTTATTCCTGCCAGAGAAGGTGAAATAATGTTTGGATTAAATATGGTAGTTAGTAAAGGAAAAACAGTTTTTATTGGCGACACATCAGTTAATGAATATCCATCATCTCAAGAATTAGCTGATATAGCAATTTCATCAGCTAGAGTTGTAAGATTGTTTGGATTTGATCCTAAAGTTGCTTTTTTATCTCATTCGACATTTGGCCAACCAATAACCAGTAGAACAAAACATATTAGGGATGCAGTAAAAATTTTAAAAGAAAGAAAAGTCAATTTTAAGTTTGACGGCGACATGCAACCTGACGTTGCTCTCAATGAGGAATACTCTGAATTATATCCATTTTCAGAGATAGTTGGAAATGCAAATATTTTAATAATGCCTGGTCAACATAGTGCAGCAATTTCTAACAAAATTATGAAAACATTAGGAGGTGCTAAAGTTATTGGTCCATTATTAATAGGTTTAGCTCAACCAATAGAAATTGCTCCTTTAAGATCTTCCACTTCAGAAATATTAGATTTAGCCTCAGTTGCTGCTTATTCAGCAGGTGTTATTGAATACAAAAAATATAAATAAAAGTATTACTATTTTTTAGTAACTCTAAGATCATCAACTAAAAAAATACTAGTTATTACATCCTTGACGTCTAAAATTTGTTTTGCCTCTTTAGTTACTTCGTCTCTTTCAGTTTTATTTTGAGCTATACCATAAATATAAATTTTTTTTTTATGAGTATCGATATTGTAGTTAACTGATTTTACTTTTTTGTTACTTATTAATGCTGCCCTTAATTGTGAGGTTATAAGTAAATCCTTTGCAGACCTAGAAAAATTAAATTTTTCTTTTATTTGTAAATCATTATTGACTGACCTTGCACCTTTAATTTCCCAAGCTAATTTTGTAATTTTTAGTTTGTCCTCTACTGCATTTACTTTACCAGTAAGAAATATTCTTCCATCAAGAATCTTCGTTTTTACAGATATGATATAGCTTTTATCATTTGCTAATAACTTTGCTCTTAAATTTTGTTGCATTATAGAGTCATCTATTTGTGTTCCGAGGCTTCTAGGATCTAGTGCTATTGATACACCTGTACCGAGGACTCCTGTGGAAGAATAGCCAACACAGCCAAAAAGGACTATAAAACTAATTAATAATATAATTTTTTTAATTTTCATTCTTTATTTCAAGACAATAATTGTAAATAATCTTTTTAGAAATTAATCTATTTTCTGAAATTTTTTTTACGATATCTTTTATAGACATTTTTTTAATTAATTTATTAATTTTTTTTTTATCAGATTCTTCAAGTCCTTTATAACTTAATTTTTCATTTTTTATTTCTGAAATTACTACAGTTATTTCACCTTTTCTTGAAAAGTTTACATTGGATAACTCTTTTACTGATGTTCTTATATATTCTTCATGATATTTTGTAATTTCTCTACAAATTAAAATATCTCTATCAAAAAAAAATTCTTTTAATTCATCTATTCTTTTATCAAGTTTATTTGGTGATATGAAAAATACAATTGAACTCTCTAGAGATGATAAGTTTTCAAATAATTTCTTTATTTGATTTTGCTTTTCAGGAAGAAATCCACAAAAATAAAAATTATCAGAAAAACCACTTATTGATATTGCAGCACTTACTGCTGATGCTCCTGGAATTGGAAAAATATCAATTCCATTTTTTATACATTCTTGAACTAATATTTTACCAGGATCAGAAACTGCAGGAGTTCCCGCATCTGAAACTAATACTACTATTTTGTTATTTTTCAGAATTTTTAGTATTTTCTCTAAATTTTTAATTTCATTAAATTTATGATTTGAAATAATTCTTTTATTTATTTCAAACTTTTGAAGTATTTTTTTTGTAACTCTTGTATCTTCACATAAAATTAAATCTGATTCTTGTAGGACTTTAATGGCTCTAAATGAAATATCACCCATATTTCCAATTGGTGTTGCGACACAATATAGTCCAGGTTTAAATTTATTATTATTTAAATTCATATGAATTCTTTAATTAAATATATTATTAAAACTTAAATGAAAACTTTAATTAAATTGTTAATATTTCTTTTATTAAGTATCTCCCTATTTAATCAAAATATATTTGCTTCTGATAAAATTAAGATTGGATTAATTGTTCCTCTAAGTGGTGAAAATTCTTTAATTGGCGAAAAAATTGTAAAATCAATAAGAATGGCAATAAATAAAATTAATGATGAAAGAGTGCAGATAATTCCAAAAGATACGAAATCAAATCCTATTGATGCTTTGAAAGTATCTAAAGAATTATATAAAGACGGTGTAAGAATAATCATTGGTCCAGTCTTCAACGAAAGTACAAAATATCTTGATGATTTGAAAGAAGTAACTTTTATATCTTTTACCAACAAATTAATTGGTAATCCAAAAAATGTAATTAGTGCTGGCGTCAATGCAATATCACAAATACAAACAATAAAAAAATTTAAGAATAAAAAAAATTTATCAAAAAGTATTATTTTAATTCCAAGAGCACAATTTAAAAAAGAGATAGAGGAAGCAATTAATAGAACTAAAATTAAACATAAAGAAGTATTTTATTATGACAGAGAGCCAACAAAACTTACCAAACAAATTGAAGAATTAACTAGATATAAAATAAGGAAAAATAATCTTAAATTTGAAATAAAAAGACTTGAAAATTTGTCATTTAAAGACAAGGAAAAAAAAATACAAAATTTAAAGAAAAGAGATACGCTTGGAAATATTAATTTTGATTCAGTCGTTATAGCTGACTTTGATGAAAATTTAAAAAGTGTAGCTACGTCACTTCTCTATACAGATGTCTCATCAAAGAGAATTTCTTATATAACTTTAAATCAATGGTTTGATGAAAGTCTCTTAAAAGATGACTCTATTCATCCAATATATTTTCCGTCAATTAATAAAGATAACTATGAGTCATTTATGAGAGATTTTAAAAAAACTTATGGTTTAAATGGAGATCAGCTTTCATTTTTAAGCTATGATTTGGTGGGATTAGTATATTTTTTAATTTATGAAAATGATTTTAAGATTTCAAAAAAAATGTTTGTTAAAAAAAATAAATTTAAAGGCAAAATAGGAGTTTTTGAAATAAGCAAAAATACAATTACCCATCAACTAAACTTTTATAGCATTGAAGATAATAAATTTAAAAAAATTTTCTAATTTTTTTAAATGCATTAAAACGATGGTCTATACTATATTTTTTATAAGGGTCCATCTCACCAAATGTAAATCTTTTTCCTTTAGGTATAAAGATTGGATCATATCCAAAACCATTTTTTCCTCTCTTTGAATTAGATATTCGTCCCTCTATTTTACCAATTTTACTTATAAATTTACCATTTGGCCAAAAGATAGTGAGTACACAAATAAATCTCGCACTTAATTTCTTTTTTTTCCAATTTTTATCTTTTTTAGAAATTTCTTTGTAAACTTTTTTAATAGCTAAATTGAAATTTCTTTTTTTTCCTGACCAATCTGCTGAATATACACCGGGCGCTTTATTTAAAATGTCAATCTCAATTCCTGAGTCATCTGATAAACAAATTTTGTTAGTTTTTTTTGAAAAATATTTTGCTTTTAAAAGAGAGTTTTGTGTAAATGTGGTTCCAGTTTCTATTGGACTAGGTATGTTAAAGTCCAAATTTGAGTAAATTTTTAAACTTTTGGGTAATAGATCTGCTATTTCCTTTAGTTTTCCTTTATTATTTGAGCCAATGAATATCTCTTTAATTTTTTTTTTAGGCACCTAGAAATTATACTTTTTCTTACCATATAAACAATATGGATAAAGAAGAAATAAAAAAAAATATAAATAATAGTAAAACTGAAGAAGATAAGTTAGATGCTCAAATAGCCGAAAATGATATTGAGGCTCAAAAGAGTGAGGATAAAAATTCAGAGTCAGAGAAAAATGATGATGAGAAGCTAACTCCAGAACAAGAGTTAGAAATACTTAATGATAAATTAGCAAGAACATTTGCAGAGATGGAAAATCAAAGACGAAGATTTGAAAAAGAAAAAGAAGATGCATACGAGTATGGTGGATATTCTTTTGCAAAAGAGGCATTAAACCTATTAGATAATCTTGAGAGATCAAAATCTGTATTGGTAAATGATGATAAATTAAAAGATACTGAAGCACTTAAAAAAATCATAGAACATTTAGATATTATAAACAATGATATGCTTTCAATATTTAAAAAAAATAATATTGAGCCTATTAAATCTATTAATGAAAAACTTGATCCAAACCTTCATCAAGCAATGATGGAAGTGGAGGATGATACAAAAGAGCCAGGAACTATCGTTCAAGAAATACAAAAAGGCTTTATGATGAAAGAAAGATTATTGAGACCTTCTTTAGTTGGGGTTTCAAAGAAAAAAGTTAAAGATATGAAAAAAGAAGAACAAAAAGATGAAAAAAGTCAATAAATACAACAAAAATTTAAATCTTATAGACGGTTGTAGTCTTATAATTAGCACTTATATGTCGGAAAGGTATTAAATAATGAGCAAAGTAATAGGAATAGATTTAGGAACAACAAACTCGTGTGTGGCTGTAATGGAGGGCACACAAGCTAAAGTTTTAGAAAATGCTGAAGGTGCAAGAACTACTCCTTCTGTTGTTGCATTTTCAGATAATGATGAAAAATTAATTGGACAACCTGCTAAAAGACAGGCGGTAACTAATCCTGAAAATACAATATTTGCAGTTAAAAGATTGATAGGAAGAAATTTTGATGATCCATCTGTCAAAAAAGATGTTGAGACTGCTCCATTTAAAATTGTTAACTCTGATAAAGGAGACGCTTGGATTGAAGCGAAAGGCGAAAAATATTCTCCTTCTCAAATTTCAGCGTTTACGCTTCAGAAAATGAGAGAGACTGCTGAAAAATATTTAGGTCAAGAAGTTTCTCAAGCAGTAATAACTGTTCCAGCTTATTTTAATGATGCGCAAAGACAAGCAACTAAAGATGCTGGTAAAATAGCTGGACTAGAGGTTTTAAGGATTATTAATGAACCAACTGCAGCATCACTTGCATATGGTTTGGATAAAAAAACAAACAATAAAATAGCAGTTTATGATTTAGGAGGTGGTACTTTTGATGTATCAATTCTGGAGTTGGGAGATGGAGTGTTCGAGGTTAAATCTACAAATGGTGACACTTTTTTAGGCGGTGAAGACTTTGATAATACAATTGTTGATTACTTATTGACTGAATTTAAAAAAGAAAATGGTATCGATTTAAAATCAGATAAATTAGCATTACAAAGACTTAAGGAAGCTGCTGAGAAAGCAAAAATTGAGTTATCATCTGCCGCTCAAACTGAAATAAATTTACCATTTATTACAGCTGATAAAACAGGCCCAAAACACATTAACATGAAAATGACTAGAGCAAAACTTGAGGCTCTTGTTGAAGATCTAATTTCTAGAACTATTCCACCATGTGAGACAGCTCTTAAAGATGCTGGTTTAAGCGCTAGTGAAATTGATGAAATAATACTTGTTGGCGGAATGACAAGAATGCCAAAAGTAATAGAAGAAGTTAAAAATTTCTTTGGTAAAGAACCAAACAAGTCTGTAAATCCAGATGAAGTTGTTGCAATGGGGGCTGCAATTCAAGCAGGAGTATTACAGGGAGATGTAAAAGACGTGCTACTTCTAGATGTAACACCACTTTCACTTGGAATAGAGACTTTAGGAGGAGTTTCGACTAAATTGATAGAAAAAAATACAACAATACCAACTAAAAAAAGTCAGGTTTTCTCCACAGCTGAGGATAACCAACCTGCAGTCTCAATTAGAGTATTACAGGGTGAAAGAGATATGGCTTCAGACAACAAAATTTTAGGTAATTTTGAGCTAGTAGGTATAGCTCCAGCTCCAAGAGGTGTTCCTCAAATTGAAGTTACATTTGATATTGACGCGAATGGAATTGTAAATGTTTCGGCAAAAGATAAAGGGACAGGTAAGGAACAAAAGATTCAGATCCAAGCATCAGGTGGTTTAAGCGATGAAGAAATAAATCAAATGGTTAAAGATGCTGAAACAAATAAAGAAGCTGACAAAAAGAAAAGAGAAGCTGTAGATGCAAGAAATCAAGCTGATACTCTTCTTCATTCCACAGAAAAGAACTTAAAAGAGCATGGTAGTAAAGTTTCTGATGCTGATAAAAAAGCTATTGAAGATGCATCTGCCAATGTAAGAAATGCTTTAAAAGGAACTGATGTAGAAGAAATTAAAAAGAAAACTCAAGATTTGGTTCAAGCTTCAATGAAACTAGGAGAAGCTATTTACAAATCACAACAAAGTACAAAACCTGGTGATGCACCTAAAGATGCAAAAGATGAAGGGAAAAAAGACGATAATGTTGTTGATGCAGACTTTGAAGAAGTAAAAGACGATAAAGAAAAAAGCGCCTAAACTATCAACCATTTGTCTATAACTAGTTATGGCAAAAAGAGATTACTACGATGTCTTAGGTGTTGAAAAAAGTGCTAGCCCAGATCAAATAAAAGCAGCTTACAGAAAACAAGCAGTCAAATATCATCCTGATAAAAATAAAGGCGACAAAGGAGCTGAGGAAAAATTTAAAGAAGCTTCTGAAGCATATCACGTTTTGTCAAACTCAGAGAGAAAACAAAATTATGACAATTTTGGACATGCAGCTTTTGAAAATGGTGGAGGTGGCAGAGGAGGTTTTGGAAACTTTGATTTTTCTGGCTCTTTCTCAGATATTTTTGAGGACTTTTTTGGAGAAGGTTTTGGTGGAGGTGGAAGAAGATCAAGAAGATCCAATAATAGAGGATCAGATTTAAGATACGATCTTTCAATAAGTCTTGAGGATGCTTACACTGGAAAAAAACAAGATATTAAATTTTCAACATCTGAAAGATGTGATACATGCAGCGGTTCAGGATCAAAACCAGGCCATAGTGCAAGTTCCTGTTCAATGTGTGGCGGTCATGGACAAGTACGATCAAGTCAGGGTTTTTTTACAGTTCAACAAACATGTCCTCAATGTGCCGGTTCTGGTGAAGAAATTACTGATCCATGTACAAGTTGTGGAGGGCAAGGCAAAAAACAAGCTAGTAAAAGACTTTCTGTAACTATTCCTAAAGGAGTTGATGATGGTACAAGAATTAGATTATCTGGCAAAGGAGAAGCTGGATCAAGAGGAGCAAGTAATGGTGATCTTTATTTATTTATAAATGTTGAATCACATGAACTTTTTAAAAGATCAGAAGTGAATTTATTTTTTGAATTCCCGATTTCATTTACAGATGCAGCACTTGGAACAACGATTGAGATACCTACAATAGATGGAGGTAAAGCAAAAATAAAAATTCCAGACGGAACACAAAGTGGAAAACAATTTAGATTGAAAGGCAAAGGAATGCCATTTATGAGAAGAGGAGACTATGGAGATTTATACGTTCAAGTTAACACTGAAGTACCAGTATCCTTAAACAAAGAACAAAAAGAATTACTTGAAAAATTTAGAAAAATTGAAAATGATCGATCAAATCCAAGTATAAAAAAGTTTTTTCAAAAAGCTAAAAATTTCTGGAAAAATTAAATGAAAAAAAAAATTAAATATATTATTTTTGGTATTGTTTATGTTTTGGCGATTTTAATATTGGGTGCTTATTTTTACAAAGAAGGTATCGGTATAATCTAAATTAATAGTTAAAAAACATGTGAGTTTAAGTTCAAGAAGATAATTAATCTCTTGCCATTTTAATAAAAATATCACCCATACCACCTTGAACCTGTTCTAGTGGTGCATTATTTCTTAATTGACAATAAGCTCCAGTGTACTCATCTTTATCAATAGCCGCAATACTCTGTTCATTACATTTTGATGAATTATGTAATAGACCAATAACAAGTCTATTATCTATTGAAACAACTTGATTATTGTCAAGAACTTCACCATTGCAGAAATAATTTCTATTTACTTCTCGAGGAAAATCTTTTTTTCTACAAGGGTTTTTAATAGTTAAAACAGTAAATTCTTTTTCTCCATCTGAGAATTTATGTTTCATATTTTTAACTTGAGAATATTTCATTAAATCACATGAGCATGGAAAACAGCATTTATGATAAAAACCGCAAATTTTTTCTCCATTTTCTGAACTTTTTAAATAGACAAAATCTGGTCTACTGTTTGGAGATATTAATGAACCAGAGACCGCACAGTATAGTTTATTATATTCTATAAAATCTTGATAAGTGATTTCTTTATCCAAAATATGTTTGAAAAATTTCGGCCCGGCAGCATTCCTATTTTGATCAGGAAAGATTTTGATCCAATCTTTTACAAGGTCCTCATAGTAATTAAAGTCTTTTGAGTACGTAGGTTTTATAAAACAAAAAAAAGTTATTAATAAACATATAAACAATGTTTTTTTAAGGCCAATTTTTTTAAAAAATATGTCGATTATTTCTCTCATATTATTTTTGTTTTATTTCTATTGTTTTATTAAATTCATTTATATTAAATGTCTCTAATAATCCATTTGTCCAAACAACATCTATAGATATATTTTTTTCACCTTCTCTTATACCGTAGTGAGCTACAGGCTCCATTTGACATAAATACCCTGAGCCAGCATCTATAGTTTTAGCATGTTTTCTCAAATTAGAATTTAATATTACAGTTGCTCCTCTAGCAGGAGCCCCAAATTTATTTAATGGTTTAATCCTCAAATAATTAAAATCTTTTTTAATATCAGCTTTGTACATCGTTAATGGTTGCATTCCAGACTCACCGTGAGCAATCAACAATTCTAAAATTCCATCATCATCTATATCTGCAACTGCTGCACCTGTTCCAAGACCATTTACTTCATAAGCATTTTTAATATTAATTTCTTCAAAAAATCCATTTTCTTTTATTTTGAATAGTTTATTTGGTTCACCGATGTTATTCATAAATATCTCATCGTAACCATCATTATCAAAGTCTGCTGATATTACAGTTCTAATTCTAGTTGGGATATTGTAAGTTGGAGTTGCAATATCTCTAAATTTGTTGTCTTCTAAAACAAAGACCCTATGATAGCCATTCCAATTAGACGTAACTATATCTAATCTTCCTCTATAAAATATATCAGTTAAAGTTGTACCTCTTCCATTTTCATATTGATCGTCCACTTTATAATCTTCGGCAATGTCCTGAAAATATCCATCAGAGTTATAATATAAAAAGTTTTTACCTCTCTCATTTGCAGCAAAAATGTCAGTTTTTCCAGATAAAATATTTCCTGCAACCACTGCTCTTCCACCAGTTATTTTATTGATTTTAAGCTGTTCTGCTAAATCTAAAATTTGTCCAGCACGCAGTTCATAAAATCTAGTAGGACCTCCATAATTAGCAACATATATGCCATATTTTCCATCACCATTTCTATCAACACAAACTACTGATCTGCCAGCAGTTAAATTCAAGTTTTTTTTATTGATCTCTTTTTCAAACAAATCTACAAAACCGTTGCCACTATTATCAATCAATCTATCTGAATATTTTTTCTCTCCACTATATGTGTCTGTGTTTAAAAAATAAATTTCTTCAAAACCATCTTGATCTATATCACACGCAGCTACACCAATTGTTTTTCTTTTAACATCATCAAAAATTTTATTTTTATTAATGTTTACCATTTTACCATTTTGGTATGTAAGTGATAAATTTGAAAATCCAAATCCAGTAACCACAAATTCATATTTGTTGTCTTGGTTTACATCTGTTACGGAAATACCATAACTAAGTCTAAAGTCATTATCATCAATTTGAGATGTAATATCTTTAAAAAAGTCTGCTTTAGAAACATTGTGAGACACAAAAAAAAATAAAACCAGAAAAAATTTTAATGGGTATTTAATAGCCATAATTGTTGTATATTGGTAAAAAAATATATTAAAATAATTTAATGAGCAAAGTAAAATTAGCGATATCTGGTTGCATGGGACGAATGGGCCAACAACTAGTAAAATCTTCTATAGCAGATAAAAATTTTCAATTAACAACACTTACAGAAAATAGATTAATAAAAAAAAAAATTGCAGGGATAAAGCCTAGTTTAAATAATGAAAATTCTTTTAAAAATGTTGATTTAATTATCGATTTCACAATCCCTGAATGTACTTTTGAAATTCTTAAAATTGCTTCAAAGCTAAAAAAAAGGGTTGTTATTGGCACTACTGGATTTACTAAAAAAGAGGAGAATTTAATTAAAAAATTTTCAAAGAAAGTCCCAATATTAAAAGCTGGAAACATGAGTTTAGGTATAAATTTATTAATGTATTTGACTGAAATAGCCTCAAAATCTTTAGGAAATAATTTTTTAAGTAAAGTTTACGAAGTTCATCATAAACATAAGATAGATCATCCCTCTGGAACTGCACTAATGTTAGGTAAAGGAATAGCAGTTGGTAAAAATAAAGATTTTTATAATTTAATTGGAAAAAAATTTTTGAATAAAAAAAATTTTCCCTATGGGAAAAAAATTAATTTTAACTCAATTCGTAAAGGTAAAACTGTAGGTGAACACGAAGTAAAGTTTTCTAGTGGCAAGGAAATTATTACATTAAATCATGAGGCTTTTGATAGGGCTTTATACAGTGAAGGAGCTTTGACAGCTGGAAAATGGTTAATGAAAAAAAAACCAGGTTTATATACGATGCGCGATGTTTTAAATTTTAAATGAGTGAGGAGCAAAGGGCAAAAATTGTTCTTCGAATTTTAAACAAAATATATCCAAAGACGCCAATTCCTCTTAAACACAGAAATATTTTTACTTTACTAGTTTCTGTTCTTTTATCTGCGCAATGTACAGACGTAAATGTTAATAATGTTACTAAAAATATATATCCAAAATATAATAAGCCTGAGCATTTTGTTAAGCTTGGAAGAAAAAAAATTGAAAAACTAATACGAAGTATTGGTATTTTTAGAATTAAAGCAAAAAGTATTTATAATTTATCAAAAACTTTAGTTGAAAAGTATAACGGTAAGGTTCCAAAAACATTCGAACAACTTGAGGAATTACCGGGTGTTGGTCATAAAACAGCCAGTGTTGTTATGTCTCAAGGATTTGGACATGCTGCCTTTCCAGTAGACACCCATATACATAGGCTGGCGCAAAGATGGGGCTTAACAAACGGAAAGAATGTTGTTCAAACAGAAGTAGATCTTAAAAGACTTTTCCCTAAAAAATATTGGAATAAATTACATCTTCAAATAATTTATTATGGAAGAGAATTTTGCAAGGCAAGAGAGTGTTATGGTTTATCTTGTAAAATCTGTACTACTTGTTATCCTAAGAGGAAAAAACCACTTATAACTAAGAAAGCATAAAAAATGAAAATATTAGGTATTGGAAACGCAATTGTAGATGTGATTTGTAAAGTAGAAGATGATTTTATAACAAAGAATAATTTAACTAAAAGCACAATGAAATTAATTTTTGATGATAAAGAATTTAAAGATTTATTATCAAATCTTAAAATAGAAAAAACTGTTTCAGGTGGATCAGTTGCTAATTCAATTGTTGGACTATCTCAACTTGGTAATGAGGTAGGTTTTATAGGTAAAGTTAATGATGATGATCTTGGTGGTAAATACGAAGATGGTTTAAAGCAAGAAAACGTAAAATATATTTACTCAAAAAAGAAAGAAGATTTACCTACAGGAACTTGTTTAATATTAGTTACACCTGACTCTGAAAGGACTATGTGCACCTTTTTAGGAACTGCGGGTAAAATAAATGAGAATGATGTTAATGCTGATGCAATTAAACAAAGTGAAACAATACTTTTAGAAGGCTATCTTTGGGACGAAGGTGAACCCAAAAAAGCTTTTGAAAAAGCAATACAAAGTGCAAAAAAAGTTGCAATGTCTTTATCAGATCAGTTTTGTGTTGATAGACACAAACCTCATTTTTTAGAACTGGTTAAAAACAAATTAGATATAACTTTTGCAAATGAACAAGAGATAATGTCTTTGATAGATGCAAAATCTTTTGACGAAGTAATTAGTTTCACAAAGTCTCTTGGTAAAATAATTGTTTTAACAAGAGGTGAAAAAGGTGCAGTTGCAATTAACGGGGATGAAGTTTTTGAATGCGGTGTTAAGCAAGGTCTTAAGATTGTTGATTTGACTGGTGCTGGAGATCTTTTTGCAGCAGGTTTTTTACATGGACACTTAAATAAAATGTCATTGAAAGAAAGTTTAGATAAAGGAACTGAAATGTCTTCAAAAGTTATACAACAAATAGGTGCTAGACTATAAAAGATTATTTTTTCTTTCTTTTAAAACTACCTTTACCCTTCTTGGGTTTAACTACACGAGATTTATATTTTGGTGTTAATAAATCTTTAGCAATAAGATTTTTTTTTTTCATTTAATAATATAACCAGACTTAGAACTTTTGATAAAATTTTGATCTTCAAAAAAATTATTTATTTTTTTTCTTAGTCTATAAATATGTGTTTCTACAGTATGAGTTTCTAATTTTGAATTATGACCCCATACCTCGGTTTGTAATTGACTAATTTTAACTGGCCTTTTTGAGCTGTTAAGGAAAATTATAATATTTGCTTCCCTTTCAGTTAAATTAAGACTTTTTTTTTCATTAAAAATTTTTCTTGAGTTAAGATTTAGTTTGTAATTTCCCACATCTATATCTGACTGCTGATTATATTTTTTTTTGAGAAATTTGATATTTATAGTTTCGACTAATTTATTAATAGCGATTGGAAATTGATTGATTATAATTTGTTCCTTAACATTTTTTTTTTTGTCAGAAATTATAAGAAAGTTTTCTTGTGCTTTTAAATTAAGATCTGTAATTTTTTTTATATTAATTAAATTGAAGTTGATATGATTTTCAATTTCACTTAAAATCTCATAAAGTGTGTTAAAATCATAAATTACTAAAGTTTGATTCTTCATATACAATTAAGAATATGACAATTATTTTAAAAAATAAAGTATCACTTATTTTTAATGATTTTATTTTTAAATGTTCAATTGGTACTAAAGGTCTAACCAAAAACAAGGTAGAGGGAGACAAAAAAACTCCAATTGGGATATTTTCACTAGGTAATTTATACTATAGAAGAGACCGTCATTCTAGGCCCACCACAAAATTAAAATGTATTCCGATTGAAAGAAATATGGGTTGGTGCAATGATGTGAAAAGTAAAAAATATTATAATCAATTAATAAAAATTAATAAAAAGAAAATTCGTCACGAGAAACTATTTAGAAAAGATTATAAATATGATTTTATAATTCCAATTAATTACAATATTAAAAGAACTAAAATTGGAAAAGGAAGCGCAATTTTTCTTCATTTAACTAAGAAATATAAAACAACAGCTGGGTGCGTTGCACTTAAGAGGAAAGATTTTTTAATTTTATTAAAACTTATTAATAATAAAACAAAAATTAAATTAGCCTAGCCCCTTTGACCAAAAATACTAGATCCAATTCTTAAATAGGTTGAATTAAATTTAATAGCATTCATATAATCTGAGGACATGCCCATACTTAATTCTTCGAGATTAATAAAATTATTCAGTTCACTCATCTTTTCAAAAAATATTTTAGAATCTTTATTAAATGGAGGAATGCACATTGTTCCAATTATATTCAGGCCTATATTTTTTGAAAAATTATAGAAATCTAATAAGTTTTCTTTTGAGATACCAGATTTTTGCTCTTCTTCTCCAAGATTTATTTGAATAAAAATTTTAGGCTTTACATTTTGTTTTTTTTGCTCGTCAGCAATTTTTTTCGCTAATTTTTCACTATCTAGGGAATGAATATAATCAAAAATATTTAATGCTAGTTTAACTTTATTAGTTTGTAATTTTCCAATTAGATGTAATTTAATTTTCTTATTTTGTTTTTTTATTTCTGTCCATTTTTCATTTGCTTCTTGGACTTTATTTTCACCATAATCTAAATGCCCATGTTCAATTAACGGTAAAATATGATCTATTTTAAAGGTTTTTGAAACAGCAATGATTTTGGGTGTCTTATTTTTATCTTTCAAATCTAAAAATTTTGATTTAATTGAACTTTGAATAGATAATAAATTTTTTACAGTTTGATGCATAAACAATTAATAAAAAAATACTATTTTATAGATAAATTTGAAAAAGAAAACATTGATAAACAAACTGCAAATACAACTATAATATATAGAAACTATAATAAAACTTATTCAGTCAAAGAGCTAGTTTTTTTAAAATATTATTTAAAAAAAAAAGGACATAAATTTATCCTTTCCAATAACGTTAAATTGTCAATTAAATTAGGCCTTGATGGAGTATACTTGCCCTCTTTCAACAAAAATTTTATTCATTTAACCTACAAATTTAAGAAGAATTTTATAGTAATTGGATCTGCACATAATCTGAAAGAGATAAGAATTAAAGAAAAACAAAAAGTTAAAGAAATTTTTTTATCGTCAATATTTAAGGAAAATAAAAATTATTTAGGACTTAATAAGTTTAACTTAATATCAAAGTATTCAAATAATGAAATTATTGCACTTGGTGGAGTTTCAAAAAATAATATTAGTCTACTTAAATTAACAAAATCAATAGGTTTTGCAGGAATTTCGTATTTTAAAAAAAAGGCCTCTATTAAAGAGGCCTTTTTTAAAGAAATTTGATTCTTTAATTAGAATGCAAATACAAAATTGATTTCGTATCCAGTATTGTCTGCTGACTCTGAACCAGCTACGTTATCAATTGTAGAATGAGTTCCAGAGATAGTCATTCCACCTGAAGTGTAAGAGAAACTTACACCAGTAGCTTCCTGATCTTCTGCTGAAGACTCAAAATCAATCTCAGATTGGTTTAATGATACTGAAAGATCATCACTTACCGCATAAGAAACACCAAGAGCTGTAAAGTCTTCGTCTTGACTTGCAGCACCTGAGTCTGTCTCATTTATTTGGTAACCAACTGTTAATGCACCCGCAGCATATGTAACAGCCATAGCTGATAAGTCAGATTTTCCAGTAATACCAGTTAGAGGTTGGTCGTTATTTTCACCCATTGCTAAGTATACTGATAGACCATCTATACCTGTGTATAATGCACCAACTTCAGTTGAGCTTTCAACTCTTCCAACTCCAGCTGAAGGTGTGTAAGCAGCTTTAATTGCTAATCCGTCCATTGCAGTGTAGTCAAAAACGAATCTGTTTGCTGAACTTGCAGCATTTGCAGCTCCAGCAGCTGTTCCAGCTACTGCTACTCCATGTGCTTCTTCGTTTGCAGAAGGAGTTACATCATCCCATGCTCCGATTGGCCCAGAAGTACCACTACCTGAGAAAGTTAGTTTACCCATATCGCCAGTGTCGATAGATATGCTTCTGTCATCAAGAGCAGAACCGTCTAACTCTAAAGTTGTTGAAACAGTGAAACCATTATCCATTTCACCACTTGCAGTAAATGAGATTGAGTCAGTCATTGACCAACCATTTCCAAGGTTACTGTTATCTTCACCATTGAAAAAGATTGAAGTACTAGCTGAAACAGATAGAGCAGCTGCTTGAGCTGAACCTGCTGTTACTAACGCAGTACCTAATGCTGTCAATCCAATTTTTTTTAGATTGTTCATATTATTACCTTTCGTTATTTGTTTAATATTAAACACTCACTATTTACCAATTATTCATAGTAATTATCTCTAATATTGAATTATAAATGGTTATTTTGTAATAGTGTTGTATTTTTACATCAGTAATAAATGTTGATTTATACGATATTTTAACCAAATAAAAAAAAAATCTTTTAATTATTAAGTTTTTTCATCTATTAGTAATATTTTAATAACAATTATGCAAAATTTGAGAAGTTCACAAATACTCATACTTTTAGGTTTCGTTTTCTTCACACTTACCTCTTGTGAAGGTATGCCAGGAGCTGATGCAAGAAAATACCCACCAGATCCTAAGAAAAGAGTAAAAAAAAATTTGGAAGAAGGAAGGGGATTTAGACTAGATAATGCTTTAGGCGGAGCTAAAAAGGGAGGTGATTTTATGTTTGCAAGTTCAAACGAACTATGGAGAGCCTCTCTTGATACAATCGACTTTATGCCTCTTTCATCTGTAAACTATGGAGGAGGAATAATTATCACAGACTGGTACTCTGATGGAGATAATTTAGAAGAGTCAGTAAAAATTAGTATTCGATTCTTAAGTAATGAAGTTAGAGCTGACGCAATTGATATAAAAGTTTTTTATAAAAAATGTAATCAGATTTCTAGTTGTAAAATTATACAGAAAACTGGAGCATTAACAGCAGAGCTAAAGAAAGAAATATTAACTAAAGCCACTATTTACAAAAAACAAAAAAAAGATAAAAACTTTAAGCCTTACACAGGCTCAGCAGTCAAAGACAAGTAGAAACAATAATCGGTAATTTTCTATGGATAGATATAATTTTAAAATTGTTGAAAATAAGTGGCAAGAAAAATGGCAGAAATCAAAAGTTTTTAAGGCAAAAATAGATAAATCAAAAAAAAAATTTTATTGTTTAGAAATGTTTCCTTATCCATCAGGAAAAATTCATATGGGACACGTACGAAATTACACAATAGGAGATGTCCTATCTAGGTATAAATCTTTAAAGGGGTTTAACGTTATGCATCCAATGGGATGGGATGCATTTGGAATGCCAGCAGAAAACGCTGCCAGAGAAAATAATTTAGATCCTAAAGAGTGGACAAATGAGAACATATCTACAATGAAAAAACAGTTAAAAAGACTAGGTCTTTCAATAGACTGGGATAGAGAAATTTCTACGTGTTCAGAGGAATATTACAAACATCAACAATTATTTTTTTTAGAATTATTTGAAAAAGGTCTTGTTTATAGAAAAGAAAATTATGTGAACTGGGATCCTGTAGATCAGACTGTGCTTGCAAATGAACAAGTAATAGATGGCAAAGGTTGGCGATCTGGAGCAATAGTTGAACGAAAAAAATTAAATCAATGGTTTTTTAATATTTCTAAATTTTCTGAAGATCTTCTCAAAGGTTTGGATGAACTTGAAGAGTGGCCAAATAAAGTGAAAATAATGCAAAAAAATTGGATTGGAAAGTCATTTGGATGTGAAATTTCTTTTCAAACTGAGGGTGAACTTCCTGTAAAAGAAATTAAATGTTTTACAACAAGACCTGATACTTTATTTGGATTTTCTTTTTTAGCACTTTCAGTAGATCATGAAATTTCAAAATATTTTTCTAAGGATAAAGAATTTTTAAAATTCAGAGATGCATGTTCTAAAACAGGCACTACTGAAGAAGCAATTGCTATAGGTGAAAAAATAGGTTTTAAGACTAAATTATTAGCTATTAATCCTTTGAATCCAAACCAGAAAGTCCCAGTTTTTTTTGCTAATTTTGTTTTAATGGATTATGGTTTTGGAGCTGTATTTGGGTGTCCTGCACATGATCAAAGGGATTTTGATTTTGCCAAGAAGTATAATCTTCAAATTAAAACTGTTGTAAAACCTGACAATGAAAATGATAATTTTGAGGTTAAAGATAAAGCTTATTCAGGTGCGGGGGTATTAATAAATTCAGAATTTTTAAATGGTCTTAAAGTTCCAAATGATTCAATTTTAAAAACAATTGATATTTTAGAGAAAAAAAAACTAGGTAAAAAAAAAGTAAATTTCAGGTTAAAAGATTGGGGAGTCTCCAGGCAAAGATATTGGGGTTGCCCTATACCAATTGCGTATAATGAAAATGGGCATGTAATGCCAATACCAAAAAATCAACTGCCAATTAAACTTCCTGAAAATGTAAATCTTAACTCAAAAGGAAATCCTCTTGATTCAGAAAATGAGTGGAAGAATATTATTATAGATGGAAAAAAATGTATTAGGGAAACTGACACACTAGATACATTTGTTTGTTCATCTTGGTATTATTTGAGATTTTGTTCTCCAAAAGAAGAGGAATATGGATTTACACAAGATGAAATAAATTACTGGATGCCAGTAGATCAATATATTGGTGGAGTAGAACATGCAATATTACATTTATTGTATTCTCGCTTCTTTATTAAAGCACTAGGGTTTAAAAATAACAATTTTAAATTTACTGAACCCTTCAAAGGGCTATTCACGCAAGGAATGGTATGTCACGAAACTTACAAAGATCAGAATAATAATTGGCTTAGCCCTGAAGAAGTAGAGTTAGTTGAAAATCAATATAGAAAAAAAAATGATCCAACTAATAAAGTAAAAGTTGGGCCATCAGAATCTATGTCAAAATCAAAAAAAAATGTAATTGATCCAGAAAAAATAATAGAAAATTTTGGTGCAGATGCCGTAAGACTATTTATTTTATCAGATAGTCCTCCAGAAAAAGATGTACAATGGTCAGAGCAGGGTATGCTTGCATCTTATAAATTTATACAAAAATTATGGTTACTTAATGAAAAAGTTAAAAAAAAAATTAAATTAGATATAAAAGAAATATACAATAATAGCGATTTAGAAAAATTTACAAATCAAATAATTAATAAATACACCTATAATTTAGAGAATTTTAATTATAATGTAATTATTGCAAATATTTACGAGATATACAATTTTTTAAACAAGGAGGTTGATAAGAATATTAATAGTGAGACACTCAAAAAAAACTATAGAAAAATTTTAATTTTATATTTACCGGTCATTCCACACTTTGCGTCAGAATGCTTATTTGACTTAGAATATGATGACAAATTTGATTGGCCAAAAGTTAATGCAAATTTTTTGAAAGAAGACAAAGTGGATTTTGTAATACAAATAAATGGTAAAAAAAGAGCTATTTTAAAAGAAAATAAAGATATAGATCAAGAAAGTCTTTTAGTTAAAATAAAATCTAATAAATTATCTGAAAAGTATTTGAAAAATAAATCGATAAATAAAATTATATTTGTAAAAAATAGACTAATAAATTTAATTATAAATGAATAATTTTTTAGCCAAACCAACAATTTTTATAGCATTTTTATTAATATACTCTTGTTCTTATGAACCAATATTCTCTAGCAAAAATTATAATTTTGGAATTAATAATATGGAATTCGCAGGAGAAAAAGAAATTAACAGAGTCATAAAAAATAAACTTGAGCTTGTAAAAAAGATAAACAAAGACTCAGAAAATAAGTACAATATTGATATTGAAACAAAAAAATTTAGAAAAATTGTATCGAAAGACTCCAAGGGTGATCCAGAAAAATTTGAGTTTGAAGTTGTAGTTTCTCTTAAAGTATTAAGTAAAAAGCGAATTTTAATAAATAAAGAAATCGAGAAAAGTAATATTTATAATAATGATGCTGATAAATTTAAACTTGAGCAAAAAGAAAGGATAATAATTAATAATTTATCTCGAATAATTACTGACAATATACTATCTGCAATCATAAATCTAAATGATAATTAAAAGTTTTGAATTAGAAAAACTTAAATCCTCAAATTCCAATATACATTTAATTTTTGGAAAAAATGATGGTATTAAAGAAGATATAATTAGCACAATTTACCTAAAAGATTTTGTTGGAGAAATATTAAAATACGATGAAACAGAAATTTTAAATAGTAAAGATGAATTTATATCAAATTTATTAACAAGGTCTCTTTTTGAAAGTAATAAAATTATAATTATTTCAAGAGCTACAGAAAAATTATATCCTATAATAAATGACATTTTGGAAAGAAAAAAACTACAAACTAAAATTATAATTAAATCCTCAAATCTAGAGAAAAAATCGAAACTAAGAAGTGTGTTTGAAAAAGATAAAACTTTAGTTTGTACTCCAGTTTATGAAGATGATGTAAGAGCTCTTAACCAAGTTATTAATAATTTTTTAAGAGATCAAAAATTAAATTTATCCCAAGAAATTAAAAATTTACTTATAGAAAGGTCAAAAGGAGACAGAATTAATTTGAAAAATGAACTTCTCAAATTAAAATTTTTATCTATTACTAAACATAAATTAACTACCGAGGATGTTTTTAAATTAACAAATCTGGCAGATAATTACAGTGTATTTGAATTATCAGATAATTATTTGGCTAAAAATTATAAGAAAGTTTCTAATATTCTAAATGAAAATAATTATTCATCTGAAGATTGTATAGTAATCATTCGAACTCTATTAAGTAAATCTAAAAGACTTTTAAAGATTAGAAATGAAATTGATAATAATCCAAATATTGATCAAGTTATATCTAACTTTAAACCACCTTTATTTTGGAAAGAGAAAGACATAGTAAAAAAACAAGCTCAATCATGGTCAACTGATGAGGTAAAAGAGATGATATACAAAGTCAATGACTTAGAGGCATTAGTAAAGAAAAATGCAGCCAATTCTGTGTTTTTTGTTTCAAATTTTATAAGTAATTATTAATAATTTTCTTTAATAATCTCTACCAACCTATCTAATTGGTCGACTCCCTTATACTCTAAGCTAATTGTACCAGTGTTATTTTTTTTATTCTTAACAAAAACTCTCATTCCAATTTTATCTGTTAACTCCTCTTCAAGACTTATAATATTTGGATCTTTTTTCTTAGAAGAACTATTAGAATTGGACTTCAACATACGAACTAAACTTTCAGATTGTCTGACTGATAATTTTTTTGAAATAATTTTTTTTGCTAAATGAGTTGCATTGTCTAATCCAACTAAAATTTTTGCGTGGCCTTGTGATAATTTCTCCTCAATTATTAATTCTATTATTTCTTGTGGGAGGGATAGAAGTCTTAAACAATTAGATATATACGCTCGACTTTTGCCAATAAACTTTGATACTTTGTCTTGGTCATAACTAAATTCATCTATTAATCTTTTGTACCCTTCTGCTTCTTCAATTGGATTTAAATCTTTTCTTTGAACATTTTCAACAATTGCAAATTCTAATGATTTAAGATTGTCTACATTAATTACAATCACTGGCACTTCATGAAGACCCGCAAATTGTGCTGCCTGCCATCTTCTTTCTCCAGCTATTATTTCAAATTTACTTTCTTCATCGGGAGATGGTCTTGCAATAATAGGTTGGATAATTCCCCGCTCTCTTATAGAGTTGGTTAATTCCTCTAAACTAATTTCGTCAAATTTTTTTCTTGGTTGGTACTTATTTCTAACTAGTGAACTTATAGAGATGTTTTTTTTATCATCAATTTTTTCACTATCTCCTATTAAGGAAGATAATCCTCTTCCAAGTCCTTTTTTTGATTTAAACGGATTAATCATGCTGCACTCTCCACTGGTTTATCTTGGTTTAAAAATTGCTCTGTAAAACTAAAATATGCTCTGCTACCTGGACATGACTTATCATAAATTAAAACTGGAACACCGTGTGAGGGTGCTTCTGATAATCTAACATTTCTTGGAACAGCAGTGCTATAAACTTTATCCTTAAAATAATTTCTTGCCTCTGTCTCTACCTCTCCAGATAATTTATTTCTCTTATCATACATTGTCAGTAGTATTCCTCTTATGTCTAAAGATGGATTTAGATTCGATTTTATCCTCTCAATTGTTTTCAAGAGCTGTGTAAGCCCCTCTAAAGCAAAGAATTCTGTCTGAAGTGGTACCACGAGCGCATCTGAGGCTACCAATGCCATTATTGTTAGGAGGCTTAAAGATGGTGGACAGTCAATTATGACATAATCATAGGCTGGCTCAGAATTGTTTAAAATTGGGGTTAATTCGTCTTTTAATTTAAAGGCTCTCCGACTGTCTCCGGCTGTCTCCACTTCTAGCCCCGACAAATCAACATTTGATGATATTAAATCTAAATTTTCAAAGCTTGTAGGCTGGATTACTTCAGAAATTTTTTTATTTCCATTTAATACATTGTAAATTGTTTGATCAGAACTTGTTGCGTTAGATAATCCAAGACCCGTTGAAGCATTACCTTGTGGATCAAGATCAATTACAAGAATTTTTTTTCCTTTCATGGTTAGACCAGCCGCAAGATTAATGACGGTTGTGGTCTTTCCTACTCCACCTTTTTGATTTATGACTGAAATAATTTTTTTATTCATATTTTTTTTTTAAATTAGAAATTTTTACTACTGATGACTCATTACTTGTAAGACTTTTCATTACCTCTATATCAAATTTCCATTTTGTAGAGACTTCTTTTAAAATTTTTTTTCCACTCTTTCCTAAATACATGACTATATATTTAAAATTTTTAAAATTTTTTGTTGCTATATCAAAAATCACAGGTAAAGGTTTGAATGCTCTACAAATTATTACATCTGTAACTAAATTTTTCTCATCAAATATATTTTTTTGGTAAACTTTTGCTTCCAATTTAAATTTTTCTATCATCTCCTTTAAAAAATTACTCTTATGATAGCTCTTCTCATAAAAAATTAGCTTAAAACCTTGCTTTTTAGATTTCATCAAAATACCTAAAACTATACTAGGAAGCCCTGCACCTGAGCCGAGATCAGTACATACCTTGATGTCATTTTTATTAATAAATTCAATGGTTTGTGCACTATCATAAATATGCCTTGTATTTATTGACTTTTCTGTAGTTGAACTTATCAAATTTATTTTCTTGTTTGTGCTCAATATTGACTGAGAATATTCTTCTAACTCCTTAAGTGTTTCACGTGAAACATTTGGGATATAAATTTTATTAGTTTTTATTATTTTCGAATCAATCAAGCTATATGCTTAATAGACTTTCTTTTGACATGAGACAACAAAATATATACTGCTGCTGGAGTAATTCCATCTATTCTTAGTGCTTGTCCTAGTGTTTTTGGCTTTATTTCCTTAAATTTTGACTTAACTTCATTTGATAATCCAGAAAATTGATCATAATCTAGATTTTCTGGTATTTTAAGATTTTCATCCCTTTTGAATGCTAAAATATCTGCATTTTGTTTCTTTAAATAACCTTTATAATGAGCCTTTATCTCAATTTGCTCATCAATTTCACGTGAAACATATTCAATTTCTGGCCAAATATCCCTAATTTTACTCATATTTACTGACTTTTGCCTTAATATTTCTATTGCATTTCTTTTAACGCCGTCTTTTGCAATGTTAATTCCAAATTTAGATGCTTTCGATGGCGAAATTAGCGAATTTTCCATCTTTTTAAGACTTTTTTCCAATTTTAAAGCTTTCTCTTTAAATATAATTTTTCTTTCATCTAATATTAAACCAATATCAATTCCTTTTTGGGTAAGTCGAATATCTGCATTATCAGATCTCAAAGATAGCCTATATTCTGCCCTTGATGTGAACATTCTATAGGGTTCTGCAACCCCTTTTGTAACTAAATCGTCTATCATAACACCTATGTATGCCTCAGATCTATCAAGGATAAATGGTTCTTTAACTTTAATAGAGAGAGCAGCATTTATTCCAGCTATCAGTCCTTGTGCTGCTGCTTCTTCATAGCCTGTGGTTCCATTAATTTGTCCTGCAAGGTAAAGATTTTTTATTTTTTTTGTCTCTAAAGTTAGAAATAGCTCGCGAGGATCAACAAAATCATACTCTATTGCATATCCAGGCCTTAAAATCTTAACATTTTCTAAACCATTGATATTATTACATATTTCTTGCTGTATATTAGCTGGAAGAGAAGTTGAAATTCCATTAGGGTAAATAGTTTTATCATTCAAACCCTCTGGCTCCAAAAATATTTGATGCTTTTGCTTATCAGCAAACTTTACAATTTTATCCTCTATTGAGGGACAATATCTTGGACCAACTCCTTGGATGCTGCCAGAATACATAGCACTACTTTTTATATTTTTAGAAATAATCTTATGCACTGCTTGATTGGTATAAGTCATCCTACATGAAATTTGTCTGTTGATATTTTTTTTTGTGAGGAAAGAAAAAAAATATGGATCTTCATCTGGATGCTGCTCTTCAAGTTTTTCGAAATTAATTGTCGTTGCATCCAATCTTGGAGGTGTACCTGTTTTTAATCTTCCAATTTTAAAATCATATTTTTCTAATTGTTCACTTAAACCTGTTGAAGGTTTTTCATTAAATCTTCCTGCAGGTGTTTTTTCTTCACCAATGTGAATTAAACCATTTAAAAAAGTTCCAGTTGTGAGGATTACTTTAGATGATAGTACTTTTTTACCTTCTCGTGTAATAAAACCAATTATATTGTTTTTTACAAAAATAAACTCTATTACAGGATCTGAAAAAATGCTTAAATTACAGTAATTTACAAGTTTTCCTTGCATATATTTCTTATATAATGATCTATCACTTTGAGTTCTTGGCCCACGAACTGCAGGGCCTCTGCTTCTATTCAATAATCGAAATTGTATTCCTGATTTATCTGCAACTTCGCCCATTACGCCATCTAACGCATCTATCTCTCTAACAAGATGACCTTTACCTAATCCACCTATAGCTGGATTACATGACATCTCACCAATAGTATCAAATTTATGTGTAAATAAGGCTGTATTTACTCCTAATCTAGCAGATGCTGCTGCTGCTTCACAGCCAGCATGACCACCACCAATCACAACTACATCAAATGACAACTCATTATTCATACCCTTAATTTATTATTGATCTTAAAATTTACAAGAAAACACTTAAAAATGCTCAAAAAACAAGCAAATTCAATACTTATTTGCCTATACAAAAATCACTAAAAATGGAACCTAATATTTCTTCAACATCTACTTTACCAACAATCATACCTAGATGTCTTGTTGCTAACCTTAAGTCCTCTGCAGCTTTATCAAAATCTTCTTTCGAATTTTTTTCCTCGAAATTTTTTAAATTTTGAACACAAGCTTCTAAACTTTGCCTATGTCTTTCTCTAGTAATTAGAGTTTCGTTTGAACTAACAAATTTATTTTTTAGTTTATCTTTAATTCTAGTTATTAACCCATCTAAGTTTGTTTCATTTTTAATTGATAAAAAAATTGGATTAAACTTTCCAATTTGTTGATTTATATTTTTATAACCAAGATCTATTTTATTGATTACAATTATTGATTTTTCACTAACCAAATCGTTCAAAAATCCAGTGAAATCTATACTTTTTGGCTCAATTACTATTATGTTTAAATCGGCATCATCAGCACGTTTAAGAGCTAATTTAATTCCTTTTTTTTCAATCTCATTTTCAGACTCTCTTATTCCAGCGGTATCAGAAATTACAACTGGATAACCATCCAAATTTAAATGAGCTTCGATAACGTCTCTTGTTGTTCCTGCAATTTCTGAAACGATAGCCACATCTCTGTTAGAAAGATAATTTAACAAAGAAGATTTTCCTGCATTTGCCGGTCCAATAATTGCAATCTTAAAACCTTCTCTAATTCTTTCTCCAACTTTTTCATCATTTAAAATTTTTTCAATTTCATTTCTTATTTTTTCAGAATCTATTTTTATATTTTTTATCACATCTTCTGGAAGATCATCTTCAGGAAAATCAATTTTAGCCTCAACGTTTGATAAAATTTTTAAAAGCATTTCACGAAGAGAATTGAATTTATCAGAACTTCTACCACTCATTATTTTTAGTGCTTGTTGTCTTTGAATTTCAGTTTCTGCAGAAATTAGATCGGATATACTCTCAGCTTTAAGAAGATTTATTTTTCCATTTTGAAAAGCAATTTTTGTAAATTCTCCAGGCTCTGCAATACGGCAATTATGTATTTTCGATAATTGATGTAAAATTGATCGAATTACAGCAATACTACCATGGACGTGTAATTCAGCCATATCTTCACCTGTGTAGCTCTCAGGGCCTGGAAACCATAATAATAGTCCCTCATCAATTAGTTCAGAAGTATTGATATTATTGAATTTTTTGAGTGTTGCTAATCTTGGTGGAGGAAGTTCATCTTTTATGAGACTTCGAATAATTTCTTTAGTGCCAATTCCAGATATTCTTATTACAGCTACACCCGAGACTCCATTTCCAGATGATAGCGCATATATTGTCATAACAATTATTATAGTTTTATATTGTCCAAAATTATATAATTTTATTGATGATAATTTGGTTAGCATCTTATCCTAAAAGTGGAAACACTTGGCTAAGATTTTTTATAGTTTCTCTTCTTTTAAAAGAAAATAACGAAGTAAGCTTAAAAAACTTAGAAAGCATTAAACAATTTCCTACAAACTATCATTACAGAGATTTTAGTATTTCTAAACCTGATCTTGGAAATCTTAATAAAATTTCTAAATATTGGGTGAGCGCTCAAAAAAAAATTAATTCTGATAATAAAATTAGATTTTTCAAAACACACAATGCTCTTTGTAAGTTGGACAATAATATTTTTACTAATGAAGAGAATACTCTAGGTACAATTCATATTGTGAGAGATCCAAGAAATGTTATTTCATCAGTAAATAATCATTTTCATCATGAGAGCCTTGAGGAGTCTAAAAAATTTATTCTTGATGAGAGAAAAGGAATATTCAATAAATCTAAAATTGAGCACAATAATATTTTTACGCTTCCCCAGGTTATAGGCTCATGGAAAACACATTATAATTCATGGAAACTAATAAGAAAAAATTATATTCTAGTTAAATATGAGGATTTAATAGAAAAACCAGAATTGGAATTTAAAAGAATTGCTCGTTATTTAGAACCTTTAATAAAATTAAAATTTACTGATGAGAATATTTCAAAAGCAATAGAATTAAGCAGTTTTGATAGACTTAAAAAAATTGAGGAAAAAGAGGGATTTGTTGAGAGTGTTAGAAATTTAAAAACTGGAAAAAAGGAAACTTTTTTTAATCTTGGACCAAAAAATGATTGGAAAAAAATTTTAGATAAAAATATTATAAAGGAAGTTAATAAAAAATTCGAACTAGAGATGAAGGAATTAGGTTATCTTAAATAAATTAAATATCTAATCTGTTTGAATATAGTAAAAAATTATTTAAATAAGTTAGTGGAGCTCCTTTTATGATCATTTGGTTATCTTCTTACCCCAAAAGTGGAAACACTTGGCTGAGATTTTTTATCATTTCTTTATTGATGGGTAAGAAAACTAAGTTAAATTTAAATCATCTTAAGGCTATAAATACATACCCCCATGTAGATCAATTCAAAGATTTAATATCTAATTTTTTAGACCTTGGTGAAGTTGCAAAAAATTGGATCACTTCGCAAGAGAAAGTTAATTCAGATAAAGCATTGAGGTTTTTTAAAACACATAATATGCTTGGAAACTTAAATGGGTATCCTTTTACAAATAGTCAAAATACACTTGGCACTATCCACATAGTTAGAGATCCAAGGAATGTTGTTACATCTGTTAAAAATCATTACAATTTTTCAACTTTTGATAATGCACTAAAATTTATTTCTAATGAAAAACAAATTTTGACTTTGTCTGATGAAGAAAAAAAAAAATACAGGGAAAAAGAGATTAGGTATCCACTTCCTCAAATAATTGGATCCTGGGGATCACACTATAAATCATGGAAAAGAATGAAAACAAATTATCTTTTAGTAAAATATGAAGATCTTGTTGATAAACCAAACGAAGAATTTGCTAGGATTGCAATCTTTATTGAAAGTTTAATTAAAGTAAATTTTAGTAATGACCAAATCAGCACTGCAATCGAATTAAGCTCATTTAATAAGTTAGAAAATATGGAGAAAAGGTATGGGTTTATTGAAAGTTCATTAAATAAAAAAGGTGAAAAAAATAAATTTTTTTATCTTGGACCAAAAAATAATTGGAAAAAAATTTTAGATAAAAATATTATAAAAGAAATTGATAAAAAATTTAAATTAGAGATGAGAGAATTAGGTTATTTAAAATAACTATGAAGGTTTATTCATTGAATTAAAAAATTCTGCGTTATTTTTAGTTGTCTTTAATTTAGAATTTATGAAGTCAATTGCATCCATAGATCCCATTGGGGCAATTATTCTTCTTAAAACATTCATTTTTTGTAGGTCGTTTTTGTCAAAAATTAGCTCTTCTCTTCTTGTTCCTGATTTAGTTATATCTATTGCTGGATAAATCCTCTTTTCAGAAATCTTTCTATCTAAAATAGTCTCACTGTTTCCAGTTCCTTTAAATTCCTCAAAGATAACTTCATCCATTCTACTTCCTGTATCAATTAAAGCTGTAGCAATAATAGTTAAAGAACCTCCTTCTTCAATGTTTCTTGCTGCGCCAAAAAATCTTTTGGGTCTTTGAAGAGCATTAGCATCTACACCACCAGTTAAAACTTTTCCTGAACTTGGTACAACAGCATTATAAGCTCTTCCTAATCTAGTGATTGAGTCTAATAAGATTACAACATCTTTTTTATGTTCTGTTAATCTTTTTGCTTTTTCTATAACCATTTCAGCAACAGCCACATGTCTTTGAGCAGGTTCATCAAAAGTAGAACTTATAACTTCACCTTTAACTGTTCTTTGCATATCGGTTACTTCCTCAGGTCTTTCATCTATAAGTAATACCATTAAATAACATTCTGGATGATTGGCAGTTATAGAATTTGCTATACTTTGGAGTATCATGGTTTTTTCCAGCTTTGGGAGGTGATATAATCAAAGACCTTTGGCCTTTACCAATAGGACTAACTAAGTCAATTAGTCTTGGGGTTAAATCAGGTTTTTTTTCAATTTTATTTATTTCTACTTCCATTGCTAACTGTTTATTTGGATATAAGGGTGTAAGGTTATCAAAAGCAATCTTATGCTTAAATTTATCGGGTTCTTCAAAGTTTATTTTGCTTACTTGAAGTAATGCAAAATATCTTTCTCCTTCTTTTGGAGATCTAATAGGACCTTCTACTGAATCACCAGTTCTTAAACCAAATCTTCTTATTTGACTTGGGCTTACATATATATCATCTGCTCCAGGTAAATAATTTGATTCCATTGCTCTAAGAAAGCCAAAACCATCTTGAAGGAGTTGTAAAACTCCACCACCAGTTATCTCTTCACCTTTTTCTGCAAGTTTTTTTAAAATAGCAAAATAAATTTCTTGCCGTCTTAATGTGCTAGCGTTTTCTATGCCAAGCTTTTCAGCATCAGTGATTAGCTTTTCAGAGCTTGTTTCTTTTAATTCTTGAATATTCATGTATGGAGGTTTTTTTTAAAGATGTTGTAAATATATATACTGATTTAAAAATTTCAACCCTAGATAGGCTTAAAAACTACAATAAATACAATTAAAATAAGTAAAACCGTCGGTATTTCATTAATAATCCTAAAAAATTTTGATGATTTAGTGTTTTCTCTTGAATGTAAAAACCGCATACATCTCCCCAAATATTCATGGTAAATCGTTAAAATTACCACAAAAAGAATTTTAACCTGAATCCATAAATAGGCAAAGCTCTCAATTCCATTTATCCAAATTAATATAATTCCAAAAAGCCAAGATAAAATCATAGCCGGCCGCATTATATAATTATAAAGCTTGCTTTCCATTGTCTCAAAAATTTTAGTAGCTTGTTCTTTTTCAAAATTTTCTACGTGATAAACAAATATTCTTGGTAAATATAATAATCCTGCCATCCAAGAAATTACTGCTATTAGATGAAGTGATTTAAATAAAAGATATCCACTCATTGATTATAAATTCTTAGAAATAAGATGTTTGAATAAAGAAATATGATCTTCATTATCATTTAAGCAAGGTATCATTTCAAAGTTTTCACCACCTGATTTGATAAAACTATCTTTCCCTTGGATGGATATTTCTTCTAAAGTCTCAACACAATCTGATGAAAAACCAGGACATATAACTAAAATATTTTTTTTTCCCTGTTTGGGCAAGGCTTCAAAAGTTTTGTCTGTATAAGGTTGAAGCCATTCTTGAGGACCAAATCTTGACTGAAATGTTGTCATAATTTTAATGTTTGAATATTTTTCAGAAATTAGTCTAGTAGTTTTATGACAATAGCAATGATAAGGGTCACCCTTGTCAAAATATTTTTTTGGTATTCCGTGATATGAAGCTACTATTAAGTCTGGTTTCCAATTAATTTCGTTAATTTTTTTTTCAATACTATTTTTAATAGCATCTATATATAGAGGTTCAGACTCATAATGAGGAATTATTTTTAAATTTGGTTGCCATCTCATTTTCATAAGAGTTCTATAAACCTCATCACATACAGTTGCAGTTGTTGCAGCAGCATATTGAGGATAGAGAGGTAGTATAATTAAATTTTCACAACCCTTTTCATGAAGTTCATTGATTTTACTTTTAATACTTGGATTACCGTATCTCATAGCAAAATCAACAATCAACTTTTCATTACCAATTTTCTCAGATAATTTATGAGCTTGGCTTTCTGTAAAAAACCTAAGTGGTGACATGTTCTTATCTTTCATCCATATTTCTTTGTAAGCTTTAGCAGTTTTTGATGGCCTGAATGTAAGTATAAATAAGTTAAGAATTACTTGCCAAATAAGTGGATTTACTTCAATAACTCTTCTATCTGACAAAAATTCCTTTAAATATTTCCTTATATCCAGCCAACTAGTGGAGTCAGGTGTCCCAAGATTTATAATTAAAACCCCTGTTTTGCCATAATTAACTTTTGGGTGGTCTGATTTCATTTAAAGTTTCTTACGATTTTAATTAAATCTTCGACCATTTCAATTTTAGTTTCTGGTAAGATTCCATGTCCTAAATTAAATATGTATGGATGATCCTTAAAAATATGAAGATATTTTTCCACTTCTTTTTTTAGAGTTTTCTTATCAGTTAATAATATTTTAGGGTCAAGCCCGCCTTGGATGGGAATTTTTATTTCTTTTACTATTTTTTCTGGATCAACATCATAATCTATATTTACCGCATCTGGTTTAACTATTTCGCAAAAATTTTTGTAATCTTTAATACCTCTTGGAAAACAAATTACAGGCACGCCTAATTGTTTAACATATTCTACAATATTTAATGTGGGTATATAAATATATTCTGGAATTTTATCATTTAATAATCCTGCCCAACTATCAAAGATTTGGATTACTTTAGCACCAGCCTCAACTTGATTTTTAATATGAACTTTTAAAAATTTTTCAATAATTCCTAAAAGTCTATTTATTAGAAATTCATCTTTAAAGAATTCACCTGTTAGACCTTTTTTGGGTGATGATCTATTAATCATATATACAAGAATAGTCCACGGAGCTCCAACAAATCCTATCATATCTCTACTATCCATCAAAGGATCCTTGGAAGTTTTGGAAATTGCTTTGTAAACTTTATAAACTCTTTCTGTAAAATTAATTTCATCAACATTTTTAATATTATCTAACTCTAGCTCTCCAAGCTTTGGCCCAAAATTTTTTTCAAATTCTACTTTCTGACCAAGTCCGTATGGTAACATCAAAATGTCAGAAAATATGACTGCACCATCAAACCCAAATCTCTCTATAGGTTGAAGAGTTATCTCAGATGCTAAATCGCTATTTAAACAAAGTTTAATAAAATCTGTATTTTTTTTTCTTATGTCTCTAAATTCAGGTAAATATCTTCCTGCTTGTCTCATTAACCATATAGGATTGGTTTTAGTATCTTTATTTTTTATACAGTTTGTTATGAGACTCATATAAATAGATTTATATTATTTACTTTATTAGTATTATGAATTGTGGATAACGTAAATTATTCAATTATCACAGTTTTCTAACTTTTTATTAATAATTTAGATCTCTAATAAGTAATATTTTACGGTGATTAATTAAGATTTCTCATATTTTATGCATATTATGTATAATTTTATTAACATTTTATAATTTAGCTAATTTAATGGAAAAAAAACTAACAATTATTATCCAGAGGTATAAATCTGAATTTTTCTTATTTTACTTATAGATTATAAACACTTTATACATGAAAAATTTATATCAAATATACTTAATATCAGATTCTACTGGTGAAACACTTGATAGAATATTTTTAGCATTGAAAGCACAATTTCCTAATTTCGAATACGAGACAAACCATTTTTCTTTTACTCGAACTGAAAGTCAAACCCTAGCTATACTAAAACAGGCAAAAGGAGAAAAAAACTCAATTATTTTATATACAATTGTTAACAGCAAATTAGCAAAGTACCTTACAGAAAAAGCTTACGAAAGAAATATACCTTGTTTTGGAGTTCTTGGTGAATTGATTTTAAATTTTTCAAAAGTCTTAAATCAAAAAGCCTCTCACCAACCAAGTGGACAACATATTCTAAATGAAGAATACTACGACAGAATTGAAGCTATTCAATTTACGATGAACCATGACGATGGTAATCAAACTGATGATATAGAAAAATCAGATATTATTTTGTTAGGAGTAAGTAGAACAAGCAAAACACCAACTTCTATTTATCTAGCTAATAAAGGATTCAAAACTTCAAATATTCCACTAGTAAACAAAAATTCTGTACCATCTAAAGTTACTGAAAAAAATTTTAAACCGTGCGTTGTTGGTTTAGTTACAGAGGCAGAAAGATTATATGATTTAAGAAAAAATAGATTGAATTCACTGAAAGAAGATCAAAATAGTGAATATGTAAATATTGATAAAATTAAAGATGAACTAAATAGTTCTAGAAAATTATTCAAAGAGAATAATTGGCCAACTATAGATGTAACAAGAAAATCAGTTGAAGAAACTGCTGCGTCAGTAATAAAAATTTTTGAAATAAAGAACAAAAAAAATGCCTAGCATAATTTTAGCTTCAAAAAGTAAAGTTAGAAAAGAAATACTAGATAATCATAATATTAATAGTAAGGTTGAAGCCTCAAATGTTGATGAAGACCCTATAAAAGAAAGTTTATTAAAGGAAGGAGCTTCACCAGAAATTATTTCTAAAAATCTAGCAGAATTAAAAGCAAACAAGGTAAGTCAAAAAATTAATAATGCTCTAGTATTAGGAGCAGATAGCGTCATCGATCTAACTGGAGAATTAATTTCAAAACCAGAAAGTAGAGAAGAAGCTTTGAATATTTTAAAGAAACTCAATGGAAAAAAACATTCTCTGATCAGTTCAGTTTGTATATCTAAAAATGGATCTATGGTTTGGAACTATACTGACAAAGCTTACTTGACCATGAAGGATTTTTCTGAAAATGAATTAACTACTTATCTAAGTAAAATAAGTGATGAAGCTTTATATGCTTATAATGTTTATCAAATTGAAGGAGAAGGTAGAGCTTTATTCTCAAATATCGATGGAGATGAAGATACGATAATGGGCTTACCTATCAAAAAAATTAAGGAATATTTAGAAATTCAAAAATGAAAAAATTTTTAGTAATAGGGAACCCAATTGAACATTCTTTGTCTCCAAAGCTACATAATTATTGGATTAAAAAAAATAGTTTAGATGCAATTTATGGGAAACTGGAAACTTATGATAATGATTTGCCTGAACTATGTAAATCTATAAAAAAGGGAGATTTGGAGGGTTTAAATATTACTGTCCCTTTTAAAAAATCAATAATATCTCACCTAGATATTTTAAGTAGTAATGCATTAAGGACACAATCTGTAAATACTATCTCATTAATCAAAGGTAATCTGGTTGGAGATAACACTGATATTAATGGATTTGAATTAAGCATTAGAAAATTGAATTATGATGTAAGTGACAAGACAGTTCTCATATTAGGTGCTGGTGGAGTTGTGCCGTCAATAATTTTTTCATTGTTAAGAATGAAAGTATCAAAAATATTTTTGAGTAACAGAACTAAAAAAAAAGCTGATGATTTAAAAAATTTATTCAACGAGATTAATGTAGTAGAATGGGCTGAATTACCAGAGTTTGATATGATAATAAATGCCACTACTTTAGGTTTAAATAAAGTAGATAAATTTGGTATAGACTTTTCTCAGGTTGGCCAAAATAAGCTTTTTTATGATGTTATATATGCACCATTTCAAACAGAGTTTTCTGAGGCAGGAAATTCTAAGGGTAATACAATTGTAAATGGTTTAAATATGTTTTTATATCAGGGGCAACAAGCTTTTAATATTTGGCATAATATTGAGCCAGAAATTAACAAAGAATTAATTGAATTTCTAAAAAACTGAAACTATGAGATCTAAAATTAAAAATGATTAGAGTTGGAATAATTGGCGGTATAGGTTCAGGAAAATCTTTTATCTCAAGACTTTTTGGCTATCCAGTATTTAATGCAGATAATGAAGTAAAATATATTTATAAAAAGAATAAAGAGTGTTTTAAAAAATTAAAAAAAAAATTACCAAAATTTATAAAAACATTTCCCATTAAAAAAAAGGAGCTTATATCCTCCATTAGCTCAAATAAAAAAAATCTAAAAATTATATCTTCCGTTGTTCATCCATTTGTGAGAAAAAATATGAAAAAATTTATAATAAAAAATAAGAAGAGTGAAATGATTATTTTTGATATACCTTTATTAATAGAAAATAAGCTCAATAAAAAAAAAGATATAATTATTTTTGTTAAATCAAAAAAAACAAAAGTTTTAAACAGATTAAAAAAGAGACCTAACTTTGATGAGAAATTGATTAAGAAACTCACAGAAAATCAGGTTATTTTATCTAAAAAAAAAAAATTAGCTGACTTTGTAATAAATAATAATTTTTCAGCAAATGTGATGAAAAAAAAAATTAAACTAATTAAAAATGAAATTTTAAATGAAAGAAATAGTTCTAGATACTGAGACAACAGGCTTATCCGTTAGAGATGGTCATAGAATTGTTGAAATTGGATGTATAGAGTTAGATAATTTAGTACCGACAAAAAATATATTTCATTTTTATTTGAATCCAGAAAGAAAAGTGTCACAAAAAGCATTTGAGGTTCATGGTTATTCTGATGAATTTTTATCAACCAAGCAAAAATTTATTGAGATTGCAGATGAATTTTTAGAATTTATTAAGGATAAAAGGATAATCATTCACAACGCAGAGTTTGATATTGGTCATCTTAATAATGAATTATCTTTAATTGGTAAGAAAAAAATTAATATTTCAAATGTTATTGATACATTGGAATTAGCAAGGAATAAATTTCCTGGGTCGGGTATTAGTCTAGATGCATTGTGTAAAAGATTTAGAATAGATAACTCAAAAAGGGAAAAGCATACTGCATTGATAGATTGTGAATTACTCGCTAAAGTATACATAAACTTAATTGGTCAAAAAGAACCAACCTTAAATTTAAATGAAAGTAATGAAATTAAAATTTCTTTAAAAAATACTGTCTTAGATTATTACAAAAAAATAGTTACTCCCAGTGAAGAGGAACTTTCAAATCATAGAGAATTTTTAAAAAAAAATTTAAAAAAAAATTTCTTTTAATTCAATCGTGATTTATACAATTCCTCAAAATCAATTTTCTTTCCAAACTTTAAATCGGGTAAACCAGAATTTTTAAGAATAGTTAAAAACTTTTGTTCCAACTCAGGATAAATCTTTGTTTGTAAATCGCATAATACTATTTTTTCTAATTCAGCTTTTTTAATTTTTAAATCTAATATATCTATTGCGGTCGCATATTTAATTTGAAAAAAACCACTAATTTTTTTTTTGTTAGGGTTCTCGTATGTTAAAGTTGTTTGAACTTCTATCATCTTTCTCTTTAAAGGTTTTGAAGATATATTTACTTTCATCTGGTATTCTGGGATTGAATTTCTAATTGTTACAAGACTTTCTGGACTTGGTATCTCTACTGATAAATCTTGAATATAACTAACAATTATTTTGTATTTATTTTCCATCTTTATCCTCTATATCTTCATACTCACCTTCAATATAATTTTTTTCTCTATAAGTATTTTTGTTATTTTCTGAATTTTTTTTTGAATACTTTCTTAAAATGATTCTTCTTGTAAATGGAAAAACTAATAAAATACCAATTATGTCAGTAGCGAAACCAGGTAATATCAATAGCAGAGCTGCAAAAGCTATTGCTGCTCCAGAAACTATCTCATAAAGAGGAATTTCATTTTTGACTAATTGAGACATCCCTGAGCGTAATGTGTTGAAGCCCTCATATCTCGCGTACCAAATACCTACTACTGCTGTTGTTAGAATGAGTAAAATAGTGTTTATTGCACCTATTTCTGATCCAACCTTTATAAATAGGTAGATTTCAATAAGAGGTATCCCCAAAATAAGAATTATTACTGTGTTCATTTGTCTATAATGTAAATTCCAGGTTGAAATTAATCAACATAGTAAATATTATTACTATATGAGTTACAGCTTTGAGTACATCGATATTATATTATTAGCAATGATAGCAGGTTTTATTTTCCTCAGATTAAGAGGAATTTTGGGAAAAAAAACAGGTTTTGACGAAAATATTGACTCAAGTTTTCCTCACGAAAAGATGCAAGAAACAAAAAGTGCTCCTATTTTAAATGCTGAAACGTTTGATGATGCTGCAAAGAAAGATTTTATAAACGGTGCAAAAATTGCTTACGAAAGCATTATTACTAGTTTTTCCAAAGGAGATCTAAAATCAATAAAAAATCTTTTGGCTAAAGATGTATACGATCAATTTGACGAAGCAATCAAAGACAAAAAAGTAAGAAATGTAACATCTGAGACTACATTTATTGGAATTAATTCTGCAGAAATTAAAGAACATAATCAAAATAAAAATATGCTTGAAGTGACGGTTGAATTTGTAAGTGAAATTATATCTTGCATCAAAGATAAAGACAACAAAATTGTATCAGGTGATGCTCAAAAAGTTAAAAAAGTTTTAGATACTTGGAAATTTACAAAAGATAGTAATTCAAAAAATCCTAATTGGTTAATAGTAGACACCCAGGCTTAGTTGAATAAAAAAATATCAGATAAAGATAAGCACGACTGGCAAGAGTTTTTAAATAGTACTGATAAATTAGAAAATAAAGATCAAAAAATTTCATCAACACCCAAAAGATATATTGAAAGATCTATTGATTTACATGGTTATACCTTAGAGGAAGCAAATCAAAAGATGATTTCTTATATAGAAGAATGTTTTATTAATGGAGTAAACAAAATTAATGTAATCACAGGAAAGGGTCTAAGATCAAAAAATTTAAATGACCCATATCAATCCAGTAATTTGAGCATATTAAAATACTCAGTTCCTAATTTTATTAAAGGTAGTGATCATTTAATGAAAAAAATTATAAGTATTGATTTTGAGGCTGTTGAAAATCCATCAGTTGGAAATTTTAATATTTTTTTAAGAAAAAAAAAATAAGAATTATAAAATAAATTTTGAAAGATCTGCGTCTTTTACAAGTTCACCAATATTTTTCTTAATATAATCCGAGTCTATACTGATCTTTTCACCAGCTCTATCTGTTGCTGTAAAACTAATTTCATCTAAAACTCTTTCGATTATAGTATGCAGTCTTCTAGCGCCAATATTTTCAACTGTTGTATTTACTTCGCTTGCAATTGTTGCAATTGTATCAATTCCATCTTCAGTAAATTCTAAATCTACATTTTCAGTTTTAAGTAAAGCTTTGTATTGTTTAATTAAACTGTTATCTGGCTCTTTTAAAATTCGCTTAAAATCCTCACTGTTCAATGCATCTAGCTCAACTCTGATCGGCAATCTTCCTTGAAGCTCAGGTAAAAGATCTGATGGCTTTGCTAGTTGAAAGGCTCCTGAAGCTATAAATAATATGTGATCTGTTTTTATTGGACCGTATTTTGTACTTACAGTTGTTCCTTCAATTAGAGGTAGCAAGTCTCTTTGAACACCTTCTCTTGAAACATCTCCACCAACTCTATCAGTTCGTGCTGAAATTTTATCAATTTCATCTAAAAATACGATACCGTTATTCTCCGTTGTATTTTTTGCAGATTTTATAATTTTGTCTTGTTCTATTAATTTATCTGCCTCTTCATTAAGTAATATTTCATGAGATTCTTTAACTGACATTTTTTTCTTTTTAGCCTTCTGTCCCATAGATTTACCTAGCATATCTGAAATATTAATCATTCCAACATTAGCTCCAGGCATTCCAGGAATTTCAAATGATGGCATACCCCCACCACTTTCAGTAACAGCAATCTCTATTTCGTTATCATCGAGATCGCCATCTCTCAATCTTTTTCTAAAACTTTCTCGTGTTGCAACACTTGCTTTATTCCCAACTATTGCATCAAGAACTCTGTCCTCTGCCAATTTCTGAGCTTTCGCGTGAACTTCTTTTCTTTTCTTTACTTTTTCCATTGCAATAGCAATTTCTAAAAGATCTCTAATTATTTGTTCAACATCTCTTCCTACGTAACCTACCTCAGTAAATCTAGTAGCTTCAACTTTTACAAATGGTGCTTCAGCTAATTTGGATAATCTTCTAGATATTTCTGTTTTCCCAACACCAGTTGGCCCCATCATTAAAATATTTTTTGGAAGAACTTCATCTTTCATGTCACCTTCTAAAGCTTGTCTTCTCCATCTATTCCTTAAAGCAATTGCAACAGCTCTTTTTGCATTGTTTTGACCAACAACAAATCTATCCAACTCAGAAACTATTTCTCTTGGAGATAGTGAATTTTGAATATTACTTGTTTCTTTTTTTACTTTAGTGTTTGGTAAAGTTGTAACGTTTGATTTTTCCATTTAAATTTTCTCTATATTTAAATTATCATTTGTAAAAACACATATTTCAGATGCAACTTTAATTGCTTTTTTAGCAACTTCCTCAGCTGATAAATCTGTATCCATCAGTACTTTAGCTGATGCTAATGCATAATTTCCACCTGATCCTATTCCAATCACATCTCCTTCAGGCTCCAAAACATCTCCAGTTCCAGAAATAATAAAACTATTTTCTTTGTCACCAACTGCCATTAAGGCTTCTAGTCTTCTCAAATACTTATCAGTACGCCAATCTTTAGCTAATTCAACGGCTGCTCTTGCTAAATTTCCAGCATGTTTTTCTAACTTAGACTCTAATCTTTCAAATAATGTTAAGGCATCTGCCGTAGAACCAGCAAATCCTGCGATCACATTTCTTTTCTCAATCTTACGAACTTTGTTTGCAGTTTTCTTAATTACTGTATTTCCCATACTTACTTGGCCATCACCAGCAACTACTACTTCGTTATTTTTTCTTACTAATACTATCGTTGTCATGAGATATAGATGGATATTAAATCTTATAGTTCAAGACCAAGGCTAGAATTATTGCCATAATTGAATAATAGATATATACCTTTTTCAGATTATGAAACGTAAAGCCAAAATTAGTAGAAAAACAAAAGAGACCAACATCAGTGTTGATCTAAATATTGATGGTAAGGGTAAGTACAAAGTTGACACAGGCATAGGATTTTTAGATCACATGCTTGAGCAATTATCAAAACACTCTTCTATGGATATGAATATTAAAGCTAAAGGTGATACGCACATTGATCTTCACCACACAACTGAAGATACTGGAATTGCAATTGGCGAATGTTTGAAAAAAGCATCTAAAAAGTTTGTTGGTATAAAAAGATATGCCCATGCGATGATACCGATGGATGAAACATTAACTAGAGTTGCAATTGACGTATCAAACAGACCTTACTTAATTTGGAAAGTAAAATTGAAAGTAGAAAAATTAGGCGAGATGGATACGGAACTGTTTAAAGAATGGTTTCAAGCTTTTTCGCAAGCTGCAGGAATTACTTTGCACATTGAAAATATCTATGGTGATAACAGTCACCACATAATCGAATCTTGCTTTAAAGGATTAGCAAGATCATTACGTGCTGCTTTAGAAATGGATCCAAGAAATAAAACTACAATACCTTCTACAAAAGGTTCTTTATAAATTTAATGAATGTCACAATTGTTGACTACAATTCAGGCAATATAAGTTCTGTAATAAATTCTTTTAAAGAAGTTGCAAAAGACAAAGTAAACATTGCAGTAACATCAGATCTTGAAACAATTAAAACTAGCGATAAAGTTGTATTACCTGGACAAGGATCTTTTAAGAGCTGTATTGATGGTCTCAATAGTATTAACGGCTTGATAGATACCCTTAATGAATTTGCATTAGAAAGTAAAAAACCACTTCTTGGAATTTGTGTTGGACTTCAAATGTTTTCAGATGTTGGCTATGAAGAAACTGAAACTAAAGGGCTGGGATGGATTTCAGGTAAAGTTTCTAAAATTGACAACCAAGGGGGTAAATTTAAGCTTCCACACATAGGTTGGAATGAAATAAATATAATGAAAGATAGTAAGATTTTTAAAGGCATAGAAAATAACTCTCACATGTATTTTGTTCATAGTTATGAATTTGTACCCAAAGATAAATCTGTAATTTCAGCAACTACCGATTACTCATCTAATGTTGTTTGTGCTGTAGAAAAAGAAAACATATTTGGAACCCAATTTCATCCTGAAAAGAGTGATAAAATTGGTCTTAAAATAATTAATAACTTCATAAGTCTATGAAAATTTTTCCTGCAATAGATATTAAAGATAAAAAGTGCGTGAGGTTAGTTAAAGGAGACTTTGATAATAAAACCGAATATGAAATGTCGCCAGTTGAACAAGCTGGTAATTATAAAGACCATGGTTTTAAAAACTTGCACATAGTTGATTTGGATGGAGCATTAACAGGAGAGACTGTAAATATTGATATTATTGAGAAGATTGTTGGTAAATTTGACCTTAAAATTGAAATTGGTGGAGGTGTCAGAAACTTTGAAAGTATTGAAAAATATACAGATGCAGGTGTTGAAAAAGTGATTTTAGGAAGTGCTGCAATAAAAGATAAAAATTTTTTAAAAGAAGCTTGTCTAAAATTTCCAGATAAAATTGCTTTAGGTCTAGATGCTAAAGATGGTTATTTATCTTTATCTGGATGGAAAGAAAATTCTAATTTAAAAACTTTAGATTTTTTAAAAGATGTAAATAATTATGGAGCTAGTAGATTAATTTATACAGATATTAATAGAGATGGCATGAAGCTGAGCCCAAACTTTGATGAAACAGAAAATGTTGCTAACAATTCAAATTGTCCAGTGATTATTTCTGGGGGAGTTTCTTCAATTAATGACATTAGAAAAGCAAAAGAATTAGGAAATAAAAATATTGAAGGAATTATAGTTGGTAAAGCTATATATGATGGAGATATTAAATTAGAGGAACTTGCAAAAGAAATAGATGCTTAAAAATAGAATTATACCCTGCTTAGATGTTAAAAATGGAAGAGTTGTAAAAGGTATAAACTTTGTTGACCTTCAAGATGCAGGTGATCCAGTAGAACAAGCAAAAATTTATAGTGATGGTGGTGCAGATGAAATTTGTTTTTTAGATATCACAGCATCAAATGAAAATAGAGATACAATTTATGAGGTAGTTAAAGATACTTCTAAAAAATGTTTTGTACCTTTAACAGTGGGTGGTGGAGTTAGAAGTGTGGATGATATTAGCAAACTTTTAAACTGTGGGGCTGATAAGGTTTCAATTAATACAGCTGCAGTCCAAAACGCAGATGTTGTAGTTCAAAGTTCAAAAAAATTTGGATCACAATGTATTGTTGTTGCAATTGATGCTAAGAAAAACGGAGAAAAATGGGAAGTTTTTACCTACGGAGGTAGAAATAATACTGGAATTGATGCTTTAGAGTTTGCCAAAAAAATGGAAGAAAGCGGAGCAGGTGAGTTGTTGGTCACTTCAATGGATAGAGACGGTACCCAGGTTGGTTATGATATTGATCTGATATCAAAAATATCATCTATAGTAAATATACCTACAATAGCATCAGGTGGGGTTGGGGATCTTGATCATTTAGTCGATGGCATCAAATTAGGCAATGCTAGCGCTGTTTTAGCAGCATCCATATTTCACTATGGAAAATATTCCGTGAAAGAAGCTAAAGAATATCTGGACTCAAAAGGTATACCTGTTAGGATTTGAGATGCTAAATACCCTAGAAAGTCTATTTAACCTTGCTCGAGAAAGAAAATTAGATCCAGTTGATGGTTCTTATACTAATAAACTTTTGAGTGATAAATCTTTAAGCAAAGCAAAAGTGCTTGAAGAGATAAATGAACTAATAGAGGCTGTTGAAGAAGATTCAAATAAAATCCATGAAGCAGCTGATGTATTTTATCATTTAATAATGTACCTTGAGGCAAATAATATAAAAATTGAAGATGTAATGAGCGAATTAGATAAAAGAAAAAAATGAGTCATAAATTTTATAAACCTGCAAGATCAAGATTACAAAGAAGTGAATTAGCTGTTCCAGGCTCTTCTCCGAAAATGTTTGAGAAAGCTTTAAGTTCGTCAGCTGATTACGTTTTTTTAGATCTAGAGGATGCAGTTTCTCCTAATGATAAAATTTCTGCTAGAGAAAATGTTATTAAATCTTTAAATGAAATGAATTGGAGAGGAAGTGGTAAAACTATTTCTGTAAGAATAAATAGTTTAGATACTCATTACATGTATTCAGATTTAATTGAGATTGTTGAACAAGCTGGAGAAAATGTAGATACGATTTTAGTTCCAAAGGCAGGTACAGCAAGTGATGTTTACATGGTTGATTGTTTATTAACTCAAATTGAAACAAATAAAAAATTAAAAAATAAAATTGGAATTGAATGTCTGATTGAAACTGCATTAGGGATGTCAAACATCAAAGAAATTGCAACTTCTAGTGAAAGACTTGAGGCATTGCATTTTGGTGTTGCAGATTACGCAGCAAGTTTAAGAGCAAGAACAACCGTCATAGGTGGGCTTAATGAAAATTATCCAGGAGATCAGTGGCATCACGGCTTATCAGAATTGGTAATGATTTGTAGAGCTTATGGCCTTAGAGCAATTGACGGACCTTTTGGAGATTTTAATGATCCTGATGCTTATACTGCTGCTGCTAAAAGAGGAGCCGCAATTGGCATTGAGGGTAAATGGGCTATACATCCATCTCAAATTGAACTTGCAAATAAAGTATTTTCTCCTCCTGAGGCTGAAGTTACTAAGGCTAAAAGGATCCTAGAAGAGCTAGAAAAGGCTGCAAATGAAGGAAAAGGTGCCGCTCAGCTTGATGGTAGGATGATTGATGCTGCATCAGCTAGAATGGCTGAAAATATTGTAAACATCGACAAGTTAATCCATAATAAATAATTATAATTATGGATATCCACGAATACCAAGCAAAAAAAATACTTTCAAACTTTGGAGTTACAATTCCAAGAGGTGGAATTGTATACAGCCCAGAAAATGCTGAGAATAAAGCTAGAGAAATTGGTGGATCAAGATGGGTAGTAAAAGCACAAATCCATTCTGGCGCTAGAGGAAAAGCCGGAGGGATAATTGTTTGCAATACACCATTAGAAGTTGCTCAAGCAACAGATAAATTATTAGGAAAAAAATTAGTAACAAATCAAACAGGACCTGAAGGTAAAATTGTAAATAGAATTTATATTGAAGAAGCTACAGATATTGAAAAGGAATTATATTTAGGATTGGTTTTTGATAGAAGCTCAGAAAGTATTATGGTAGTTGCATCAACAGAAGGTGGAATGAGTGTTGAAGAAATTTCAAAGGAAAAACCAGAAACAATTATTAGATCTAAAATTGAAGTTGCAGTTGGTATGCAAAATTTTCAAGCTAGAGAATTAGCATTTGGTCTTGGTATAGAGCCAGATTTAATTAGAAGAGCTTCTGATACTATTATTGGATGTTATAAAGCTTTTAGTGAATTAGATGCAACAATGGTTGAGGTTAATCCATTGGTAATTTCAAAACAAAAACAAATTTTAGCTTTAGATTGTAAAATGAGTTTTGATAATAATGCAATGTTTAGAAGAAGCCAAGTTTCTGAGCTAAGAGATAAAACTCAAGAAGATTCAAAAGAAATTTTTGCATCAGACAGAGGTTTAAATTATGTCAGTTTAGATGGAAATATAGGTAATATAATTAATGGTGCAGGACTTGCAATGGCATCTATGGATATGATTAAGTTAGCTGGAGGAGCTCCTGCAAATTTTTTAGATGTAGGAGGTGGAGCAACGCCAGAAAAAATAGTTAAAGCCTTTAAATTAGTTACAATGGATGAAAAAGTTAAAGTAATTCTTGTAAATATTTTTGCTGGTATCAATAGATGTGATTGGGTTGCAGAGGGAATTGTAGATGCATTAAAAAAAATTGAAATTAAAGTTCCATTAGTTATCCGTTTAGCAGGTACTAATGTAGAAAAAGGGAATATAATCTTAAAAGAGAGTAAAATAAATTATATAGAGGCAAATACTTTAGAAGATGCAGCTAATAAAGCGGTTGCAGCACTAAATAAATCATGACTGTACTAGTAGATAAAAATAGTAAGATAATTATCCAGGGTTTTACAGGTAAAATGGGCTCTTTTCATGCGGATGAGATGATAAAATATGGCTCAAATGTAGTCGGTGGAGTAACTCCAGGAAAAGGAGGCTCAAAGCATTTAGATTTACCGGTTTTTAATACAGTTAAAGATGCTGTTAATGAAACAGGAGCTGATGCATCTATTTTATTTGTTCCCCCAGCTTTTGCAGCCGACTCTGCGATGGAAGCAGCAGACGCTGGAATAAAAATATGTGTAGCAATAGTTGATGGAATACCTTCTCACGATATGATCAGAATCAAAAGGTATATGAGAAGATACACTAAAAGTTCTAAAATGACATTAGTTGGACCAAACTGTGCTGGAATTATTAGTCCTGGAAAATCAATGTTAGGAATAATGCCTGGACATATTTATAAAGAAGGTAGAATTGGAATTATTAGTAGATCAGGAACATTAGGCTATGAGGCTGCCCAACAACTAAAAAACTTAAATATTGGTGTTTCAACAAGTGTAGGAATTGGAGGGGACCCAATTAATGGTAGCTCATTTAGAGATATAATAGAAAAGTTTGAAACAGATGACGAGACAGATGCAATATTGATGATTGGTGAAATTGGTGGTCCACAAGAGGTTGCAGCAGGTGAATTTGCAAAAGAAAATATGAAGAAACCAGTTATTGCTTATATAGCTGGACTAACTGCACCAAAAGGAAGAGTGATGGGTCATGCAGGTGCAATAGTTTCAGCTTACGGAGAAAGCGCAATTGAAAAAGTTGAAATTTTAAAAGAGTGTGGAATTACAATTTCTAAAAATCCATCTGTTATGGGTGATACAGTAAAATCAGTTCTAGAAAAAATATAATAATGAGTTACGATGACAATAATATATTTGCAAAAATATTAAGAAATGAGATACCTTGTAATAAAATTTATGAGGATGAATTCGTTTTATCTTTTCATGATATAAATCCTCAAAAAAAAATTCATGCTTTAGTAATTCCAAAAGGAAAATATGTTGACTTGGATGATTTTAGTCAAAACGCATCATCTGAAGAAATGGTTGGATTATTAAAAGGTATAAATACTGTAGCAAAGAAATTAAATATATCTGTTGATACCGGCAAAGGATATAGAGCGCTAGCAAATATAAGCGAAGATGGAGGACAAGAAGTTCCACATTTGCATTTTCATTTGTTTGGTGGGGAGAAAATCGGTAAAATGGTCTCGTGAAAATTAATGTAGATAGAAGTTTTTTAGAGATAAATTCAATAAGTGACCTAAACCGTTCAAAAAGTCCAGGTTCAAATTTTAAAATTAGTGAAGTAGACCCACCAGATTTCCATCTAAACAAATTTTTCTATAAGCAAATTGGAAAAAAGCATAGATGGATAGATAGATTAACCTGGGGAGATAAAAAATGGATTGAGTATGTTGAAAATCCTAGAATAAAAACCTTTATTTTAAAGGATAATAACAACCTAGCTGGATATTATGAAACTATTCGTGATCTGGACCATAATCATTCTGAAATCGCATATTTTGGTATTTTGGAGGAATATTTTGGAAGAAAATGTGGTGGCTATCTTCTTTCTGAGGCTATTAAGAAATTATTTGAGGAAGGTATGACAAGAGTTTGGCTCCACACTTGTTCACTAGATCATGAAAATGCAATTAAAAATTATTTAGCCAGAGGAATGCAGGTATTTAAATCTGAAAAAATAAATGTTGAGGTTAATTAATATACTTTTGTAAAGAAAATATTTTTTCTTCAACATTAACATTTACATTAATATCACTTAAAAAAGTTTGTATTAGATTTTGGTATATGTCTTTTGTCTCCCAACCTATTAAATCTAAACTTTCTTTATCAAAAAAAACCTTAATTTGGTTATTTTCGTATTCAAAATTAAATACATAATAAAAAGGGTAATTTTTGTCATTTTCTACTTTTTTCATTTTTGAAATTAAAAACTTTTTATCTAAAATAAAATTTAAAGGTGTTTTATCTAAAGGATATCTATAATAATTTTTTATTTTATCTGAATTAATAACTAAAGATTTACCATTCGAAACTAAGATTTTATTGTAAATATCATAATACTTACAAAGAATTTTTTTCGGATATAAAATAATACACTCACCTTTTTCAATATTATTATTATCTATCTTTTGTATAAATTTAAATTCCAAAGAATTTATTTTTTCCAAATGACTTATAATTTCTTGATTTGAACTATGTGCATTTAAATTAAAAAATAAAATGAAAAAATAAATTAAACATTTTCTCATTTAAGAACTTCTCTTTTACCAACGTGATTCGCTTGACTTACTTCTCCGTTTGCCTCCATTTGATCAACTATTCTAGCTGCTCTATTGTAACCAATTTGTAATTTTCTTTGTAGAAAAGATGTCGATGCTTTTCTCTCAGATTTAACTATTTCAAGGGCTGTATTGTACAATTCATCTAAGTTTTCATTATCTTTTGAATTATTATTAATTTCTTTTCCGTCTGCAAAATTTAGAATTTCATCCACATAATCTGGCTCAGCCTGATTTCTTAAGAAGTTATTTATTTTCTCAATTTCTCCTTCCGATACAAATGGCGCATGGATTCTCGTCATTCTGTTAGCAGAGGTCATATAAAGCATATCTCCTTTACCTAACAATTGCTCAGCTCCTTGTTCTCCAAGAATTGTTCTACTATCTATTTTAGATGTAACTTGAAATGATATTCTAGTTGGAAAATTAGCTTTTATTGTTCCTGTGATTACATCAACACTTGGTCTTTGAGTAGCCATTATTATATGTATTCCAGCTGCTCTCGCCATTTGTGAAAGTTTTTGAATATAATTCTCTATGTCCTTTCCAGCAACCAACATTAAATCTGACATCTCATCAACTATTACAACAATATAAGGCATAGAAACCTTATGTTTTTCGTTATATCCATCAATATTTCTAACCCCAACTTTCGTCATTAATTTGTATCTATTTTCCATTTCTTTAACAACCCAACCTAAAACTGAAGCAGCTCTTTTTGCTTCTGTTATTACTGGACACAGCAAATGAGGAATTCCTTCGTATGTTGATAATTCTAACATTTTAGGATCGATCAATATAAATTTGCATTTTTCCGGGGAGTGTTTGTATAAAAGGGATAAAATAATTGTATTAATACAAACTGATTTACCTGAACCAGTTGTACCAGCTATTAGCAAATGAGGCATACTGCTTAAATCACTTGTTATTGGCAACCCAGAAATACTTTTACCAAGAGCAATCGGGAGTTTTATGTCTTTCTTTTTATAACTAGAGTCAGAAATTATTTCACTTAAGAAAACATTCTCGCGTTGAGGTTTAGGTAATTCAACTCCTATAGTATTGCTTCCAGGAATTGTTGCAATCCTTGCAGATTCTGAACTAGTATTTCTAGCAATATCCTCAGAAAGATTAATTATCTTTGATACTTTAACACCTGGAGCAGGTTCAAACTCATATAATGTAACAACAGGACCTTGGCTAACTTTTTTAACCTCTCCTTCTACGCTAAAATCTAATAAAATTTTTTCTAACATTTTTTCATCGATCTTATTTTCTGATGGATTTTTATCTTTCTTTGAAGGATTTTTTAAAAAGTCTAATGAGGGTAATTTATATTTAATAACTTTTTTATTTGGCTGAGTCGTATTTTTATCAAATGAAAAGTTTTCTTGGACCCTAGTTTCATTATTAAGATATTCAGCTTCATCTAATAAATTTTCATTATAATTTTCAACAGTACTTATAGAAGGTGCCTTTTTAGATCTAGAGAAAATTATTAACAAGAATTTTAAATATCTTAACTTGAAATTAATACTAAGAAGAAAAAATAATGATATTAAAATAATTAAAATTACATAACTAATTTGATTATTTAAGTTTATTAAATTCATAAAAAAGGTCTCTTCAAACAAATTACCTAAAAATCCATTATTTCCATTAATTGTAAGCCAGTATGTTTCAGTATGGAAAGCTGTAAAGAATAACGTTCCTGTTATAGAATATAGAATTGTAAAAAATAAACTTTCAATAATATGTAAAATTTTTTTTTCGATTATTACTGATATAGATATAAACAAAAAAGAAATCGGTACTAATAATGAGATTAAACCGATTGATTGAAATAAAATATCAGAGGCATAGCTGCCTTTTGAGCCTAATAAATTCTTAATTTCTGTATTCTCTGGAAAAATAAAGTTAGGATCTTCAGGTGAGTAGCTAATTAATGATGCTAGGAGTAACATAGACAAACAAAGTAAGGCTAAACCCATTAATTCAGATAACCTTTTCAGAAGAAAACTTGTTGTATTATCTACTAAATTTTTAATTTTCATTTTATCACTAATGATTTGTCACTTTGTATCATTTAATTTTTGCTGATAAAATTAAATAATATTATGAATATTTGTCTTTTAGGAAATAATTTAACAAATTTAGTTTTAGCAAACATATTACTCAAGAAAAGGATCAACGTTGATATTATCTCACAAACTAATCCATTAATATTAACAAATACAGTTAGGACAATCGCTATATCAAATGAAAATTATAAATTTTTGAGAGAAAATATTAAAGGAATTTCCAATTTGGGGTGGCCAACAGAAAAAATTAAAATTTATTCTGACAAAAACAAATCATCAGAGTTATTTGAGTTCAAAAATAAACATCAAAAAAATTTTTACTTATTTAAATATAGTACATTACATAATTTGATGAAAAAAAATAAATCTTTAAAATTTATTAAACTTAAAAATTATAATTTAGATATTATTAAAAAAAGAAACTATGATTTAATTATTAACTCAGAACAAAATAATCCAATAACAAAAAAGTATTTTCAAAAAAAAATAGAAAAAAATTATAAGTCTTTAGCTCACACAGCAATAATAGATCACAAAAAAGTTGAAAATAAAATTGCTAATCAAATTTTTACAAAAAAAGGTCCTATAGCATTTCTTCCTTTGTCTAATAATCAAACTTCAATTGTATTTTCAAATAATTCAACTAAACTAATTGACAAATTAAATCTTCTTCAAATCATTAATAAATGTAATCATCAATATATGATCACTAAAATTAGTGAAGTTGAGTCTATTAGCATTAAATTCTTGGTACTTAGAGACTATTTTTATAAAAATATTCTATCTTTTGGAGATTTAATTCATAAAGTTCACCCACTGGCAGGACAAGGGTTCAATATGACAATAAGAGATATAAAATCGCTATTAAATATATTAGATGAAAATATTAAATCAGGTATTAATGACGGAGAAATAATTGCCCAAAAATTTCAAGAAAAAAATAAACATTTGAATTTTATCTATGGATTAGGAATAGACATTATAAATACCTTTTTCAACCTCGATAGTAAGTTAAAAAATAATTTATCAGAACCGATGTTTAAACTTTTAAAAGGCAATAAACTTTTGAACAAATATGCAACTTTCTTATCTAATTGAATATTATTATTGTAAAGTTTTGTTATTAAAATTGTCTAAAATATAAGTATTTAGAATTTCTTCTAACTTCTCTTTTCTTATATTTAAATCCTTACTTTCAAGTAAAACTTGTTTTTCTTCTAATGAAAACGGAGATGCCATAGATAATGTGTTAACTGTTTGGTCTAAACTTTGTTTTTCGATCTCTTTCCAATTAATTTCATATCCTTGTTTTTTAAAAAGTCCTTTAAGATTTTGAAATATTAATTTTAAGTCTGAAAATTTGATTGAATCTTTCTTTTCAACTAAATCACCATAAAAATCACTATATTCTACTTTGCATTCTCTAAATAAGTTATCATTAATAACTTCGTCTGTAATTTTAAACCTACAAATCCCATTTAAAACTATCAAATATCTTCCATCATCGGTTTCATTAAAACTTGTAATTTTACCAGCACAACCAACACTGTGTAAATCAGGTTTTTTTAACTCTCCTGTCTTTTTGGGCTGTATCATACCTATAATTCTGTTACTTTTCATACACTTATCTATCATCTGAACATATCTTGGCTCGAAGATATTTAATGGAACAGTTGTTCGGGGAAAGATTATAAAATTTGAAAGTGGAAAAACTGGTAATATATTTGGAAGATCTTCTTTTTTCATATTTTTTAAAATATAACAAATAATTAATGAATTCAAATAATTTTGGCAAAGAAAAAAAAAAAATTCTTAAACTATTTAAAGAAAAAGAATATTTAGAAGTTTCTAAACTAGGATCTCTATTGCACCAACAAACACCTGAGGATAGTGATTTAGTTCATATATTAGGACTAACTTCTATTAACACTCAAAACTTCTTAGAAGCCGAAAATTATTTTAAAAAACTTTTGATATTAAAAAAAAGTGATGAAGCCTACTATACTTTAGGTAATATTCAGAAAAAGATAAAAAAATATGAAAATGCTATTTCATCTTTTGAAAATGCAATAAAACTTAACCCTAAATTTTCTGAAGCTTTTAATAATTTAGGAAACACTAAAAAATTGATCCACAAAAGAGATGAGGCTATATCTCATTATAGAAAAGCAATAAGTTTAAAAGAGGACAATATTCCAGCACTTATAAACTTATCAATAATTTTAAAAGAAAATAATAATTATAAAGAGTTGATAAATATATACAAAAAAATATTAAATTTAGATTCTAAAAATATTAAGACAATTTATAATCTAGGAACCGCCCATCTTTTTTTAGGAAATTCATTAGAAAGTAGAAAATGTTTCGAAAAAGTAATTGAACTTGATAACTTTAATATTCCGAGTTTTAGGAATTATGTTTCAATAACATCAATAAATAAAACTAATAAAGTATTCAAACAATTTGAAAAAATTGATTTATCTAAATTAGATCATATAAATAAAATCTTAATTTTAGATGCTTTAAGTAAATGTTATTTTGATTTGAATAAAGTTGACCTTGCATTTAATTGTCTTAATAGATCAAATTTATTAAAAAAAGAACAATCAAAATTTTCTATGCATGATGAAGAAAAATTATTTCAAAAAATTAAATACTTATTTTCAAAAATAAATAATGACGAGTTGCAATATGATGATAAAATTAAAAGCACGCCTGTTTTCATTGTTGGAATGCCAAGATCAGGTACTTCACTTATTGAACAAATTTTATCAACGCATTCCCAAATCTATGGAGCTGGAGAGCTCAATTATTTTCAGAAAATTGTTGTAAAGGCTGGTTTTGAAATACCAAATAAAAATCATAAATATTTTGCAGATATAAGAAAATCTTATTATGAGAAAATAAATAAAATATCTAATACCACTTTCATTATTGACAAATTACCATCAAATTTTAGATGGATAGGTTTTATTTTAAAATCATTTCCAGAGGCAAAAATTATTCATATTCAAAGAAATCCAATGGCTGTTTGTTGGTCTAATTATAAAACTTTTTTTATAGATCAAGGTTTGGATTTTAATTTAACTCAAAAAGATGTAGCCCAATATTATTCTATGTACTCAGATTTAATGAATTTTTGGAATAACAAATTTAAAAATAATATCTTAACAGTAAATTACGAAATTTTTGTTAATAACTTTGAACAAAACACAAAAAAAATTTTAAATTATCTAGATTTAGAATGGGAAGATCAATTATTAGAATATGCAAAAACTAGTAGACCAGTTACAACTGCTTCACACAATCAAGTAAGAGAAAAAATTAAAAAAGATACATCTGATCAATGGAAGAAGTATACAAATTACCTTGGTATTATGCGTGATACTTTAACAAGTTTAAAAATAAAATACTAAATTAATCTCTATAGTTAAGTTTCTTAAAATCGTTCTTAAATATTTAATAAGCAATATATTTTTGATTAGGTGTAAGATTTTTTTCCACTTATTTTTATTTTGTGTACTTGTAATTGTTTCTGGAAAACCTTTCTCTCTTTCTTGATATTTTAGTTGTTCAATATCAATAATTTAGATCGATTTTACATTTAAAGTTCATTTTTTCTGAAATCGATTTGATTTTTTAATCGTAAATTTAAAAAATTAGGTGATGCTTTCATTTTATAAAATTTTTTAAAGGACTCATCTCCAATTAACTCGGCATAATTTAACCAATTTTTAATTATTAAAAAGTCAGACAGATTCACTTTATTAATAGATTCTACTATTACTCTTTTATCTCTGTTTGGAGACTCGTCGTCTATAATTTTTTCAAATTTTTTCCACGTCTCACTGTAAAGCATTTTTTGTGGACCATTTAAGTTAATTTTTTTAAAATCGGGATATTTTTGATAATATTCTGTGCAACCGTGTTTTATCTCAATATTTTTGTAATTAATACCGAATTCATTCAATTTAACTTTTGTGGTTTCACATATATTTTTAGCATCATCTAGACCTGTGCAATAAATAAATCCTTTATAGTTTTCTTTAACTTGATATCTAGTTTCAACCATACATTTTCTGATATGATTTGATAAAAAATCAGAATTAAATAAAAATAATAATTTTATTAATTGAAAAACATTCGTAGTATTGATCTGTACCTTATAACAACCAAAGCAATATTCTGGTATTATACTGAATTTATCAAAAACTTTAAAATGTCTTTTACAATCTAAGTTTAATCTATTTCTTCTAAAAATTTCAGTTTTATTATAATCTATTTGACTATTTTCTTTTTCTAGTGTTTTCTCAATTTCTTCAATTATTGGTATTATATCTAAATTTTTTGATATATCAGTAATTTTCTTGTTGTAAAAAAAATCTAATATTTGTTTATTTAGTTGTAATATATAGTTATCCGTTTCATCATTCGGGACTACATAATTTAATATATCAATCAATAAAATATTACAATTTTTATTCCTCTTATTAATTGTTAAAGCTTTTACAAAATTTTTTATAGCATTTTGATATTCTCCAATATGCACATAACACATTCCCAAATTTTGATAAGGAGATACAATATTATTATTCTTTTCTATACACTTAATAAAATATTTTATAGCTATGTTTACTTTGCCAAGCTGAAAAAGTGTAACAGCTAAATTATTGTAGACTTCAAAAGATCCATCTTCATGAGAAAGTAATTTGTTATGATAAATAAGTGAATTTTCCCATTCTTGTGATAAAAAATATATTGATGCATAGAGCTGTAATTTAAAAATTTTAAAATTCTTGTTTTCAGGAATTTTATCCAAAAGTTTTAAAGCATTTTTAAAATCTCTATTGTTATACTTTATTATTATATCTTTGAATTCAGATGGAAAGTTTATAGATGGCATATTTAGTGATCATATTTATCATAAAATAAAATTAATCTACACACTCAGAAGACAGTTGATTAAATTTCACATATTTTGCCTATTGCTTAATTATTAAAAAGCTAATAGTTTCAACACTTATAGAACAGGCGGGCATAGCTCAGTGGTAGAGCGTCTCGTTGCCAACGAGGTAGTCCTTAGTTTTTTATCCTTGCTAATCTTAGTCTTTCTCAACGTCTAGTTAATCTCGACACACTCATGACACACTTCGACACAGAAAAGAAAAACTATGGTGAGTGGAATAAAATATAATTGTAATTAAACTGTTACAAATTTTTCATCTTGTTTTGATATCTTTCCATAAAAACAAAAAGGAATATATAATGATAAAATTTATCTTAGCAGGCCTTCTGGCCTCAACCGCATTTGTTAGCACAGTAAATGCAGACTTTAAAGAAATTGGGAAATTTGGAACACCAGCAAATAACCCTAGTGCAGAAGAAACATCAGCAGAAATAATTGCGGCAACAGCAGATGGCATGAAACTGGTATATAGCGATAGCCCTGCAAACGCATTAGGCATGATTGATATTACTGATCCAGCAAATCCGAAACCATTAGGCCACATGAATTTAGGTGGTGAACCAACTAGTGTTGCAATCAAAAATGGACAAGCATTTGTAGGTATTAATACTTCTCCAAACTATGTAGAGCCAAGTGGTCACTTATTAGTTGTTGATCTTGCCTCAGGAAAAGAAGTTACAAAAGTAGAACTAGGTGGACAGCCAGACTCGGTTGCAGTTAGTCCAGATGGAACTTTTGTGGCAGTAGCTATTGAAAATGAACGTAACGAAGATATCAACGATGAAAAAATTCCACAACTTCCAGGGGGTTTTGTGGCAATTATTAATTTAGCAGATAACAGTGTTACTAAAGCGGACTTAGTTGGTTTTTCAACTATTGCTCCTAACGATCCAGAGCCTGAGTTTGTTGATATCAATAATTTAGGTGAAATAGTTGTTACTATGCAAGAGAATAACTGGATGGCGGTTATTGATCGAAGTGGAAAAGTAATTTCAGAGTTTGATGCAGGACTAGTAACATTAGTAGGTATTGATAACAAAAAAGATGGTGAACTAAAGATGGTTGATACCATTGAGAATGTTCGTAGAGAACCAGACGCAGTTAAGTGGATTGACGATGATCATTTTGCAACTGCAAATGAAGGTGACTATAAACATGAAGCACCAGGTCAAGCGAAACGTGGTGGTAGTCGTGGATGGACAATCTTCAATAAAAATGGTTCGGTGGTATACGAGTCAGGTTCGTCATATGAAAGAGCACTCGCTTCAGCAGGTTACTGGCCAGAAAAACGTGCAGAGAAAAAAGGTGTAGAACCAGAGTCAGTTGAAGTAGCAATATATGGTGATACACGTTATATCTTTGTTGGTGCTGAAAGAGCAAATGCTATCGGCGTTTATAAAGCAAACGATTTGAAAAACCCAGAATTAGTTGCTATTTTACCAACGGGTATTGGACCAGAAGGTTTGGTTGCTATTCCACAACGGAACTTATTTATAAGTGCTAATGAAGTTGACAAAGAAAAATCAGTTACAATTTATAGCTTAGATTAATAACTAAATTAAGCCTGTGGGGGCGTTAGCCCCCAACATAAACTTTCATGTAAAGTTTTAAAAAAATCTCGACACACTCACGACACAGTTGGTGATAAATTTTACTAATTTAACTAATACTTGCATTTCTAAAAACCGCTATCTATAATGATTTTTTAACAGGCGGGCATAGCTCAGTGGTAGAGCGTCTCGTTGCCAACGAGAAGGTCGTGGGTTCAAGTCCCATTGCCCGCTCCAAAATTATGATAATTTGGATCGCATCTTACCCTAAAAGTGGAAATACATACTTGAGATCTTTTATATCATCTTATTACTTTTCTAAGAAAGGAAAATTTAATTTTGATTTACTTTTAAGTATTTTACAGTTCCCATCAGTAAAGTTTGTAAAAAACAAAATAAATTCAGAGCTAGAGGCAAGTCAAAGTTGGGTTTATAATCAGAAACACTTTTTTTCTGGTGAAAAATTACATTTTATAAAAACGCATAATTCACTTAATCAATATAAAGAAAATAATTTTACAACAAAAGATTTGTCTCTTGGTGCAATTTATATTGTTAGAGATCCTAGAAATTTGATTACTTCGATGAGAAACCATTACTCATTAAGCTACGAACAAGCATTTTCAAAATTAATTAATGAAAAACAAACACTTTTAGAAAAATCTATTGACGGAGATTACAGTAATTTTACTTTTTTAGGATCTTGGTCGAGCCATTATAAGTCCTGGAAAGATAGTAAGGATTTTAAAACGCTTTTTATTAAATATGAGGACTTAGAAAATAATAAATATGACACATTTCTCAAAATTATTAAATTTATCAACACTTTAAAAAAAGATAAATCATCGATAAATGAAAAAAAACTTATAAATTCTATTAACTCTACAAATTTTTCTAATTTAAGAAATAAAGAGGAAAATGAAGGATTTGAAGAAAGTGTTAACTCTAAATCAGGAAAAAAAAAGAGATTTTTTAATTTAGGTTTTAATAATAGGTGGCAAAAAATTCTACCAAAAAATATTCTAAGTAAATTAAATTATACTTTTCAAAAAGAATTAAATGATTTAGGATACGAAATTAATGACTGATTTAGCTGATAAAAAATGTATCCCGTGCGAAGGTGGAATTCCTAGTTTTAACTTAGAGGAAATTCACAAGTATCTTAAAAAAGTTGATGGATGGGATGTTGAGTCCGTAGATGAAAAAGATTACTATATTATTAAGAATTTTAAATTTAATAGTTTTTTAGAAAGCCAATCATTTGTTAATAAAGTTGGAGAAATTGCAGAAAAAGAAGGTCATCATCCAGATATATGGTTTGGTTGGGGGTATGCAAAAATAAAAATACAAACGCATGCTATTAACGGGTTACATGAAAGTGATTTTGTGCTTGCTGCAAAAATTGACAGAATTGACTAAGCCTTAATGTTTAAAGTGCCTTGTTTTTGAAAAAACTAGTATAACGCCTAATTTATTTGCAAATTTTATAATTTCTTTGTCCCTTATAGAGCCAGATGGTTGAATTATTGCACTTACTCCATTTTGAACTAAAGTTTCTATTCCATCTACGAAAGGAAAAAATGCGTCTGATGCTCCTATAATTGTGTCCTCATCATTAATTTTATGAAATTTTTTCATTTTATTTATTGCTATTTTACAACTATCTAACCTACTTGGTTGACCAGATCCAATTCCAATGGTTGAACTTTTTTTTGACAAAACAATTGCATTAGATTTTACATTTCTACACACATTAAATGCGAAAATTAGATCATCAAAAATTTTTTTTGATGGCTTAATTTTAGATACGACTTTAAAATTATCTTTACTAAAAATTTTGTTGTCTGAATTTTGTACCAATAAAGAGTCAAAGTTACTTGTTATATTGCTTAAATTGTTTCTTTTTAATTTTGATGCATCGATTAGTCTTAAATTTTTTCTTTTTTTCAAAATTTTAAGAGAGTTTTCTTCAAAACCAAGTCCAATGATAACTTCAAGAAATATTTTACTTAATTCCGAGGCTATTTTTTTATTTACTTTAAAATTACATGAAACAATTCCTCCAAATGCACTTATTGGATCACATGCCAGAGCTTCTTTATAGCTTTGTATTTTATTCTTATTTACTGAAACACCGCATGGGTTTGCATGTTTAACTATTACAGTACCAGTATTTTTTGGGAGTGTTTGTGATATATTCAAAGCTGCATAAATATCATTGTAATTATTATAGCTTAATTTTTTTCCACTTAACTGAAATATATTTAAGCTATTATTTTTGCTATAGATCGCTGATTGCTGATGGGGGTTTTCGCCATATCTCAAAACTTCAACTAAGTTTCCATGAACAGTTTTCTTTCGAGGAAAATTATTTTTATTTTCAGTATTCAAATATTCTGATATTACAGAGTCGTAGTATGCTGTTAAATTAAATGCTTCTTGAGATAGTTTTTTTCTAAATGCTAAACTAGTGGAACCTTTATTTTTATCTAAATCTAAAATAAATTCTTTATACTGATGCGGAGAAGTTAGTACTGTTGTATGATTATAGTTTTTAGCTGCTGCTCTGACAAGAGTTGGTCCCCCAATATCTATATTTTCAATGAGTTTATTATGATTTTTTGTACTCTTTAACTTTGCTTCAAATGGATAAAAATTAACTATTACTAGATCTATTTCGTCATAATTATTTTTTTTGAGCTCTTTTTTATGACTTTTGTTTTGTCTTTTGTTTAGAATACCTGCATACAACTTTGGATGAAGCGTTTTTACCCTACCATCTAAAATCTCATCTGTATTTGTATATTCTGATACTTCTGTACATTTAAAGCCTAATTTCCTAATTTCTTTTGATGTGCCCCCTGAGCTTATTAAATGTACTTTGTATTTTTTAAGGGTATTTAAAATTAACTTAATGTCAGATTTATCTGAGAGAGATATAATTGCTTTTTTAATTTTATTACTCATATTTTGCTTATCTGCCATTCAATTAATTGTTCATTATTTTGAGTAACACCTGAGATAAAAATATTCTGGTTCTCAATATATTGATTTTTATTACCAAAGTACAGCCCAGTTTCAACTCCTATCAATCCATCATTTGAAAAAAATTTCCAACCAGAATTATCTAATTCAATTAAAACAGATTTATTATCCTGAAGCTTTGTTACTTTAATATTTGGTAGCAGATGAAATCTTATTTCAAAGTTTGTAACTTTAAAATTCTTTTTTTTAATAAGTTTTTCTTTACCAAAAATAATATTTTTATTTACATCAAATTCTAAATTTCTTTGGTGAATTACTCCATATCTAGTTAAATATCCATCGTGCGAGCATTTAATACTCCAATAATTTTTTTCAAAGGATACTTCATTATCAAATGTTTTGAATCCTTTACTTACTATACTAGGACCTTTACTATTTTTTTTGAAATTACAAGTTGAAGAATTATCTAAAATTAATGTTGAGTGAGTTGCAGTTGATTTTGAAATCGAATTCAGTTGATGATTATGATCTTGAAAATAACCAGAATTTGTAATGAGTTTTTTATCTTTAAAAAAAAACTCAAATGATAATGGTCCACTTTGATAATTTTCTGAATAATTTTTTAATGGATTACTTCCTGTATCCATTGCAAGAACTACGTTTTTATTTTTTAGGATTGTATAACCGGATGTTTCAAGCTCATTATTCTTAAACTTATACCTAAAAAGAGATAAATACTTATCAAAGTCTTTATTATTTAAATTATTATTTCCATTAAATAATAAACTTTGCTTTAACGACCCCCAAATAAATTCATAGGATTTACCAAGGAAATGAATTATTTCATTTAAGTATTCTGGAATATCATTTAAAGAATCTTTTAAAAGCTCTCTTATCAAGATAAAATATTTTAAATAAAAAACCATCTGTCTGATATTTCTTGATTTTGGAAAGTAGTTATTATCAAATGAAGTTTTAATAATTTTCTTAAGTAAATTTAATCCATATTCCAAAAACCTGTCGTTTTTGTATGCTATTCCCGAGAGAGTTATCGCTGTACACCCAATCATTTTGTCATTTAAATTAGATGATCTGTCAATTTCATTCATTAAATGATTAACTTGCTTACTGATTATTTCGTTAAAACTATTTTTATATTTATTTCCAGATTCATCATAGGTAATTTTTGAATTTGATATCCAAGCAATTACTCTTTTAGAAAGAATGTCTATTTCCCAACTTTTTGCTTCATAGTTTTGATTCTTTTTAATCCAATTTTCAATAATTGACTGTGTAACTTCTTTTGAAGATTTTAGATCTATTGAAAACAACCAATAAAAACTATGAAGTTTTTTAAAGTGATTATAATTTAGACCTTTGTCTTCCCATATGGATTGAACATTAAAATCTTCAATCTTCTTTTTTTGTTTTTCGTATTTTATTAATGAACTAAGTATATTAAGACTTGGTTGATAAACCAAAATATTTTCATCAACTCTTGAAATTTTTTTATTATAAATAGATGATTTTAAATAAATTTTTCGTATCTGGTTTTTAAAAATAAAATAAAATTCATTGATATAATTAAAAGAACTTTTTAAAAACATTTTACATTGATTTTAGTTTTTCAATATTAGTTTTAATATCTCCATCATTCTCATTAAAAACTGTTGTTCCAGAAACCAAAATATCAGCTCCAGCTTCTAAAACAATTTTTGAATTACTAAAATTAATTCCTCCATCAACCTCGATATCAAACTGATATTTGTTTTTGTCTTTTATTTTTTTCAATTCTTTTATTTTATCTAATACTTCAGGCATAAATTTTTGCCCACCAAAACCAGGGTTAACACTCATAACAAGAACTAAATCAATATTATCTATTTCATCAATTAAAGTTTTTATTTCAGTATTTGGATTTAAAGATACGCCAACTTTTTTGCCAAAACTTTTTATCAAACTTATGGACTTTTTTAAGTTTTCAGTAGCTTCAGGATGAATAGTTATTATGTCAGCACCAGCTATTGCATAATTTTCTATATATTCATGTACTGGAGAAATCATTAAGTGCACATCAAATGGAAGCTTGGTATATTTTCTTAAGTTTTTTATTACAGGGGGTCCTATTGTTAAATTTGGAACAAAATGGCCATCCATTACATCGACATGAATTAAGTCAGCTCCACCTTCTTCTAACTTCTTAATTTCACTGCCAAGCTGACTGAAGTCAGCAGATAATATAGAAGGAGAAATTTGAATTTTTTTCATTTGATACTAAAAATATTAGTATCAATTTTTTGTTCTATTTGAATTAATTTTTGCTAAATATTCTATATATTTCTCGAGCAATTTCACTCTCAAGAGGGAACGAAAGCATACCCATAACAGAATAACCAAGTAAATAAGGCATTAAATAGAAACGTCCTATATAAAAGAACCATGCTACATAAAGTGGTACTAAAGGTCCTATAATAAAGCTTGGGGTAATTGGTTTAAATATTTTTATAAGTGGGTTTGTAAGTTTCACAAATACTTTCATAAAGAAAAATTGTGAATCTTCTTTCTGAAATATATTCATCGCAACTCGTCCAATTAAAGTCCACATTATAACTCCAAGGATATAATCAATTATATAAACTAAAGGATGAAAGTTTGCTGACATTTTAGATCTTATCCAGGGGCGAAAATTTCGCCCCTAAAATAATATATTTTAATTAATGTTGTTTTCCAAGTATGGTTTTACCACTTGGTACACGAACATCATCAACCATTTTCTGAGTAGCTGCGTCTGGTGCTGTAGTTATTAAACTGACAACAATCATTGAAACTAAACTTACAGCAGCTCCAACTATTCCAAAAGTAAGTTGTGTTATGCCTAAGAACCCAGATCCACCACTTCGTACCCAGATTAGATACGCAGTTCCTGAGATCAGTCCTAATAGCATTCCCGCAACAGCTCCTGGTGCGTTAGCTCTCTTCCACCATACACCTAGTACAAGTGGGAAGAATAGTCCAGACATCGCAAAGTCAAAAGCCCAAATTACCGAACCTAGAATACCTTGTATCTCTAATGCAGCAATTGTAGCTCCTGCAAAACCAATTAATACAAGTAATATCCTTGCAACAATTAACCTTTTTGCAGTTTCAGCTTTTGGATTAATGATCTTGTAGTAAACATCATGTGATAACGCATTTGAAATAGCTAAAACTAATCCATCCGCAGTTGACATGGCAGCAGCCATACCACCAGCAGCAACTAGTCCAGATATTACATAAGGTAATCCAGCAATCTCAGGTGTTGCTAATACAACAGCACTACCTTTCATAAAGAACTCATTAAGTTCTAGAGTTCCATTTCCATTAAAGTCACTTACAAACATCAACTTCGCTTGGTTCCAGTTTTGATACCAGTCGAGAGCTTGTACATCAGTTATTGATTTACCAATAATTCCAGTAGCCAAGTTAGGATCCATCAATGAAATTTTTGATAGAGTAGCTAACATTGGAGCAGAAGAATAAAGTAGGAATATAAAGAATAACGACCAACCTACTGATCTTCTAGCTGTTCTTACACTTGGAGTAGTAAAGTATCTCATCATAACGTGAGGTAATGAAGCTGTTCCTGCCATCATACAAATTGCTAACGAAATAAATGCCCAAGGTGTTGCATTAACTGATGAGTGTGCTTTAGTAATTGCAGACAATCCTTTTGGAACTGTAGCTAAATCTGCAGCTGAGTTTTTAACAAATCCAAATTGACCTTCAAGCTCTGCAATTCTTGCTACTTCGTCAGCTAACATGAAGTGTGGGAAGAAACCTGCACCAATATTGTTACTTATCCAGAATACTGGAAGTAAATAAGCAATAATTAGTACAATGTATTGAGCAACTTGTGTCCAAGTTACTGCTCTCATTCCACCAAGCATTGAGCACATCAAAATACTAGCTAATCCAACGTAAACTGCAATTTCAAATGGAATATCTAAAGCAACAGAAGCAATTGTTCCTGTAGCGTTAATTTGAGCAGTCACGTAAGTGAATGATGCAACAGTTAACACTATAACAGCACTAAATCTTGCTAAATTACCACCGTAACGAGTTCCTATGAAATCTGGTACAGTATAACATCCAAATTTTCTAAGATATGGTGCTAATAAAGAAGCAACTAGTACATATCCACCAGTCCATCCAACAAGCAGTGCCATATAACCATATCCCTTGAAGTAAATACCACCTGCCATGGCTACAAATGATGCACCAGACATCCAGTCAGCTGCAGTTGCCATTCCATTAAATACAGTAGGTACTTGCCTTCCAGCTACATAATAAGCATCTGTTTGAAGTGTTCTAGATAACCAACCAATTAAAGCATAAATCAAAACTGTAAACGATACAAAAAAGATACCAATCATTTTTGCTGTCATTCCCATTTGTTCTGCTATGGCCATTATGATGATAAATACTAAAAAACCTCCAGTATATATCCCATAGACTTTAGGTAAGTTATCTATAAATTTACCTTTTATCATTGGTCACCCTCTCTTTCAGTAAATCCGAATTCATCATCTATTTTCTCTTGTCGACCGGCAAACCAGAAAATTAGAATGACGAAGATTGCAAGAGATCCCTGACATGTAAACCAATACGTTAAAGGATATCCAAATGGTTTAATGCTTGATTCTTGCATTTCGGCTCCGAAAAGAAAGATGCCAATTGAGAAAACAAACCAAATTGCTAATGTAATAAAGAGCAAGTTCCTGGTTTTTTCCCAGTGTTGTTCTTGTTTTGACATTTTTTCTCTCTCCTATAGGTTAAAGAAAGAACCATACTGATAATCAAATTTATTTAAACCCCTAAAAACACTCGATATTGTGTCATTTTTACATTATACATCAACATATTAACTAGATAAATGGCCCTTAAATACAGATTCAACTTAAAAGATATAAAACTTGAAGATTTCAAAGTTTATTTAGTTGCAATGTTCAAAGGCATTTTGCCAAAGAAAAAAATAAAAAATGTTGATGATTTGAAAGAATTTATTCAGCAAAAATCAGCATGGGTATCACAAGTTACTTTATATAATTATTTAAAAACAAGAATGGGTACTAAATGGGTTCTCCATTTTGATGATGAAAAATTTTTAAAATCAATTAACACAGCCAAATGGAATATATATGCAATTTCGCTTCAGGATTTATCCTTTTACACTATTTCATATTTAAATGTTTTTTACAATTTCCGAGAAACTAATAAAGTTTCTGAAATTTATAATAATATTTTGGACAAAGAATTAGAGAATGGTATGCCTAAGGAGATTGTTGATGAAGCAAAGGCAAGTTTTCAGAAAAGATTAGATCAAATTAAATGGGATGACTATTATAAGTCTTGGCCATTTAATGAAAGTGCTCTTGCATTATATAATTGGGCCCCGGTAGCTACTGAACTAAAATCTATAGATAGAAAGATAGTTCTTAATTCTATGATTTTGAAATGGGATAATATTAAGGAAGAGTTTTCTAAACTAATAAAGATCTAAATATTTTTTCTATTATCGACCAAGCTTTCAACAACTGAGGGATCAGCTAAAGTGGTTGTATCTCCTAATTGACCATGTTCATTAGCAGCAATTTTTCTTAGAATTCTTCTCATTATTTTACCCGATCTTGTTTTTGGTAGTCCTGGAGCAAATTGAATTAAGTCAGGAGTTGCTATTGGACCAATTTGTTTCCTTACCCAAAGTTTTAAATCTCTCTCTAAATCAAGAGTACTTTTTTCTCCAGCATTTAAAGTTACATAACAGTACAGCCCATTTCCTTTTATATCATGTGGGTAACCAACCACAGCTGCTTCAGCCACTTTTGGATGAGCTACAAACGCACTTTCAATTTCTGCAGTACCTAAGTTATGTCCAGAAACAATAATTACATCATCTACTCTTCCAGTAATCCAGTAATAGCCATCTTTATCCCTTCTGCAACCATCACCTGTAAAATATTTTCCGTCAAACTGGGAAAAATAAGTATCAATAAATCTTTGATGGTCACCATATACACTTCTCATTTGTCCAGGCCATGATTGTGAAATACAAAGTCTACCTTGTGCTTCTCCTTTTAAAACTTTGCCATCTTTATCTAGGATCTCTGGTTTAATTCCATAAAATGGTTTTGTTGCAGAACCAGGTTTTAAATCAATCGCTCCAGTTTGAGGACTGATCAAAATTCCACCAGTTTCTGTTTGCCACCAAGTATCAACGATCGGGCACCTACTATCACCAATAGTTTTATAATACCATTCCCAAGCTTCAGGGTTAATTGGTTCACCAACAGTACCTAAAAGTTTTAAAGTTTTTCTAGATGTTTTCTTTACAGGTTTATCACCTTCCCTCATTAAAGCTCTGATTGCTGTTGGAGCTGTATAGAAAATATTCACTTTATATTTATCAACTATTTGCCACCATCTAGATGTATCAGGATAAGTAGGTATTCCTTCAAACATAATTGTAGTTGCACCATTAGCCAGCGGACCATAAATAATATAACTATGTCCTGTAACCCAACCTATATCAGCCGTGCACCAGTAAATATCTTTAGGTTTATAATTAAAAATATATTGGTGAGTCATTGATGCATAAACCATATATCCACCAGTTGTATGTAGCACACCTTTTGGTTTCCCAGTTGAACCAGATGTGTAAAGAATGAATAATGGATCTTCAGCATTCATTTCTTCAGGCTCACATTTTGCAGAGACTTTACTTATCATTTTATGATACCAAATATCACGATCATTGTACCAATCAATTTTTTTGGTGCCTGTTCTCTTCACGACGATACATTTTTTTACGTTGGGACAGCTTTGCAAAGCGTCATCTGTAATTGATTTTAAAGGGATTGTTTTGCCTCCTCTTACACCCTCATCTGCAGTTATTACATAATCAGATTCGCAATCATTAATTCTACCTGAAATACTATCTGGTGAAAAACCTCCAAATATTATGGAGTGAACTGCACCTATTCTTGCACATGCAAGCATTGTGTAGGCAAGTTCTGGTATCATGGTAAGATAAATAGTTACTCTATCACCCTTTTGAACTCCCAAATTTTTTAATCCATTTGCTGCTTTTGAAACCTCTTTATGAAGTTCTTTATATGTAATTTTTTTTTGAACTTTAGGATCGTCTCCCACCCATATAATTGCAGTTTTGTTAGAATTCTTTTTAAGATGTCTATCAATACAGTTAGCTGAAGCATTTAAAGTACCATCATAGAACCATTTGATATGGACGTCATCTTTACTATATTTAACGTCTTTAATTTTTTTATAAGGTTTAATCCAATTAATTCTTTTTCCTTCTTTTTTCCAAAATCCATCATTATCTTTAATCGACTCGTTATATTTTTTTGTATATTGAGATTTATTAACTATAGCCTTACTTATCCATTCTTTCTTAGTTTTATAAATTGTCTCTTTAGTTTTTTTTGAGATTGCTTTTTTTTTTGCTTTTTTTTTCTTAGGCATGAATTTTTTTTTAACTAATTCTACTCATCTTCAAAATTATTTTCCAGCTTTTAGTATCAATAGGCATAACAGATAGTCTACTTTGTCTAATTAGAGATAAGTTCCCCAAAGCCTTATTTTTTTTGATGTTTTCAAGTGTTACAGGATTTTGAAATTTACTTTTAAATCTAACTTTGACCGCAACAAACTTTTTTTCCTTATCCGTTGGATCAATGAATGACGTTTTAATAACTTCGACTATACCAACTATCTCTTTTCCAATGTTAGAATGATAAAAAAAACAAAGATCTCCCTTTTCCATTTTTTTTAAGTTACTTGCTGCTTGGTAATTTCTTACACCATCCCAGTCAGCTCCCTTTTCTCCAGCTTTGATTTGTTGATCAATTGACCACACATCTGGCTCAGATTTAAGTAACCAGTAATTCATCTAATTGTCTCCCCAATTTTTATTTGTGTAAAGTTTTGAATATAATTTTCTATTGTTTTTTTTGTTTCACTTAACTTAAAGTTATTATGTATCCTTTTATGTCCTTTCTCACATTTATAACCTACTAGTTCTATACTGTCAGGATATTTTTCTTTTAACATAATAATTATTACTTATTGATTTATATAATTTATTTTAGATAATTAATATAATTTATGAAATTCCCAGTTCATACAAATAAAAGAAAAAAAAAAATATCTGAAAAAGAACTATTAGGCAAAGTGGAATTTATATTTAATAAAAAATATAATTTTATAATAAATTCTAAATTTGAAAGTAAAATTATAAAGTATGATAAATCATACAATAACGAACAATCTAATTCGATTAAGTTTCAATCACATTTAAATAATATTGTAAAAGTAATTAAAAAAAATTTTGAATATAATCAATCTATTATAGAGATAGGTTGTGGAAAAGGTTTTTTTTTTGACTTATTGAATAAAAATAAGTTTAAAAATATCAGAGGTTTTGACAAAACATACGAAGGAAAAAATTCTAAAATTACAAAAAGGTATATAAATAATAAAGATTATATTCCTGAGGATTTGATAGTTCTCAGACATACCTTGGAGCATATACAAAATTTTTTTGAATTTTTAAAATTAATTAAAGATATATCAAGCAAAAAAACAAAAATATTAATTGAAGTACCCTCGTTAGAATGGATATTAAAAAATAAAGCATTTTGGGATTTTAATTATGAGCACGTAAATTACTTTAGTATGAAAACATTTGAAAGTTTATTTAAAAAAATTATTTACAAAGATATGATTTTTGAAGGTCAGTATATTTTAATCATTGCAGAAATAAATAGCTTAAATTTAAATTTTTTGAAACAAACAAAAAAAAATTTTATAAAATTTGATATCTTTAAAAAATTTAATATTAAAAAAAAAATAGATCAAATATTTCATAAAAAAAAAAATATTTATTTTTGGGGAGGTGCAACTAAAACATTAATGTTTTTGGTTTTTGTAAGGCATTTCAATAAAAAACTTCTGGAAAGAGTAGCAAATATTATAGATATTGATAAAAAAAAACAAAATCTATATCTTAAAATTGTTAATAAAAAAATTATCTCGCCACATAAATTTATTAGAAAATTGAATAATAACGATCTTATAGTTGTATCAAATCCAAATTATTACCATGAGGTTAAAAATTTCCTTCTAAAAAAAAGAAAAAATCATATTTTATTAAAAAAACTTTAAACTAATCATTTAGATTTTCATTAAGAAATAATTAATAGTATCAATTTTAAAAATATTTAAATTAGTTATTTTTCTTTCTTTTTTGTTTTTTTAATTTTCTTTTTTCTTTTAAAGATAGTTTTGCTTTTTTCATTACGCTAGCGTCTTTAAAAGATTTACCACTATATCTTTTTGACATTTATAATCTAACTCCTGCTCCTTTTAAAAACTTTGCTTTTTCGTCAAGTGGTAGTCTTGGACTTGCAGTAAGATCTAAATTATCAAATTTTTTGATTTTATACTTTTCAAGACCAACTAGTGCAATCATGGCTGCATTATCTCCACATAATTTTGGTTCAGGGAAAATTGGTTTAAAATCATTTTTCTTACAAACTTTTATTAATTTTTTTCTGATACCTTTATTAGCAGCAACACCTCCGGCGATTACAAAAGTCTTATTTTTCTTTTTACAAGTCTTTTTGAACTCATCAAATGCTATTTGTGTTTTTACCTCTAAAATTTCTTCAATTGTTTTTTGAAAAGATGCTGCAAGATCATATTTTTCTTGTTTAGATTTTATGGTACTTGATATCCTTAAAATCGCAGTTTTAAGACCTGCAAATGATAAATTACATCCCCCTTTATTTATAATTGGTTTAGGAAGTTTAAATTTATTTGCACTCCCCAGCTTTGCAAAACTTTCTACCTTTGGTCCTCCTGGAAATTCAATACCTAAAAGCTTTGCAGTTTTGTCAAATGCTTCTCCTAAAGCATCATCAATTGTTGTTCCTAATCTTTTATATTTTCCAAGTCCATTCACACTAAGATATTGCGTATGTCCTCCTGAAATTAATAATAATAAATATGGGAAATCTAAGCTTGTATTGAGTTTTGGACTTAACGCATGCCCTTCAAGATGGTTTACTCCAATAAAAGGTATATCTAAGCTTGCAGATAATGCTTTACCAAAATTTAAACCAACAGTAAGACAAACAATTAAGCCTGGTCCAGATGTCGAAGCAATTGCAGAAACATCATTTAAATTCACACCGCTTTCATTAATTGCTTTTTTTGCAATTAAATCAATTTTTTCAACATGAGATCGTGCCGCAAGTTCAGGAACTACACCTCCAAATTCTTTATGAATATCAAATTGACTTGAAACTACATTAGATAATATTTTTACCTTACCGTTTTTATCTTCCTCTATGATTGATACTGCAGTTTCATCGCAACTTGTCTCAATTCCAAGGATTATTTTTTTTTCATTCATAAATATTTATAATTAATACAATTAAACTATAAGAATGTAATAAAAATAAGAATTATGAAAAGGGATAAATTTATTATTGGTACTAGAGAAAGTCAGTTAGCTCAAATTTATACTGAAAAAGTGATAAACCAACTTAAAAAAGTTTCATCAACCCACATAGAAACAAAAAAAATAGTCACAACTGGAGATGAAAACCAAAAGGATAGGCTGTCAAACATTGGAGGAAAAGGATTATTTTCAAAAAAAATTGAAATAGAGTTAATTAATAACAATATTGATATAGCTGTTCATGCTTTAAAAGATATGCCATCAATTGAAACAGAGGGGCTAATAACAAATTTTTATTTAAAAAGAAATTCGCCCAATGAAATTTTTATTAGCAATGACAATATAAATTTCAAAGACCTCAAAACTAATTCAATAATAGGCACTTCTTCTTACAGAAGAGAATATCAATTAAAAAGTATTAGATCAGATCTGAATTATAAATTAATAAGAGGTAATGTGGATACTAGGATAAAGAAATTAGAGAATGGAGATTACGATGCAATTCTACTTTCCAAAGCTGGCATTGAAGCTTTAGGTTTAACAAATAAAATTACACATGAATTTAATACTGAAGAATTAATACCATGTGCTGGACAAGGTATAATTGCTATACAATGTAGAGAAAACGATCAAGAAATAATAAATATCCTAGAAAAAATTAATGATGATCAGTCGAGAATAATTGCAAATGCTGAAAGAAAAATTTTAAAAATACTTGAGGGTGATTGTGATACAGCAGTAGGTGTGTATGCAAAGATTGATAAAGATTTTGTAAATATAAAAGCAGAACTCTTTTCAGTAGATGGCAAACAAAGATTTTTTGTTGAAGAAAGTGAAAATAAAAAAATGGTTAAAGATTTAAGTATTAAGATTGGAGAAAAATTAAAATCAGAGTCAAAGGGATCTTATAAAAGATAAAATGCATATTTTATTAACAAGACCATTAGAGGATTGTAAAGAATTAATATTAAAATTTAGTTCTTTAGGACATAAAGTTTCTCATTTACCTGTGATAAAAGTTGAACCAATTAAATACGATGAACCTGACTATAGCCAATTTAAGGGTATAATATTTACAAGTTCAAATGCGATTAAGAATTTAGATTTAAATAGAGTTGATAAAAAAATTGAATGTTATTGTGTTGGCTCTGCAACAGAAAAATTTGCAAAGCTAAACGGTTTTCAAAATATTATCTCTGCAGAAGGAAACGTAAATAATTTAAAAGAATTAATATTACAAAACTTCGACTTAAAGAATGGATCACTGCTTTACGTAAGTGGTGAGATAGTTTCTAGTAGGTTAGATAAAGATCTAATTTCTGAAGGTTATACTTTAAAGAGATTGATTAACTATACGGTTTCATCAACTCAAGAAATAAAAGAGGAATTTAGAACACAATTAAAAGCCTCAATCCCCGATATAATTTATGTATACTCAGAAAATAGCGCTAAGAGTTTATTAAATTTACTTAAAAAATATGATCTTTTAGACAGTTGGATGGATACCAATTTGATGTGCATGGGTGAAAAAGCATCAGCAATTTTAAATGAGATCAAATGGAAAAAAATTTTTCTATTTAACCCTGGTGAAGAAGAGTTTTTGCTATATAAAATTTAGCCATGGGTGTTTTTGAGAATTTTTCAGGACTTTTTTTGTCTGTATGGCATAAGGGAATTTTAGGCGTAAACTTTGTTGAGATCTTAATAGGTCTTGGAATATTTTTTATATTCTTAGTTTTTAGAGGGTTAATTAGCAAATTAATCATTAAAAAATTAGAACTAATTACTAAAAGAACTACAAATAAACTTGATGATACCTTCGTTAAGGCAATGGAGGGGCCAGCTAGATTTCTTCCAATTGTTCTTGGAGTATTTTTTGCAAGTTACTATATGTCTTTTGCAGAAGATACGAGGTTATTTTTAGATAACGTAAATAGAACGTTGATTACGATTTTACTTTTTTGGATTATTCACCAAATTATTGAACCAATTTCTTACATACTAAGTGGATTTGATAAGATTTTAACTAGAGAACTAATTGGCTGGATTATCAAATCATTAAAAATTTTAATTTTAATTTTAGGAGCTGCAGCTGTTTTAGAATTATGGGGAATTAAAATTGGTCCAATTATTGCAGGACTTGGTTTATTTGGTGTTGCTGTTGCTTTAGGAGCTCAAGATTTATTCAAAAATTTAATTTCAGGAATTTTAGTACTAGTTGAAAAGAGATTTAAAATGGGTGATTGGATTGAAGTTGAAGGAATAATTGAAGGTGTAGTCGAAAAAATAGGTTTTAGATCAACTGTCATAAGAAAATTTGATAAGTCTTTGGCAATTATTCCAAATTTTCAGTTTGCAGAGAATGCTGTAATTAATAAAAGTCAAATTACAAATTGGAGAATAAGTTGGACGATAACACTTCAGTATGACTCTACTGTTGAACAATTAAAAACTATACGAAATGAGATAGAAGATTTTATAAATAGTTCAGAAGATTATGATACTAAAGTTGGTGTTTCTGTTAGGGTTGATAAATTCGCTGATAGCTCAATAGATATGTATGTAAGATGTTATACAAAAACAAATAGTTGGAGTGAAATGTTGTTGGTGAAAGAAAGACTGGCAATTAAAATTAAGGAAATTGTTGAGGGGAACAAAGCATCTTTTGCTTTCCCAAGCACTTCAGTATATGTAGAGAAAAAATGATAGCTATTTTTTACTTAGCTTTACAGTTATTAAAATTGTATTCTTATGTAGTAATCGCTAATGTTGTTATTAGCTGGTTAATAGCTTTTAATGTCTTAAATACTTCAAATAGATTTGTTTATTCAATATTGGAGTTTACTTATAAGCTTACTGATCCAATTCTTAATAAAATAAGGGGTTTTTTGCCAAGTCTAGGTGCATTTGATATATCACCTATTATCCTTCTTTTGTTGATCTGGTTTGTAGAAATGTGTATGAAGCTCTACATAGCACCACTTATTTTTTAATAATCATGATTTTAATAGATGGAAAAAAACAATCAGCTGAACTTAGAGAAGAATTAAAAATCGAAGTAGACGGCCTTAGAGAAAAATATAATAAAGTTCCAGGACTAACCGTTATTCTAATTGGAGACTTAGCTCCAAGTCAGATTTATGTAAGAAATAAAGAAAAATCAGCAACGCAAGTTGGTTTAAAATCTGAAGTTATTAAATATCCTGATACTGTAGATGAAAAAACAGTCTTAAATAAAATTGAAGAACTCAATAAAGATGAAACTGTTTCAGGTATTTTGGTTCAATTGCCACTTCCAAAACATATTAACAAGCAACACGTTATAGAAACTATCTCACCACAAAAAGATGTTGATGGTTTACATCCTATGAATGTTGGTAATCTTTCATCTGGATACCAAGGTTCAATTCCTTGTACACCTCTTGGATGTTATTATTTAATAAAAAAAATAGAACCTAACTTAATAGGAAAAAAAGCTGTAATGATTGGGCGGTCAAACTTAAATGGTAAAGCGATGGCACAACTTTTACTTCAAGAAGATTGTACAGTAACAATTACTCACTCAAAAACAAAAGACCTTCAGCATGAGTGTCTAGAAGCAGATGTTATTGTTGCTGCTGTTGGAATTCCTGAACTTATAAAAGGTAATTGGGTGAAAAAAGATGCAATAGTGATTGATGTTGGAATAAACAAAACAGAAAATGGTTTAGTAGGTGATGTTGATTTTAAAGAAGTTTCAAAAGTTGCAAAAGCTTTAACTCCAGTTCCAGGAGGAGTTGGACCAATGACAATTGCTTGTTTGTTAAAAAATACAATTGAGTGTTTCAAAAGAACCTTAAATAACTAAAGATTATTGCCAAAGTTAACAATTTTAATTGTTATATTTTTTATTTATAATTCTTTTACATTAGCCATGGAAAAAACACCTTACCATCATTTACCAGACGGTAGTTTTAGAAATCCTGAAGGATCTCCAGAACGAAACTCAAATTTTAAGTGGTCATTTAAAATATTTAATAAGGAAAAGAAAAAACTTGATATGGCTATTCCCAAAGATCACGCTATTGAAAAACAAAAAGTACTTTCAGATTTAGAAAATCTAAAAAATGACGATTATGTTGGCTGGATAGGACATGCAACCTTCTTAATTAAGCTTGGAAATACAACAATAATAACTGATCCAGTATTTTCAAAAAATGCAGGTCCACTAATTTTTGGTCCAAAAAGATATGTTAAAACAGCAATAGATTTAAATGAAATTCCTAAGACAGACTTATTTCTTCTAACTCATAATCATTACGATCATCAAGACATGACTACAATTAGAAGATTTCCTTTTAAGGATGCAAAAGTTTTAATTCCTTTAAGACTTGGAAAATATTTTACAAGAAACAAATATAAAGATGTGAACGAAATGGACTGGTATGATCAAATTAAGATTAATGAGGATTTAAAAGTAACATTAGTTCCTGCGGTTCATTGGTCAAAAAGAAGTTTGACAGATACGAATAAAACCTTATGGGGAAACTTTTTAATTGAATATAAGAATAAAAAAATACTCTTTGCTTGTGATACTGGAGTTGGGAATATTTATAAAGAATTAGGTGAAAAATATGGACCTATTGATTTAACACTCATTAATATTGGTGCTTATAATTTTTATCCACTATCTCCAAACAAAGATAAATCTTCTTATCATACTAATCCTGAAGAGGCTTTAAGTATTGCAAGAGACCTCAAAAGCAAAAAAGTATTAGGAATGCATTGGGGAACTTTCGTTTTATCTTTAGAGCCAATTATGGAACCTCCAATTAGATTTAAAGATAATGCAGAAAAATATGGTTTTAAAAAAGAAGATGCAATTATTTTTAAAATTGGTGAATTTCAGTCTTTAAATAGTTTAGGAATTTAACAACAGCCGCAAGTTTTTTTTGGCTTGCTTTTTTCTTCATTTAATAACTCTGCTTCAGCCTTTGCTATTTCTAACTCTTTTGCACTTTCTTCTAGGGTAATTTTTTCTTGTAAAAGTTTGTTTTCAAAATATGCATAAAGAGATTTAAACCCTAGCTTAGAGGCTTTTTTTTCTTCGTAATTTTTTCTACCTTTTAAATTATCAATTATTTCTAATATTTGTGGGTCTTGCATATCATTTTTATCTCATAAATTATAAAAATTTCAATTACAATTTTTCAAGATTTTCAACTATTTTAGGAATATATTTTTTAAAGTTAAAAAAACCTTTGTTACAAAACTTCCATGAATTTTGATCTAATTTTCTATAAAGAAATTCAATATTTTTTAGTGAGTTTTGATTTATGTAATCTAAATTTTCTCCAACAGTTGGATAAAGGCAGTAACAACTTTCTAAGTTTTTTATGTCGTTTATATCAATAATCTCACAATTAATTGATTTTTCCTCTAATCTTTTCTTTTGCTCCTCAATTAAAGTAACCTTAAAATTCACAACATTTTCACTGAGTTTAATATTTCTATTTTCATTTTTATTATTAATAAGAAGAATTCTTTTGAATTTTTGAATTGCAAAGTCAGTGATTTCAAATGCTAAGTTGTTTTCAAAAACTAGTAAGTTTTTCTCTTCAATATTTATCGGATTTTCAAAAGTTTTATGAAGAATAGTATAATTTTTATCATTTATTATTGGGGGTGCATTTTCTTTAAGTTTAATATTTTCAAATCTATTATTTGTAAATTTTTTAATATTCCATTCACTTGCAAGATAATGTTTCCCTTGAGTTTGAATACCTGCAACCCAACGCCAGCCCAATGTATTAGATGCAGTATCACCATCATACAAGTGTTGCATAAAAAATTCAGCACCAAGTTGCCAAGGCAGGTCTAGTGTAAATATCCAAATGCTCGCAAACCACATTCTGGTATGATTATGCAAATAATTATAAGTCTTAAGTTCATTTACCCATTCATTGAAGCATACAATTTCAGTATTACCTTCAATGGCATTTAAGTAACTTTTATTATCTTTAAACTCTTCTTTTATTCTTTTTAAATCTAATAAATAATCATCCCAAACTCCTGATCTTAGTTCCAACCAACCTTTCCAGTATGTTCGCCATAAAACTTCTTGAATAAATTTTTCATTTTTTGAAAAGGAAAATTTTTCCAGTGACTTACTAATCACTTCTTTTTCATTAATCACCCCATGTGTAATATATGGTGATAAGCAAGATGTATTTGATCTTTTGTCAGGACCAAAATCAAAATTTCTTAGCCTTGAATATTCCTCTAAATTTTCTTCAATAAAGGTACTGAGATTTTTAATAGCTGTTTGTCTTGTTGGTTTTAAATTCATAATTTTAAATCTTATTTTTAATAATTTAAATTTAAAAAATGTAAATAGCTCAAAAAAACCTAACTGGAATCCTTTATTATTGGAAAATAATTTCTTTATTTTATCTTAATTTTTTCTTATGAAAGTTAATAAATCTTTCTACATTTGATTTATTAAAAGTTTTATTTTCTTCGAAAGAAACTTTTTTCATCGAGTAAGCATTACTGGAAGTTTGTCTCGATTGAATTGTAATATTACCTTTATAAAGTTTTAGTCTAACTGATCCATTTACTTTATTTCTTTTTAAATCGACTATTTTTTGAAGTTTAAATCTTTCCTTAGAATACCAATAACCATTGTAAACAAGCTCTGCATACCTTGGCATAACCTCATCTTTTTTATGCATTGTATTTTTGTCTAGAGTAACAGATTCTATTGCTCTGTGTGCCACAAGCAATAATGTTCCTCCAGGAGTTTCATAAACTCCTCTAGACTTTATTCCAATAAATCTATTCTCGACTAAATCCACTCTTCCTATTCCATTTCTTCCAGCTAATAGATTTAATTTATCCAAAACTTTTGCTGGAGATAATTTTTTTCCATTTAAACCAACAGGGTCACCATTTTTGTAATTAATAGTAATAAAGCTTGGTTTATTTGGAGCCTTTTCAGGAGAAGTTGTTCTTTGAAAAATAAATTCAGGTGCAGAATTTTTAGGATTTTCTAAAACTTTTCCCTCTGTTGAAGTATGAAATAAATTATCATCAACTGAGAACGGTGGTGCTCCCTTTTTATCCTTAGGGATTGGTATTCCATGTTTTTTTGCATAACTAATGAGATCTGTTCTTGATTTTAATTTCCATATTCTCCATGGAGCAATTATTTTAATTTTAGGACCAAAGTAATGATATCCAAGTTCAAATCTCACCTGATCATTTCCTTTTCCTGTTGAACCATGTGAGACAGCATAAGCATTAAATTTTTTAGCTATTCTAATTTGATCTTTTGCAATCAGTGGTCTTGCAATAGATGTACCTAATAAATAAACACCCTCATAAAGAGCATGACCTCTTATCATAGGATACACATAATATTTAACAAAAATATTTTTTAGATCTTGAATTATGATTTTTTTAACTCCCAATTTTTTTGCATTCTTAATTATTTTTTTTCTATCCATTTCCTGCCCAACATCAGCAGTGTATGCTATAACTTCAGCATCATAATTTTCCTGAAGCCATTTAAGAATGATAGACGTATCCAAACCACCTGAATAGGCGAGTACAATCTTCTTTTGTTTTTTCATTTAAGTGCAGCTTTTTTTTGCAGCGTTATAAGCTTTGGTAAATCCCATTAATGAATAGTCATCGGTAGTTCTTGTGCCACTTTGTTTGTAGGCTGTTATCATTAATCTAGATGCCTTTTTCATTCTTTTAATTATTTTTTGTTCTGTTTTTCCACTAGAAATCCAAGCAAATTTATTTTGTGGTAGGTCAAACTCAAATTTTGATTTACCCGATGTAGCAAAAATTGCGTTTTGTGGATTAAAATCATAACCAGATGTTATGCTCACTTCATCAGAAATCTTATCTTCAGGTCTAAAGGATACAAATAATCTTGCTTCTCTATTGCTTGCCTTAGGAGACTGGCTTACTGGTATAGAATAAGCAAAACAGATTTTTCCAGTCTCATTAAAAACTGCAACAGCATTCCAATCTTTAAAAGTTCCTAACTTTGTTAAGTCTTCTGACTGGACAGATGTCATTAGAAATACGGTCAATATAAGTGTTTTTAAAAATAATTTTTTAATTATGGACATGGATTGGGATATTTTTTTTGTACATTATTAATTTCTTTTATTACTTCACTATCAAGATTCACTTTTACACTTTCTACGTTAGTTTTCAACTGCTCCATAGTTGTTGCTCCAATAATTACACTAGTCATAAAGTCTTGAACTTCACAGAATTTTATAGACATTTGACTCATATCAAGGTCAAATTTTTGACTAATTTTGTAATAATCTTCAACAGCCTCTTCCATATTTGGTTTTCTATATCTTGTCCAAAAATCAAAATCTCTTTCCATTCTTGATCCTTTTGGAAATTTTTTATTTCTATATTTGCCTGTTAAATAACCACTGGCTAAAGGTGAATAAGATAAACATCCTATATTTTCTCTTATAGATACTTCTGCTAAACCAACTTCATAAGATCTATTTAATAAACTGTATGGATTTTGAATTGACATCATTCTTGGTAAATCTTTATCTTTAGCAAGTTGAAGATAATTCATAACTCCCCATGGGGTTTCATTTGACAAACCAACATACCTAATTTTACCTTCCTCAATAAATTTTTTTAAATTTTCCAAAACATCTTCAAATTTATTCCAGTCATTTTCTTTGTGCTCGTAACCCAATCTTCCAAAGTTATTTACGTTTCTTTCAGGCCAATGTAGTTGATAAAGATCAATATAATCAGTTTTTAATCTCTTTAGACTTCCATGAAGAGCATTCTCTAAGTTTTTGCCAGTAAAACTATTTTCTCCATTTCTCATATATTTTCTGCTAGGACCACCCACTTTTGACGCCAGTATTACGTCTTTTCTTTTTTTTGTTTTTTCAAACCAATTTCCAATTATAGTTTCTGTATGACCATATGTTTCAGCTTTTGGTGGAACTGCATAAAGTTCAGCTGTATCCCAAAAATTTACTCCATTATCTAAAGAGTAATCCATTTGTTCAAATGCTTCATTTTGGGTATTTTGTTCACCCCAAGTCATTGTCCCAAGACAAATTGTACTCACATTTAGGTCTGTATTTCCTAGTTTTTTATAATTCATACTTATGTAGTATTTGTTACATTTATTTTGACGACTTGAAAATCTTAAAAAAAAATCTTATATAAATAATATGGAATTCAATAAAGATAATATTTTAAATAAAACATCAACAGCTAAACAAACTGTTGTTATGGATGAAGGCTTAAGAGCCTACATGCTTAAAGTTTACAACTATATGGCAACCGGTGTTTTGCTTACTGGAATAATCGCACTTTTATCATTTAAAATGTCTGTTGTAACAGATCCAAATGGAGCAATTGTTGGATTAACAGAATTTGGAAATGCAATTTATTTATCAGGTTTAAAATGGATTGTAATGTTAGCCCCATTAGGAATTGTTTTTTATATGAGTTTTGGAATTAATAAAATGAGTGCTTCAAGAGCTCAAACAACTTTCTGGGTATTTGCTGCATTAATGGGATTATCTCTTTCTTCAATATTACTAGTTTACACAGGTTTAAGTGTAACAAGAGTATTCTTTATTTCTTCAGCAACATTTGGAGCAATGAGTATTTATGGTTATACAACAAAAAGAGATTTAACTAAGATGGGATCTTTTTTAATGATGGGTTTAATAGGAATTATAATTGCATCAGTGGTAAATATATTCTTAAAATCATCAATGATGTATTTTGCAATATCAATTATAGGAGTTTTAGTATTTGTTGGCTTAACGGCATACGATACACAAAAAATTAAAAATATGTATGCTTCCTCTGACAGCGGTGAGTTAATGGGTAAAAAAGCTGTTATGGGAGCACTAACTTTATATTTAGATTTTATAAATTTATTTATAATGCTTTTGAGATTATTCGGTCAAAGAAGATAAAAGCTAAATTTTTTTCCAATCAACTTTATTCAAGAGCATCTTAAGATCGTAAGAATTTTTAAGTATCTTGCCATTAGTATCTGTAATTAAATATTTAAGATTTTTGTTTGAAGGCTTAAAGTTTTTACAAATTTTATATATAGCTTTTTCAGCAGCATTTTTAAAAACACTAAAACTTACCTGCTTTCCCGAAATAGAAAGACCATAGTCTTTCCAATTGCCCGAGGAAACCATTTTTGCATAAAGATCTAAAATAATTTTTAATTCAGTTCTCTCAAAAAAAAGTTTTTTATCTTCATCTTTATTTGTATTATTTACTACTAATTTTAAATTTCTATTCATTCAGTTTGTATTTGTTTATTAAACCTATTTGAAAAGCTGTAAAAATAAAGGTTATTGGCAACATTCCCCAAACTTTAAAGTTAACCCAAAATTCTTCTGATTGTGTTCTCCAAATTATTTCGTTTAAAATCGCTAATCCAAAAAAAAAGTACGTCCATCTTTTATTTAAAATCTCCCACCCTTCATCACTTAAGGGCATAGATTTTCCAAGTAATTTTTTTAAAACTGGTTCATTTGTAAAGTATTTGCCAAACATTAATGCAAGACCAAACAAAATATTTATTATTGTTGGCTTCATGTAAATAAATATAGGATCATCAAAATAAATTGTTAAACCACCAAATAATGTAATTAATATTCCACTTATTAATGGTACCTTTGGAATTGTTTTTTCAACAATCCACATAATTAAAACTGCTATTATTGTTGCAACTATTAGTGGAGGTATTGCAACAATTAAGTTTTTATCATTATTGTAATAAAAATAAAAAAATATTACCAAAGGCCCTAAATCAGTAACAAATTTTAAAACAGATTTATTCACTGCTACATAATAGCAGAATAATAAAACAATCATATTTTTTTTATTGATTTTTATTTTTAAATATCCATATTTATTGTGTGACTATTCAAAAAGGAAAATTCTCAATAGGAGATGTTGTAAAACACAAACACTTCGATTTTAGAGGTGTAATTTATGATGTTGATTTTGAGTTTAATAATTCTGAGGAGTGGTATCAATCTATACCAAAAAACGTAAGACCTAGAAAAGACCAACCATTCTATCATTTGTTAGCTGAAAATGACGAAATCACTTACGAAGCATACGTTTCTGAGCAAAATTTATTAGTGGATGACTCTGATGAACCAATTAAACACCCTCTAATCAATGAGATATTCTCAGGGAAAAAAGGCTCCGGTTACTTTAAGCCTTCTAATTAAGCTAATTTACATTATTTAAACACATTTCGTGCAAACCTTCGTCATAGATTATGTCTAATATAAATTATATTTTGACCAAGGATGCTTTAATCCCATTTATTTTATCTCCCTCTGTGTTCTTGGTCAGAATAACCCACCAGAAAAATTTTCATAATTTAAATTTGTGTTATAGATAATAGAAAATGTTTAAGTATTTAAAACCAAACAACTTATTAAAAATAATAAATAAAACACAAAAGTATGTATTTATTATTTTTTTAGTAATTATAAGTATTGGTCTTGTTGAGGCATTAATACTTTCTCCTGAAGACTATAAACAAAGCGATTCAGTTAGAATTATGTATGTCCATGTCCCAGCAGCTTGGATTTCTCTTGGAATTTTTTCTTTAATTGCTGTTTTGTCATTTGGTATTTTAGTTTTTAAAAATAAGAATCTTTCTTTAATAACAAAAAGCTTAGCACCATCTGGTTTTGTCTTTAACATCATTGCTTTGGTTACAGGGTCTATTTGGGGTAAACCTACTTGGGGAACCTGGTGGGCATGGGATGCAAGAATAACATCAATGTTATTACTTGCTTTTTTCTATTTAATGTTTCTTCTAAGTTGGAGGGTAACTGACAATGAGGAAAAAGCTGTAAAGATTAGTTCGTACATAGCAATAATAGGTTTAATAAATGTCCCAATAATCAAATTTTCTGTTGAATGGTGGTCAACATTGCACCAACCCTCTTCAGTAAATATTTTTACCGAAACTTCTATTCATACATCCATGTTGTTACCTTTAGGTATAATGACTGCGGCATTTGCACTTTTTTCGCTTTTGATATTTTTGATGAAATATAATACAGAATTGATAAAAATAAAAAATAAAGGATTAGATAGATTATGATTAACGAATTTTTATACATGAATGGATACGGTCTCTATGTATGGTCTTCTTTTGCATTTACTCTTTCTTGTTTCTGTATTTTATATTTAGTAATCAAACTTCAATTAGTTAAAGAGCAAAAGAAATTTAAAGTTCGTTTTGAAAGTTTAGAAACTGATAAAATTGAAATAGCAAAAAAACAAGAAACATACAAAGAAATACTAGCTACTTCATCTGCATCTAAAATTTAATTTTTATTTTCATGTATGGTAAAAAAGTTAAACTAAGAGCCATCTTTATATTATCTATATTCTTTTCATTAATCTTAATTGTATTTTTAGTTTTTAAATCACTTGAGGAAAACGTTGTTTATTTTAAATCACCTACAGAAATAAAAAATTTAACAGAGTTAACATCAAAAAAAATAAGAGTTGGAGGAATGGTTAAAGAAAAATCAATTAATGTTAATCAGTCAGAAGTTAACTTTGTTATAACTGACTTTAAAAATGAATTAATTGTTAATTATAGTGGTTCCGTTCCAAATTTATTTGAAGAGGGAAAAGGAGTTGTGGCTGAAGGTTTTTTAAAAGATCGTAATTTTTTAACTGCGGTTAAAATATTAGCAAAACATGATGAAAATTATATGCCACCCGAGGTGGAAGAGTCATTAAAAGAGAGTAATTAATGCTAAATCAAATTGGAAATTATTCACTTTATATTGCATTAATCTCGTCTATTTTGATAATCATTCAGTCTCCAATATTATTAAATCGAAATAATATAAATGTTAGTGGAAGAATTTTTTCACTAATTTCTATTCAATCATTAATGATTATAATAAGTTTCATTGCTCTTATAATAGCTTTTATAGTCTCAGATTTTAGTAATGAGACAGTCTATAATAACTCTCATACTTCTAAACCCTTGTTCTATAAAATTTCAGGAACATGGGGAAACCATGAGGGAAGTTTACTTCTTTGGTTATTAGTATTATCAATTTTTTTATTAATTTTTACAATTACTTCGAAAAATCTTTCAAACAAATATAGAATTTTAACTTTATTTTTTCAGGAAATAATAATTTTAGGATTTTTATTATTTATTCTTTTTACTTCAAATCCCTTTATGAGTTTATTTCCGATTCCAAACGAGGGAACCGGTTTAAATCCAATACTTCAAGACCCTGCATTAGCAATTCACCCACCAATATTATACTTAGGATATGTTGGAGCATCTATTATTTTTTCATCTTCACTTGCAGCCTTAATATCCGGTTCTGTAAATAAAACTTGGGCTAAGCATATAAAGAATTGGGTACTAGTTTCATGGATTTTTTTATCTATTGGAATTTTATTAGGATCTATTTGGGCTTATTATGAGTTAGGATGGGGAGGTTTTTGGTTTTGGGATCCAGTTGAAAATGTATCCCTTATGCCATGGTTTTGTTTAACAGCTTTATTTCATACTGTTTTAATTTTAGAAAAAAGAGAAATGTTTCAGTCTTGGGCGGTAATTTTATCAATTACAACTTTTTCATTAAGTATGAGTGGAACATTTCTCGTTAGATCTGGTATTTTAAATTCAATACATACTTTTGCAAATGATCCATCAAGAGGAGTTTTTATTCTTTGTTTTTTATTTATATTAATTACGTTGTCTATTTTTATTTATTTTTTTTATCAAAACAAAATCAAAAACAATTTCTCAAAAACTTATATTGTTAGTAAAGAAGCAGCAGTTCTTATCAATAACTTATTCATGATGTTTTTTTTATCAGTAGTCTTAATTGGTACAGTTTATCCAATATTTCTAGAAGTATTAAATAATGATAAAATTTCAGTTGGTCCCCCTTTTTATCATAAATTAATTGTACCTTTTATGATCCCTTTTTTAATTTTTATGGCAATTGGACCAAATCTTAACTGGATAAAAGATAAAATAAATAAAATTAATCTACAGCAACTTTTATTTTTTATCTTATCAATAATTGTTTCTTTTATTTTTTTAAAAAGAGTTGGAATTTCCTATTTACTTTCCCTCCCACTATTTATAGCAAGCTTTTTTCTTTTCTTTATTACTATTAAAGATTTTTCAGAAAAAAAAACAAATTTATCACAAAAAATTTCTCATTTTGGTTTTAGTTTGTTTATTTTAAGTGTTTTAATTAATGGTGTTCTTGCTAAAGAATATTCATCTAATATGAAAGTTGGCGATGAAAGAAAATTTTTAAATAAAACAATCAAATTTGAAAGTCTAAAAATTAATGAAAATAAAAATTATCAATCTTTAGAAGCAAACTTTAAAATTACAGATAAAAATAATTCGATTAATTTAAAACCAGAAGTTAGAGTTTATGATCAGCCACAGACAATAACCAGTGAAGCTGATATTAAATCAACACTATATTCAGACAATTTTTTAGTGTTTAATATATTAAAAAATGATGGATTTTATAATGTTAGATATCAAATAAAACCATTTATGATATGGATTTGGATATCAATAATATTAATTTCCTTTGGAGGTATATTAAGCATTGTAAAAAAAAATGGTTAAAAATATTAAGCTAATCTCAGTAGTTTTTTTAGTTATTGTAAGTTTTTTTATACTTCTTAAAGGCTTGAATAAAACAAATAATTATTCCCCTAATTTAAACTCAAGTAAGATTGATTTTAACTTTAAGGCAAAGTTTCTTTACTCTGATGAAGAAACAACATTATATGAATTGATAAATGATAAAGATTTTTCAATAATTAATATTTGGGCTTCATGGTGTCTACCTTGTAGGGATGAGCATTCTTTTCTATTAAACCTCAAATCATTGGATAAATTAAATATAATAGGAATTAATTATAAAGATAATGAGATTAATGCAAAAAAATTTATTAAAGAACTGGGTAACCCTTATTCTAAAATTGTAGTTGACCCTTCTGGAGTTAATTCAATTGAGCTTGGAGCATATGGTGTACCCGAAACAATTCTTATAAATAACAATTCTAAAACTATTTTAAAAAAATATATAGGTCCACTAGATGATAAGAAATTTGCTGAACTTAAATTGATAATTAAAAATGAAAATTAAAATTTTGATATTTATAATAATTTGGTTAGTTAGCTTCTTTAATTTTTCTTATGCAGATAATTCTGAAAAGGTCGATCAAATTTCCAAAAATTTGAGATGTCTAATTTGTCAAGGACAATCAGTTTACGATTCCCAATCTGATTTTGCTTTAAGTATGAAAATTTTAATTCAAAACAAAATCGATGAAGGTCAAAATGATGAACAGATCTATGACTTTCTTAAGAGCAAATATGGAGAGTGGATAGTGTATGATCCAGAAATTAACAAAAATACAGTTTTGCTTTGGGTATTACCTTTGATTTTATTTGTTTTTGGCGGTATTCTAATTCTTAGAAAAGTATCTATAAAGTAGACACAAATTTTTTATGCAAAACATTTTAAAATTATTGTTAATTTACTTTTTGCTGGGTTTTAATTTAACAAACGCAGATGGACATAGTTCTAATGAAAATTGGAGTTTTTATACTGGAACGTTTGATTTTAGTGATGAGGGAAAAAAGTCTACTTTATTTGTTATACAGCATATTAATACTGGAAAAGATAAAGAGAGTTTTTTAGGTATCCTTCAACCAGTAACAGGTCTAATGGTGACGGCAGATAACGCTGCATATATTTATACAGGTTTTCAAATTTACAATGAGGGTCCTTTGAAGTTTACTCCAAGTTTTACTCCTGGTCTATATTCTGAAGGTGATGGTAAGGACTTAGGTCATGTTATAGAATTTAAAACAGAAATACAAATTTCTTATGAATTTTCTTCTAATAGTGAAATAGCAGTGTCCTATAATCATATATCTAATGCGAGCCTTGGAGATAAAAATCCTGGGGCAAATAGTTATATGTTTAATTATATAAAAAAATTTTAATTTAATAATATGAATTTAAAAAATTGTCACAATTACGGTGATTTTAGAAAATTGGCTAAAAAAAAATTACCTTCTCCAATTTTTCATTACATAGATGGTGCGGCAGATGATGAGATAACGTATGCTAGAAATACTAGCGCTTTTGACGATGTTGATTTAGTTCCAAATGTTTTAAGGGGAGTTGAAAATGTTGATCTCTCAACAACAATTTTTGGAAAAAAATTGGATTTACCATTTTATTTATCACCTACAGCATTACAAAGACTTTTTCATTATGATGGAGAAAGAGCAGTTGGAAAAGCAGCTAAAAAATTTAATACTATGTTTGGTGTTTCAGCTTTGGCTACTGTTAGTGTAGAAGAAATTTCTTCTATGATTGACACACCTAAGATGTTCCAATTTTATTTTCATAAAGATAGAGGCCTTAACGACTCTTGTTTGGAGCGTGCGAAAGCAGCAAAATTTGATGTAATGGCTTTAACAGTAGATACTATTACGGGTGGAAACCGAGAGAGAGATTTAAGAACTGGTTTTACATCTCCACCAAAACTAACTTTATCAAGTTTATTTAGTTTTGCTACTAAGCCAATGTGGGGAATAAACTATCTAACAAAAGGTAAATTTGAATTACCTCATCTTCAAGATTTTGTTAAAGAAGGTACAAGTACTAACTCTTCGATTGGAAAGTATTTTTCTACCATGTTAGATCAATCTATGAATTGGAAAGATGCTGAAAATCTTTGTTCCAAATGGGGAGGTCATTTTGCACTTAAAGGCATTATGAGTGTTGAGGATGCTAAAAGAGCAGTAGATATTGGATGTACAGGTATAATGGTTTCTAATCATGGAGGAAGACAACTCGACGGTTCTAGATCACCATTTGATCAATTAGCAGAAATTGTTGATGCAGTTGGAGACAAACTTGATGTCATATGTGAAGGAGGAATACATAGAGGAACTCATATGCTTAAAGCATTATCTATGGGTGCCAAAGCTTGCTCAGGTGGAAGGCTTTATCTTTATGCTTTAGCAGCAGCAGGTCAAGCAGGTGTAGAGAGAGCACTAAATCAATATAAAACTGAATTGCAACGTGATATGAAATTAATGGGTTGTACAAAAATTAGTGATCTAAATAGAGGTAATTTAAGATTTAGAGGACAATGAGTTTAAAAAATTGCTATAACTTTGATGACTTTAGAAAGTTAGCAAAGAAAAAACTTCCAGCACCTATATTCCATTATATAGATGGAGGAGCTGATGATGAAGTTACAATGAATAGAAACACTGATTCATTTAATGACTGTGATTTAATTCCAAATATCCTAAATAGTGTTGGTGAACCTGATTTAAAAACAGAGGTTTTTGGAACAAAGATGGATATGCCAATTTTTCTGTCACCTACAGCTATGCAAAGTTTATATCACCCGGATGGAGATAAAGCATCTGCTAGAGCTGCTGAAAAATTTGGAACGATTTATAGTATGTCTACCATGGCATCTTTTTCGATTGAAGAAATTTCAAATCTTTCAAGTGGGCCAAAAATTTTCCAATTGTATATTCATAAGGATCAATCAATAACAAATGACTTAATTGATAGATGTAAGAGAGCAAACTTTAACGGAATGTGTATTACAGTTGATACAATTGTTGCTGGGAATAGAGAAAGAGATCATAGAACAGGTTTTACCACACCACCTAAATTCACCTTAGATAGTCTGATGAGTTTTGCGATGAGACCTCAGTGGGTGTTTAATTATTTTACGAATAAGAAATTTGAGTTAGCTAATCTCAAGGATAAAGTTGAGAAAGGTACTAATATTGCTCAATCTGTTATGGGATATATAAATGAACAATACGATCCTGCTATGAATTGGGAAGATGCAGAGTATTGTATAAAGAAATGGAACGGTCCTATTGCACTTAAAGGAGTTATGTCAGTTGAAGATGCTAAAAGAGCAATAGATATTGGATGCACCGCTATAATGATATCAAATCATGGTGGAAGACAACTTGATGGGTCAAGATCTCCATTTGATCAAGTAAAGGCTATCAAAGATGCTGTAGGAGATAAATTAGAGGTAATTTTAGATGGAGGAGTAAGAAGAGGAACGCATGTTCTAAAAGCATTAGCCGCGGGTGCGACAGCTTGTAGTTTTGGAAAAGCATTCTTGTTTAGTTTAGGTGCTGGTGGACAGCAAGGTGTCGAGAGATTATTACAAAATATGCATGATGAAATAAGACGAAATATGATTTTGATGGGATGTAAAAGTATAAATGATCTAGACGAGTCAAAAATTATATATCGAAGATAAAAAATTTTAATTAATAGACATAGTTAATCTTTTCAGTTAGTTTCCACTTTCAAAATAATTTTATGAGACTTGCAAAGAATTTAGAAAATTTAGGAACCGAATCCGCTTTTAGTGTATTAGCTGAAGCAAAAGCATTAGAGGCTAAAGGCCACCCGATGATACACTTAGGTTTGGGACAACCAGATTTTAAAACTCCCAAACATGTAGTTGAAGCTGCAAAAAAGGCTTTGGATGATGGTCATCATGGATATGTTATGTCAAATGGAATTCCAGAATGTAGGCAAGCTGTAACTAGATGGATTAAAAAACGTTATAATACTGACATAGATTTTGAGAGAATATTAATTATGCCAGGTGGAAAACCAACAATGAGTTATGCAATTCAGTGTTATGGTGAACCTGGAGCAGAGATAATTCATCCAACACCTGCTTTCCCAATTTATGAGTCAATGATTAACTATACTGGTTCTACTCCAGTGCCATATGATTTAACTGAGGATAAAGATCTAAAATTTGATCCAGATAAAATATTGTCACTAATAACAGATAAAACTAGATTATTAATTTTAATTAATCCAAATAACCCAACAGGAAGCTTTGTTGAAAAACCAGTCATAGATTATTTTGCCAAAGAATTGGAAAAACATCCACATGTTACGATCTTAAGTGATGAAATCTATAGCAGACAAATATTTGACTACAAAGAAATGCCATCGTTTTTTCATTATGAAAGTTTAAGAGACAGATTAATTGTATTAGAAGGTTGGAGTAAAGCATATTCAATGACTGGATGGAGATTAGGTTGGAGTTTTTGGCCAAAGGAACTAGTAGAGCATGTAAATAAATTATTAATCAACAGTGTATCTTGTGTAAATGCTGCAGCACAATTTGCTGGTATAGCAGCTTTAGATGGTCCAGATGACTCAATTAAAGATATGTTAGACAAGTTTACTTTAAGAAGAAATTTAATTCACAAAGGTTTAAATGATTTACCAGGAATTGAATGCAGTCTTCCAGGTGGAGCTTTCTATGCATTTCCAAATGTAAAAGGCACTGGAATGACAGGTGCAGAATTTTGTAAAAAAGCAATGCATGAGGCAGGCGTTGCAATAGTTCCAGGAACTGCTTTTGGTAAAACTTGCCAAGATTATGTGAGATTTAGTTTTGCCGCATCCAGAGATAACATACAACAGGCCTTAGAAAACATAGGCAAGATGCTTTCTAAATAGACTGTATTTTTTAAAAGAAACTTCTATAATATTTAATTATGAATGAAATTGTTCAAACAGAATTAAAAAAAATTTTTAATGGAAGATTTTCAACATCAGAGTCCACTCGATCAAACTATGCTAGAGGTGAAGACACTTATGACCCAATACTTTCAAAAGCTGTAGTATTTCCAGAGACAAATGAAGAAGTTTCTCAATTATTAAAGCTATGTAATGAGCATAAAATTCCAGTTGTTCCATTTGGTACAGGCACTTCTCTGGAAGGTCACGTTGTAGGAAATCAAAACGGTATTACTATTTCTCTTGAAAAAATGAACAAAGTTTTAAGCGTTAATGCTGAGGACTTTGATTGTAGAGTTCAAGCAAATGTTACAAGAAAACAATTAAATGAATATTTAAGAGAGGATGGAGTATTTTTTCCAATTGACCCGGGTGCAGACGCAGCTCTTGGTGGAATGGCTGCCACTTCGGCTTCTGGAACAATGGCTGTTAAATACGGTACAATGAGAACTGTAATTTCAGGTCTCACAGTTGTTCTTCCCAATGGAGATATTATTAAAACAGGAGCTAGAACAAAAAAAACTTCTGCGGGATATAATCTCACAAATTTATTTATAGGTTCAGAAGGAACGCTTGGAATAATTACTGAAGTACAATTAAGATTATCACCCATACCTGAAAGTATAATGAGTGCAGTTTGCTATTTCCCAGATTTAGACTCTGCAGTAAAAGCATCACAAGAAGTTATTCAGTACGGTGTTCCAATTGCAAGAATTGAAATGCTTAACAAAGATCAGATGGAAATTAGTATTAAATATTCAAAACTAGAAAACATAAAAGCATCACCGACATTATTTTTTGAATTCCATGGGAGTGAGGCTTCAAATAATGAAAATATTGGTATTGTAGAGGAAATTTCTAAAAGTAATGGTGGAAGTGATTTTCAATGGGCATCTTCTCCCGAAGAACAAAAAAAATTATGGAAAGCAAGACATGATGTTTATTACTCTGTTAAAGCTTTAGGAAACGACATGAAAGTTTATTCAACAGACGTTTGTGTTCCAATTTCAAGATTAGTCGAGTGTATATCTTGGGCAGAAAAAGAAGTACAAAAACTAGGTTTAACTGCTCCAATGGTAGGCCACGTAGGTGATGGAAATTTTCACTCTATTGTTCTTTATGACCCAGAGGATCATGAAAAACAAAAAAAAATTCGACAATACAGTGATGATTTAATAAACAAAGCACTTGAGCTTGAAGGAACAATCACTGGAGAACACGGTATAGGTCTTCAAAAGAAACATTATTTGCTTAGAGAACATCCAGACAATGTACCCGTTATGAAATCTATTAAAAGATCTTTGGATGTAAATAACATAATGAATCCCGGTAAAATTTTCGATTTAAATTAATTACATATCTATGAAAAAAATTTTGGTCACAAGAAGATTGCTAAGATCTTGTGAAGACAAGGCTAAAGAAATTTTTGATGCAAATTTGAATTTAAACGATGAACTATATTCTCAAAAAAAACTTGTTGAAATGAGCTATGGCTGTGATGGAATATTATCAGCTCTTACTGATAAGTTAGATGCTGAAACAATAAATCAATTACCCGATACTGTAAAAATATTATCAAATTTTGCAGTTGGTTTTGGAAATATTGATTTGGATGCAGCAAGAAATAGAGGAATTGCAGTGACTAATACTCCAGATGTTTTGACAGATGCAACAGCTGAAATAGGGGTTCTTTTAATATTGGGTGCTTGCAGGAGAGCTTCTGAGGGAATTGAAAGAGCAAGAGAAGGAGGTTGGGTTTGGTCAGCAGATTTATTAATAGGAAAACAATTAACTGGAACTAGATTGGGAATATTAGGAATGGGAAGAATTGGACAAAAGATTGCAAAAGTCGCTAAATCGCTGGGTATGGTTATTCATTATCACAATAGATCAAAGCTAACTGAGGATAAGGAGCAGGGAGCAGTTTATCATGACAACCTAAAAGATTTGTTATCAGTTTCAGATGTATTATCTGTTTGCTGTCCTGCATCGAAAGAGACAATTAACATGATAAACAAAGATACAATAGAATATTTGCCCAAAGGAGCAATTGTAACTAATGTTGCAAGGGGCGATATAATAGAGGATGAGGCAATGGTTGATGCTCTTGATAGAAGAAAAGTTTATGCAGTTGGATTAGATGTCTACAAAAATGAGCCAAATTTAAACAAAGGTTATTATAGGCATAAAAGCGCGTTTATTCTTCCACATTTAGGTAGTGCAACCAAGGAAACTAGAACAGCAATGGCTAATTTAGCAATAGACAACCTTGATGAATTTTTTAAGACAGGAAATTGCAAAAATAAAGTCAATTAACAATCTCAAGTTGTATTTAACCTATTTGTCCTAATTTTTAAAATGACTCTAAGTTACATTTATGTTTAATTATCATTAGTTAATTAACTAAAGAGGAGAAATAAATGATTAAAGACAAAAAACTAATGAAGGTAAAAAAAACGCCTTCAAGACGTAAGTTCTTTAAAGCTGCTGCTGCAACAGGTGTTGCCGCTGTAGCTGCATCATCTTTGTCTGCTCCAGCTGTTGCCAAAGACAGAATTGAAGTTTCAATGGTAGCAACTTGGGGAAGAGATTTCCCAGGTCTAGGAACTGGTGCACAAAGATTTGCGCAAAGAATTGGTGATGTAAGTGATGGAAGAATTCAAGTTACTTACTACGCTGCTAACGAAAGAGTTAAGGCATTTGACTCATTTGATGAAGTTGCTTCAGGTAACTCTCAAATGTATCATGCTGCAGACTATTATTGGGTGAAAAAAGATCCTGCTTGGGGTTACTTCACTGCAGTACCTTTCGGTTTCACTTACACAGAAATGAATGCTTGGATCAGATTTGCTGGTGGTCAACAATTATGGGATGAATTAGCAGATAAATTTGGTCTAAAAAATTTCATGTGTGGTGATACAGGAGTTCAAATGGGTGGATGGTTTAACAAGAAAATCAGAAGTCCAAATGACTTTAAAGGTTTAAAAATGCGTATGCCTGGATTAGGTGGTCAAGTTATTGGTAAACTTGGAGGATCTCCAGTTTCACTTCCTGGTGGACAGATTTATGAAAACTTAGTGTCTGGTGCAATTGATGCAACAGAATGGGTTGGTCCATGGAATGATGAAGCAATGAAATTCCAAGAAGCAGCTAAATACTACTACTATCCTGGAATGCACGAACCTGGTTCAATGTTAGCTTGTGGATGTAATAAATCTTGGTTTACAAGTTTATCAAAATCAGATCAGTTGTTAATCGAAGCTTGTGCATCTACTGAAAACGACGTTATGATGTCAGAGTACAATGCTAAAAACGGAGCAGCATTAGCTAGATTGATAAACGACCATGGTGTTAAACTAGAGAAGTTTAGTGATAAAGTTTACGATGGTTTTGGAAAAGCAGCAGAGGAAGTTTTTGAGGAAACTAGAGCAAGTAGTGGTCTCGCTGAGAGAATCCACACAAGTTTCTTAAAAGCTAGAAAAGAAATTGGTGCTTGGACAAACCTATCAGACTCACCTTACATTCAGCAAAGAAACAGAGTGCTAGGAATGTAATTACGTCTTTTATGTAATTAAAAGGGCCCTTAATTGGGCCCTTTTTTTTAGTTTCAATAAAAGTAAATTTTTAGTATTAAAAAAAATCTATGGACTCCGAAAGTAAGATTACAGCACGTTATTTAAGAATTTTAAGCTACTCTGTGTTAGCTTTTACGCTAGCATTTTTAATAAATAATATTCTTACAGTTTGGGTCGACTGGCCAGGAGTAAAAAAAATTTTTTCTCATTACGAATTATTTGGTTTTAAACAAAAAGCACTTCAAGGATCAGAATTAAATTATGGTTATTTGCAAATTGGAATTTATTTGATTTGTATTGCTGGAGTTATTTTATACGTATTTAAAACATATTCTCAGACACTGGAACATGATTCAGAAATATTATCAAAATTTTCTGCATATTTAGTTAGATCATCTTTTTGGGCTGTATTTCTAGTTGGTGTTGCTGATTTTATAATTTCATTCATGGTTGTGGAAAGACTATGGGAAGCTATTTTTAGTCCTGAGGTTAAAGCTTTTATGGTTAAAGCTCCTGAAAGAATTACATTTATACATTTTCCAATTATTTTAGGATCTTTCATAATTGGATATTTTACAAAATCAGTCGGATTTATTTGGCTTGCAGTTCTAGTCGTACTAAGTGAATTTGTAATAGTATTATCAAGATTTATATTTTCTTATGAGCAAGCTTTTCAGGGAGACCTTGTGAGATTTTGGTATGCAGCGCTATATCTATTTGCAAGTGCATATGCTCTAATACACGAAGGTCACGTAAGAGTAGATGTCCTTTACTCTTCTTTTAGTGAGAGAAAAAAAGCATGGACTAATTCGATAGGTTCAGCACTTCTTGGAGTACCACTTTGTTTAATAGTTATCTTTTATGGTTTAAACGGTAAAGCAAGTATTATTAACGGACCCGTAGTTGCTTTTGAAGTAACTCAGCAAGGTTCTAACGGACTATATCTACTTTATTTAATGGCTGTTTATTTAGGAGTTTTTGCAGTTACGATGTTGCTGCAATTCACAAGTTATTTTATGAGCAGTAGCCACAAACTTCTGCAAAATGATGAAGAGGTAAATATTTCAAAGGTCGATAAAACAAATAAAGTTAGTATCGAAAATATGGAAAGCCAATAATGGAATTATTTTTTTTAGCTATATTAGTTTTAATTATGATTGCAGCTCTAGCTTCAGGGTATCCAGTTGCCTTTGCTCTTCCTGGTTCAGCTATCATATCTATCGGTTTAGCAGCTTTTTTTGGTTATATTTTTGCTGGCGATGTTGATGCTTACTTCGCTGTCGATGGTCCAACCGAATGGCTTGTTGCTGGAATTACAAATTTTAGAAGTAATTACTGGGACGTCGAGACTGACACTTTAATTGCAATTCCCTTATTTATTTTTATGGGAATTATGCTTCAAAAATCAAAAATTGCTGAGGATTTATTAATAACTATGGGTCAATTATTTGGCCCGATACCTGGTGGTTTAGGTATTTCGGTAATATTTGTTGGTGCATTATTAGCTGCAACTACAGGTATTGTCGGAGCAACAGTCATTGCAATGGGATTAATTTCATTACCTACAATGTTAAACAACAATTATGACAGAAAACTTGCAAGTGGAATTGTTTGCTCTTCTGGAACTCTAGGACAGATTATTCCGCCATCAATTGTATTAATTATTATAGCGGACCAATTAGCGAGCGCATCAGATGTTGCCAATAACATGAGGCAGAACGATTATAAAGCTTTAACAGGCGAATTTAACATGCCAGGTGAATTTAGAGTAGGTTCATCCAGTGCCGGTGACATGTTCCTGGGAGCACTTTTACCAGGATTAGTACTTGTAGCTTTATATATGATCTATGTATTTTTCTATGCAAGAATAAAAAAAGGGGTTGCCCCACCTGTTCCATTTAAAGGAAACTTTGATTTCAAATTTTGGATGAGAGTTATTGTTATAATTATTCCTCCACTTGCATTAATTTTTGCTGTTTTAGGATCGATTCTTATGGGTATTGCAACTGTGAACCAAGCTGGTTCTATAGGAGCAATTGGAGCAACATTAATGGCGGGTTACCGTCTATTTCAAGGTAAGAAAAGTGCCTTCTATCCACTTATAATGATAATTGGATCATTAATACCCATTACTTTTTTTGCATCAAATTATGAACTTAACATAAAAAATATAGAAGAAAGAGATTTAGGAGCAATTTATATAACTGCTATTTTTGTAATCACTTTGGTTTATGGAATAGCATGGAGTTTTTGGAGAACATATAAAACTGAAAATGTTCTTAAAGAAGTAGTAACCGAAACGTGCGTTACAACTTCGATGGTATTTATTATTTTATTAGGTGCTGCAATGCTTACATCAGGATTTAGAGCATTTGGTGGTGAAGAATTAGTAAGAGACTTCCTTCAAGATTTACCCGGGGGCTTTTGGACTCAGTTTGTAGTTGTAATGATTGTAATATTCTTACTTGGGTTCTTTTTAGATTTTATTGAAATCGCTGTTGTGGTTGTTCCAATAATTGCACCTATATTATTAGCTGAGACAGGAGCAAACGTTACAGCGGTCTGGTTAGGTGTTATGATTGGTGTCAATTTACAAACCTCTTTTTTAACTCCCCCCTTTGGTTTTGCCTTATTTTATTTAAAAGGTGTTGCTCCAAAAGTGGTACAAACATTAGATATTTGGAAAGGTGTTGTTCCATTTATAATTTTACAACTCATTGGCCTAGCAATTGTAGGGTCTTATCCAAGTCTGGTAAATTATCTTCCAAATAGAGTTTATCTGACTTCAAATGTAGCTCCACCTCCTATGAACCCGAAACTTCAATATTGTTTGCAAGAATATAAATTTGTAAAATATACAAACAATGCAGATGAAATAAAGAATAGCATAGACGATTTTGATTCAATAATACTTGCAAATTTACCAGCCGATAAGTTAAGTTATTTCCAACGTCATGTTGATAATTCAAATTATACATTTGAATTAGTTGATGATGTAAAAAGTGCCGAAGCTATTTACAATGATTACGCTGTTGATTATCGAGATTTACATTTCAAAACGAGAAAAAAACAAAAGAAAATTTTTAAACTCAATAAAAAAATAGATAAATTTAAAGCCGAAATTAGAAATTTAGATGATGATGAAGTTTCTGAAAAAAATAAAATTGAACAAAGAATTGAGAACATAAAACTCGAAATTGACGAAATAGAAAACTCAATTTCTAAAGATTGGAAATCAAGAAATGATGAATTTAACAAGATTAATAAAGCAAAAAACTTAGCAGTAAAAAAATATCGTAAAACTGCAGACAATGCATATGATGATTTAATGTTGATAAAATTATTTATTTTAGATGGTGAAAAATTTGAAGAATTAAATGAAGATATCAAAATTCTTAAATCTAAAATTGACAATAGAGGATATTTAGATGCAATTGATCATATTGATAATATGTTTGATAAAGTAGGAGAGATTTCTGGATCAGATGAATTTGCAGATAAATTAGATTATCTAATAACTATAATGGATGAAGATGAAAAAGATCCAGAACAAATTCAAAAAATAGCTAGTGATACTTATGCACATTTTGATCAAGAAGTAAGTTGGAGAAATGAATTTGACAAAAAATATATGGATAGAATAAATAATCACTTAACTGTATTAAGTGAAACTATTGGATTGAGGTTACAACAAAAACTTACAAAAGAGCAAGCAATTTATGTTTCAAAATGTAATTCAGTACACAGAGATATTTCTCTCAATTTTTGATTAACTTGTAATCTGTTCAATTATATTTGTCCTTTGATATAAACTAAGTCTTTCCGCTTTGTCTTTTAATTTGTTATACTCAGTTTTTAATGTAAAGGTTTTTACATTAACTTTATTTCCAATTTCAATTATTGATCCAATAATTGGATCTATTTCTAAAGGACGTTTTGCATGTAAGTCTTGCGTTGTCGAGGGTTTGTGACCAATAATAGAGATAGTAGCTTTAATTCTTTGATCGATTGAGACGTTGAATTTTACACCTATTTTCTCTCCTACTAACTGACATTCTTCCATCAATTTTCTTACGGTGTTTAATAATTCTGGGTCATTACCAATTTCATCCAAAGTCTTATCATATAGTGCGCTTACTATATTAAATGAGCAATTACCCCAGAGCTTTATCCATATTTCATCTCTTAGATTACTTTTTTGTGGAGCTTTTAAGCCTCCTGCAATTAATAAGTCTGCAATAATTTTAAGTCTTTCTGATTTTGATCCATCTGGTTCGCCTAATGTAAATCTTTCACCACCATTGTGTTTAATAACACCAGGTTCAGTAATTTCAGCTGCTGGATAAACCACACATCCAAGAGCTCTTGAAGGATTCAAAGAATTCCAAATCTTACCATCAGGATCAACACTATCTATATGTTTCTCATCTAAGTTTGTCCCCGTGTTAGCTTTATGAAAATACCACCAAGGTAAGCCATTCACAGCAGATATTATAGTTGTATTTTTTCCAATTAAGCTTTGAAGAGAATCAACTATATTAGAAATTGCATGAGCTTTTATTGAAATAAAAATATAATCTTGAATTCCAAGTTCTTTGGGATCATCTGTTACTTTTAATTTAAAGTTTTCTGTTTTATCTTTTTTAATTAATGTTAAACCATTTTCCTCAATAGCTTTTTTGTGTAGACCTCTGGCTATAAGTGATAAATCAATATTATTTTTACTCAAACACGCAGCTAAATATCCCCCAATCGATCCTGCACCAAATATACAAACTTTTGTCATTAATTATTTAAACCAAATTTTTTTGCTAAAACATTTCTTTGTAATTTTCCTGTTGCTCCTTTTGGAATTTCTTCAACAAAAAAAATTTTTTTTGGTATTTTAAATTTAGCAAGTTTTTCTTGAGCATATTCTAAAACATCATTTTCTGAAAATGCCTCACCACTTTTTATTATAATTGCACTAGCAATATTTTCTCCAAGCATTTTGTCTTCATATCCAAAACAAACTGCTTGATCTATTAATGGATGGTCCATTAATACATTATCAACTTCTAATGGAGATATTTTTTCTCCACCTTTATTAATTATTTCTTTCAATCTTCCTGAAATCTTTAAATAACCCTCATTGTCGAAATAACCTTGATCGCCAGTTCTAAACCAACCATTGGTAAAACTTGTTTTGTTTGCTTCTTCATTATTATCGTATCCAAGAGTTACATTTTCACCTTTTATACACACTTCTCCTTCATCACCTTGTTTTAGCACTTCCCCATCTTCGTTCATAATACATACCTCTGGACCTGCTGGAAGGCCTACAAATCCTGCTTTTTGTTGCTTAGGTGGCAATGGATTAGAAGTCATTTGGTGAGTAGCTTCTGTCATACCGTATGCTTCAATTACTGGGCAACTAAAAACATCATTTAAATCTTTGAATACTGCTGGTGGTAAAGATGCAGATGATGATCTAATTAATCTTAGTTTTAGTAGCTTAGCAACTTCTAAATTTCTACTTGCTCTTAATAAAATAGCCTGATGCATTGTAGGCACCCCTGAGTACCAAGTTATTTTTTCTGATTTAGCAATATCTAAAAACTTGATAGCATTAAAACCATTTGATGCACATACAGATGCCCCAGCTTTCATTGATGAAGCTAAAATAGCTATAAGACCATGTATATGAAAAAGTGGCATAATATTAAGACAATGGTCATTTTTAGAAAGATTTAAACTTTTAGAAATATTTTCTGCAGAAGAAAAAATATTTTTATTTGTTAAAGGAACAATTTTTGGTCTTGATGTAGTACCAGAAGTGTGTAGCACTAATGCTTCATCATTTTCATCAGGTAAAGAATATTCACTTTCTTTTTCATAAATATTAAATATTCCTGAAGGTCCATCCTTTTCTGGATTAATCTCACATAATTCTATTTTTAATTTTTTTGCTACATCGACAACTGGATTTTCAGAATTTTTCTCAACCAAAACAATTTTTGGATTTAAATCTTTTAAATAAAATTCATACTCCTCAGATTTATATGATGGATTTAAAGGTGCAGCAGACATATAGCTTGAAATAGCTAAAAAACTTGAAGCCATATATGGCCCATTTGGTAAAACTATCGCTGCTCTATCTTTGTTTGATAATCCATTTCCAGCCAGCTGTTTAGAAATTTTATCTATAAATGATTTTAAATCTTTGTAATTTAGTTTTGTACTGATTTCAGAGGTTAGAGCAATATTTTCATCATTCACATTTTCAAAAATGTTTCTAACAATTCTTTTTGACATTATTTAGTACCCTTTTGCGTAACCATCTTTTCTAGGATCAGATCCTCCTAAAAGATCCCCTTCTGTACGATTTATTTTAATAGCTTGACCTCCACCATGAGTGCCATCAATATACTCAACATTATGACCGATTTCTTTCAATTCGTTAAAAATTTGATTGTCAACTGATTTTTCAAGCTTATAAATATTGTTAAAATGAAAGGCTCTTGGAAAACTTAAAGCCTCTTGAGGACCCATGCCGTAATCAATCATATTATTTAAAACATGCACCTGTCCTACTGGTTGATATTGCCCTCCCATAACTCCATAGCTCAAAGTTGTATTGTTATCTTTGTCAATGACCATACCTGGAATTATAGTGTGTAATGGTCTTTTTAAGCCCTCAATACAGTTTGGATGTCCATGCTCTACTCTGAAATTTGTACCCCTGTTATGTAAAAGTATTCCACTTTTATTTGTAGTGATACCTGACCCAAATACGTAACAAACTGAATTAATGATGGACACACTATTTAAGTCTTTATCTACAACTGTTAGATAAATAGTTTCTGGGTGAGCTGGAATATTTAAGTCACCAACATCACTGCATGAATTGAGCTTAATTTTATTAAAAATATCCTCAATATTTTTATCACTTAAAATTTCATCTAAATCAAAATTTACAAAATTTGGATCGCCTAAGCTTGTTTCTTTAACTTTATAAGCTTGTTTTGTAACTTCGGCTTCAAGATGAAATCTTTCAGTACTATTGAATTTATAGTTATGAATATTTAGTTTTTCTAACAATTTCATCATAATCAAAACAGTTACGCCAGGTCCATTTGGAGGACATTGATGAATAAAATCACCCTTATAACTAGATTTTATTGTTTCTGATCTTATTGTGTTCTGTTTAGAAAAATCCTCAAAAGTATGCACACCCCCTAATTCACTTAAACTTTCAATTATATCTTTTGCAGTTTCACCTTCATAAAATTCTTTACTTCCTTTTTTACTAATTGCCTCTAATGTTTTTCCTAATGGGATATTTTTCATTAATTCATTTTCTTGATAAGTACGACCTTCTTTCAAAAAAATTTTTTTAGAATTTTCATTTCCATTAATTTTATTTAAGCTATTATGCCAAGCATTTGACACTACTTTAGAAATCTTGTGACCATTTTTTGCAATCTCAATTGCACCTGTAAATAATTGTTCAAAATCTAATTTTCCAAATTCTTTATGAATAGTTTCCCAAGCATGAACTGCACCAGGAATCGTTACTGAATGAGGACTTGTTAATCCAATTTTATCTATATTTTTTTCCTTGAAGAAATCATAACTTAATTTCTCTGGTGCTAACCCAGATCCATTAAAAGATACTGCATCCTGATTATTCATTTTGACAATTGCAAAACAGTCTCCACCAATACTTGTTGCATTAGGCTCAACCACAGATAAAACAATTGAAGCTGCTATAGAAGCATCTACTGCATTTCCACCCATTTTTAGTATTTTTAAGGCCTCTTCGGTCGCTAATGGATGAGAAGTTGCAGCCATAGCATTTGATGAGCGTGCATCTTTATCTTTTGTTGATTGATTATTCATAGTACAGATTAAATCTCAAAAATTTATAAATGATTACTAAAGTAAATAAAAGCATTATCATATTTTGTATTTTTGCCTTTGGTTTTTTATTATCAAATCTTGTTAGATCTATCACTGCAACATTAACACCAGTCCTGACATATGAATTCGATTTAACAGCAGGAAATTTAGGACTGTTAGCAGGAGGCTATTTTATTGGCTTTTCAATTATGCAAGTCCCAATAGGACTACTTCTTGATAAATATGGACCAAAAAAAGTCGTTGGATATTTTTTAGTAATTGCATTGGTAGGAACCATATCATTTGCATTAGCAAAAAGTTTTTCTGGGTTACTTATTTCAAGAATATTTATTGGGATCGGCGTGAGCGCTTGTATGATGGGACCTCTAACAGGATACAGAGTTTGGTTTGCTGAAAAATATCAACAGCGTGCTAATTCATGGATGTTAATGGTAGCAAATATAGGTTTTGTATCATCTACTTTACCTGTACAGATTTTATTACCATACATAGGATGGAGATGGATTTTCATTTTAATAGCTATACTTATTTTAATAAGTATTATTTTAATTTTTTTATTCACTCCTAATTGGGAACAGAAAGAAAACTTCACTGTTGATGAAGAAAAAAAAGGTTTAGCACAAATTTGGAAGAATAAGTTTTTTATCAGTATGGTACCATTGGCATTTATTAATTATGGTGGTATACAGGCAATCCAAACGCTTTGGGCTGGTCCTTGGATGCTAAATATTACAGGTTATTCTCCATTTCAAAGTGCTACAGGCTTGTTTTGGATCAATGTAACTATGTTAGCATCATACTTTTTATGGGGATATATTCTTCCCAAACTCTCTGATTATGGAATAAGTAGTGTTAAACTAATTAAATTTGGACTCCCAGTAAGTTACTTTGTTTTTTTTCTAATAATCTTTTTTGGTCCTAAAGCTGGAGCTTTTTTATTTGCAATATACATTATGACTTCAATTGTAATTTCTCTAACTCAACCAGCTATAGCTTTAAACTTTTCACAAAATTTAGCAGGCAAGTCACTTACTTCATATAATGTATTCATTCATTCAGGAACATTCTTTATGCAATGGGGTATTGGATTATTTATAGACTTATTTAATTCTAAAGGATTTGATATTGTAAGTAGTTATAGAATTTCTTTTTCAATTTTTTTAATTCTTTGTATATTAAGTTATATTTTTTTCAGTTATCTAAATAGAAATAATGATTAATAAAAAAATGACACTAACAAATATATTATTATTAATATTAATTATTTATATGTTTATTTGCATTTTTATTTTTTTTTATCAAAGAAATCTTCTGTACCATCCAGGAGAAAATAATTATTTAGACGAAGGACCTTTGAATCACAAAATAGAAAAGGTATTTATTAACTCTGAAAGTAGTTTGGTTGGATGGCACTTTCAAAAGAACGAAAATTATAAGACTATATTACTTTTTCATGGCAATGCTGGCAAACTTGATAATCGTATTTATAAATTAAATGAATTCTCAAAAATGAATGTTAACTATTTGATATTCGCTTATAGAGGATTTAGTGGAAATGATGGAAAACCTTCAGAAATAGGCCTTTATGAAGATGCTTTGGCAGCAAAGAAATGGCTAAATTCCAAGAAAATTGAAGATAAAAATATAATCTTGTACGGGGAGTCGTTGGGTACAGCAATTGCATTAAATCTAGCACAAGATTATTCTTTTAGTGGTGTGATATTAGAGTCACCGTTCACATCTATGGAAACACTAGCAAAAAGTTATTATCCATATTTGCCAGTCAAATATTTGTTAAAAGATAAATACAATTCGATTAGTAAATTGAATAAAAATACATCTCCAATTCTGGTAATGCATGGTATGAAAGATAAAATTGTACCATTTAAAATGGGAAAAGAAATTTATGATAAATTTAATGGAAAAAAATCAAGTTTTTTTGTTGAAAATGATGATCATATGATGGATTTTAACGAAAATCTCATAAACTCAATTGAGTTATTTATTACACAATTAAATTAAGACACAATTCAAACAAATATTAAGCAACTTTATATTTTTAAAGTCATATATGGCAAGAATTTTATCTATATTAATTGTAATTTTTTTTTCAAATTTTTCTTACGCTGAAATTAGCAACGAAACTAGGAATAAATATTTTTATGTTGGTAAAATGAAATCATATAATAGTCAATTTACATTATATTTCAAAACAAGAGACAAAGCCATTTTAGCTAGAGGAGAAGATGCAAACTATATTAATGATTATCCACAAGATCTATATATTTATAATCATAATTCAAAAGAGGATTTCCCTTTACTAACATATGAATGGTTTCCTAAAAAAGTTAAAAAACTTGTAAAAAATTATACCTATCCAGTTTTTCCTGAGGACTTTGCATATTATTTAATGAAAGATAATAATACTTTAATTTTAGTAAGTGGTAAAAAAAATTTTCATCAAAATCTAGAATATAATATTCAGTCTAAAAAATTAAAAAATTTCGAGAATGACGGGAAACTAAATTTCATTATTTCAAGTTATGCAAAAGTTTGTGGATATGAAACAAATAAGAATAATTTTGAATGTTCTATTGAAAAACCTTTAATTTCTAAAAATCTAATTAATTAAATTGAGTAAATGCATCTGCAAATTGTTCAGCATTGAAAATTTGTAAATCGTCTTCTTTTTCTCCAAGTCCAAGGCCTAAAATTGGAACCTTATATTTTTTTGAAATTGCAATTAGTACTCCTCCTTTTGCTGTCCCATCAAGTTTTGTCATAATTAAACCGGTAATTTTTATAATTTTATCAAATTCTTCAAGTTGATTTATTATATTTTGCCCGGAGGTTGCATCTAGAACTAAAACAACATCATGAGGTGCACTTTCATCTGTTTTTTTTATAACATTTGCAATTTTTTTGAATTCATCCATTAAATTTTTCTTATTTTGCAATCTGCCAGCGGTATCAATTAGTACCCGTTTAATATTGTTGTTTTTTGCATGTTCTATCGCTTTGTAAGCTACTGAAGCAGGGTCAGACCCTGGATTTGATTTGATAATTGACGCTCCAATCTTATCAGACCAAGACTCTAATTGCTCTATTGCTGCTGCCCTAAAGGTATCACAAGCAGAAAATATTACTTCTGAGCCGTTATCTTTAAATATTTTACCAATTTTACCGATAGTGGTCGTCTTACCTACCCCATTTACACCAGAAATTAATGTTACGTTTAAATTTTCTTTATTTTCAAAAAAATCTTTTCTTTCTAAGGGTACCATTAACTCTAAAATATATTCTTTTAAAATAGCATTTATTTCCTCAACCACATTTTTCTTAGGATCAATTTTTTTCTGAGAGATAATATTTTTTATTTCAGCTGAAGCGTCAATGCCAACATCAGAACTAATCAAAAATTCCTCTATTTTGTTTAATGTTTCATCATCAATTTCCTTTTTTACTATTATATCTCTAAGTCCTGAAGAAATGCTATCAGCACTTTTTTTAAAACCTAATTTAAACTTTTCGAATATACCCATTAAATATTTATATCTATCTCTTTGATACTAGATACAGGTCCTTTCATATGAATTTGTTGACTTTCATCAATAAAAATTATTAATTTTCCTAGACTGAATTCAATTTCAGTTTTAGAATTTTCTAACTTTTCTAAATTCGCAGCCACTGCTGTTGCACATGCAGCAGTCCCACATGCTTTCGTTAAACCTGCACCTCTTTCCCAAACTTTAATTTTATAATGATTTTTATTTAATTTTTGAGCAAGAGTGAAATTACATTTTTTTGGAAACAGTTCATGTTTTTCGATCTCAGGTCCAATTTTTTCCAAATTGAAATTTTCTACATTATCAACAAAAAAAATAGTATGAGGATTACCTACGTTAATAGCTATACCACCACTCACTTTTTGGTTATTGTTATCTTCTATTATTATTCCTAAATTTTTGGTATCGAGTTTTTTAGATAAAGGAATTTCTTTCCAGTTAGTTCTTGGTACACCAATTATTGTTTCAACTTGACCATCATCAAGTAATTTTGAATTCAACTTTTTTGATGCTACTTGAACGCTTATATTTTTTGTATTTTTTTCTTTTGATAATAAGAAGGCCACACATCTTGTACCGTTTCCACATGCGTCAGATTCCGAACCATCAGAGTTATAAAATTCTAGATCAGCATCAGCATTATCACTGTTATTAATATAGATTAGTTGGTCACAACCAATAAAGTTTCGATCACAAATTTTAATTATTTGATCCTTGTTTAATTCCACATTATTTGACCTATTATCAATAATTACAAAATCATTTCCAAGACCATCCATTTTAAAAGCTTTAAATTCCATATACTTCAGTATTTAACTTATTTATTGACATTTTGAACCTCTATTATAGTTTATCGCCGTTTCCGCAAAATACAGCAATTTGCGGTGTCTTTGGTAACAAAGAGATCGACACCAGTCAGCGAGAGTTCGCCCACTGGTGCGATACTTGCTGGATGTGATTATGTTTGAAAATTTAACAAATAAATTTGAAGAAATATTTTCTTCTTTAAAAAAGGCACCTTCGCTTGATGAAAAACAAGTAGATGAGGGTTTAAGAGAGATTAGGCTTGCTCTTTTAGAAGCGGATGTATCTTTAGAAGTTGTAAAAGAATTTATAAATAGAGTGAAACCCAAAGCTCTTGGTCAAGAGATCGTCAGATCTACTTCACCTGGACAGATGGTAGTTAAAGTTGTTAACGACGAGTTAATTTCTTTCTTAGGGGATAAAAACTCTGATATTGAATTAAATGCAGTTCCTCCTGTTCCAGTGATGTTAGTTGGGTTACAGGGTTCTGGAAAAACTACAACTACTGCTAAGTTAGCAAGATTTTTAGAGGCTAACAAAAAGAAAAAAGTTATGATGGCTAGTCTAGACGTTTACAGACCTGCTGCACAAGAGCAACTAAGACTTTTGGGTGAGCAAAATAATATAATAACGCTTCCAGTCATCAAAGATCAACTTCCTGCAGATATTTGCAGAAGAGCGATTAGTGCTGCTAATCTTAATGGAGCAGATGTCATTCTATTTGATACAGCCGGAAGAACTCAGATTGATTTACAAATGATGAGTGAAATTAAACAAATTGAAAGTATTATAAACCCTTCAGAAACAATTCTTGTTGCAGATTCTTTAACTGGTCAAGTAGCAGCTAATGTAGCTAAAGAATTTAAAAGCACAGTAAATCTGACAGGCATTATTCTTACAAGATCAGATGGTGATGGAAGAGGTGGAGCGGCATTAAGTATGAAATATGTTGCGGGTGTTCCAATAAAATTTTTAGGAGTTGGTGAAAAGATAGAAAATTTTGAAGTTTTTCATCCAGACAGAATTGCCAAAAGAATTTTAGGTATGGGAGATATTGTTTCCCTTGTTGAAAAGGCTGCAGAAGATCTAGATGAAGAAAAATTAAAAAAAACAGAGGAAAAATTAAAAAAAGGTCAGTTCTCGTTAGAGGATTATCTTACTCAGCTAAGACAAATGAAAAAAATGGGAGGTATTGAAGGTATAATGTCTTTTTTGCCTGGTGTTTCAAAAGTTAAATCTCAAATGGACCAAGCAGGAGTGGATGAAAAAATAATTACTCAAAACGAAGCAGTAATTTTATCAATGACTAAAAAAGAGCGTGAAAACCCTAAGATTATAGATGGTTCTAGAAAAAAAAGAATTGCTAATGGCTCAGGAACAGACGTAGCCACTATCAATAAATTGCTTAAGCAATTTAAGATGATGTCAGAAATGATGAAAAAAATGTCTAAAGGAAATACAAAAGGGATGATGGATAAAGGCATACCACCAGAACTTTTTAATCAATTAAAATAAATAGGAGAACAAATGTTAAAAATGCGTTTATCAATGGGAGGAACTAAGAAGAGACCAGTTTATAAGATAGTGGTTGCTGATAGCAGATTTCCAAGAGATGGAAGGTTTATAGAAAAATTAGGTTTTTTTAATCCTCTAATTCCAAGAGAAAAAAAAGAAAGAATGGGATTAGATGTTGAGAGAGTTAAGTATTGGCTGGGTCAAGGGGCACAACCAACAACTAGAGTTGCAAGGTTATTAGGAGAAAATGAGATTATGCCTATGCCAGCAAAAGGTAATAATCCTCAAAAAGCTATTCCAAAAAAAGATAGAAAGAAAACTGATGAGGGTGGCGATGCTAAAGCAGATGCTACTAAAGCAGATGCTACTAAAGCAGAAGAGCCAAAAACAGAGGCACCAAAAGAAGAAGCTAAACCAGAAGCTCCGAAGGAAGAAGCTAAACCAGAAGCTCCAAAGGAAGAAGCTAAATAGAATAATGTTTTTGTCTAGAGTATTTACGTTGTATCCTGAATATTTTCCTGGTTATTTGAGTAAAGGCCTTTTTGGAAAGTCAAAAGGAAAAGAATGGGATTTAGAAACAGTAAACATAAGAGATTATGCTTTAGACAAACATAAAACTGTTGACGACACTCCTTATGGTGGAGGAAATGGAATGATTATGAAAGCAGATGTTTTGGCAAATTCATTAGATGCAAATATCAAGGCTAAAGAAAAAACCCTTTATTTAAGTCCAAGAGGAAAAGTATTTAATTCTAAACTTGCAAGAGAGTTTTCGAATGAAAAAACAATCAATTTAATTTGTGGACACTTCGAAGGAGTAGATGAGCGAATTTTAGAAAGTAGAGATATTGAAGAGATTAGCATTGGTGACTTTATATTGTCAGGGGGTGAAGTTGCTGCATTTGTTGTAACAGACTCTATTCTAAGATTTATTCCAGGAATTCTAGGAAATATTAATTCCTCAAGAGATGAGAGTTTTGAGAATGGCCTTCTTGAATATCCGCAATTCACAAAACCTCAAGTTTGGGAGGAAAAAAAGGTCCCAAATGTGCTAATTTCAGGGGATCATGCCAAAATTAAAGACTGGCGTTTATCTCAATCTGAGGCTATAACACGCGACCGAAGACCAGACTTGTGGCAAAAATATAAGAAAAATTAAAATGAAAAATATTGAAGAAATAAACAGATTAAACTTAAACAAGATTATTTCTGAGAGAAAACATCCTGATTTTTTCCCTGGTGATATCGTTAAAGTTGGGGTTAGGATAACAGAGGGTAAAAGAGACAGAATTCAATATTTTGAAGGTGTGTGTATCGCAAAAAAGAGTAGAGACATCAATTCATCTTTTACTGTTCGAAAAATTTCTTTTGGTGAGGGAGTAGAAAGAACTTTTGCATTATACAGCCCAATTGTAGATACAATAAAAGTTGTAAGATCAGGGAAAGTAAGAAGAGCAAAATTATACTATCTTAGAGATAGAACTGGTAAATCTGCTAGAATAGCTGAAAAAATTAAGAAGACGATCGGTATTGATTTAGAAACTAAAATTAATGAAGTTACTGAGGAAAACGTAATGCCATCAACTGATCCTCAAACAGAATCTCCAAAAGAAGGAGTTAAAGCTGAAGCTCCTAAAGAAGAAGTTAAAGCAGATTCTGCGAAAACAGAAGAAACGAAAGAAAATCAAGAACAGAAAAAATAATTTTTTTCTAAATGCCTTTTACAACTTACGATAAAATTTGGAACGAACATCTTGTTGATGAGCAACCAGATGGTACATCGCTATTATTTGTAGATAGACATTTAATTCATGAAGTTACAAGCCCTCAAGCATTTGAAGGCTTAAGAAATTCAAATAGAAAAGTAAGACATCCTAAATTAACCCTTGCTGTTGCAGATCATAATGTTCCAACAACTGATAGGTCAAAAGGTATTTCAGATGAAGACTCGAGAATTCAAGTTGAAACTTTGAACAAAAACTGTAAGGAATTTGGTGTCGAGATATTTGGAATGGACGATAAAAGACAAGGCATTGTCCATATCATTGGACCCGAACAAGGTTTTACTCAGCCTGGAAATATTATTGTTTGTGGTGATAGTCATACCGCAACTCATGGAGCATTTGGAGCTTTAGCGTTTGGTATAGGAACTTCTGAGGTAGAACACGTTTTAGCAACACAAACTTTAGTTCAGAAAAAATCTAAAAACTTTAGAATTAGCGTAAATGGCTCATTACCTATTGGAGTAACATCAAAGGATGTCATCTTGCAGATAATTGGAAAAATAGGAACAGCTGGTGGTACTGGTTATGTGATTGAGTATGCTGGTAACCTTATATCTAATCTAAGTGTTGAACAAAGAATGACGATTTGCAACATGACTATTGAAGGTGGGGCAAGAGCAGGCCTAATTCAACCAGATGAAAAGATATTTCAATATTTAAAAGGTAAACCAATGTCACCAAAAGGAGACAACTGGGAAAAAGCTTTGGAATATTGGCATACATTGAAATCTGATAAGGACGCAAACTTTGATAAAGAATTAACGTTAGATGGATCTCAAATTAAACCAATGGTAACTTGGGGAACATCTCCCCAGGATGTGGTTGAAATAGACGGTAAAGTTCCCAATCCTGAAAATGAAACTGACCCAGATAGAAAAAATTCAATTAATAGATCATTAAATTATATGGGATTAAAACCAAATACGAACATTCAAGATATTAAGATTGATAAAGTTTTTATAGGAAGCTGCACTAATGGAAGAATAGAAGATATAAGAGAGGCAGCTAAAATATTAAAAGATAAAAAAGTTGCATCACATGTACATGCAATGATTGTACCAGGTTCTGGTTTAGTTAAAGAACAAGCAGAGCAGGAGGGTCTAGATAAAATATTTTTACAATCAGGTTTTGAATGGAGAGAGCCAGGCTGTTCAATGTGTCTAGCAATGAATGCGGATAAGCTTAAACCTGAAGAAAGATGTGCATCTACCTCTAATAGAAATTTTGAGGGTAGACAGGGAAGAGGTGGTAGAACACACTTAGTTAGTCCAGCAATGGCTGCGGCAGCTGCAATTTCTGGTAACTTGGATGATGTTAGAAAATACCAAAATTAAATGAATAAATTTATCTCAATAAAAAGTGTTCCAGCTTATCTACCTATCGTCAATATAGATACAGACATGATAATTCCTAAACAGTTTTTAAAAACTATAAAAAGAACTGGTCTAGGAAAAAATTTATTTTTTGAAATGAGATATGACCAAAGTGGTAAAGAGATAGATGACTTTATTTTAAATAATAGTCCGTATAATAATTCTAAAATTTTAATTGCAGGAAAGAATTTTGGATGTGGCTCTTCTAGAGAACATGCTCCTTGGGCTTTAATGGATTTTGGAATAACTTGTGTAATTAGTTCAAGTTATGCAGATATATTTTATAATAACTGTTTTAAGAATGGAATTCTCCCAATTACAATTTCAGAGGATCAAATCAAAGAAATTTCAGAGTACTCGAATAGAAAAGAGGAAATTTCTATAAATTTGCCTGAGCAAACAATAAGTTTTGGTAATAAAGAAATAAAATTTGAAATAGATCAATTTAAGAAAAAATGTCTAATAGAGGGATTAGATGACATTGCGTTATCTCTAGAAAAATCTGAAAAAATAGTTTCATACGAAAATAAAATTAAAGAGGCAAAACCTTGGATATTTAATGATTAAAATTAAAAAAAGAAAAATTTTATTATTACCAGGGGATGGTATCGGACCCGAGGTAATTGCTGAAGTCAAAAAAATAATTGAATGGTTCAACTCAAATAAATCCTTGGATTTTGAAATTGACCAAGATTTAGTTGGAGGGGCTGCTTATGATAAACATGGAACTCCAATAACTGATGAAGCTTTTTACAAGGCCCAAGAAAGCGCTGCAGTAATATTGGGTGCTGTTGGTGGACCAAAATGGGATAATATTGATTTTTCAAAAAAACCAGAGAGAGCTCTATTAAAATTAAGAAAAGAATTAAAATTATTTGCAAATTTGAGACCTGCAATTTGTTTTAAACAACTCGTTGATGCCTCAAGTTTAAAGCCTGAATTTGTTTCTAATTTAGATATTCTTTTTGTTAGAGAATTAACAGGTGGGATTTACTTTGGTGAACCTAGAGGGATAAAACCAATTGACAATGGTGAAAGAAAAGGAATTAATACTCATGTCTATACTACTAGTGAAATCGAGAGAGTAGCCCGTGTTGCATTTGATCTAGCCAGAAAAAGGAATAATAAAGTTACTTCCTGTGAAAAGTCGAATGTCATGGAGGCAGGTCAATTATGGAAAGAAGAAGTGCAAGCAATTCATGAAAAAGAATATAGTGATGTAGAATTAAAACATATGCTAGCAGATAACTGTGCAATGCAGTTAGTTAGAAATCCTAAACAATTTGATGTGATAGTAACAGATAATCTTTTTGGTGACATGTTATCAGATGAAGCTGCAATGTTGACTGGTTCACTAGGGCTTTTACCATCTGCGTCTCTTGGAGCCAAAGATAAAAATGGTAATATGAGATCTTTATATGAGCCAGTCCATGGATCAGCACCCGATATAGCAGGTCAAGGTATTGCTAATCCAATAGCAACAATACTGAGTTTCGCAATGGCTTTAAGATATTCTTTAGACCTAGATAAAGAGGCAGATAGTTTAGAAAAAGCTGTTCAAGGTGTGCTTGATGAGGGTCTTAGAACTAAAGACATTATTTCTAAGGGAATGAAAGAAGTATCAACATCAGTAATGGGAGATGCGATAATTTCAAAATTGCAATAATTAAACATTTATTCTAAAGTATATTTATGCCAACTTATAATGCACCTGTAGATGATATGATGTTTCTCTTTGATAAATTGAGGAACAATAAAAAATATAATGAAATTGAGAAATATAAAGAAGTTAATACAGAATTAGTCAAAGATATTTTAGATGAAGCAGCAAAAATTACTCAAAACTTAATCTTACCTCTTGCAAAAAGTGGAGATGAAACGCCAGCTGTTTTAGAAAATGGTGTGGTTAGAACACCTCCAGGATATAAGGAAGCGTATCAAAAATTTATAGAGGATGGATGGATTTCTTTATCTTGTGATCCAAAATATGGTGGTCAGGGAATGCCGAAAACAGTAAGTACTTTCTTTGACGAAATGTTATCATCTGCAAGCTTATCTTTTAAACTTTACAGTGAATTAACCATTGGAGCATATAACTGTTTGTTAAGGCATGCTGATGATGAGATAAAAAATACTTATTTACCTAAAATGGTTGAGGGTAAATGGAGCGGCACAATGTGTTTAACAGAACCAGTATGTGGAACAGACTTAGGTCTTCTAAAAACAAAAGCAGTAGATCAAAATGATGGAACTTACAAAATAAGTGGTCAAAAAATTTTTATTACTTCTGGTGATCAAGATTTAACAGAAAATATCATTCATTTAGTATTAGCTCGATCAACAGACTCACCAGCAGGAACAAAAGGTATTAGTTTATTTTTAGTTCCAAAATTTGTTTTAAATAAAGATGGATCAGTTGGGCCAAGAAACGGAGTTTCAACAGGTTCAATAGAAAACAAAATGGGTATTAAAGGATCTGCAACATGTGTGTTAAATTTTGATGATGCTGTTGGTTATATGATTGGACCTAAAAACAAAGGCCTTAACTCTATGTTTACAATGATGAATTTGGAGAGAATTATTGTTGGAATTCAAGGTCTAGGCATTTCTGAAATTGCATACCAAAATTCCCTTACTTACGCTAAAGAAAGAAAACAAGGTAAGGCATTTAATTCAAAATCGAATAATGGTGCAGATTTTATTATTGATCACGTTGATATTAGACGGTCACTATTGAGTATGAAATCTATGATAGAGGGGCAAAGAGCCTTGAGTTTTTGGCTGTCTCAACAAATTGAAGTTAGCTTAAATCATTCTGATGAAAAAATAAAACAAGAAGCCTCAGATCTTGTTTCATTAATGACACCAGTTGTTAAATCTCTTTTCACAGATAATGCAATGGAGATAACAAGTGAAGCAATGCAAATTCATGGAGGATATGGATTTACGAAAGATCAAGGTATTGAACAATTCTATAGAGACAATAGAATTACACCTATTTATGAGGGAACAAATTCTGTTCAAGCTGCCGACTTAGTTTTCAGAAAATTAATCAACAAAAATGGTGATATTATTGAAAACTATCTAAACTTAGTTAAAGATGAGATTAAAATTACTGACAAAAAAGCTGAACCCTTTGTAAAACAACTTAACTATCATATTGATATTTTATCAAAATTTACTGATTGGATGAAGGAAAAGATAAAAAATTCTCCAGAAGATGCAAGCGGAGCCTGTAATGACTATTTAAAAGTTCTAGGTTTAGTTGCTACTGGGCATGCTTGGTTAAAGGTTCTAGAAGTCTCCTTCAAAGAATATGAGAGTAATAAAGATTTTTATGAGGACAAAATCCAAACAGCCAACTTTTTCTTTAATAGAGTGCTTCCTAGGATAGAAAGTAGTTATATTACTGCAACAACTGGAAGTAATTATATTATGAATTACAAATTTAATTAGAATGAACCCTTATGAAACAAATTTGGACAAAAACCAAGCCAATTATGTTCCATTAACTCCTTTATCATTTCTAGAAAGAGCAAAAGATATTTATCCAAACTACGAAGCAGTAGTTTATGAAAGTAGAAAATACACTTGGAGTGAAGTTTACAAAAGATGTATTAAGTTTGCCAGTGCATTAGATAAATTAGGAATTAAAATAGGTGATACGGTATCTGTTTTGGCTTTTAACACACCTGAAATATTCGAAGCGCATTATTCAATACCTATGGTTGGAGCAGTTATTAATGCAATTAATACAAGACTAGATTCAAAAACAATTAGTTACATTTTAAATCACAGTGAAGCAAAGGTGCTAATTGTAGACAGACAATTTCATGATGTAGTAAAAAAAGCTTTAGAAGATGTTAAACAAGAAATAAAAATAATAGACATTGATGATAAAGACGCAAACTTAACCGACTCTAAAAATATTGGATCTTTGGAATATGAGGAATTTTTAAATTCTGGGGATGAAAATTTTAAATGGAAAATGCCAAAAGATGAGTGGCAAGCTATAGCTTTGGGTTATACTTCAGGTACAACCGGTAATCCGAAAGGAGTTGTTTATCATCACAGAGGATCATATTTAATGGCAACTGGAAGTGCGGTAGCATGGAACATGCCTAATCAATTAAATTTTTTATACACAGTTCCAATGTTTCATTGTAATGGCTGGTGCTATCCTTGGACAATGTCAATGATACACGGTCGAGTAATTTGTCTGAGAAATATTGATGTAAAAAAGATATTTGAATTAATTGAAAAATATGAAGTTACTCATTTTGGTGGAGCACCAATAGTTTTAAACATGTTAGCTAATGCACCTGAGGATCAGCAAAAAGAGTTAAAAAGAAAGGTCTATGTATTAACAGCAGGCGCTCCTCCTCCTAGTATAATTTTTGAAAAAATGCAAAAGTTAGGCTTTGAAGTAATGCATGTATATGGTCTAACGGAAACTTATGGTCATATTTTGCAGTGTGCATGGAATCAAGAATGGGATGAATTAGATCAAAATAATCAAAATGAAATTAGAGCAAGACAAGGTGTAAGGTATCCCAATACAGAAGGCGTAATTGTTATGGACCCTGAAACCATGAAGCCTGTTCCTCATGACGGAAAAACAATGGGTGAGATAATGATTAGAGGAAATGTTGTAATGAAAGGGTATTTTAAAGACAAAGAAGCTACAGAAAAATCAATGGATGGAGGATGGTTTCATTCCGGGGACTTAGCTGTAACGCATCCAAGTGGTTACATAAAAATACAAGACCGATCAAAAGATATTATAATTTCAGGAGGAGAAAATATTTCATCTATTGAGATAGAAAATACGATTTCAAAACATCCTGCTGTATCACTCGCAGCTGTTGTAGCAAAACCAGATGAGAAATGGGGCGAAACACCTTGTGCTTTTGTTGAATTAATCGAGGGAAAATCAAGCTCAGAGGAAGAAATTATTAAATTTTGTCGAGAAACTCTTGCTGGATTTAAACTTCCTAAGAAGGTTGTATTTGCTCCGCTACCAAAGACATCCACTGGAAAGATTCAAAAGTTTGAACTGAGAAAACAAGCTAAGGAATTAAACTAATATAGTTTCTTTACAAAAATCAAATAAGATGGCAGTAATGCTCAAAAAAAATGAAAACTTTTTTAATAGCAAAATCAAGAAGGCTTAGAGGTACACCGTACACGTCTAGAATTGAAAAACAAGGTGTAACTGCTTATACTATATATAATCATATGTTGCTGCCAGCAGCATTCGGTTCTGTAGAAGATGCTTACCATCACTTAAAAGAGCATGTTCAGATTTGGGATGTTGCCGCTGAAAGACAAGTTGAAATTTCTGGTAAAGATTCAGCTAAATTAGTTCAATTGATGACTTGCAGAGATTTATCAAAATCCAAAGATGGAAGATGTTATTATTGCCCAATCATTGATGATAATGCAGGTTTAATTAATGATCCTGTAGTTCTAAGATTAAATGAAAATAGGTGGTGGGTTTCTTTAGCCGACTCAGATGTAATTCTATTTGCCAAAGGATTAGCGATTGGAAATAAATTTGATGTAAAAATTTCTGAACCTGATGTTGATATAATGGCAGTGCAAGGACCAAAATCATTTCAATTAATGGAAAAAGTTTTTGGAAAAAAAATTGTAGATTTAAAATTTTTTGGTTTTGATTATTTTGAATTTGGTGGAGATAAACATCTTATTGCGAAGTCTGGATGGTCTAAACAAGGTGGCTATGAAATTTATATGGAACACAACGAGTCAGGTTTAAAACTATACGATCATCTTTTTGAAATTGGTAAGGAATTCAATATTAGACCAGGTGGACCAAACCTTATCGAACGTATTGAGAGTGGTTTACTTTCCCATGGTAATGATATGGACAATGGAGATAATCCATATGAATGTGGTTTTGATAAGTATGTAAATATAGATAGTGATGTTGATTTTTTAGGTAAAGAAAAACTGAAAAAAATTAAAGCTGAAGGAATTAAAAAAAAACTTATGGGAGTAAAAATTGATGCCAAGGAAATAAGTGTTAATGGCTCAATGGATCTAGTAGATGAAGATAATAATACAATCGGAGAATTAAGATCTGGTTGTTACAATCCGACCTTTGAGCAAGTCATTGGGATTGCAATGATTAACAAACCACACTTTGAGACTTCGAAATCCTTTAAAATCAATATAAATGGCTCTGATTTTGATGGAAAAGTTTGTGATTTACCTTTCATTTAGTATAAAACTTTAAAATATCATGAATATAGCAATAGTAGGAGCGACAGGAAACGTAGGTCGAAAATTAATGGAAGTTTTGGAAAAAAAAAACTTTCCAATAACAGAGGCTTATTTAGTTGCTTCCTCAAATAGTGAAGGAAAAAAAATTAATTTTTTAGGAAAAGAGCATACTGTTAGTAATTTAGAACAATTTGATTTCTCTAAAGTAAAAATTGCTTTTTTTGCAGCTGGTTCTTCAATTGCTGAAAAATGGGCACCCATTGCAGCTGAAAAAACAATTGTAATTGATAATTCAAAATTCTTTAGAAAAGATCCAGAAATTCCTTTAATTGTTCCAGAGGTAAATTCCAAAGAGTTACCTAAATTTAAAAATAAGAATATTGTAGCAAATGCAAATTGTTCAGTAATACCAATAGTTGTAGCTCTCAAACCATTACATGATTTGTATAATGTAAAAAGGATAGTTGCATCAACTTATCAATCTGTATCAGGAGCAGGTAAGGCAGGTATGGATGAACTTATATCTCAAACTAAAGAAGTGTTGGAAAATAAAGATGTTGAGTCAAAAAATTTTACTAAGCAAATCGCATTTAATGCTATACCGCATATTGATAGTTTTCTTGAAAATGGAAACACAAAAGAAGAGCAAAAAAATCATGATGAGGTAAAAAAAATTTTAGATAGTAAAATTAATATAACATCTACTTGTGTAAGAATTCCTGTTCTTGTTTCTCACTCCATAAGTGTGAATGTTGAATTTAACAAAAAACATGACTTAGAAGAAATAAGAAATGTCTTATCGTCATCACCAGGATGTAAGGTAGTTGATGAACAAAAAGATGGAGGATACATTACCCCTGTTGAAGCTGAAGACAAATTTGAAACATTTATATCAAGAATTCGTGAGGATTCTTCTCAACCAAATTCAATTAATTTGTGGGTTGTGTCTGATAACTTATTAAAAGGTGCTGCACTTAATGCAGTTGAAATTGCTGAGGCTTTAGTAGAAAAAGATTTTTATGGAAAATAAAAGTCCAATATCACCACATATACAAATTTATAATTGGCATATCTCTTCGTTAGTTTCAATATCACATAGAATAACTGGAATAATAAATTTTTTTACAATAACCTTAATTGGTATATGGATAGCTTCTTTAATATTGGGTGAAAAAAACTATGAGTATACCAATTTATTCTTATCATCTTTTTTTGGTAAATTTTTTTGTCTTGGAATAATTTGGTCATTTTCATTTCAAATGCTTAGTGAAATAAGACATTTGTTTATGGATTTAGGTTATGGTTTTGAGCCAAAAATAACAAAAATAACTGGACTAGTAGTACTAATTGGATCATTTCCACTTACTGTAATTATCTTTGTTATTGGGAGAGTTTTAATTTGATGGGATCTGTTACAAAAAAATGGTTATTTTTAAAAGTAAGTTCAGCAATACTGGTACCATTAATGCTATGGTTTGCTATAAATTTTGCCTTTATATATGACAAAGGCTTTGAAAAGGTCCTAATATTTGTTTCCTCTCAACCTTCAAAGTTATTGATTAGCCTTTTTTTGATTTTTGCTTATTTTTTCTCTGCATTAAGCATCAGTGAGGTTTTTGAAGACTATATTGAAGATGAAAAAATCAAAAATGCCGCAAATAAATCTTTAAATATCTTTGCTATAGTATTTCCATTATTAATCATTATCTTAGTATTTAGTTTATAGTTATGAGTGCGTACAAAATTATTGATCATGAATATGATGTAGTTGTTCTAGGTGCAGGTGGTTCTGGACTAAGAGCAGCTGTAGGGTTAAGCGAGGCTGGATTAAAAACAGCATGTGTATCCAAAGTATTCCCAACAAGAAGCCATACCTCTGCAGCGCAAGGTGGGATTTCAGCAGCACTTGGCAATATGGGTGAAGACGATTGGAGATGGCATATGTATGATACCGTTAAAGGTGCTGATTGGTTAGGAGATCAAGACTCTATCGAATATTTATGCAAAGAAGCTCCTGCAGCAGTTCTAGAATTAGAGAAATATGGAGTACCATTTAGCAGAACAGAAGATGGCAAAATTTATCAAAGACCTTTTGGTGGTATGACAAAAAACTATGGAAATGAGACCGTACAAAGAACATGTGCTGCAGCTGATAGAACAGGACATGCAATACTACATACATTGTACGGGCAAGCCTTAAAGCATAATACAGAATTTTTTATAGAATATTTTGCATTAGATTTAATAATGAAGGATGGGGCATGTAAGGGTATAATTGCCTGGAATCTTAATGATGGAACAATTCATAGATTTAGATCTCATATTACAATAATAGCAACAGGAGGCTATGGGAAAGTATATTACTCAGCTACCTCAGCGCATACTTGTACTGGAGATGGTAACGCTATGGCTTTAAGAGCTGGTTTGCCTTTACAAGATATGGAATTTGTACAATTCCATCCTACAGGGATATATGGTCATGGCACTTTAATTTCTGAGGGAGTTAGAGGAGAAGGTGGTTATCTGGTAAACTCTAAAGGAGAGAGATTCATGGAGCGTTATGCTCCCAATGCAAAAGATTTAGCATCTAGGGATGTTGTAAGTAGATCAATTGCAGTAGAAATTAATGAGGGCAGAGGTATTGGTAAAGAACAAGATCACGTACATCTTCATATAGATCACTTAGATCCAAAAGTAATAGATGAGAGATTGCCTGGAATTTCAGAGGCCTCAAAATTATTTGCCAATGTAGATGTAACGAAGGAACCTATACCCGTAGTACCAACAGTACATTATAATATGGGTGGAATACCAACAAATTACAAAGCTGAGGTTTTAACAGTAAATGGATCTGAAAAAACCGTTCCTGGATTAATGGCTATTGGAGAGGCAGCTTGTGTTTCTGTACATGGAGCAAATAGATTAGGATCAAATTCATTAATTGATTTAGTTGTTTTTGGAAGAGCAGCAGCGAAAAGAGCAGCTGAATTAGTAAAACCAGGAATGAAACATGATGAGATTGTTAAGAGTGAAACAGACAGATGTTTAGAAAGGTTTGATTCCCTAAGAAATTCAGAAGGTTCAAATCCAACATCTGAACTAAGACTTTCTATGCAAAAAACAATGCAATCTAAGTGTGCTGTATTTAGATCAGAAAAAACTTTAAAAGAAGGTGTAGATGAAATCAGAAAACCTTATGATGGTATGGACTCTTTATCAGTAAAAGATAAATCATTAATATTTAATACTGACTTAGTTGAAACATTAGAATTTGATAATTTAATAAGACAAGCAATCACAACAATGGACTCTGCTTATAATAGAAAAGAAAGTAGAGGGGCCCATGCAAGAGAAGATTTTCCAAAGAGAGATGACGAAAATTTTATGCAACATACTCTTTCATGGTGCAATGGTTCAAAAACTAAAATTAGCTATAGACCTGTCCACAGATCAACACTAACAAATGATGTACAATATTTTCCTCCACAGGAAAGAGTATATTAATGGTCCAATTTAATTTACCAGCAAATTCAAAGGTAAAAAAAGGGCAGTACTACAAAGATAACACAGGATCAAAAAACATAAGAAAAGTTAACGTATATAGATGGGATCCATCTAAAAATGAAAATCCAAGAATTGATACTTATGAAGTTGATATGGATAACTGTTCATCAAAAGTCCTAGATATATTAAATAAAATTAAAAATGAAATAGATCCTTCGATTGCGTATAGAAGATCATGTGCGCATGGTGTTTGTGGATCATGTGCAATGAATATGAATGGAAAAAACGGTTTAGCGTGTACTAAAGCTCATTCAGAATTGGAAGGAGATATTGATATCTACCCTTTACCTCATTTAAAAGTTTTAAAAGATTTAATTGGAGATCTAAGTACATTGTATAAACAATATGAATCAGTTGAACCTTGGTTAAAAACCACAAAAAAAAATGATAAGGAAAATATTCAATCAAAAGAAGATAGAGCAAAATTGGATGGTTTCTATGAATGCATAATGTGTGCATGTTGTTCAACGTCTTGCCCAAGTTATTGGTGGAATGGTGAAAAATATTTAGGTCCGGCTGTTTTACTTCAGGCTTATAGATGGATAATCGATAGTAGAGATGAAGATAGAAAAGAAAGACTTAAAAAAGTTGCTGACGAGCTTAAACTTTATAGATGTCATACTATCTTGAATTGTACAAATGCTTGTCCCAAGGGCTTAAATCCTGCAAAAGCTATTGCAGAGATAAAGAAAATGCTTGCAACAGCTTGATTACTTAATTAAATAATTTCAATCATGAATTTAATCAAACATTTTGTTGGTGGAAAAGTAATATCAGGTAATTCAGAGAGAAAAGGAAAAATCTTTAACCCAGCTACCGGGGAACAAGAGTCTGAGGTTATCTTAGCCTCAAAAGCAGATTTGGATAGTGCAGTAGAAATTGCACAAAAAGCTTTTAAGACTTGGTCATTAAATCCTCCACTTCAAAGAGCAAGAATAATGTTTAAATTCAAAGAGCTTATCGAAAAAAATTTTGATGAATTGGCAAAATTAATAGTCTCAGAACATGGAAAAGTTTATGAGGATGCTAAGGGATCATTAATAAGAGGATTAGAAGTTGTTGAGTTTGCATGTGGAATTCCACACTTGCTCAAAGGAGAGTTTTCTGAAAATGTTGGAACAAACGTTGATAGTTATTCAATGCGACAGCCTTTGGGTGTTGCAGCAGGTATAACCCCATTTAATTTTCCAGCGATGGTACCGATGTGGATGTTTCCACTAGCTATAGCATGTGGTAATAGTTTTATTTTAAAACCATCAGAAAAAGATCCCTCATGTCCGATGAAATTGGCAGAACTGCTTCATGAAGCTGGTCTTCCAGAAGGAGTTTTTAATGTTGTAAATGGTGATAAAGAGGTTGTTGATGCGATATTAACAAACCAAAATATTAAAGCAGTTAGTTTTGTTGGATCAACTCCTATTGCTAAATACATTTATGAAAATGCAGCTAAAAACGAAAAAAGAGTCCAAGCATTAGGTGGAGCAAAAAATCATTTAGTTGTAATGCCAGATTGTGATTTAGATAGTGCAGTGAATGGTTTAATGGGTGCTGCATATGGTTCAGCTGGAGAAAGATGTATGGCGCAGTCAGTAGCAGTAGCGGTCGGCGATGTAGGTGATGAGTTAGTCTCAAGGCTATCAAAAAAAGCTGAAGCATTAAAAATTGGACCGGGTATGGATAAATCATCTGAGATGGGCCCTTTAGTAACCAAAGAACATTTGGAAAAAGTAAAAGGCTATGTAGATATAGGAGTTAAAGAAGGAGCTAAACTTGTACTTGATGGAAGAAATTTGAAATTGCAGGGCTATGAAAATGGTTTTTATATTGGTGGGTGTCTTTTTGATCATGTGACTACTAACATGAGAATTTACAAAGAGGAAATATTTGGACCAGTTTTATCTGTCGTTAGAGCAAAAACATTTGAAGAGGCTACAAAAATGATTAATGAGCACGAATATGGAAATGGAGTTAGCATTTATACTAGGGATGGAGATGCAGGGAGAACATTCGCAAGCAAAATTCAAGTTGGAATGGTAGGAATAAATGTTCCAATACCAGTTCCAATGGCTTTTCATAGTTTCGGAGGATGGAAAAGGTCTTTATTTGGAGATAGTGGAACGCATGGTATGGAAGGTGTAAAATTTTATACTAAATTAAAAACTATTACTTCTAGATGGCCATCAGGAATTAGATCTAATCCTGAATTTATTATGCCAACAATGAAATAAAAAATGAGTAAAATTTCTTTAATAGGGGCAGGTCAAATTGGAGGAACTTTAGCTCATTTAATTGGTTTAAAAGAACTGGTGGATGAAGTTGTTTTATTTGATGTTGCAAGTGGAGTAGCGAAGGGAAAAGGTTTAGATATAGCCCAATCTTCCTCGGTAGATGGATTTAATGTAAAATTTTCAGGAACAGATAAGTACGAAGATATAAAAGGATCAGATGTTATTATAATTACAGCAGGTGTTCCTAGAAAACCAGGAATGAGTAGAGACGATCTATTAGGAATTAATTTAAAAATTATTAAACAAGTTGCAGAAGGAATAAAAAATAATGCGCCTAATGCCTTTGTAATTTGTATTACAAATCCATTGGATGTAATGGTAATGGCATTTCAAAAATATTCAGGACTCCCTGTTCACAAGGTTGTAGGGATGGCAGGTATATTGGATAGTTCAAGATTTAAACTGTTTTTATCCGAAGAATTAAATGTGCCTGTAAAAGAAATCGATGCTATGGTAATGGGTGGACATGGAGATACAATGGTACCTCTTCCACGATTTACAAAAGTCTCTGGTCAACCATTGATGGAGTTAGTGAAAGAGGGAAAGATTTCTGAGGAAAAATTAGAGAGTATTAATCAGCGAACTAGAGATGGTGGTGCAGAAATTGTAAAATATTTAGAAAAGGGATCAGCATTTTATGCACCTGCAGCATCTGGAGTTGAGATGGCTGAAGCATTTTTAAAAGATAAAAAAAAACTTTTACCATGTGCAGCATATTTACATGGGGAGTATGGAATTAATAATGTATATGCGGGCGTTCCTGTTATAATTGGAAATGAAGGTGTTGAAAAAATTGAGGAAATCGACCTTAATGAAAATGAAAAAACAGAGTTTAATAATTCAGTAGAAGCAGTAATAAAATTATGGGATGCAGCATCTAAAATAGACCCTGACTTAAATAAAGATTAAATGAATATCCACGAGCACCAGGCAAAAGAAATACTTAAAAAGTATGGCGCGGTTGTACCCGAAGGCGTTTATGCTCTTAATGTAAATGAATTAATTGAAAAAGTAAAAAATCTCAAAGCCGTTAAGTATGTATTAAAAGCTCAAATTCATGCTGGAGGCAGAGGAAAGGCTGGAGGAGTAAAAATTGTTGATAATATAGCTCTTTTGGAAGAGGAAGCGAAAAAATTGTTTGGTAAAACATTGGTTACCCACCAAACTGGACCCTCAGGAAGAGAGGTGAAAAGATTGTATGTTGAAACAGCATCAGAAATAGAAAAAGAATTCTATCTGTCTTGTCTTGTTGATAGAACTTCTGCGAAAATTGCATTTATTTCCAGCGATCAGGGTGGAATGAATATTGAGGAAGTTGCTGAAAAATCACCAGATAAAATAATAACTACTAAAGTAGATTTTAATGAAAGTATTTCAGAGGAAGACTGTAACAAAATTATTAAAATTTTTAATTTAGACAACGATGCAAGTAAACAAGCAGTCAATTTAATAAAATCAATTTACAAAATGTTCATTAATACAGATGCAAACTTAGTAGAGATAAATCCTCTCATTTTAACAAAAAAAAACAAAATTGTATGTTTGGATGCAAAGATGACTTTTGATGAAAATGCATTATTTAAACATCCAGAAATTCAGAAACTTAGAGATTTTAATGAGGAAGAAGAAACAGAAATTGAAGCAAGCAAACATGATCTGGCATACATTAAATTGGATGGAAATATTGGATGTATGGTAAATGGTGCTGGATTAGCAATGGCTACTATGGATATTATTAAATTATATGGAGAAGAGCCTGCAAATTTTTTAGATGTAGGTGGTGGTGCCTCTAAAGAAAAAGTTTCAGCAGCATTTAAAATTATCTTATCTGATAAAAATGTAAAAGGAATACTAATAAATATTTTTGGAGGAATAATGAGATGTGATGTACTCGCACAAGGTGTTGTAGATGCAGCAAAAGAAATTAAAATTAAAGTTCCTTTAGTAGTGAGACTAGCAGGCACAAATTTCCAAGAGGGAAAAGAAATTTTAGATAATTCTGGATTAGAGATTATTTCTGCAAATGATTTATCCGATGCAGCAAAAAAAATTGTTGAGGCAATTAAATAATGTCAGTTTTAATTAACAAGGATACAAAAGTAATTTGTCAAGGTTTCACTGGCGCTCATGGAACTTTTCATTCTGAACAATCTATTAAGTATGGAACTAACTTGGTTGGTGGAGTTACTCCTAAAAAAGGAGGTCAAATTCATTTGGAAAGACCAGTATTTAATACTGTTAAAGAAGCTAAAGATCAGACAGGTGCAAATGCAACAATGATTTATGTTCCTGCAAAGTTTGCAGCTTCAGCAATTATAGAGGCAATTGATTCATCTATAGAATTGATTGTATGTATAAGTGAGGGAATTCCAGTTTTAGACATGCTTAAAGTAAAAAGAAGACTTTCGAACTCTAAATCGAGACTTATTGGTCCCAACTGTCCAGGTATAATAACTCCTGATGAATGTAAAATTGGAATAATGCCTGGAAATATTCATAAAAAAGGAACAGTAGGAATTGTTTCTAGGTCAGGAACATTAACTTACGAGGCTGTAGCCCAAACCTCAGAAAATGGCCTCGGTCAATCTACATGTATAGGAATCGGTGGAGATCCAATAAATGGTACAAATTTTATTGATTGTCTAGATCTGTTTTTAAATGATGAAAATACTGAGTCTATAGTCATGATTGGTGAGATCGGAGGTACTGCTGAAGAAGAAGCTGCTGAATTTATAAAAAATCATAAGATAAAAAAACCAATGGTTGGATTTATAGCTGGAATTACAGCACCACCTGGTAGACGAATGGGTCATGCTGGTGCAATAATATCAGGAGGAAAAGGTAACGCTCATGAAAAAATTAAAATTATGGAAAAATCTGGCATTACAATGGCAAAATCACCATCTGAAATTGGAATAACTCTATTGAATAAATTGTCTAATTGATAACACCTTATTCGTATATAATTATATATAAAAATGTCATCATCTAAAAATATAGAATACAAAAAAACTTCATTTCTTAATAAATCAAATAGTGCATTTATAGAACAAATGTATGTGAAGTATGTAAATAATGATCCAAATTTACCTGAGAGTTGGAAAAAATATTTTATAGATATTGGCGATGATATTAATTCAATTGTTAAAGAGGTTAATGGACCATCTTGGAGTCCAAGAAAAAATAAAATTGATGAGAGTAAAATACTTGAAAATGAAATTGAGCTTCCAGAAAGTCAAAATAAAAATATAGATCAAAAAGATATAGTTGTAAGTAACAGTAATTCTATTAAAGCAGTCTCTTTGATTAGAGCTTATAGACAGCGTGGTCATTTATTATCAAAAGTTGATCCATTAGAAATGAGAGAAAGTGAGTATCTTGACGAATTACATCCTGAAAATTATGGATTTAAAAAAGATGACTATAGTAAAAAAATTTACTTAGATGGTGTCTTAAATAAAGAATATTCTAACATAAAAGAAATTCTCTCTATATTAAGAAAAATTTATTGTGGAAATATTGGTTACGAATATATGCATATTTCAAATCCAACAGAAAGAAAATGGTTTCGAGATAGAGTTGAAAAAGATGAAAATGCATTGAAATTTACAGTAAATGGAAAAAATGCAATCTTAAACAAATTAATACAAGCTGAAGGTTTTGAAAAATTCTTACACACAAAATATGTAGGGTCAAAAAGATTTGGTCTTGATGGTGGTGAAAGTTTGATACCCGCGTTAGAGCAAATAATTAAAATTGGTGGTCAGTCAAATATTAAAGAAGTTAAAATTGGCATGTCTCACAGGGGAAGACTAAATGTTTTAGCTAACGTTTTACAAAAATCATACAAAAGAATATTTAACGAGTTTGCTGGTGAAATTAATAATACAGATGAAGATAGCGCTGGTGATGTAAAATATCATTTGGGTGCATCTTCTGATAGAGAATTTGATGGAAATGTTGTTCATGTAAGTCTAACTGATAATCCCTCACATTTAGAAGCAGTCAATCCAGTAGTCCTAGGTCAAACCAGAGCAAAGCAATTTTTTCACAAAGATGCAAAAAGAAATAAGGTTATTCCAATTTTAATTCATGGAGATGCTGCTTTTGCTGGACAAGGTGTAGTAGCTGAATGTTTTGCAATGTCTGGTTTGCCAGGTCACAATACAGGCGGAACAATTCACATAATTGTAAATAATCAAATTGGGTTTACAACTAGCCCAAGATTTGCAAGATCCTCACCTCACCCATCAGATATTGCTAAAATGGTTGAAGCTCCAATAATACACGTCAATGGAGATGATCCAGAGGCTGTAGTTTATGGATCAAGAATTGCAACTGAGTTCAGGCTTAAATTCAATCGAGATGTGGTTTTAGATTTAGTTTGTTATAGAAGATTTGGACATAATGAGGGAGATGAGCCCTCTTTCACACAACCTCTTATGTACAAAAAAATAAGATCACATCCTTCTGCGGCAAAAATTTATGGATCAAAACTTATAGATGAGGATTTACTTTCAGAAAATGATTTAAATAATCAAATTAAAAAATTTAAAACTTTATTAGATGATCAATTTAAAACTGCAAAAGATTACAAACCAAAAATAGAATGGTTTGAAGGAGCTTGGTCGAGTTATAAGCCTAAAAAAGGAAAAGATAAAAAAGGAATTACAGGTGCAGATCCTGATTTATTAAAAAATATCTCAAATAAAATAAATGTAATTCCTGATGAGACTAATGTTCACAAGACTATTAGCAAAATATTTCAAAACAGAAAAAAAACAATTGATCAAGGTTTTAATATTGATTGGTCATCAGCAGAAGCACTTGCTTTTGGTTCATTGTTGGAAGAGGGTTTCCCAGTAAGGTTTGTAGGTCAAGACTCTGGAAGAGGAACTTTTAGTCAAAGGCACTCAGTTTTACGTAATCAATTAGATAATACTAGATATATACCTTTAAATAGTATTTCAAAAAATCAAAAGAAATTCGAAATTGTAGATAGTTTCTTATCGGAGTTAGCAGTTCTTGGTTTTGAGTATGGTTATAGTTTAGTTGAGCCCAATACATTAACAATCTGGGAAGCGCAATTTGGTGATTTTGCTAATGGAGCACAAGTTATAATAGATCAATTTATATCTTCAGGTGAAAGAAAATGGCAGAGAGCCTCTGGTTTAGTAATGTTATTACCTCATGGATATGAAGGCCAGGGTCCCGAGCATTCATCTGCAAGATTAGAAAGATTTTTACAGTTATGTGCTAATGATAATCTTCAAGTGATGAATTGTACAACGCCAGCTAATTACTTTCATGCTCTTAGAAGACAGATTCATCGTGACTTTAGAAAACCTTTAGTTTTAATGACACCAAAGTCACTTTTAAGAAACAAATATTGTGTTTCAAGTATTGAGGACTTTAATAAGCAAACTTCATTTCACCGAATTTTATGGGACCACGCACTAAATAAAGATTCTAAAAATTTTATAAAATTGAAAAAACCTGCAGAAATTAAAAAAGTTATTCTCTGCTCTGGAAAAGTTTATTTCGACTTATTAGCTGCTAGAGAAAAAATTAAAAGAGACGATGTAATCTTGTTTAGAATAGAACAATTATATCCTTTTCCTGTAAAAAGCTTAGTCAAAGAACTTAAGCCTTACGCAAATAATGCCAAATTTTATTGGTGCCAAGAAGAACCAAAAAATATGGGAGCATGGTTTTCAGTGAGAGATTATATTCAATGGACATTAGAAACTATTAAAGCTAAAAATAATATTATTTCATATATAGGAAGAAATCCTGATGCATCTCCCGCAACTGGCTATGCAAAAAGGCATATGGTAGAACAAGAAGAGATTATAAAAAAAGTTTTTGATAATGAGTGAAAAAATATTAGTTCCTGCGTTAGGTGAGAGTATAACGGAAGCAACTGTTTCAAAATGGCTTAAAAAAGTTGGAGATCCAGTTGAAGCAGATGAAGCGATTGTTGAACTTGAGACTGATAAAGTTAACTTAGAAGTTCCATCACCAATAAATGGAATATTATCAGAAATGAATTCTAAAGATGGAGATACTGTTGAAGTTGGGGCAGTGCTGGGTTCTGTTTCTGAAGGTAAATCAAATTTAGAAAAAAAAGCACCCTCAAAGCAAGAAAAAGAAGTAGAAACTATTTCTGAGGATCTCATAAAAGAGGAAAATACAAATGTAATAAATCTAGAAATAGAGAAAAAACCTACTCCAAAATTAGGTAAAATTTCTGCAACTAGCAAAGAAGAGCCAATGGAACTTTTAGGTGAGATTAATGAAGAACCTCTTCTACTAACTGACGAAGTTCAAACAACCCAAACCACAAAAGTTAATCCTTTTGTTCTTTCACCAGCGGTGAGAAAAATTGCTGCTGAAAATAATATTGATGTAGAAAAGGTTAAAGGTACAGGAAGAGATGGCAGAGTATTAAAAGGTGACCTTTTAAGCTTGATGGGGACAAATCCACAACCTAATCAAAGAAGAATTCAATATGGTGAAGAAGAGAGAATTAAAATGACAAGGCTAAGACAAACTATAGCTAAAAGACTTAAACAAGCCCAGGAAAATGCAGCAATGTTAACAACTTTTAATGAAGTTGATATGTCTGGTATAATGTCGATGAGAAAGGACAACCAAGAAGATTTTAAAAGTAGGTATGGAATAAAGCTAGGATTAATGTCATTCTTTGTAAAAGCCTGTGTCGTTGGCTTAAAATTATTTCCAGCAATAAATGCTGAAATTGAAGGTGAAGATATTATTTACAAAAATTATTATAATATAAGTTTCGCAGTTGGTACTGATAAAGGATTGGTTGTGCCTGTTTTGAGAAATGCGGACGAAATGTCATTTGCTGATATAGAAAAAGAAATTAAAAGACTTTCAGAAAAAGCCAACAGCGGAAATTTATCAATTGAAGATCTTCAGGGAGGAACATTCACAATTAGTAATGGTGGAGTTTATGGTTCTATGTTATCAACTCCTATTTTAAACCCACCTCAATCTGGAGTATTGGGAATGCATAACATTGTTGAAAGACCAGTTAATATTAACGGCGAAATAAAAATTAAACCTATAATGTATTTAGCATTATCATATGATCATAGAATAGTAGATGGAAAAGAGTCCGTCACATTTTTAAAAACTGTTAAGGAGAATCTTGAAGACCCTAGAAGATTATTTTTAAATATATAATGGCTGATAAATTTGATGTTACAGTAATTGGTGGTGGTCCTGCAGGATACGTTTGTGCTATAAGATTAGCTCAATTAGGCTTAAACACTGCATGTATTGAGTCAAGAGGATCTTTAGGAGGAACATGTTTAAATATTGGATGTATACCATCAAAAAGTTTATTAAATCTATCTGAGAATTTTCATAAAGCAAAAAATTTTGCAAATATTGGTATTGAGACAGGTGAGATTAAATTAAATTTAAAAAAAATGATGGAAAATAAAGAAAAATCTGTATCAACATTGACAAAAGGCGTGGAATTTTTGTTTAAAAAAAATAAGGTTACTTACATTAAAGGGACCGGAACATTAAAAACTAAAGATGAAATACTAGTAAAAAATAATAATCAAGAGACAAAAATAAAATCGAATAAAATAATAATTAGTACTGGCTCAGCCCCTTTACCTCTTCCTGGTATAGAGTTTGATGAAAAGCAAATACTATCTTCTACAGGCGCATTATCGATTTCTAAGCTACCAAAAAAAATGATTGTTGTAGGTGGTGGCTATATTGGTTTAGAAATGGGATCAATTTGGTCGCGATTGGGAACTGAGGTTCAAGTTATAGAGTATCTAGATCATATTACTCCCGGATTAGATAAAGAAATTTCTAGCGAGTTTATGAAAATTTTAAAAAAACAGAATATTAAATTTGATTTAAATACTAAAGTTGAAAAAATTTCTAAAAATAGTGAAGGAGTTACCGTTGAAATTTCAAATGAAGGAAAAAAAAGTAAGTTAGAAGCAGATGTGGTTCTTATTTCAGTAGGTCGAAAACCTTATACTGATAATTTAAATCTAGATAAAATTGGTGTTAGCCTTGATAAAAAAGGTAGAATTAAAGTTGATAAAAATTTTGAGACAAACGTTAAAAATATTTACGCAATAGGCGATGTGATAGATGGTCCTATGCTTGCTCACAAGGCAGAGGAAGAAGGAATTGCTGTTGCGGAACTTATTGCAGGCCAATCAGGTCATGTAAATTATAATTTGATACCAGGGGTAATATATACATCTCCAGAAGTTGCTTATGTAGGTGAAAATGAAGAACAGCTTAAAAAAAAAAATATTAGCTATAAAATTGGAAAATTTCCATTCATGGCAAATTCAAGAGCAAAAGCAATAAATGAGCCTGAGGGATTCGTTAAAATATTAGCCGATAGCTCGACAGACCGCGTTTTAGGCGTGCATATTATTGGTCCACACGCAGGAGAAATGATTGCTGAGATGTCTGTGGCAATGGAATTTGGTGCTAGTTCTGAGGATATTGCAAGAACTTGTCATGCTCATCCAACTTTTTCAGAGGCAATAAAAGAGGCAGCATTATCTGTAGATAAAAGGCAGATTCACTCTTAATATATTTCATAACTTAATTTATGAAATATCCAGTTCTTTTACCAAATATTTTTGATTATCCATTCACTTATAAGAGTAATTTAAATTTAAAAGTTGGAGAGTATGTAAAGGTTTCGTTTGGTAAATCAAAAATTACAGGAGTCGTTTGGGATAATTTTGAAAAAAATGGTAATAAAAGTTTCAAAATAAAAGAAATTGATAAAAGGTTAAACATCAAACCTCTGAAAAAAGAGACAATCAAGTTTTTAAATTGGTTTTCTGAATATAACATAGTTCCCAAAGGTATGTCTTTAAAATTACATTTGTTAAGCGGTGAAGCTATCGAAAATTTTGATGACGAAGAATATAATTTTTTTTTAAAAAGAGATAATGTTAAAGAATTTAGACTATCCAAAGATCAAAATAAAATATTAAATGAATTAAAAAATAAAGATAATAAATTTAGGGTTCATTTATTACAAGGCACAACTGGTTCTGGAAAAACTATTGTATATTTTAAACACATATTAGAAATTTTAGAAAAAAATAAGCAAGCTTTAATACTGTTACCTGAAATTGGATTAACAGCTGAATTTGAGAGAAAATTCAAAGAATTTTTTGGATTTAATCCGTCTGTTTGGCATTCCGGCATCAGTCTAAAAAGAAAAAAAGTAATTTGGAGTGGTCTTTCATCTGGAAAAATAAACGTAGTAATTGGAGCTAGATCATCTCTATTTTTACCTTTTAAGAATATAGGTTTAATAATTGTCGATGAAGAACATGATCAATCTTTCAAACAAGATGAGGGAGTAATTTATAATGCCAGAGATATGGCCATCTCTAGAGCAAAATTTGAGAATATTCCTATTAATTTAGTTACTGCTGTTCCGTCAATTGAAACTTATTCAAACGTAAAAAAAAATAAGTATTCAGGCTCTAGGTTATTAAAAAGATATAAAGATGCAAATTTACCCTCTTATGAAATAATAGATCTAAATTTAAGTAAACTTAATAAAAATTCTTGGATATCTAATAAAACTATAGAAAAAGTCAAAGAACATTTAATTAAAAAAGATCAAGTATTATTTTTTATTAATAGAAGAGGTTTTGCACCTTTTGCATTATGCAAAAATTGTTTAAATGTATATTCTTGTCCACATTGCTCAATTAATCTTGTCTTTCACAAAAACAAAAAAAAACTTTTATGTCATTACTGTGGTTTTAAAAGTGATCTTAATAGAGATTGTAAAAAAGGTAATGAATGTGATCTAGTTTTTAGCGGAAGTGGTGTTGAAAGAGTTGCTGAGGAAGTAAAATTATTATTTCCTGATAAAAATATTTCAATATTTTCAAGTGACACAATGAGTAAAAAATCTTCTATAGAAAAACTAAAACAAATAATTAGTGGTGAAATTGATATTTTAGTAGGTACTCAGTTAATTTCAAAAGGTTTTCATTTTCCTAAATTGAATTGCATTGTTGTATTAGATATTGATTTAACATTAAATGGTCATGATTTAAGAGTGGCAGAAAAAAATTTGCAACTCTATCATCAACTTTCAGGAAGAGCTGGCAGAGCAGGTAAACCTGCAACGGTATATTTTCAAACTTTTGGAAAAAATCAAAAAATAATTAGTCAAATTACAGATCCTGACCCATTTATATTTTTAGATAATGAACTTAAATTAAGAGAAAATTATAATTTACCCCCTTTTCAAAGATTTGTATCTTTGATTTTGACATCTCCTAAAGAGTTAAAATTAGAGCAAGAGTCTAATAATCTTAAGAATTATTTAGTAAATAATCTAGATGATCGAGTTCTTGGACCCGTTAACGCACCTATCTATAAAGTTAGGGGGAGATATAGAAATCGATTACTTATTAGATCTAATAAAAATAGAAAAATACAAAAAAAATTAAGTCAAATATTGAATAATTATAAATTACCAAAAGAAATAAAACTGACAGTTGATGTTGACCCAATATCCTTCAATTAACTTTAAAATTTAATAATATTTGGTCAATCTGATACTTGAAGACAACAGAGTCATGTGCTACTTACTCGAGAAAATCATAGTAATAATAAGAGTTAAAATTGAGTAAAAATAACAGTTTTTCAGTAACCACCGCGAGTAGATACTCGTTAGCACTTTATGAATTATCACATGAGGAGAATTCATTAGAAGAAGTAGAAAGTCACTCTAACCTCTTTTTAAAATTAATTCAGGAGAGTAAGGATTTTAATTCTTTAATAAAAGACCCGACAAACTCAATTAAGGATTTAAATAATGTTTTATCAAAAATTGCAGAGACGTATAATTTGAATAAATTACTTATTAAATTTCTGAGTTTTTTGATTTCAAAAAGAAGATTTTTTTATGTTAAAATAATTCTTCAAGATTTTGTTAACACTTGTTCAAAAAAAAGAGGGGAAGTAAAAGCTGAACTTATTTCTTCTAAAGAATTATCAGGAGATCAAGTAAACAGAATAAAAGATGAATTATCTCAAAATTTTAACGCAAAAATAAAATTAGACTATAAATATGATAAAGGTTTAATTGGAGGTTTAATAATACAAGTTGGAAGTATTATGGTAGACACCTCTATTAAAAATAAATTGCAACAAATCCAAAATACAATGATAGAGGCATAAATGGAAATAAATCCTTCAGAAGTTACAAAAATATTAAAAGAACAAATTAAAAAGTTTGGAGACAAAGCTGAGGTTACCGAAGTTGGTCAAGTTCTATCTGTAGGAGATGGTATAGCAAGAATTTATGGATTAGATAATGTTCAAGCTGGAGAAATGGTTGAATTTTCTGATGGCTCAAAAGGAATGGCATTAAACTTAGAGAGTGAAAATGTAGGTGTTGTAATTTTTGGTGATGATAAAGCAGTCAAAGAAGGTGATACTGTAAAAAGAACTGGTGCGATTGTAGATACACCAGTTGGAAAAGAATTACTTGGTAGAGTAGTTGATGGTTTAGGAAACCCAATTGATGGAAAAGGTGCATTAGATAAAAGTTTAAAAAGAAGCAGGGTTGAGGTTAAAGCTCCTGGAATAATTCCCCGTAAATCAGTTAGTGAACCAATGCAGACAGGTCTTAAATCAATTGATAGCCTAGTTCCAATTGGAAGAGGACAAAGAGAATTAATTATTGGTGACAGACAAACTGGTAAAACAGCAGTTGCGATTGATGCTATAATTAACCAGAAAAAAATTAATGAGTCTGGAGACGAAAAGAAAAAATTATATTGTATTTACGTAGCCGTAGGACAAAAAAGATCTACAGTTAGACAAATTGAAAAAACATTAGAAGAAGCTGGTGCAATGGAATATACAACAATTGTTGCAGCAACGGCATCAGATGCAGCACCTCTACAATTTTTAGCCCCATACACTGGATGTACTATGGGTGAATATTTTAGAGATAATGGAATGCATGCTTTAATAATATATGACGATTTGTCAAAACAAGCTGTTGCTTACAGACAAATGTCTCTATTGTTAAGAAGACCTCCTGGAAGAGAGGCGTATCCTGGTGATGTCTTTTATTTACACAGTAGATTACTAGAAAGAGCAGCAAAATTAGGTGATGAACATGGTGGAGGCTCTTTAACAGCTCTTCCAATCATTGAAACTCAAGGAGGTGACGTATCTGCATTTATACCAACAAATGTGATCTCAATTACTGATGGACAAATTTTCCTTGAAACTGAACTTTTTAACCAAGGTATAAGACCAGCAATTAACGTTGGTTTATCTGTATCAAGGGTAGGATCTTCTGCCCAGACAAAGGCTATGAAAAAAGTATCAGGGTCGATGAAGTTAGAATTGGCCCAATATAGAGAAATGGCTGCATTTGCACAGTTTGGTTCAGACCTTGATGCATCTACTCAAAAATTACTTAACAGAGGTTCAAAATTAACTGAACTATTAAAACAAAATCAATATTCACCCATGACAGTTGCAGAACAAGTTATTTCTGTATTTTGTGGAGTTAGAGGACATCTTGATGATATTGAACAAAAGGATATTTCAAGTTTTGAGAGTAAAATTATTGAAAAATGTAAAGCTGAAAAGCCAGATATCATTGAGTCAATCACAGCTTCAGGAAAACTTGAAGATGATAAAGAGAAAGAATTGAATGAAATTATTTTACAACTTAAGAAAGATTTTAACTCATAAAAAATAATGGCTAGTTTAGATGATCTAAAAAAGAGGATATCAAGTGTTAAGTCTACACAAAAGATTACCAAGGCAATGAAAATGGTTGCTGCTGCAAAACTGAGAAGAGCCCAGGAAAGCGCAGAAAAAGGTAGACCTTACTCAGATAAAATGAATAATATTATTTTAAACTTATCAAATGGTATCTCAGATATAGATAATGCTCCAAAACTTTTATCTGGCACCGGAGAAAATAAAGTACATTTATGTGTTGTAATGACATCCGATAGAGGTCTTTGTGGAGGATTTAATACAAATATTATCAAAAAAGCTAAACTTTATTTTCAAAAAATTTTAGATGAAGGAAAAACTCTAAAAATTATTACAGTCGGAACTAAAGGTTATGACCAATTAAAACGTCTTTATGGTGATAATATTATAGAGAGAATATCTTTTAAGGACTCTAAAAATGTAAATTATTTTGATGCTGACAAAGTTGGTAAGATAGTTATAGAAAAATTTGATAAAAAAGAATTTGATGTATGTACAATTTTTTATAATCAATTTAAGAATGTAATTACTCAAATTCCACAAGAACAACAAATTATTCCTTTAAAAACATCTGAAAAAGAGGAAAATTCATTAGAAGATAATTATGAATTTGAACCTGAAGAAGATGAAATATTGAGTAACTTGTTACCAAAAAACATTTCAACTCAGATTTTTAAAGCGATGTTAGAGAATTCAGCTAGCGAGCAAGGTTCAAGAATGAGTGCAATGGACAATGCAACCAGAAACGCAGGTGAAATGGTTGACAAACTTACTATAGAGTATAATAGAAGTCGTCAGGCAGCAATTACTAAAGAGTTAATAGAAATAATTTCAGGAGCAGAAAGTTTATAAATATGAGAAAAGGACAAATAACACAGATCATTGGGGCGGTAGTAGACGTGAAATTTGACGGAGAACTACCAGAAATTTTAACTGCACTAGAGTGCGATAACGGTGGAAATAGATTAGTCTTAGAAGTTGCACAACATTTAGGAGAGTCAAGTGTCAGAACAATTGCAATGGATGCAACAGAAGGTCTTAAAAGAGGAGATGAGGTAACAGACACAGCTGCTCCAATTAAAGTTCCAGTGGGGCCCGAAACACTTGGAAGAATTATAAATGTAATTGGTGAACCTATTGATGAAAGAGGAGAAGTTAAAAGTTCAGATAGTTGGCCAATTCATAGAGCTGCACCAGAATTTAATGATCAATCAACTGAAACTGAAATACTTGTTACAGGAATAAAGGTTATTGATCTTTTAGCACCTTATGCAAAAGGTGGTAAAATTGGTTTATTTGGTGGAGCTGGAGTTGGTAAGACCGTTTTAATTATGGAATTGATCAATAACGTTGCAAAAGCTCATGGTGGATTTTCAGTTTTTGCAGGAGTAGGAGAAAGAACTAGAGAGGGAAATGACCTCTACCATGAAATGATAGATTCAGGTGTTATTAAAACTGATGGAGAAGGTTCTAAAGCAGCATTAGTTTATGGACAAATGAACGAGCCTCCAGGAGCAAGAGCGCGAGTTGCTTTAACTGGATTAACTGTTGCTGAATATTTTAGAGATCAAGAGGGTCAAGATGTACTATTCTTTGTTGATAACATTTTTAGATTTACACAAGCAGGATCTGAGGTCTCTGCATTACTTGGAAGAATACCTTCAGCTGTAGGATATCAACCAACATTAGCAACTGATATGGGTAACTTACAGGAAAGAATTACAACAACGAATAAAGGATCAATTACATCTGTTCAGGCAATTTATGTTCCTGCAGATGACTTAACTGACCCTGCACCTGCAACTTCATTTGCTCACTTAGATGCAACAACTGTACTTTCTAGACAGATAGCTGAAATTGGAATTTACCCAGCTGTAGATCCGCTAGACTCAACATCTAGAATTTTGGATCCTAGAATAGTTGGTGATGAGCATTATAGAGTTGCAAGAGAAGTACAAAAAGTTCTTCAAACATATAAATCCTTACAAGATATAATCGCAATTTTAGGTATGGATGAATTATCTGAGGAAGATAAGTTAGTTGTTGCTAGAGCAAGAAAAATACAAAGATTTCTTTCTCAACCTTTCTTTGTAGCTGAAGTATTTACTGGATCGCCAGGTAAGCTTGTAGATTTAGAGTCAACGATCAAAGGCTTTGATGCTATTTGCAAAGGTGAATACGATCATCTACCAGAAGCCGCATTTTATATGGTTGGCACTATTGAAGAAGCTATTCAAAAGGCTGAGAGCTTAGCTAACGAAGCTGCTGCATAATGAGCGAAGAATATTCTGTAGAAATAGTAAATCCTGAAAAATCATTTTTATCAAAAAATGATGTCACAGAAGTAGTCGTTCCTGCATTTGAAGGTGAGATAGGTATTTTAAAAGACCATATTTCTATAATTTCTTTTTTAAAACCAGGAATAATTAAAATATTTTCAAAGTCTGGTGAGGAAAGTTTTTATGTAAATGATGGAATAATTGAATTTAAAGATAATAATCTTTCTATTCTTACAAGTCTTATTTTAAATTTAAAAGATATTGATAAAGAAAAAATTTCAGAAATCCAAAAATCTGCTGAAGAAGAGTTCAAAAGGTCTGATATAAATGATCAGGAAAAATATTTGCTAGATCAAAAGCTAGAAGTATTAAAATCAATTAACTAAAATTTTTTTAACCTCTTTTTGAATCTTCTCGTATACATGTACTTTAAATTCTACCACAAGTTCAGTAATTTTATCTAAATCTACCCACTTCCATTCAAGAAATTCCGGATTTTTTGTTTTAATATTAATTTCTTTTTCATCACCATTAAATCTCATTACATACCATTGTTGTTTTTGACCTTTAAATTTACCTTTCCAAATAATTCCTAATAATTCATTTGGTAAATGGTACGTAAGCAAGCCATCAATTTTTTTAATTAAACTTACTGATTTAATGCTAGTTTCTTCTTCTAATTCTCTTATTGCAGCTTCATAAAAGTCTTCACCTTTGTCAACTCCACCCTGTGGCATTTGCCAAAAGTTTTTTTTATTATCTATTCTTTTTGCGACAAAAATTTTGTTTTCTTTATTTAAAACAACTATCCCAACACCACTTCTAAGTGGTAAATTTTTATATTTCTCTTTCATTTTAGCCGTTTAAAAGCTCTAAAGCGAATTGAAGTTGATTGTCAGTATCAGTATTAAACCTAAAGTCATCAGATCCTTCAGCTATTTCAATATCAGGCGAAACACCTATTTCTGAAATAGATTTTCCAGATGGAAGATAATATTTTGATACAGTTAATCTTATTGCACCTTTATTTTTGAGTGGAATAATTGATTGCACAGAGCCTTTACCATAGCTATTTTCTCCTATTATTATTGCCCTTTTGTGATCCTTTAGTGCACCTGCTACAATTTCCGAGGCAGATGCAGAACCGTAATTTATTAAAACAACAATTGTGTTCCCATCCAATATATCACCTTTTTTTGCAAAGAATTTTCTACTTTCATATTTTCTTTTACTTTTTGTTGAAACAATTTCTCCACTATCTATAAAAAAATCTGTGATTTTAATTGCTTGAGAAAGCAGCCCACCAGGATTATTTCTTAAATCTAAAATATAATTTTTAACATTTTTTTTTTTTTTAAATTCTTTAATTTTATCTCTGATTTGACCACTACTATTTTCATTAAATGAGGTAAGTCTTAAATAACCAGTTTGATCATCTAATATCTCAGATTTTACAGATGAAACTTTAATTTTTTCTCTTGTAATATTAAAAATTAACGCCTTTCGTTCACCTCTTCTTCTGACTGTTATTTCAATATCTGATCCGACAGGACCTCTCATTATGTCAACAGCTTCACTTAAAGATTTACCTTGAACCTGAATATCATTAATTCTTACTATGTAATCACCAGCTTTAACTCCTGCTTTAGCAGCAGGTGAATCGTCCATAGGAGTTATTACTTTTATAACTCCAGCTTCCATACTCACTTCAATTCCAAGACCTCCAAATTCACCACTCGTTTCTGTTTGCATACTTTGATAAGATTCTGGTGACATATAAGCAGAATAAGGATCTAAAGATTGAAGAACACCGTTGATTGCAGCATCCATAGCATCACTTTGGTTTACCTCATCAACAAATTCTTTATTAATTTTATCCAAGACCTCTGAAAAAACATCTATTTTTTTGTATATATCATTATCTTCTGACGAACTAACAATGCTAGTTGTTAAAAGAAAAATGAGTAATGATAAAGTATAGGTTTTAAAACTTTTCATTATATAATTACTTTTTCTTTAGGTATCAATTCTGACCATATTTTTTCTAATTCATAAAATTTTCTTTTTTCGGGATTGAAAATATGAATAATAAGGTCTATTCCATCGACAAGTTTCCAATCACTACTTTCTCTTCCTTCAATCTTACAATTGTTTACACCATTTTTTTTTAAGTATTCATATACTTGTTCTGATAAAGCCTGGATATGTCTAGAGGATGTTCCACTAGCAATTATCATTTGATCTGCTATTGATGATTTTCCATCTAAATCTATTGAAACAATATCTAAGGCTTTATTTGCATCTAAAAGATTGACTACATCTTTGTGAAGAGAAGAGATTTTGTCCATTAATAATGAAAAGAGTATCAAATTTTTCTTAATTTAGAAGATGAAATATTGACCTTATTAAATTTTATAAATTTTAAGCTTTTTTTACTGTATTTTTTAAAGCTTTTAGAACTTAATGATTTAGACTTATATCTGTCTCTATCAAATACAAGAATATTACAAATTGATGAAATTAAATCAGAATTTTTCCATTTATGAAAATTAATCAAACTATCCGCTCCCATTATGAAATAAATGTCAGTATTTTTATTATTTTTTTTTATATATTTTATCAGATCAACTGTTCTATTAGATTTAATTTTATCCTCAAAATATTTTACTTTTATAAATGGATATAATTGAGTAAATTTTTTTGCAAAATTTATTCTTTTATTTAAACTTAAACTACTTTCATCTTTAAATGGATTTTTTTTGGTAACTGCCCAAATAATCCTGTCAATACCAATTCTTTTTTTAGCCTCTTTAGAGATACTTAAATGACCTTTATGCGCTGGATCAAAGGTTCCTCCAAGAATACCAATTTTTTTTTTATTTTCTCGTTTGTCCAGATCCATATATCTCATACTTATAACTGACAAGCTGGTTTAGACCAACCGGACCTCTTGGTGGAAGTTTATTTGTTGAAATTCCAACTTCCCCTCCAAAACCAAATTCTCCTCCATCAGCATACTGTGTTGAAGAATTGTGAATAGCAATCGAACTTTTAATATTTTTTATAAAAAATTTTGCAGAAATTTTATTATTTGTAATTATCGCATCAGTATGCATTGTTCCATATTTATTAATATGATTTACTGCTTCATTTATATTATTTACTAGTTTTACAGAAATTTTTGCAGATAAATGTTCCTTCGACCATGTTTTATTGTTTGCTAATCTTGAATTTCCGTTAAACAATTTAGAAATTTCTCTATCAGCATAAATAGAACAACCTCTCGTAGTGAGTTCATTTAATATCTCATTTACATTTTTAGATTTATTTTTATGTATTAAAAGTGTCTCGGTAGCTCCACAAATACTAGTATTACGCAATTTGGCATTGATTAATATTTTTTTTGCCATTGAAAGATTTGCATCTTTATCAATATAAGTATGACATATACCTTCAAGGTGTCCAATGACAGGAACAGAGGACAAATCTTGAACTTTTTTTACAAGATTTTTTCCACCTCTTGGAATAATAACATCTATATATTCTGACATTTTTGACAGCATATAGTCGACAAGCTTCCTATTTTTATTCTCTACAAACTGAACAAAATTCTTATTTATTTTATTTTTTTCTAAAGATTTTCTAAAAAGATCAGCTAAAATTTTATTACTAAAGTAAGCCTCTGACCCTCCTCTTAATATTACGCAGTTTCCAGATTTAAAACAAAGTGTGGATACATCAGAAGTAACATTTGGTCTACTTTCATAAATTACACCAATAATACCAATTGGAATTGATACTTTCTTAAGTTTTAAGCCGTTTGGTCTTTTCCAGGTTTCTATATCAACATCTACTGGATCCTTAAATTTTGCAATAGTTTCAATTGATTTTATAATTGAGCTTATTTTGTCATTATTAAGAGCAAGTCTTTTAATTAAATTTTCTTTAAGTTTTTTAGATTTGGCTATTTTTATATCTTTTGTATTTTCGACTAAAATTTTTTTTTGGTTTTTTTTAATAAGTTTAATGTAATAATTTAATACTTTATTTTTTTTTTTATTACTTATTTTTTTTTGAAAAGCAATTTTCGCATTTGTACCAATTTTTTCTAAGTTTTTACTCATTTGATTAATACCATATCATCTTTATGAATAACTTCTGATTTTGAAATATAACCTAAAATATCATTTATTTTATTAGAGTGCTTCCCTTTAATTTTCAAGATTTCATCCGAAGAGAAACTGCTTAATCCTCTAGCAAATTCAGTCATATTGTTGTTTAGGATTTTGATATGATCACCTTTGCTAAAACTGCCTAGAACATCCTTAATCCCCGCGGCTAGTAAACTTTTCCCATTATTCAAAGCTAGTAATGCACCTTCATCAATAATTATTTTTCCCTTTGGAGAAACTGAGCTTATTATCCACTTTTTTCTCGCATCTAATTTTGAAATTTTTGGCAAAAACCAAGTACATATATTTTTAGTTAAAATTTTTTGAATTGGTCTATTTATTAAGCCATTAGCAATCGCCATATGGCATCCTGAGAATTGACAAATTTTAGCAGCATCAATTTTCGTTTTCATTCCACCAGATCCAAATTCTCCAGATTTATTTGTTGCTAATTTTTCTACGTTTTGGTCAATATTTTTAATTTCACGAATTAATTTAGCTTTTTTATCTAATTTTGGATCTTTAGAGTAAAGACCACTTACGTCAGATAATAAAATTAAACAATCTGCACTTGATATTTGTGCAACCCTAGAAGCTAGTCTATCATTATCACCATACTTAATCTCAGAAGTGGCTATACTATCGTTTTCATTTACTATTGGAATAAAACCAAGACTAAATAAATTCTCAAAAGTCCTTTTTGCATTAATAGCCCTTCTTCTTTTTTCTGTATCTTCAAGTGTTAACAAAATTTGAGAAAGATTGATTTTTGACTTATTAAAAGTTTTTTTAAAAAGGTTCATTAACTCAATTTGGCCAATTGACGCTACTGCCTGACTTTTATCAAGTTTTAATTTTTTTTTACTTAATTTTAATTTTTTACATCCTAAAGCAATCGCACCTGAACTAACCAAAATTATATTTTTTTTTAATTTTTGTAGATGTAGAATATCCTTTGCAAATTCTGATAACCATTTCTCTCTGACAATTTTTTTGTCATTAATCAATAAAGATGATCCAATTTTTATAACGACAGTCTTTGAGTCTTTAAGATACATAATTAAGCAATATTAATTTAATATCAGATACTGATTTTTTATCGAGTGTTGATGTTGTAAAAGTGGATTTCTTGATAATTTTTTCAAAATCTTTTATTTTTTCTTTTATTTTATTCTCATCAATTAGGTCAATTTTGTTAAACACTATTATTTCCTGCTTTTTTAATAGCTCTGAACTATATTTACCCATTTCATCCCTCACTTGAAGATATGAGTTAATTAAATCATTTTCTGATATATCAATTAAATGCAAAAGTGCTTTGCATCTTTCAATATGTTTTAAAAATTTAATCCCTAATCCTGTTCCTTGATGTGCTCCTTCAATTAATCCTGGAATATCTGCTAAAGTTATCTCTTTATCGTCATACATTGCGACACCTAGATTTGGATTTAAAGTTGTGAATTTATAATTTGCAATTTTAGGAGTGGCACTTGTTAATGATGCTAATAAGCTAGATTTTCCTGCATTGGGTAATCCAATTATTCCAATATCAGCAATTGTCTTAAGTTGTAAATATATCCAAAATTCTTCACCAACTGCACCTTTAGTAAATTTCTTTGGGGCTCTGTTAGTTGATGATTTAAACCTTGTATTACCAAAACCTCCTTTACCACCTATAGCTGCAACAAATTTTTCATTTTCTTCCTTAAAATCAAATATCAGGGTTTTATTATCTTCCTCAAATACTTGTGTTCCAATCGGTACTTTTAAATATAAATCTTCTCCTCCTCTTCCTGTCTTATTTTTCCCACTCCCATCTCTGCCTCGCTCAGCTTTAAAATGCTGTTGATATCTAAAATCAATCAGTGTGTTTAAATTTCTCTCTGACACAAGAATAATAGAACCGCCTTTTCCTCCATCACCTCCGTCAGGTCCTCCAAATTCAATAAATTTTTCTCTTCTAAAACTAGGAGAACCAGACCCACCGTCTCCAGCTTTTACAAATATCTTAACTTGATCGAGAAATTTCATTATTTTACAGAATTAATTAGCTGTCTACTAATTAGGCTTTACTGATACGTAAGTTCTGTCTGATTTACTTTTTTTAAAAACAACTTTTCCTTTAACAACAGAAAAAATTGAGTGGTCTTTACCCATTCCAACATTTTCCCCAGGAAAAATTTTAGTGCCGCGTTGTCTTACAATAATATTTCCAGGTATTACTAATTCACCACCATATTTTTTCACGCCTAGTCTTCGGCCTGCACTATCTCTTCCGTTTCTCGATGATCCACCTGCTTTTTTTGTTGCCATAAATTACCTATTTATTTTGAAGCCTCAGTTTTTTCTTTTTTAGCTTCTTTAACTACAACTTCGCTTTTTTTCATCTTTTCAGCCTCTGATAAAACTTTACCATCTTTTGAAAAAATTTTGTTAATTCTAATTAGTGAATACTGTTGTCTGTGCCCGTTTTTACGTCTCGAATTTTTTCTTCTCCTTTTTTTAAAAATTAGAACAGTTCTTTCTTTGCCATTTTTTAATAGTTCAGCTTCAACTTTCGCACCATCTACTGTAGGTGCACCTAATTCAATGCTCTTATCATCTCCATAAGCTAAAATTTCTTTAAATTCCACTTTAGTGGCTGGATTTGACTCAGCTAATTTTTCTATTTTAATTATTTCGCCAGCTGAGACTTTGTACTGTTTTCCACCTGTTTCTATAACTGCGTATGACATTAAAGATCCTAATTTTTAGTTATCAGCAATATAGTCAGGGCCCTATTTTAGTCAAGCTGAATAAGCTAGAAATTATCCTTTAAATCTCTCAATTTTGAAAAGTTTTCAACATTTTTTGATCTTAAAAAAATATTAGTTTGAAGCTCCTCTTTAAGTGTCGATGGAATAGTTGGCTGACCTTTGGCCAGACGATTTTTTATAAACTCAATTTTGGAAATTAAAGCTTTATTTTCTGGATCGTGTTTTAGGCAAAAATCTGAATTTTTTAATGTATATTCATGTCCACAATAAATTTCTGTCTCAATTGGTAAACTCTTTAACAACTGCAAAGAATTAAACATCTGTTCATGAGTGCCCTCAAACACTCTTCCACAACCTAATGAAAATAATGTATCTCCAGAAAATAATGCATTTTCATTAAAAAAATAGAAACATATATGGCCTAAAGTATGACCTGGAATATGAAAAACTTTTGCTTCAAATATACCGTCTTTCCAAGTTTCATCATTTTTTAAAGATATATCTATTTCAGGTATTCTATGCTTATCTTCATTAAAACCTATAACCTTAGCATTATATAATTTCTTGAGCTCTTTATTGCCTCCAACGTGATCATAATGATGGTGAGTGTTCATTATGAATTTTAATTTTAGATTAAGACTTTCAATTTTATTTATAATAGGCTCTGCTTCACTAGGATCTATTACAATGCTAGACTTTGTTAACTCATCAATTAATAAATACGAAAAATTATCTTCTAAACATTTTATAATTTCTATTTTCATTTTACTTTTCTAATAAAAAAATACCTAATTCAGATATTAGGTTTTTATATCTCAAATTTGAAGTTGTAATATTTGAAATTTTCTCTCCATTTAAAGAAATTGATTTATAAATATTAACTCTTTTGTTGTTACAAAAATTATAAAAGTCTTGAATTGTGCACATATGTAGGTTGGGAGTATTATACCATTGATAAGGTAAATTCTTTGTAACTGGCATTTCTCCTTTTAATAGTAAATCTAGTCTAACTTTCCAATGTCCGAAATTTGGAATTGTAACAATTACCTTTTTTCCCACTCGTAATAAATTTTCAATGACGTTTTCTGGGCTCATAAATGCTTGAAGAGTTTGACTTAGTATTACGTAATCAAATGATAAATCTGGAAATTGCTTTAAATCATTCTCTGCGTCACCTTCAATAACAGTTAAACCATTAGACAAACATTTTTTTACTTTTTCTTTAGAAATTTCAAGCCCTCTGACATCTACCACTTTATTTTTTGATAGATATTCCATCAAAATTCCATCACCACATCCAACGTCCAAGACTCTTGATTTTTCCTCAATAAACTTGGAAATGACCTTAAATTCTTCTTTCATTAATATTAGAATAAGTTGTATTTAAATAATTTTTAATAGTGCTTAAAAAATCTGGTACGTCTAACAAAAAGGAATCGTGGCCTTTGTCAGTTTTAATTTCTACAAAACCAACATCGGCACCAATTGCATTAAGCGCTATTACAATATCTTTATTCTCAGAGGTTGGGTATAACCAATCAGAAGTAAAGGAAATGATGAAAAATTTTGTTTTGGTATCTTTAAATGCTTTGGAAAGGTTTCCTCCAAATTGTTTAGTTAAATCAAAATAATCCATTGCTCTAGTGATATACAAATAACTATTTGCATCGAATCTATCTACAAATACAGAACCTTGATATCTCAAATAACTCTCAATTTGAAAGTCAGCATCAAATCCAAATTTTAAATCAGATCTTTCTTGAAGATTCCTTCCAAACTTTTCTTGCAAACCTTGTTTTGATAAATAAGTGATATGAGCAGCCATTCTAGCAACAGCCAAACCTTTATCTGGATTTGTTGATTTTTCATCATACAATCCTTCTTTCCAATTGCTATCAGACATTATTGCTTGTCTTCCAAGTTCATTAAAAGCAATATTTTGAGCTGAATGACTAGCCGTACAAGCAATTGGTAAAGCTACTCTAGCCTTATTCGGAAAGTTTGATACGAATTGTAAAACTTGCATTCCACCCATGGATCCGCCAGCAACTGCAAATAATTTTTCTATTTTTAAGTAATCTAATAGATTGTATTGAGCGTTAACCATATCGTTAATTGTAATTACAGGAAAATTTGTACCTATAGGTTTATTGGTCAAAGGATCAATAGTTCCTGGTCCGTAGGATCCCATACATCCACCAATGACATTCGCACATATAACAAAAAATTTATCTGTATCGAATGACTTGCCTGGACCAACTGCATAGTTCCACCAACCCTCTTTTTTTGTAATTGGATTGATGCCTGAAGCATACTGGTCGCCAGTTAGTGCATGAAAAATTAATATAGCATTATCTTTCTTCTCATTAAGATTTCCATAAGTCTCATAAGCTAAAGGAAATTTAGATATTTCTTTGCCACAATCAAGTTTAAGAGTTTTCTCAATAATTATATTTTTCATTTTATTTAAATTGCTCATAAAAATTTTGCTGAAATGAATTGTGAGAAAAAAAACTTATTTAGCAGGTTTTTTAAAGCGCTCGCAATTCAGTTAAATCAGCGCAAAAAGCTTTTATAAGATAGCTTTTTAGATGTCAATTTTTTTAGAATTATTGATTGTATTATCTAATTATCTGACTATTTATTAATAAAACTAAGCATCATGAATACTCCATTATTTAGAAAATTAAACCTAGAGGCCTACAAGCCTGGAAGATCCTTCTTAAATAAAAAAAAAAGTATTATAAAACTATCAGCTAATGAGTCAGCCCTAGGCATGAGCAAAAATGCTAATAAAGCAATAATAAAATCCAAAAATAATATATCAAAGTATCCAGATGGAAAATTTAAGGAATTAACATCCACAATTTCAAAAAAATATAATTGCAAGCAAAATCAGATTATCTGTGGATCAGGATCTGATGAAATTATTCAAATGATTTGTCAGTTATTTTTGAACAAAGGAGACGAAGTAGTCGTGCCAGAGTACAGTTTTTTAATGTACAGAATTTATGCAAAAATAGTAGGGGCAAAAGTTATATTTTCTAAAGAAAAAAATTTTAAAGTCTCAAACGATGAAATTATAAAAAAAACAACTAATAGAACTAAGATTGTATTTATAGCTAATCCAAATAATCCTACAGGCACATATATTTCTAAAAATCAACTGTTGGACCTAAGGAGGCGATTAAATAAAAAAATTTTATTGGTGGTTGATGATGCGTATTTTGAATATATGTTAAATAAAGATTATAGATCAGGCCTGGAACTTTTTAAAAATCAAAATAACGTATTTATATTAAGAACTTTTTCAAAAATTTATGGTCTTGCATCTTTAAGAGTTGGATGGGGTTATGGAAGTAAAAAAATTATAGATGCTTTATATAAAATTAAACCACCATTTAATGTAAATAAGATAGCACAGGAATGTGCAGTTGAATCTCTTAAAGATAAAAGTTTTATAAAAAAATCTGTAAAACATAATCTAGATTGGGCTATAAAAATAAAAAAAATAATGAATTCTTATAGTATTCAAACAAATGAAGTTGGACCAAATTTTTTTCTTTTAGATTTTAAACGTTGTAAGTTAAATGCAAGATTTGTTGAGAAAAATCTTGAAAAATCAGGAATTGTTCTTAGAGAGATGAATTCGTATGGTATTAAAAATTGTTTAAGGCTTACAATTGGAAATGTGAAAGAAAATATACTTTTTATTAAACAGATGAAAAAAATTTTTAAAAATGTTTAAAAATATATTAATCGTTGGTTGTGGGTTAATTGGATCTTCAATTTTAAGGGCATCTATAAATAAAAAAACTTCCAAAAACTTATTTGTTTTCGAAAAATCAAAAAAAAATATTAGAGAAATTAAAAAAATAAATAAAAAAATAATTATTTTAAAGAAATTAGATAATAAAATCTCAGATATTGATCTTATTATACTTGCAACTCCGATGAGTCAGTATGAAAGAGTTATCCCATATTTAAATAAGTATTTAAGTAAAAAATCTTTAATTACCGATGTAGGCTCCACAAAGGAAAATATTAGAAAATTAAAAAATAATTGTCTTTCAAAGTCACTTGACTGGATTATGAGTCATCCTATATCTGGATCAGAGGTAAGTGGACCAAAGTATGGAAGTGAAAGTCTATTTATTAATAAATGGTGTATAGTTTTTAGTGACAAAAACAAAATTAAACAGAAAAAATTAGTTAATTTTTGGAAAAAGATTGGTTCTAAAGTAATAATTATGGATGAGAAAGTTCACGATAAGATATTTTCAATTACAAGTCATTTACCCCACTTAATAGCTTACAATTTAATAAAGACCGCCCAAGATTTTCAAAAAACTCAAAAAAAAGATATAATTAAATTTAGCGCAGGAGGGTTAAGAGATTTTTCAAGGATAGCTGCATCAAACGAAATAATGTGGAGAGATATTTTTTTTAACAACAAAAAAAATGTTGTTAGTGCAATAAACTTATTTATCAAAAATTTAAAATCTTTTAAAAAAAATATTGAAAATTTAGATGACAATACTTTGAGAAAAAAATTAGTAAATTCAAAAAAAGTAAGAAAGCAAATATTGAATTTAAAACAAGATATAGCGAAACCAGATTTTGGAAGAGATCAAAACTAAATCGATATAATTTTAATCACTTTTAAATTTGTAGTCTTTTCAATTAATTTAATGGTTTTTATTATTGGCATTTTTATTACTTTTTTTCTTGGACCATATGCATGAATTAATTCTTTTGTATTTAAACAAACTGCAACATGTCCTTTCCAAAAAATAATATCTCCTTTCTTAAATACTCTTTTATTCTTAACACCTTTTTTGATTTTAACTTGATCTTTTGTATCTCTAGGAAAGAACTTATGGTTATATTTGTAAAAAATTTGGAGTAATGCCGAACAATCAATACCGTCAAAAGTTTTACCACCCCATTTATATTTAATATTCAAAAAAAGTTTTAATATTTTACTAAAATTATAATTTCTTTTATTTAATCTTTGTAATTCGTTTAATTTTATCCATTTATTTTTTTCAAACATTACAAAGTTATTTTCTTTATTTAAAATCTGAATTTCAGATGAAAATGGAAGGTATTTTTTTGTTAAAAATTTAATATTGTTTTTTGGTTTATTATAAATCTTTGATTTTAATATACTGACTTTGTGGGTTTTGTTTAAAACTTTATTAAATTTTTTGATTTTTATAAAACCTAAGTAATTGTCAAAATCAGTTCTGATCTTAAAAAAATCTTTTTTTTTTCCAATTATCCTAAATTTTTCACCATAAATTAATTGTGTACTTATATTTGATTTCTTTGAGGCCAGCTCATAGACGTTTAAATAGGAATTCTTACAGAAATAGCTATTTTGAAACAATTTTAACTTTATTCCTTATAAACCAAAGACAAATTAGTGATGGTATCACCATTACAGTTGTTATTACAAAAAATGTACCCCAGTCCCCATTTAACCAATCTACTAGTGCACCTGATGAAGAGGCAAGGGTAGTTCTTCCAGCAGTTCCAATGGATGCTAATAATGCATATTGAGTTGCAGTATAGGTCCTATCTACTAGTAAAGAAATAAAAGCAACAAATGCAACTGTTGCAAATGCAGCTGTTATATCATCAGCTATTACAGCTATTGCAAATAATAATTCTGATTTACCTGTCCAGGCCAATAATGCGAAAAGTAAATTAGTAACAGCCATCAAACCTCCAGCAAAAAACATAGTTTTGACTGTTCCAGCTCTCATCGCCATTACACCACCTATTAAAGTGAAAACTACGGTTGTTATCCATCCTAATCCTTTAGAATAAATTGCTATTTGTCCTTTTGAAAATCCAACTTCTTTATAAAAAACAATAGACATACGTCCTAAAAATGCCTCACCTATTTTAAATAAAAACACAAATCCCAATATCCCAACTGCAATTGCAAAACCATTTTTCTTGAAAAAACTTATTATTGGTCCACCAATAGTTCCCGAAATGTAAGCAATAAAATTTGTTAAAACATTATTTGATCCAAGCTTGTTTATAATCATTTGATCTGTTTCTTTTTGACTATTTTGTCTGTTATTATCAATTGGTTCATGAACAAACATTAAACAAATATTCATTAAAATAATTAAAACACCTAAAACTAAAAAAGTAGCTTGCCAATAATCTGCTACTCCCATATTTTGAAAAAATTCAGCTGTAAATAATGCTACAACGCCTCCTAATTTATAACCGGTCCACCAACCAACTACTGCCATAGCTGCACCTGCTGCCATGGATTTGCCCTCATTTGCATCAATTTGTTCAATTCTTAAAGCATCAACAGTTATATCTTGAGTTGCAGAAGCTATCGCAATTATTAATCCAACACTAATCAAAAGTGCTAAATTTTGTGTAGGATTTATAAAACTCCAAACTATCAAGCTGAGTAAAATGATTAATTGCATTAAGACGATCCAACCTCGTCTATGTCCCAATTTTTTTGTCAAAAGTGGAATTTGTATTCTATCAATTATTGGAGCCCATAAATAATTAAATGCATACACGCCAAATATTAATCCTGCCCAACCAATTGTTGATCTACTTAACCCCTCTTCTTTTAACCAAAGACTTAGGCTGCTTGCAATTAATACCCAAGGAAAACCACTTATTGCTCCAAGAAGCAATATTCTTAACATTCTAATATCTTTATAAACTAATAAAGATTCTACCCAAGTTTGTTTAGTTTCAGACATTAATATTTTCTCCAAAAAGATGGAATAAATAATACTAATACAGCAAACAATTCTAATCTACCTAAAATCATCGCTAAACTTAAAACCCATTTAGAAAAATCAGATAAATTAGAAAAATTACCATTTGGACCAATAATATCACCTAAACCAGGGCCTACATTTGATATTGAAGTGGCTGCGGCTGATATTGAGGTTGTCAAATCTAAACCGCTTGTTGATAAAAGGGCAGTTATAACAAAAAAAATTACAACATATAAAAATATAAAAGATATTATTGATGCTAAAAATTTTTCATCAATATTATTATTTTCATATTTTATTTTGAATATACCTCTTGGATAAATTATTTTCTTTAGTTGTACATTAATAAATTGAAATAAAATTTGGACTCTAAATATTTTAATACCACAAGCTGTAGATCCTGCACATCCACCGATGAACATAAGAATAAGAAAATAAATTAGCGGAAATTGACCCCAATCACTAAAGTTTTGAGTTACATAACCAGTTCCAGTTAAGATTGATATTACATTAAATACAACTGATCTAATACTGGTATCAAAAAAACTTTGATTTTTTGTTAATAGATATAGATACATTAAAAGAATTGAAAAAAGGACAATCTTCATAAAAGTTTTAATTTGCGCATCGTTAAAAAATATTTTTTTGTCTCCATTTAAATATTTGATATAGGCAATAAATGGTATACTACCTAAAATTATAAATATAATTGATGTAAATTCAATAAGTGGACTATTAAAATAGCCAATAGACTCATTATAATTTGAGAATCCTCCTGTTGCAATTGTTGTCATCGAGTGAACAATACTATCAAAAAAGTTCATACCAAATATTTTATAAAAAAATGCACATATAGAAGTTAATCCGAAGTATACTAAGATTAATCTCATCGCTATCTCTTTTGATCTAGGTAAAATTTTTTCTGGGGTATCACTCGTGGATATAATAAACAACTGCATTCCACCAATATTCATAAGTGGCATTAAAGTAATTGCCATGACTATGATACCAATTCCACCTAACCACTGAAGCATTCCTCTCCAAAGCAATATACTTTTAGGGGTTTCATTTAAATTGGTTATTATAGTTGATCCAGTCGTAGTGATACCTGACATGCTCTCAAAAAAAGCGTCTGTAGCACTCAAATTTATCTCAGAAAATATAAATGGAAGTGAGCCAAAAATAGCAATACTCAACCAAGATAGCGCTGTTAAAAGAAAAGCTTGAGGTAAACTGATTTTCTTATCATGATCTAAATTAGACAGTAAAAAAAGAACTCCAAATATAACAGTTACAATTCCAGAACTTATAAAGCTAGAGTCTAGTTCATTATAAAAAAACTGTGCTAAAATTGGCGCAATCATCGATAAACCTAAAATTATTTGTAAAATTCCTAAGGTAAAGAAAACAGTTTTATAATTGGACATTTTGATTGGACATTATTTTATGGTAAATAAATTTCAACTCTATAAGAATTATTAAAAACGTTATTTTACAGGCTGTTTAATTAAAAGTGATAGATAAAACCAACATAGACAAAACAAACGCTTGGCCCTTTGTTGAAGCTAAAAAGCTTCTAAGAGAGAGAAAAAAAAATATTGAAAATAAGGGAAAAATTGTTCTTCAAACGGGATATGGTCCTAGCGGCTTGCCGCACATTGGTACCTTCGGTGAAGTAGCAAGAACCACGATGATTGTTAATGCTTTAAATCATTTATCAGATCTCCCTAAAGAAATAATTACTTTTTCTGACGATATGGATGGACTTAGAAAAGTTCCTGAAAATATTCCCAATTCTGAAAAACTTGAGCAAAACCTTCATAAACCCTTAACTCAAGTTCCAGATCCTTTTGAAAAATTTAACAGTTTTGGTGAACATAATAATGAAATGTTAAAAAATTTCTTAGATAAATTTAAGTTTGAATACAGTTTTAAAAGTTCAACAGTTTTATATAAGTCAGGTTTTTTCAATGATACATTAAAATTAATTTTAGAAAATTATGAGGGAATAATGAACATAATTATTCCTACTCTTGGTAAAGAAAGGCAAAAAACATATTCTCCATTTTTACCAATATGTCCAGATACAGGGATTGTATTAGAGATACCAGTTTCAGAATTAGATACTAAAAACTTAAAAATAATTTTTGATAACGATGGAAAAAAATTAGAGCAAAGTATTTTAGATGGAAATTGTAAACTACAATGGAAAGTAGATTGGGCTATGAGATGGTATGCCCTTGATGTAGATTTTGAAATGTATGGCAAAGATTTAATAGAGAGTGCAATTTTATCTTCAAAAATCATAAAATTATTGGGTAAGTCAAATCCATCTGGTTTTGCATATGAGTTATTTTTAGATGAAAAAGGTGAAAAAATATCAAAGTCAAAAGGAAATGGTATCACAATTGATCAATGGTTAGAGTATGCATCGCCCGAAAGTCTTTCCTTGTATATGTACCAGAACCCAAAAAGGGCAAAAAAACTTTATAGAGAAGTAGTTCCAAAGGCTGTTGACGAATATCTCGATTTTATTGAAAAAGGTAAAACTCAAAACGAACTTCAAAAACTAATGAATCCTGTTTGGCATGTTCATAATTCAGAGATACCAGAGGAGAATTCAATAATGTCCTTTTCAATGCTATTAAATTTAGTTGAGACTAGCAATGCTGATAATAAAGAATTACTTTGGAAATTTGTAAAGAAATATAAAAAAGATATTAATGAAGATATGCATCCAATTTTTGACAAGTTAATATCTTATGCAATTAAATATTTTAATGACGTAATAAAATCTAAAAAGATTTATAAAAAACCTAATGAAAGCGAAAAGATTGCTTTAAAGGCTTTAGTAAACTCTTTAGATAACTGCGATGACGCAATGAAACCAGAGGATATTCAGACTACAATTTATACAGTCGGCAAAGAAAATGGCTATAAAGAAAATTTGCGTGATTGGTTCAAATTGATTTATGAGGTAGTTTTTGGAGTAGAAAATGGACCACGATTTGGTTTTTTTATAAGCTTTTTTGGGGTTCAAGAAACTAAAGAACTAATAAAAAGTAAATTAGAAAATGTTTAATATTATAAGACCACTAATTTTTAAATTTAGCCCTGAAGTAGCTCATTCTTTAGCGATAAAAGCACTTAAGTTAAATAATATTTCATACTCAAAACCTAAAGATAATTATATTTTAGAAACAACTTTTTGTGAAAAAAAATTATCTTCACCAATTGGTGTTGCTGCTGGCTTTGATAAAAATGCTGAAGTATATAATCCTCTGTTTAATCTTGGATTTGGTTTTGTTGAAGTAGGCACAATTACTCCAAAGCCTCAATTTGGCAACCCTAAACCAAGAGTTTTTAGACTTGAAGAAGATGAAGCTCTTATAAATAGATTAGGTTTTAACAATTCTGGTTCAGAACAAATTAGTCAGACAATTAAGGAAAATAATAAAAAGGGTTTTTTAGGAATAAATATTGGACCAAATAAAGACTCTAAAGATAGAATTGAGGATTATTTAATTTGTTTTCGTAAATTTTATAATTTAGCTGATTATATAACTATAAACATCTCCTCACCAAATACAGAAAATTTAAGAGACTTTCATAACCAGGATGAATTAAATTCATTGATTGATAAGCTAAAAAATGAAAAAAAAGAATTGAATTCAAACATTCCATTAGCAATAAAAGTTTCACCTGATCTTAATGACGATCAAATTAATAAAGTATCCAAGATCATTATGGAACAAGAAATAGGAATTATTATTGTTTCCAATACCACAGATAAGAATAGAGAAAATTTAAAAAATATAAATAAATTAGAAAAGGGTGGACTGTCAGGTAAACCAATTGAAAAGATTTCAAACGAGGCAATTTCTAAATTTTATAAAATTCTAAAAGACAAAACAAAAATAATAGGAGTGGGTGGTGTTAGTAATGGACAAGATGCTTTTGAAAAAATCATTTCTGGTGCAACACTCGTTCAATTATATACTGGAATGGTTTACAGAGGTCCTCGTATAGCTTCAAAAATAAGTATAGAATTAATTGATTTATTAAAAAATAAGGGGTTTAAAAATGTTTCAGAGGCTATTGGAACTAAAAATTAATCTTGACGCGATAAGATTCAGATCCTATACAGGCTCATAATTTATGTCTAAAAAATGTGAACTTACTGGAAAAATCCCACTTAAGGGTCATAACGTTAGTCATGCTAACAATAAGACTAAAAGAAGATTTCTTCCAAATTTAAAAAAAGTTAAGTTTAAAAGTGAACTACTTAAGAGAAGTTTAAGATTAACCGTCTCAAATGCTGGGGTTAGATCAGTAGATAAAAAAGGTAGTTTTGATCAATTTCTTATTTCAGCAAAGTCTAGAGATTTATCATTAAGACTGAAAAAATTAAAAAAATCTTTGGTCAGTAAATCTGCATAATGAATAAGGTATTTTTAACACTCTCATTTTTAATGGGGTTGGTTGTTTTAACGTCTAATTATTTAGTTCAATTTCCAATTAAATATTATGGTCTTCAAGAAATTCTTACATATGGAGCATTCAGTTATCCAATAGCATTTTTAATAACTGATCTAGCAAATAGATCTTTTGGTAAATTAGTTGCTAGAAAAATTGTATATATAGGATTTACAATAGGTATTTTGTTTACACTAATTTTCTCAACAAATTTTGCCGATTTAATCTCAGTAAGAATAGCAATTGGTTCAGGAACAGCATTTATTATCGCTCAATTGTTGGATGTACAAATATTTGATCAATTAAGACAAAAAAAATGGTTTATTGCGCCACTTGCATCTTCATTAATTGGTTCTACCGTTGATACATTCTTGTTCTTTTCAATTTCATTTTATGGAACAGGAATACCTTGGGTGACACTTTCTTTAGGAGATTTAGCAGTAAAGATTTTTGTTGCTTTAGTAATGTTGATACCTTTTAGATTATTATTAGGCACTTTAAAAGCTGCTTAATTCAATTTTTTGGCTCTTGTTGTGTCATGCAATGAATGGCTCCAAAACCCCAAATTAAATCACTACAATCAATGGCAATAACTTTTCTGTCTATAAAAAATTTTCTAAAAATTTTTAAAACCTTTTTGTCTTCTTTCACATTAAATACTGGAACCAAGACTGTTTTATTGCTTATGAAAAAATTTAAATAGCTCGCCGGAACACGAGTTTTTTCTATTACAACTGGACTAGGCATAGGAACCTTAATAATTTTAAATTTTTTTCCATTTTCATCAGAACTATTATGTAATATTTTTAAATTTTCTTTAAGAGCTTTATAATTTTTATCTGATCTATTTTTTTCTACAGCTATCATAATTGTTCTTTTTGAGACAAATCTTGCGATATCATCAATATGACCATGTGTATCGTCTCCTACAATTCCTTTATTAAGCCAAATAAAGTTTTTTGCATTCAAATATTTTGAAAACATATTTTCATAGTCAATTTTTTTGAAGCCTTTATTTCTCTCTTGTTTACTACTTAATAAGCACTCTCTTGTTAATAATATGGAGCCCGATCCATTATTATCAAATGCGCCTCCTTCCATTACTACTCTTTCAAATTTTTTTGAATTTACTTTTTTTGGTAAAATACTTTCAATATTTAAGTACCTACTAATATAATTATTAATTTTGTTATCATTTCTAAAATTTTTATATTTTGACCAGGCATTAAATTTAAAATTAAGTATGGTCTTTTTTTTATTATTTTTATTGACTAAAAATATTGGTCCAGAATCTCGTAACCAAAGTCTGTCTGTTTTAAGTTTATGAAATTTAATGTTAGATATATTACAACCTATTTTTTTTAAATATATTTTTGCGGTATAAATACTTTTGGTATTATTGACTAATAAATCTATTCTCTGATACTTTGTTAAATATTTTATTATTTTTCCAACTACATTTGGAATTTTCTGAAATAACCCAGGCCAATCATTTTTATTATGAGGCCACGACATCCAAACTGATTTTTGAGGCTCCCATTCTGCTGGCATTCTGAATTCACTTATTTTTTTACTCATCGTCCGGATTTTTAAGAATATCTTTGTAAAATTCAGTTCTTCTGTCTCTAAAAAAAGGCCAGTGCTGTCTAGCGGTATCTATTTTTTTATAATCTATCTCACAAACTAAAATATCTTCTTTTTTATTTCCTGCTTTTGCAATTACTTTCCCACTAGGATCTATCACCATTGAATTACCCCAAAATTCAATTTTTTTCTTACCTTTTCTTTCTGTCCCGACTCTATTTATAGCAGCCACATAAGTTCCATTCGCAATAGCATGAGATTTTTGCATTGTGATCCAAGAATCTAGTTGAGATTTTCCAAACTTTCTTTTTTCTTTTGGATGCCATCCAATAGCAGTAGGATAAAAAATAATTTGAGCTCCTTTTAAAGCTGTTAATCTGGCTGCTTCTGGAAACCATTGATCCCAACATATAAGAGGACCTATCTTTCCAAATTTTGTCTTAACACTTTTAAATCCAAGGTCTCCAGGACTGAAATAAAATTTCTCATAATAACCAGGGTCATCCGGTATATGCATTTTACGATATTTAGTTAAAATATTACCATTTTCTCCAATTATGATACTTGTATTATGATAAAACCCAGATGTTTTTTTTTCGAACATTGTAATATTTAATACAACACTAAGTTCCTTTGCTAGATTACAAAATATTCTAGAGGTTTTTCCTGGAATTTTTTCTGCTAATTTAAAGTTTGAGTGACTTTCTGTCTGACAAAAATAATTTGTTAAAAATAGCTCTGGAAGACAAATTATCTTTGCCTTTTTTTTTGCTGCTTTTTTTATATTTTTTATAGCTAAATCAATATTAGATTGAATTGTACCTAAAGATTTACTTTGTATTAAACCAATTTTGATTTTTCTGATCATTAATCAAAATATCTTGGAAAAATTTTTTCTCTCTCTATTTTTCCATTCTCCTTTATGATAGGCGTCACTTGCTATCAGTGGTAAAACACTTGTTGCTTCAGCAAAAACCATTTGCTCTTTTGTAATATCTACTTTGCCCCATGAGCTTGCTTCTTTTAATGTTGAGCTACTGCATGCGCCATCTCTAGAATCAGCGACTGTTATTTGAATGGCATATTTATGCATATCTACATTTTTACCTAAAAGTTCAGCACATATGACTGTATCCTGAATAAAATTTTTAGGTACACCTCCTCCGATCATAAAAAGACCTGAACCTTTAGATTTAATTTTAATTTCGGTTAATTCTCTAAACTCTCTAACCGAGTCTATCGTGATATGATTTTTTGGATTTCTTTCTTGATGCATTACAAGCCCAAATCCTGCGCTTGAGTCAGTAAAAGCTGGACAAAAGATTGGAACGTTGTTGTCATAGGCAACCTCTATTAATGAGTCTTTCTTCTTCGCGTTAGTTTTAAGATATTTGCCAATCTCTCTTATGAACTCTCTTGAAGTATAACTTTTAGGCTCTAATTTGTCTGCAATCTCACCAATTGTTTTATCACACATTTGAAGCTCATCTTCGTCAATGTAAGTATCATAAATTCTATCAATGTAATTATTTCTTAATTCTGCATCGTCTTGGTATTGAGATCCCTGATAATGTTTAAAACCTAATGCCTCAAAGAAATCCATGTCAATAATTGAAGCTCCAGTAGCAACTATTGCATCAACCATATTGTATTTGACCAAATCTCTGTACACGTGCATACATCCCGCTGCAGAGGTTGATCCTGCAAGCGTTAAAAAGATCGTACAATCTTTGTCTCTAATCATCTCGCTGTAAATTTTTGCAGCATTTGCAGTCTCCCTTGAGACAAAAGACATTTTTTCCATTGAGGTAACAATCTTTCTTGCATCAAAAGAAGTAATATCAATATGTTCAACTTCTTTACTAAGAAGGTCTTTTTTTCTATTGTTTGAATGATTTTTTTTATCTGACATTAAGCAACAAGAAACTCTTTCTTTGCTTCTTTGTCATACATGGTCATTATAGGATTATCTTCAACTTCATAAATTTCATCCGAGTAAAATCCATTAAAGTTGGTTCTAAAAGTAAGTCCATAAGCTCCAAGTTGTCCAAGCTCTATATAATCATTTTCTTTGATATTGTTAGGTAAGATAAAAGGCCCTTTCATATAATCCATGCTATCACATGTTGGTCCATAGAAATCAAATGATGTTAGTTTTTTTGAAATAATTCTACCATCAGTAATCATTTTTGAAGGGTATACAATATTTGGAACACCAGCATCAAATAAAGTTCCGTAAGTTCCGTCATTTATATAAAGTTTTTGTTTTTTTCTTAAATCTACTCTAACTATTGTTGAACCACTCTCTGCAACAATTGCTCTACCAGGTTCACATATAATTTCTGGAAGTTTTTCTATCTTTAAATTTTCTAAACTTTTTTTGATTTCATCAAAGTAGTTATCTAAAGATTGAGGCACTAAATCGGGATAAACAGTTGGAAAGCCTCCACCTATATTTATTACATCAGGTATAATTTTAGTTTTTTTTATAATATTACCAATTTCAAATATTCCTTTAGAATATGATATTGGGTGCATGCACTGCGAACCAACATGAAAACTTAGCCCAACCTTTTTTGCATATTGTTTAGTTAATCTTAGAAGTCCAATAGCTTCATGATTAATTGCTCCAAATTTTTTTGATAAATCTATCTCTGCATGCTCATTAGATACAGAAACTCTCACAAATAAATTTAAGTCTTTTGCATGATTTGTGCTCTCAAGAATTTTTATTAATTCATCTTTAGTATCTAAAGAGAAAGTTTTTACGTTATATTTAAAGTATGCATCTTTTATACTTTCTCTACTCTTTACGGTGTGCATATAAGAGCAATCAGCTTTTGGATTTAATTTTCTTACTGTTTCTATCTCCTTAATAGAGGCTACGTCAAAATTATTTATACCACTTTCAAGGACAGTTTTTAAAACTACCGGATGAGGATTAGTTTTTAAAGCATAAAGAATTTTGCCTGGAAAGTTTTTCTGAAAGTATTTAGAGGCCAATCTTATTGACTCTTTTCTAATACAATAAACAGGTTTTGTTGGTCTCAGTTGATTAACTAACTCTTCAACTGACTTAAATTTTTGCATATCTGCACCTCTAAAAAAAATTTACAAAAAAAACTGCATATCTAGTATGCAAGTTTCATAATTGCAGCATTTATGCTGAAAAATTATTAATGTAAAGCAAATAATGCTATTGAAATATTAAATTTTATTTCCATATAGGGTTTATGATTAACCAACCAACATTGCAAAAATTGAGTAATTTCGAGGATAAATCACTTCTTATTGTCGATGACGACAATCCGTTTAGACAAAGATTAGCTAGAGCTATGGAGAAAAAAGGCTTCATGGTAACACAAGCTGAGAGTGTAAAAGTTGGAATTGAAACAGTAAAGTCCCAAAGTCCTGCATTTGCAGTTGTAGATCTTAGATTAAATGACGGGAATGGACTTGAAGTTGTCAAAGAAATTCAAAAGGCAAACCTTAAAAGTAGAATTATTATGCTAACCGGATATGGAAACATCCCCACAGCAGTTGCTGCAATAAAAGAGGGAGCAATTGATTATATTGCTAAACCAGCAGACGCAGATGATGTTGAAAAAGCACTTTTAGCTGATCCTAATCAAAAACCCGCTCCTCCTGAAAATCCAATGTCAGCGGATAGAGTAAAATGGGAGCACATTCATAGAGTTTTTGAATTATGTAACAGAAATGTCTCTGAAACTGCAAGAAGACTAAAAATGCATAGAAGAACTCTTCAGAGGATATTGTCTAAAAGGTCTCCTAGATAACCTAATTTTTTGTAAGTCTTAAAAAAACATCTTCAAGATCTCCATCATCAGTTGAAATATCTTGTATTTTTATATCTTGTTTTTTAATTTCTGAGATAATTGTATCAATGCTTAGCTTACTCTTCTCATACGATAAAACTAACCTCTTTCCATCATTTGATATAACTTTTAACGACTCAAAAGTGTTATCCTTAATATTAGTTTTTTTATCTGTGGTGACATACACAATTTTTGTTTGAATTCTTTCTAAGAGATTTTTAGTGGTATCTAAAGCAACCAATTTTCCTCCACTTAGAATTCCAATCCTATCACACATTTTTTCTGCTTCCTCAAGGTAATGAGTTGTAAGAATTGTAGTCACTCCTTTTTTATTAAGTGATCTTACGTTTTCCCATAGTGTGTTTCTTAGCTCCACATCTACTCCTGCGGTAGGTTCATCTAAAATTATAATTGGAGGTTGATGCACCATCGCTTTAGCCACAAGTAATCTTCTCTTCATACCACCGGATAAGGCTCTAGCATAACTGTCAGCTTGTTCCTCTAATGATACTAACTTTAATATGGTATCTGTAATTCTATCTTTTTCTCTAATTCCATACAGTCCTGCTTGAAGCTCTAAGAGTTTTCTAGGACTAAAAAATGGATCAAAGTTGACTTCTTGTGGAACAATACCAATGGATGCTTTAACTTGTCTTGGATTTTTATCTAAATCAAAACCCCAAACATTAACTTTACCTCCAGATTTTATAACTGATCCACCTAATATATTTATAAATGTACTTTTTCCGGCTCCATTTGGTCCTAATAACCCAAATATTTCACCCTCTTTCACTTCTAAGTTTAAATTACTAAGGGCGTGGGTTTTTTTAGAGCCATTCTTTGAATATATTTTATTTAAGTTTTTAACAGTTAATACGTTTTTTTTATTCATTTGAGGGCATACATTTATTACATTTAAAGAAATTAAGATATCATTACATTATGGATAAAATTAAAAAAAGTGACCATTTTTACTTAATAGACGGTTCGGGATACATCTTTAGAGCATATTATGCCTTACCCCCTTTAACTAGAAAAAGTGATGGTTTACCAGTTGGAGCAGTAAGTGGATTTTGCAACATGCTTTTTAAATTATTAGAGGACTCTAAATCTAATGATAACTCAGAAAAACCTACTCACTTCGCTGTAATATTCGACTCTGCAAGAAAAAATTTCAGAAATGAAATTTATTCTGAATATAAAGGAAATAGATCCGATGCTCCTGATGATTTAATTCCTCAATTTGAATATATAAGAAAATCTGTAGAAGCATTTAATTTACCCTCTATTGAATTGATAAATTATGAAGCAGATGATTTGATCGCTACTTATGTAGAGAAAATTTTAGATCTAGGTGCAAAAGCGACAATAGTTTCATCTGATAAAGATTTAATGCAACTATATAAAAAAGGTGTCAGGATCTATGATCCAATGAAAAATAAATTTATAAATAAAGATGATGTATTTAACAAATTTGGTGTGACTGCTGAAAAAGTAATTGATGTTCAATCTTTGGCTGGTGATAGTACAGACAATGTACCAGGTGTTCCTGGTATAGGGGTTAAGACTGCAGCAGATTTAATTAATCAATATGGTACCTTAGAAAACTTATTAAAAAATGCATCGAAAATAAAACAAAATAAAAGAAGAGAAACTTTAATTAACAACAAGGAAAATGCGATTGTAAGTAAAAAACTTGTTACTTTAAAAAAAGATGTACCAGTAAAAAATAAAATCGAAGAGTTCATATTAAAAAATGTTGATAAAGACAAACTTTATACTTTTTTAAGGGAAATGGAATTTAATAGATTGTTGAGTTCTGCTATCTCAAAATATGGAAGTGCAAGTGATCAAGCAATTAAAGATGATGAAAAAAATATTGATAAATCATCAGAAATTAAAAAAAGTAATTATCGATTAATAAAAAATGAGAAAGAAGTTGAGGATTTGATGAAACAATCTGAGGAAATAGGAGAATTTGCAATTGACACTGAAACAACTTCATTAGATCCTCATACAGCAAAATTAGTAGGTATTTCAATCTCCAACAGAATTGGAGAAGCTTGTTACATACCGCTTAATCACATTAATGGAGATAATCTAGACGAAAAAAAAGTATTAAGTATTTTAAAGAAATATTTAGAAGATGAGAGTATCAAAAAGATAGGACAAAACATTAAGTTTGACTTCATTGTATTTTATCATCGTGGAATAATTTTAAATTCACTCGAAGATACCATGCTCATGTCTTACACACTAGATGCTGGAAAGAATAGACATAACATGGATACTCTTTCAGAAATTCATCTTGGTCATAAAACTATCAAATATAAAGATCTCGTTGGAACTGGTAAAAAACAACTTAATTTTTCTGAAGTAGATATATCCCAAGCTAAAGATTATGCATCAGAGGATGCAGATATAACATTTAGGTTGTACAAAATTTTTCTAAAATCTTTAAGAGCAGAAAAGTTATTAAATATTTATGAGTTATTTGAAAAGCCTCTTATTAAAATACTTGCACATATGGAGATAAAGGGAATAAAGCTTGATAAATCCTCACTTAATAAATTGTCTTCAAAATTTTCAGCAAAAATTGAAAAACTAGAAAAAACAATTTTTAAAATTTCAAAACAAAAATTTAATATAGGTTCAACGAAACAACTTGGTGAAATCATGTATAATGATTTAAAAATTGCGGCACTAAAAAAAACAAAAAAAGGTAGCTTTGCTACTAGTGCTTCAGTTTTAGAAGATTTAGCTTTTAAAGGTTATGAATTTCCGAAATTAATTTTGGAGTGGAGACAAATCAGCAAGCTTAAGAATACTTATTCAGATGCATTACCACAGCATATAAATCAAAAAACTAATAGAGTACACACATCATTTTTATTAGCAGCAACATCTACTGGCAGACTTGCATCAAGCGATCCAAATTTACAAAATATTCCAATAAAATCTGAGGATGGCAAGGATATAAGAAAAGCTTTTGTATCAGAAAAAAATAATAAATTGATCTCTGCTGACTATAATCAAGTTGAGATGAGAATTTTGGCTGATCTAGCAGATGTTAAACAGTTAAAAAAAGCATTTTTAAACAATGAGGATATACATACTTTAACAGCAAGCCAGGTTTTTGGAAAAGAAATAAACAAAATTGATGCTGAGACTAGAAGAAAAGCTAAGGCGATTAATTTTGGTATCATTTATGGAATATCGCAATATGGTTTAGCTAAACAAATTAATGTTTCAAATAATGAAGCAGAGGAATTTTTAAATTCTTATTTTAAAAAATTTCCTGAAATTAAAGATTATATGAAAACAACAGTAAATTTTTGTAGGAAAAGCGGCTATGTAAGTAATGTATTTGGTAGAAAAACTCATCTTACAGGAATAAATGATAAAAACTTTAATGTTAGAAATTTCCAAGAGAGGGCAGCAATAAATGCTCCAATTCAAGGCTCAGCTTCGGAAATAATGAGACTAGCAATGATTAGAATTAATAAAGAAATTACTGGTGATAAAAAAAATAGTCTTAAAATGTTATTACAAATACATGATGAGTTAATATTTGAGGAAAATTCAAAAGAAACCAAAAAAAGTACTAAATTAATAAAGGATTTAATGTTGAGTGTAAAAGAAAGTGAGCTGCACTCATTTTCAATACCACTTTTAGTCGATGTGAATATTGGAGAAAATTGGGGTGAACTCCACTAGCAAACAAACAATTGCCCTATTATGAACAATTTAGTATTTTTAATCTAAAATATGTCGCAAACAATTGCTCTAGTAGATGATGATCGAAATCTTTTAACTTCGGTCCAGATGGCCTTAGAGGAAGAGGGCTTTAAAGTACAAACTTATATAGATGGTGAAAATGCACTTGTTGGATTAACAAGAACACCTCCTGATCTTGCAGTTATAGATATAAAAATGCCAAGAATGGATGGAGAAGAACTTTTAAGAAAACTTAGAAAGAAAACTTCTATGCCTGTAATATTTTTAACTTCAAAAGATCAAGTAACTGACGAGGTTAGTGGCTTAAAACTGGGTGCAGATGATTTTGTAGGTAAAACTGGCGGATTCTCAACAAAAGTTTTGGTTGAGAGAATAAAAGTTCAATTAAGAAAAAAAGATAAAGAAATTAATATTGAAGAAAACAAAAATGTAATTTCTCATGGAAAATTAAAATTAGATCCTTCTCAACTTGAATGCGAGTGGGATGGAAAGCAATTACCAGACAAACTTACTACAACTGAATTTAAAATAGTCGAGGAGCTTGCGAAGAGACCAGGAATGATTAAAGAAAGGGCTTTACTGATGGATGTTGCATACCGAGAAGACACTGACATAGAGGATAGGACAATCGATAGTCATGTTAAAAGAATAAGAAAAAAATTTAAAAAGGTAGATAGTGATTTCTCAGCAATTGAAACAAGATATGGAAGTGGATATAGATGGAATGTTAAATAATAGTTATGGGAAAAATATTAAAAAACCTCTCCATATTACAAAAATTCCTATTTATTAATTTAGTAGTATTTATTTTTTTAGGAATATTTACATTTTTTTATCTTGGAACAATTCAGAAAGATCTAATTTCAGAAAAAAAGAAAAGCCATATTGAAATTATTAATCAAACAATTTTAAACTTAGATAAATCAGATATTAAATTTACTAGGAATGGTATTAATGAATTTCTTTTCTCAAAAAAGTCAAGATTTCCCTACTTTGAGAAATTAGATAGAGTAATATTTTTTGACGATAAATTAAATTTAGTGGGTGATACTAGATCAATACCTTCCTCAGAGATGATTATTGAAGATTTGTTAGAAAATACTGATAACAAAAAAAATATTTCAAAAAATACTAAAAATATTACTACAGTTTTTGATCAGGATATTAAAGATTATGATATTTCTAAATCTGAAACTTCAATTACCAAAATTAAAGAATTTGATGAACAGCATTTTGTGTACAGCATAAAAAATGTGAAATATAAAAAAACAAATGGTTTTATTCTTATTTCTGAAAATGCTGATAATATAATTCAAAAAATTTCTGAGAGAGAAAATTTTATTATTAGAACAGCCATAGCTGTCTTTTTGGTAATCTTAATATTTTCTTATGTCTTAAATAGATATTTTCTTAAACCAATTAAAAATCTCGTTAATTATACAAAAATTATAAAGAATAAAAGCAAACAAAAAACAGATATAGAAAGTGTAAAAAAAAGAAATGATGAATTAGGTATACTTTCAAAGTCTCTAGAAGAGATGACAAATGAATTAAATAAAAGAGTCACAGCGGCTGAAAATTACTCTACCGATTTACTTCATGAAATAAGAAATCCGTTAGCTTCTCTTAAGAGTGCCTCTGAGGTAATTTCCGAAACTGATAATAAAGAAAAAAGAAATAAATTGATTAATATTGTATCTCATGATGTAGAAAGAATTGAGAGACTTATTACTGATTATTCTCAAATGTTGAAAGATGAAGTTGTGATTTCAACTGAAAAAATGCAAAAAATTGATATTAAAGATATAGCCAGTTCAGTTGTTGATGACTTTAACAATATTTATAATTCAAAGAAAAATATAAATATAAAATTAAAATCCAATGGATCTGAAAAATATTTCATTTATGGAATTAGTAATAGAATAGAGCAAATAATTGCAAATTTATTAGACAACTCAATTTCATTCAGTAGCCCAAACCAAGAAATAGTAGTTGATGTTTTTAATAATAAAGATGGAAAGCCCACAATTGCTGTAATTGATGAAGGTACTGGTTTTATTGAAAAAGATACTAACAAAATATTCAATAGATTTTATAGTAATAGACCAAAAAATTTTGGTGAACATTCTGGATTAGGTCTAAATATAGTTAAAAACTTGGTAGAATTACATAATGGTCAAATAAAAGCGAAAAATAATGAAAACAAAGGTGCAAAAGTTGAAATTATTTTCCCGGCGACCCAATGAAAAGTTGATTATTATAAATAAAGTTGTTACAAGCCGAAGCTTATGACAGATTATAAAGTTAAAGATATCAACGAAGCAGAATTTGGAAGAAAAGAAATTTCATTAGCAGAAACAGAAATGCCAGGTTTAATGGCATTAAGAAAAGAATATAAAGGAAAACATCCTTTAAAAGGTGCAAGAATTTTAGGTTGTCTACACATGACAATCCAAACAGCAGTTTTAATCGAAACTTTAGTTGATTTAGGAGCTGAAGTAAGATGGTCTTCATGTAACATTTTTTCCACTCAAGATCATGCCGCCGCCGCAATCGCAAAAGCTGGCATCCCAGTATTTGCATGGAAGGGTGAAACTGAGGAGGAGTATTGGTGGTGTGTAAGACAAACTATCGAAGGTAAAAAAGATTGGAAGCCAAATATGATTTTGGATGATGGTGGAGATCTTACTGCACTTATGCATAAAGATTACAAAGATTTAATGAAAGATATAAAAGGATTGAGTGAAGAAACAACTACAGGGGTATTAGCTCTTAAAAAGATGGAAGAACAAGGAACACTTTTGGTCCCTGCAATAAATGTAAACGACTCAGTTACAAAATCAAAATTTGATAATCTATATGGGTGTAGAGAAAGTTTAGTTGACGGAATAAAAAGAGCTACTGATGTAATGATGTCTGGTAAAGTTGCTATTGTTGCAGGATTTGGTGATGTAGGAAAAGGAAGTGCAGCGTCATTAAGACAAAGCGGTGCAAGAGTAATGGTAACAGAAACAGATCCTATTTGTGCACTTCAGGCTGCAATGGAGGGTTATGAAGTTGTATTAATGGATGAGATGATTAGCCAAGCTGACATTGTTGTTACAGCAACAGGTAACAAAGATATTGTTACTGCAGATCATATGAGAGCAATGAAAGATAGATCAATCCTTTGCAATATTGGACACTTTGATAACGAGATACAAGTAGATGCATTAAAAAATTATAAATGGGATGAAATAAAACCACAAGTTCATGAAATTACTTTTCCAGATAATAAGAGACTTATATTATTAGCTGAAGGAAGACTTGTTAATTTAGGTTGTGCAACAGGACACCCAAGTTTTGTAATGAGCGCTTCATTTACAAACCAAGTTACAGCTCAAATAGAGTTATGGAATAACTCAGATAATTACGAGAATAAAGTATATGTACTTCCTAAACATTTAGATGAAAAAGTAGCTAGATTACATTTAGAAAAAGTTGGAGCTAAATTAACACCTTTATCTAAGGACCAAGCTGATTATATAAGTGTTAAAACTGAAGGACCATATAAGCCAGATGCTTACCGCTACTAAGGGTGGCAAAATTAATATCTCAGAGGAAAAAGACACTAAATCTGTAGCAGAAAAATTATCAAAATTAATAAAGCAAGGTGATTTTATACTTTTGAGTGGGAATTTAGGTGTTGGGAAAACAACATTTATAAAATATGTAATAAATTCTCTTCAAAAAATAAATAAACAAAAAATATCAGAGGTAACAAGTCCAACATTTACAGTTATTAATGAATATCAAATTAAAAAAATATTAATCAAACACTATGATCTTTACAGAATTAAAAATAAAAAAGAATTAAACAATTTGGGCATTCAAGAAAATCTTAAAGATCAAATTACATTAGTCGAATGGCCAGAAATAATAAAAAAAATAAAAATAAAAAATAGTATAAATTTAATATTTGAATATAAAAATAATTATAGTGAGCGCTACCTTTCAATCATTTCTGAAAATAAAAAATTTTTAAATGAATTTAAATAAATTAAAGAAATTATCAGGAGATGCATCATTCAGAAATTTCTATAGAAGTAAAAACAGTATTATTGTTTATTGTGTTAAAAATAAAAAAAGCAATTTATTAGATTATGACGCTATTAATAAAATACTAATAAAAAAAAAAGTTATAGCTCCATCTTTAATATCGCAACATTACAAAGAAAATTATATAGAAATAGAAGATTTCGGAGATTTAACAGTTTTTGAAAAATTTAAAAAAACAACGACTAACAAAAAAAATTATTATAAAAAAATTTTAAACTTATTATCAAAAATAAAAAAAATAAAAATTAAAAATCAAAAGACATTCTTGAAAACAAACTTTAAAGTTCCAAACTATACTTCAAAAATGTTATTAGATGAGTCCAACTTATTTATAGATTGGTATTTACAAAAACACTTCAAAAGGAAAAAAAAAATATCTCTAGCAAAACAGTTAAAAAAAATATTTAGAAGATTATTAAAAAATATTGCATACGATAAGAAAGTTTTTGTACACAGAGATTTTCATATATCTAATATAATGATAACTAGAAAGGGTTTGGGACTAATTGATAGTCAGGATGCAGTATATGGGAATATTGCCTATGATTTGGCTTCTTTAATTGATGATGTAAGGCTTAAAACGAATATTAAAATCAAGGATTTTATTTTTCACGAATTCTTAAAAAAAAATAAAAATTTAGATCATAAAAAATTCAAGAATGATTTTGATATTTTATCTGTACTTAGAAATTTTAAAATAATTGGTATATTTACTCGTTTATCCATGAGAGATAATAAAAATAATTATCTAAAACTTATACCTTATGCTTGGAAACTAATTGAACTTAGGACAAGCAAAAACCCTATATTTAAAGACTTAAATTACCTTTTAGTCAAAAACTTTGATAAAAAAAAAAGAAAATTGATATGAAAGTTAAAACTGCTTTAATTCTTTGTGCTGGGTTTGGTAAGAGAGTACAACCAATAACAGACTCATTACCCAAGCCTTTAATTAAATATAAAGATGAAACCTTATTAGAAAATACTATTAAATTTTTAATTAAACTAAAAATAAACAAAATTAAAATAAATGTATTTTATTTAAAAGAAAAAATAATTAATTTTATTGAAAATAAAAATTTTCCATTAAATATTGAAATTGTTGATGATGGTGAAACAATTTTAGGAACAGGTGGTGGAATTTTAAGCCTCATTAATAAATCTGATGAAGAGGATGTATTAGTTATTAATCCAGATACAATTTGGGATGATAGTTTCATAAACTCAGTTATTGATATGGAAAATATCTATTTCGAAAAAAAAATTAAAAATATTTTATTGGTTGTAAATAATTCATCGTGTTTTGATAGAAGATTTAATGGAGATTTCGAAATTAAAAATAATATTTTATATAAGGAAAAAGTTAATAATTTTAAATATACAGGATGTCAAATATTCAAAAAAGATATAATTTCTCATAAGCAACTGAATTATTTTCCTGTATCTGAAATATGGGATACTCTTTTAAGAGACAGCAAACTTTATGGTTATGAACATAAAGGAGAATTTAAGCACTTAACTGATTACGAAATATATGAAAAATTATTTATTTAGAAAACTAAAAGGTCTTTTGCTCTGTCGTTATCTAAATAACTAGCATTTTTAATTTTTCCTTCTTCAATTTCTATTAATAAAGGATTACCTGTTGGTATTTCTAGACTTGAAATTTTTTTGTTATCTAAATCAAATAGGTATTTACACAATGATCTAATTGAATTTCCATGAGCTGAAACAATTATATTTTTATCTAATTTTGGCTCTATATTTCTTTTATAGAACGGTATCACTCTTTCGTAGGTATTTTTTAATGACTCTGTATCAGGGATCTTATCTCTTGGAACATTTTTATATATATCAATATTCAAAGGGTGATATGGACTTGTTTTTTTAAGAGCCTCTGGTGGATTATCCCAAGACCTTCTAAAAGTATGAATTTTTTCTTCACCGTAAAGCTTTTTCATTTCATCTTTATTTAAACCTGTTAAAGATCCGTAATGTCTCTCATTTAATTCCCATGCATTTACAATCTCCTGATTTTTTATTCTCATAGTATTTAATATCAAATTAAGAGTCTCAATCGATCTTGATTGTAAAGATGTGTAAAAATAAGATAATTCAATACCTAATTTCTTAATTAATTCTCCTGCTTTACAAGCCTCAAGCTTACCTTTAGCAGCTAAATCAACGTCTACCCAGCCTGTGAAACGATTTTCTAGGTTCCATTCGCTTTGTCCATGTCTTACAAGAATTAAATAATTCATAAATTTAACATAAATATAAATTAAATTAGATTGACATAAAGCTAAATCTTTTTATTTTGTTACAATGAGTTCATTTGAAGATAGAAAAAAAAGTTTTGAAAAGAAATTTGCTCATGATCAAGAGCTTCAATTTAAAGTCAGCGCTAGAAGAAATAAATATTTAGGAGAATGGGTATCCCAAATACTTGATTATAATTCAGATCAAGAAAAAGAATATATTCAATCAGTAATAAAGGCTGATTTTGCTGAAGCAGGTGACGAAGATGTTTTTAGAAAAATTAAAGAAGATTTAAAAGACAAAAACGTATCAGATGAGGAATTACGAAAAAAGATGGATGAACTAAATGAAAAAGCTAAAACTGATTTTAGTTAGTTTTTTTTTTATCTTATTAAATATAAATAGTTCATTTTCTTTAAATAGTAATCTTAAAATAATTTCTGGAAAAGCAGTTATAACAGATGGTGATACAGTTAAAATAAATAATAAAAAAATTCGTTTTAGTGGAATTGATGCTCCAGAAAGTTATTTTTTAGGAAAAAAACAAATATGCACTTTAAATAAAGTGGATATTTTTTGTGGAATATTATCAAAAGATAAATTATTTGAAAAAATAGGAAATCGATCTATTGATTGTAAAATTGAAAAAAATAAAGATCAATTTAATAGGTTATTAGGAGAGTGTTTTTTAGATAACGAGAGTTTATCAGTTTATATGGTCAAGAATGGTTATGCGTTTGATTACCCAAAATATTCTAAAGGAAAATTCAGAGAATATGAAAAATATGCAAAAAATTTTTCTTTAGGATTGTGGCAAATGAAATTCGAATATCCTTGGATATGGAGAAAAAAAAATAGATAATAAAAAGAGTGATTCGAAATAATAAATTATATTTATTTATAATTCTAATTTTGGTTTCTGCATGCTCCTCTATACCTAAAAATACAGCTGATGGTTGTTCAATTTTTTCTGAAAGATATCTTTGGTATAAACATGCAAAAAAGTCTGAACAAAAATGGGGAACACCTATTTATTTGCAACTTGCAATTATTAAAATGGAGTCTGATTTTGATTGGTTGGCTAAACCACCAAGACAAAAATTGTTTAAAGTAATTCCATATAAAAGACCATCCAGTTCTTTTGGCTATTCTCAAGCTGTAAAAGGTACATGGAAACAGTATAAAGAAGAAACTGGAAATAAATATGCTACCCGAACGCGGTTCAAAGATAGTGTAGATTTTATTGGTTGGTACACAAATAAAACAGAGAAGATACTAAAAATACCTAAAAACGATGCTTTTAGGCAGTATGTTGCCTATCATGAGGGATGGGGAAACTATAAAAATTATAAAAATAAACAAAAAATTATTTTATTAGCAAAGAAAGTTGAAAACCAGTCTAAGAAGTACAAAAGTCAACTTAATAAATGTAAAAACTCACTAACTACTAGAAAATATATTTTATTCTAATTTAGCTGTTTTTTCAATTCTATATCAACAGCGTCAATTCTCTTTGTATTTTTGGCAAGAGTTAAATACATTGTTGGTGTCACATATAAAGTAAAGAACGTAGAAATTATCATTCCACCAAGTATTGTTGCTCCTACAGCAAGTCTCGAGCCTTCCCCAGCACCTGGACCAATATTTCCAATAACTAAAGGTAACATTGCAATCATTGTGCTTATGGATGTCATTATAATTGGTCTAAATCTTAAACTGCAGGCTTCTTTTACTGCTTTTTCAATTTCTTTACCTTTAGTTCTCAATTGATTTGCATAATCAACTATAAGAATACTATTTTTTGTTGAAATACCAATGAGTATTACCAAGGCTATTTGTGAAAATATATTTATTGATGAATTTAAGAATAGAATAAATATTAACCCTCCAAACACTGCAAGTGGAACAGTCAAAATGATTATAAATGGGTGTATAAATGAATTAAAAGTAGCTGACATAACAAGATAAGCAGTCAATAATGCTAAAGCAAATATAATATAAAGTTCATTACTTGTTTCTTTTAATTCTTCAGATTTTCCTTTCCAGGTAATTTGTTTATCCGGAGCAATATTTGTCATCGTTTCCTCTAAATAATTAATTGCTTCAGCTAAAGTATAGCCTTCACTTATGTTAGCGGATATTGTTACAGCACGTTGTCTGTTATATCTTGACAACTTACTTGCTGTACCTTTTTCATTAAATTCAACAAGATTAGAGAGAGAAACTAAATTACCTGTTTTTTCTGATCGAACGAATATTTTACTTAAACTTTCTTTATTTTTTCTATCTTCCAAATATTGTTGTAAAATAATTGGGTATTCTTTTCCAAGTTTATTAAATTTTGTAACCGTCTTACCCCCATATAAAGTTTCTAAAGTTTGACCAATTGCTTCAGTTGATATTCCTAGGTCTTTTGCTTTATTTTTGTTAATCTTTATATTTACTTCAGGTTTATTTCTGGTGTAGTCAGATTCAAGTCTTGATAAATTTCTGTTCTTTCTTAACATTCTAATAACATTAGATTGTATTTGTTCTAACTCTTCATATGTATTTCCATAAATAACCATTTGAACAGGCTTATTGTAACTAGAAACTCTTATGGACTGTGGAGAAATTGGAAAAGCAAGTGTTTGAGGCACTGTAACTATTTTTCCAATTGCTTGTCTCATTATTGTTTGAGAATTTTGTTTTCTATTTTTCCAATTGTCTAAAAGGGAGATTATCAAGAAGCTATTTTCGGAGCCAAAACCTGGAACTATCATTAAAAATCTATTGTATGGACTATTATCTCCATCTAGCAGCGGAATAAGTCTTTTTTCAACGTCTTCAGCCCTTTTTTGAGTATATTGGAATGAGCTTCCCTCATCAGTAAATCCTATAACTAAATAAACACCACGATCTTCTAATGGCAATAACTCTTTTTTTGTATAATTGTACAAAGCTCCAGATGCAACTACGATAAAAATTATAAATGTTATTATTGTTTTCTTCTTATTCATCCAAAATCCTAATGTCTCAGTGTAAAATTTTAAAAAACCTTGAAAAAATTTATCAAATCCTCTTGTCAAGAAATTAGACTTTTTCTTTTTATCAAGAAATTTACTACCTAACATTGGCGAAAGTGTTAGAGCAACAAATGATGAGACTACAATTGCAAATGATAGTGCTATGGCAGTTTCTTTAAATAATGTTCCAGCAATACCTTCAATAAAAATTAAAGGTAAAAATACTGCAACTAAAATAAGAGTTGTTGCAATAATTGCAAATGTAATTTGTTTAGAGCCTTTATAAGCTGCTACCAGAGGTGTCTCACCATTTTCAATTCTTCTGTATATCGCGTCAGTCATAATGACCGAGTCATCAGTAATAATTCCAATTGCTAATATAAAACTTAATAAGACAAATATATTTATTGATAAATCAAATATATATAAACCTAAGAATGTTGCAATTAGACTTACAGGTAAAGCTATTGCGGGAACAATAACTGCTTTTAAATTCCCTAAAAATAAATAAATTATTATCACTACAAGTATAAAAGCTATAACTAAAGTTTTATAAACTTCATTTATTGCTTCACCAATATAAGTAGCTCTATTAAAAGCTATTTCTAAATTTAAATCAGCTGGTAAAGTTTTTCTTATTTCTATAATTTTTTTTTCAACTTCTTTTGATAATTCTACAGTTGAGGCTCCACTTCTTGCGTAAATACCTATTCCCATAGTTTTTAAATTTAGTGCTCCTTTGCTCTGAGCTCTAAATAAAACTTTCTCTGTGACAGGACCTAATTCTAAATTTGCAATATCCGATAGTCTTACTATATTGTCTTTAGCCTTCTTAATTGGTAGCCCCTTAAGTTTTTCTAAGTCATTGTATGATTTATCAATATTTATCGTTAAATCTATATTTTCAGCTTCAAGTGTACCTGCTGGTAATCTAACATTTTCATTTCTTAATGATCTCTCAACTTCTTGTATAGTTAAATTATTTGCAGCTAATTTGATTGGATCTATCCACACTCTTATACTCTGTTCCCTAAGGCCACCTGTTCTTATTCGGCCAACGTTTTTAATACTAGAAAACTGATCAACTAAATATCTTTCTGCATAATCTCCTAACTCAAGATCACTCCAAGTTTCTGAGGACAAAGCTAGCCACATAGTAGTTGTAAAACCCGCTGATTGCTTAAGTATTCTTGGTGCCTCAGCTTCTGTGGGAAGTCTTCCAACAACTCGAGCAACTCTTTCCCTCACATCATTAGCTGCATTGTCAAGGTCAATATCAGTGTCAAATTCAATATTTATTGTGCTTTTCCCATTTTCTGATTTGGCGTCTATATTTTTTATTCCCTCTGCTCCACCTATAACTTCTTCAATTACTTGTGTTACCTCTTCATCAACAATCGGAGCTGAGGCTGAAGCATATTTTATCTGAACCTGAACTACAGGTGGTTGTAGACCTGATGGAAGTTCTCTTACTGGTAATTTTGAAAAAACAAAAGTTCCAAATACAACAAGTATTAATGATAATACCCATGAAAGTGCTGGCCTTCTAATACTAACATCAGTTAAATACATTCAATTATTTGCTTTTATTTTCTTTTTTACCCCAGCTAGACTCATTTTTTTTTTCACCATCTTTAATGGGTTTAATTTTTCCATTTGGTCTTACTTTTTTTAATCCCTCAGCAACAACTATGTCACCCTCTTTTAAACCAGATTCAACTTCTAGATATCCTTCGTTTCTGTTGCCAACTTTAACTTCAACTCTATTAGTTACATTCTCTTTATCTACTTTATAAATATAAACTTTATTACCTTCTAAGATTACACTTGTATCTGGTATACCTAACGAAATTCTTTCATTATATTTAATAGTTACCTCCATTAAAGCACCAGGCAAAATCTCAGAATTCGTATTTTGCATTTTAACTCTAAGTCTTAAAGATCTATTACTAACATCAATTTTGCTGGCCAAAGAATCTACTATACCTTTATATATTTTATCCTTATTTCCAGAAAATTTTATATCAACACCTAGTCCTTTTTCTACAAATGGTGCAAATACTTCTGGAACATCAACATCAATAAATAAAAAAGATGCATCTTCAATATCTATTACAACAGAGCTTTCGGAAACATTAATATCGTCAGAAAAGTTTCTTTTACCAATTACTCCATCGAATGGTGCTGTTATAGTTCTATTTTTTAATTTAGCGACTACATCACCAGATTTAACCCTCTTATTATATT
>CACPNO010000002.1 GCA_902635335.1 uncultured Pelagibacteraceae bacterium
TTATGTAGTAAACTTTTTTTACGATTTTGGAAGTTTTGATATGATTGGTTCAAGTAAACTCGCACCTTGGTCGATAGTTATAGTTGATACTTGGATGTGGACGCCTTTTACAATGTTGATTTGTTTAGCCGGTCTTAGATCAGTTCCAAATTATTTATATGAGGCTGCTGAAGTTGATAGAGCTAGTAAATGGCAACAATTTATATACATCACACTACCATCTGTATTACCATTTTTATTATTGGCTTTGTTATTTAGAGGGATTGAGAATTTCAAAATGTTCGACATGGTCGTTGAACTTACATCTGGTGGCCCTGGTTCAGCTACAGAGCTCGCCTCAATCAATTTAAAAAGAGAAGCATTTGAAAAATGGAAAACTGGTTACAGTTCAGCTTTTGCTGTCATTTTATTTGTAACTATTTTTGGTTTTGGAAATGTATATGTAAAAGTAATGAATAAAATAAAGGAACGCTGATGGATACATCCAGATCATATTTAGAACCTTCATCGTTTTCAAAGAAACTTGCTGCAACAATTATTATTATTTATACAGTAATAACATTGATACCTATTTCTTGGATGGTAATGACAAGTTTTAAGAATGTTAATAGTGCAATTTCTTATCCACCTGAAGTACTGTTTGAACCATCTTTAGAGGGATATGTTAACTTGTTCACTAATAGATCAAGGCAATCTCAGGAATATCTTGACTCTTTACCAGCTCCAGAAACTTGGTATGAAGAATTAGTTAGAAGTAGAGAAATGGTCATAACGGGGCCATCAAAATTTTTAGGTAGATACTCAAATTCAATGATAATTGGCTTTGGGTCAACTTTTGCATCCGTATTTTTGGGTGCATTAGCGGCTTATGCTTTCTCGAGATTTAGAGTTCCATTGAAAGATGATTTATTATTTTTTATTCTTTCTACCAGGATGTTTCCACCAATAGCGGTGGCTGTTCCAATATTCATTATGTATAGAAAATTAGGATTAGGGGATACTCACCTTGGAATGATCATATTATATACAGTCGTAAATTTAAGTTTAGCAGTATGGCTATTAAAAGGATTTATGGATGAAATTCCTAAAGAATACGAAGAAGCAGCTATGATTGATGGATATTCTAGACTTCAAGCGTTCTTTAAAGTTGTTCTTCCACAAGCGATGACCGGTATTGCTGCAACAGCAATTTTTTGCATGATTTTTTCATGGAACGAATATGCATTTGCTGTTCTCCTCACTCAATTTAACGCACAAACAGCTCCACCATTCATCCCGACAATCATAGGAGAAGGAGGTTTGGATTGGCCTGCTATTGGGGCTGGTACAACTTTATTTTTATTACCAGTAATGATTTTTACAATTATTTTAAGAAAACACCTTTTGAGAGGTATTACTTTTGGAGCAGTGAGAAAATAATGCAAGAAGAAAAATCATTAATGAGAAAAATATTTAGAAGAGTTTACTGGGAAAATTTATCTACAGTATTAATTTTATTAGGAGTTTTCATGTTGTTGCAACCATTTGCAATGTGGATGTATACTTACTCATTTATTGTAATTTTAGTTGGAACTATAGGTTTCGTAATCACAAGTCACTTTCCGGATTAATATGTCTAAAATTAAAATAGTAAATTTACAAAAATCATTTGGAGATTTCACTGCAGTTAAAAATTCTAATTTAACAATTAATGATAAAGAGTTTTTTGTTTTACTTGGCCCATCTGGATGTGGAAAAACAACAACTCTAAGAATGATTGCTGGATTAGAATTACCAACATCAGGAGAAATTTATTTAGGAGATGAAGAAGTTGGAATGTTAAGAGCATCTGAGAGAGATATTGCCTTCGTTTTTCAATTGTTTGCCCTCTATCCACATATGAATGTAAAAAATAACCTATCTTTTCCACTTAAAATGCAAGGTTATTCTAGAAGTGAAATTAAAACTAGAGTTGAAGAAGCGGCAAAACTTTTAAGAATTGATCATATTTTAAACTCCAACATTTCTTCTTTATCGGGTGGAGATAGACAACGTGTAGCTCTTGGTAGAGCTTTAGTGAGAAGACCAAAAGCATTTTTAATGGATGAGCCTTTAGGTACTTTGGATGCAGAATTTAGAGAATTAATGTGTTTAGAACTTAAGAAATTACACATGGATATTGGCGCTACCACTGTTTATGTAACACATGACCAATTAGAGGCAATGTCATTAGCTGATCGTATTGCCGTAATGGATGGTGGTGAAATTTTACAAGCTGATGAACCTTCAGTAATCTATAATAAACCTGCTACCAAATTTGTAGCATCATTTATTGGCTCCCCTGGAATGAATTTTATAAGTATTGATCAAGGGATTTCCAATGAACAGTCGACTTTAAATATAGAAGGGACAAATTTTAATATACCTAAACAGTATGAGATATCAAAAGGCAAAAAAAACTCATTTGGTATTCGTCCTGAAAATTTATCTCTTACTAACGAAGATGGTCTTAAAGGTTCAGTATTTGGAGTTGAATATTTAGGCTCAAGAAAAATTGTAACTGTTAAAACTAATTTTGGAGAAATCAAAGTAAAAACTGATATTTCAACAAGTGTTAAAATCAATGAAAACGTTCAAGTAAAACCCTCAAATGATAACATAATTATTTTTGATGGTGAGACTGATAAATCTCTTAAAAGTGAGTTTATGAATTAATGGCAAAAATAGAATTAAAAAATTTATCTAAAACCTATAATAAAAAAATTGAGGCCTTACATGATATAAATTTTACCATTGAGGATGGTCAGTTTTTTGTTTTATTAGGCCCCTCTGGTGCTGGAAAAACTACTACATTAAGATGTATTGCTGGATTAGAGAAAATAGATAATGGAAGTATTCTATTTAACGATGAGTCCGTAACCGAAGATCAACCAGCATCAAGAGATGTTTGTTTTGTGTTTCAACAATACTCTTTATATCCTCACTATAGTGTTTATGAAAATTTAGCATTCCCTTTAAGATCTCCAATGAGAAAATTACCTGAGGATGAAATTAAAACTAAGGTTGAGAATATTGCAAGTATGTTAAAGATTTCAAATAAGCTAAATAATAAAGCTACACAATTATCTGGTGGTGAGATGCAAAGAGTTGCAATTGGACGTGCGCTAGTTCGTGAGCCAAATTTATACTTGATGGATGAACCGTTATCCTCTCTAGATGCCAAATTAAGAGAGAGTTTAAGGGTTGAATTAAAAAACATTCAAACCAATCTAAATGCAACAATACTTTATGTTACACATGATCAAGCAGAAGCCACTACTTTAGCAGATAAAATTGGAGTTTTAAAAGAAGGCCATTTAGTGCAAATAGGTACTCCTGAAGAGATATATGAAAATCCAAATTCTATATATGTTTCGCAAAGATTGGGTTCGCCAAAAATCAATATTCTTCCTGGAACCTTACTTGGAATGGATAGTGTACCTACTTTTGGTATAAGACCTGAGAATATTACAATAGGAAATGGTAACCATTCAGCCAAAATTATCTCAATTGAAAATCTAGGCTCTGAAACAGTAGTTGCTTTAAATTTTAAAGACCAAGAAATACTTGTGTCAATTCAAGGTAATTATAAATCATCAATAAATGAGACAATTAATTTTGACATCAACAATGAAAAAGTTTTAAAATTTGATCAAGAAGGAAACAGAATTTATGAGCGTTAGTTTTTTAATTTCTCAAGCAAAGGGTGTCCAAAAAGTTATAGATGAAAATTCTGCTGAAATAGAGGTTCTTGATCAAAAAATTGGAGATGGAGACCATATTTTTAACATTCAAAGAGGTTTAAAGTTAGTTGTTGAACTTGAAGATTCAATCAAAGATTTACCATTAGCCAAAGCTTTAAATATGATAGCAATGAAAGTTTTGTCAGGTATCGGTGGATCATCAGGCGCATTATTTGGAACTTTTTTTATGACCTTGGCTAAATCTCCTGATCTAGATAAAGATGTTGATTTTAATAAAGCATGTGAAATGATTATTAGTGGAATTAAAGCCATGAAAGAAAGAGGAAAAGCTGATGTTGGAGAAAAGACAATGATGGATGTTTTAATACCAGTTTCAGATAAACTTAACGAATTAAAAAATGAAAGTGAATTTAAATCAGGTTTAAATGAAGTAATAAAAATTGCTGAAGAAAGAATGTTGTCCACAAAAGATATGTTAGCCACAAAAGGTAGAGCTTCTTTTTTAGGTGAACGTGCAAAAGGACATATAGATCCTGGAGCCCGTTCTTCACAGCTTATAATCGATACAATTTGTAAATCAGTAATTAATAATTAGGAGGGAAAATGAAAAAATTTATTAATAATAACGATGATTTTTTAAAAGAGAGCCTTACAGGTTTTGGTAAGGCACATAGCGGCATTATAAACGTCAATCTAGACCCAAGTTTTGTTTCAAGAAAAAATAAAACCAAAGATGGAAAAGTCTCCCTAATTTCAGGTGGCGGAAGTGGTCATGAACCAATGCATGGAGGATTTGTTGGTCATGGAATGTTAGATGCTGCATGCCCAGGTTTTGTATTTTCAGCACCAACGCCTGATCAAATGCAAGCAGCAGCAGAACATGTTGATAGTGGTGCAGGGGTTTTATTTATTGTTAAAAATTATTCTGGAGACATAATGAACTTTCAAATGGGAGCTGAAATGTACTCTGGCAAAAATGATAGTATTGTCACTAACGATGATGTTGCTGTTGAAGACTCTACATTTACTACCGGTAGAAGAGGTGTTGCAGCAACTGTATTAGTAGAAAAAATAGTTGGATCCTTAGCTGAAAATAGCGGATCACTCGAAGAATGTAAAAAACTTGGTGAAAAAGTAAATAAAAACGCTGGTACGATGGGAGTTGCATTTACAAGCTGCACTGTACCTGCTGCAGGAAAACCTACTTTCGATATAGGCGATGATGAAATGGAGTTTGGTGTAGGGATCCATGGTGAGCCAGGAAGAAAAAGAGAGAAAATTCAACCCTCAAAAACGATTGTAGGAAATATTCTTGAAGCTATTTTAGATAATTTAAAACCAGAAAAAAATCAAAAGAATTTACTTTTCGTAAATGGAATGGGAGGCACTCCTTTAACAGAATTATATTTAGTTTATGAGGATGCATGTCAAATTTTGCAATCAAAGGGTGTTCAAGTAACAAAAAGTTTAGTTGGAAATTATTGTACATCACTTGAAATGCAAGGTGCTTCAATTACTCTTCTCAAATGTGATGATGAAATCTTAAAGCATTGGGACTCCCCAGTTCATACAGCGGCGATGAGATGGGGAATGTAAAACTTTTTTTGATCAAATAACAACTAAATCAAGTTTTTGATTGCCAAGTCTTTCGTTACCATTTTCTGTAACTAGGTAAGTTTCACCTAAGTTCATTGCTAAATTATTTTCAGAATCCATTAATATCATATGCATAAAAAATACATTTCCTGGTTTAATTACATATGGATTTCCAGTGAATAACATTGGCCAATCCATCCAATTAGGTGAAAAAGTTGCCCCCAAGGAATAGCCACAAGCATTCATTCTAGAATTTTTATAACCTAAATCATCAAAAGTTTTTGCATGAATATCATATACTTCACCAACTTTGTTCCCTGGTTTCAATTTATTTTCACAATTATTTAAAGCCTCAATGCAAGCTTCATGCATTTTATAATGTTTTGGATCAGCTTTTCCAATTGGAATAGTCCGAAACATTGCAGAGTGATAATGTCTGTATGTTCCAGCCCATTCTATAGTCAGTTGATCTTGAGAATTTAAAATTTGTTTTTCAGCTTGGTATCGACAAAGAAGTGCATTTTTACCAGATCCAATTATAAATTCATTTGCAGGATAATCACCACCTCCCTCAAATATAACTTTATTCATTTCAGCTAAAATTTTAGAATCACTTACACCTGCTTTTGCATGTTTCCAAACCTCACTTAAAGCTTTGTCAGCTAAATTCGCTGCCTTTTTTACATAATCAATTTCTTCTTTGGATTTTATAACTCTTAATTTAGTAACTAATTCAGAAGTATCTTCTATTGAGCAGTAATTTTCTAAAGATTTATTTAGCCTTAAAGCATTTCGACCAGTTAATCCGTATGCTTCATATTCAATTCCGATTTTTTTACCCTTTAAATTTAATTCATCTAAAATAAATTTAAGATCTTCAGTTGGGTTTGATCCATTTTTATCAACCCATATTCTGATATCATTAATATTTGATGTATTTTGTGCTTGTCTTAAATCTGGAGCTCTTGTTAATAAAATTATATTACCTTTTTGATCCAAAACTAATGTTTGAAAAAAAACGTACCCGAATGTGTCATATCCAGTGAGCCAATACATCGACTCCTGCCTAAACATAAGGAGAGCATCTAATTTTTCTTCTTTTAAAAGTTTAATTATCTTATCTTTTCTACTTTTGAATTCTTCTACAGAAAAATGAAGACCCATTAATTGATAGTTGTTCTAACAGTACCAAGTTTGTCTACTTTACCAATGTATTCGCCTTTGCTTTTAATTGGAACCACACCAACTGTTGAGCCGGTAAATACATAAAAATCTTTATCTAAAGAAACTTTCTCTTTTCTTATTTTGTTAAGAACAAATTTCAAAGAATTTAGTGGGTTTACATAAACAGTATTTGTATTGCCGTTTACGTTTAATCCTTTTTTATTTTTTAAATTTGTTTTTAAATTGCTAAAATTTATTTTTTTAAATTTTTTCTTAGCTCCAACAATAAATTTAATATTCACACCAAAGTCACTACATAAATCACCTAAATATTTAATACCTTTTTTTCTCTGTCTAAATCCAACAACCTCAATGCAAGGACCCATATGAGTAATAAATTTTGTTATATTTTTTGAATTTAATTTCCCTTTATAGTCAAAAAATTTTTTTTTAATTATATAATAAACCTCTACTTCAGTACCTAAAGCATATTTATTAATTTTTACTCTTCCTCCAGATTTAATCAAATTTTTTCCAAATACAGTAGAATGAAATGGCTCTTTTTCTTTTAACTTTTTTAAGAGAGCAATTATTGTACCCCCAGCCTTAAAACCAACTTTAGTATCCTTTATTTTACTTTCGCATAATAGTCTTAGTTTATGTGCTAATTTTATATTCTTACAGAATTTTTCAGGAATTGGATTGATAAGTTTATTGCTATTATAAGCCTCAACTAATTTTTTTGATACTGATTGAATATCATTTTTCATATTTATAGCCTATTGAAGAACTGTCATTGGATCAAGCCTTGTTTGAAACCAATTTATTCTAAAATCTAAATGTGGACCAGTTGATCTACCTGTTGAACCAACAGTTCCAATTATATCTCCTTTTTTAATCAAATCTCCAACTTCAACCATCACATTCTCAAGATGAGAGTAAATTGTTGATATACCATGACCATGATCCATAATAATGGTACCTCCAGTGTAATAAAGGTCATTTTCAGCCATCGTGACAACCCCAGTACAAGAGGATTTAATCTCTGTTCCTTTTTTTGCTGCAATATCTATACCGTAATGAGGCCATCTTGGTTTACCATTGAGAATTCTTTGGCTTCCATAAACTCCACTTATTATACCCTCAACTGGCATAATAAATTTTTCAGAAAAAAAAGTTAAATTGGAGTTAATTGCTCTAGCTTCTCCAATTTTCCCATTTTCTTTTTTAATTCTTTTATAAACAGAATCAGGTGGTGTTACTTTATTTTCAGGCAATCCATCAATTCTCTGAATGTTATACTTACGTTTAAAAACTTTTTTGACTATTTTCTTTGATTTACCGTTAGTAATTTTTGTTATCAAAACATCGAACTTCCTATCTCGATCAATTCCAAAAACAAAATAACCATCATCTGATACTTTGACATCTTTTTTATCAATTATTATTTTTGAATTAGGATCTGTTTTTCCTAAAATAAAATGACCTTGAATAAATTTACCATCAAATTCAATTGCAAAAATATTTGTTGGAAAAAAAATTGCTAGTATTAGCAACAGTTTTTTCATTATTTTGCTGTCCATCCTCCATCTATCAGAATAGATGATCCAGTTATCATTGCAGCAGCATCTGATGCTAAAAAACATACAGCTGTAGCTACATCACTCTCTTTAGCTGCTTTGCCCATAGGAATATTGCCTAAAGCCAAATTTTTGAATTTTTTATTTTTAAAAAATTTTTTTACCATAGGAGTTTCAACAAATGTCGGGGCAACTGTATTTACTCTAATATTTTTCGTTGCTAACTCTACACCCATACCCTTTGTTAAACCTTCAATTCCAAATTTAGTCATATTGTAAATATTTCTACCGGACATGCCAACATGACCGAGTTGAGATGACATATTTATAATTGATCCAGCTCTTTTTTTATTTTTAATCATTTTCTTTACAACTAACTGTGCAACATTAAAGGCAGCTTTTAAGTTTAGATCTACCAAATAATTCATACTTTGCTGTTTTATTTTCTCAAATGGTTCTGGAATATTAGTCCCTGCATTATTTACAAGAATATCAATAATTTTTATTTTTTTTAATTTTTCCTGTAATTCGCTGTAGTTCATTACATCACAATTAATTTTGATTAATTTACTTTTGACCTTTTTTATGTCTTTTTCTAATTTATCAAGATCAGAGGATGTTCTGCTCAAACCAATAATTGTTGCGCCTGCTTCAGCTAATGCAATTGAACAAGCGCGTCCTAAGCCTTTACCTGCTCCTGTTACAAGAGCATATTTCCCTTTAAGATTAATTTTTTTCAAATACATTTAAATAAATAACTTGATGTCCGTATAAATTAAATCAATTGCAACAAATAATATAGCAAATAAACCAACCCAAGCTATCCATTTGTATTCTTTAATCCATCGAGAAATTAATGTTGCAGCAGTTGCCATTAATATAATTGATAAAACAAGACCAAAAACTAATAAAAAGTAATGATCTTTGGCAGCACCTGCTACGCCCAATACATTATCTAAACTCATAGTAAAATCAGCTAACAAAACAGTCCAAATTGCTTTAAGCATTGATGAACTATCTACTTTGATGTTTTCCTCGTCACTCTGTGAATTTTTAATTACATCAACATAAAGCTTGTAAACTATGTATAACAACAACAAACCCCCTAAAAGTCTAAGGCCTGTTATTTGTAAAAGGTAAGCAGTTATGAGCGTTAATAAAATTCTTAATATTACTGCTCCACCAATTCCCCAGAAAATTATTTTTTTTCTTTGTTCTGGAGGGAACTTCGATGCAACCATTCCTATAATAATGGCATTATCTCCAGCGAGAATTAAATCAATAAATATTATTTGAAAAAAAATTGTAATTTCTTCTGTCATCTAGCATCTTCTATTATCATATCCGCTGCTTTTTCAGCAATCATAATAGTAGGTGCATTAGTATTTCCTGATGTTATCGATGGCATAACAGATGCATCAACAATTCTTAAATTTTTCAAGCCATGAGCCACTAATCTATCAGATACGACTGCATTTTCATCGGAACCCATCCTACAAGTACTTACAGGGTGAAAAATAGTACTGCAAAATTTTCCAGCCTCTTTAGCTAATTCCTCATTATCTGTGATATGAATACCAGGTCTATATTCCTCTGGTTCATATTTTTTGTATGCTTTAGAATTCATTACAATGTTTCTTGTAATTTTTAATGCTTTACCTGCAATTTCTCTGTCTTCATCTGTAGACAAATAATTCATTTTAATTTTTGGGGAAACTCTTGTATCTGACGATTTTAGTTCAATAGAACCTCTACTTGTGGGTCTTACATTGGTTATGCTAGGAGTAAATGCTGTAAATTTATGCAGTGATCCTTTGCCTAATACATCTGTACTAGCAGGAGACACGTGAAACTGTAAATTAGGAGTTGCCAGGTGTGGATCACTTTTGACAAAGCCACATAAATAACTAGCCCCAACAGTAAGTGGTCCTTTTCTAAATAAAAGATATTTAAGTCCTGTCATAAATTTTTTAGTCATACTGTAATAAATATCATTTAAACTCTCTAAATTTTTGACTTTGTAAACTGGTCTGAGCATTAAATGGTCAGTTAAATTCATGCCTACTCCAGGGTGATCTTTAACAACATTTACGTTATTTTTTTTTAACAATTCACCTGGACCAATACCTGAGGCTTGAAGAATATGAGGAGAACCAATTGTTCCAGAACTTAAAATTACTTCCTTATTTGCTTTTACAGATATTACATTGTTACCAATCCAGTAATTTACTTTGTCTGCTTTTTTATTATCGAACTCAATATTCTTAACATGAGCATTTGTAACAACTTTTAAATTCTTTCTTTTTTTTACAGGATTTAGATATCCAACTGCCGTGCTACATCTCAGTCCATTTCTAACCGTAAAAGGAAAATAACCCATGCCCTCGTTATCTCCATTATTAAAATCATCAGTTCTTTTATGACCAAACTCTTCTGCTGCATCCATAAAAAGATCACACACTTTAAATGTACCTCTTATTTCTTGAACAGCTAAGGGACCTCCAGATCCATGAAATTCATTTTCACCAAATTGAAAATCTTCTGATTTTTTAAAATATGGAAGAACATCTTCCCAAGACCAACCAACATTACCAAGCTGTCTCCAGTAATTAAAATCATTAGACTGGCCTCTTATATAAAGCATTCCATTGATAGAGGAACTTCCACCCAATGTTTTACCTCTTGGATAAACCATTTCTCTATTATCACAATATTTCTCTCTCTCTGTTTGAAAACACCAATCTGTTTTAGGGTTCAACATTGTCTTAAAATATCCACCTGGAATATGTATCCATGGATTAGTATCTTTGCTTCCTGCTTCAATTAATAATACCTTGTGATTAGGGTTAGTACTCAATCTGTTAGCTAAGACACAGCCTGCCGATCCTGCACCTAAAATAATATAATCAAAGTTTTCCATATTAATTAAAAATAATTAAATTTTATTAAAAATCTTTTAACATATACTTTATAAATTAAATAATAAGATTAGGTAGATTAATATGAAATATTTAGACGCATTAATTATTGGTGCCGGATTTTCAGGTTTATATCAGCTTCACTGTTTGAGAGATAAATTAAAATTAAACACTTTAGTTATCGAGGAGGGTAAAGATATTGGGGGCACGTGGTATTGGAATACATATCCAGGAGCTCGTTGTGACTCCGAAAGTTTTACCTACGGTTTTACTTTTTCCGAAAAAATTTTTAAAAATTGGACGTGGAAAGAAAGATATCCAAAGCAAAATGTAATTTTAAAATATCTAAAATATTTTTCAAATGAACTAAAATTAAAAAAAAATATAGTTTTTAACGAAAAAGTAGTTTCAGCAAAATATCTAGAAAAAAATAATTTATGGAAAATTCAGACAAATAATAAAAAAAAATATTACACTAAATATTTAATATGTGCTGTTGGATCTTTGTCATCTATAAATCTCCCAAAAATAAAAGGAATTAATCAGTTTAAAGGTCAATTACATCATAGTGGAAGATGGCCAAGAAAAAAAATAAACTTTAAAAACAAAATTGTAGGACAAGTAGGAACTGGTTCTACTGGAATCCAGATAGCACCTGAAATTGCAAAAAAAGCTAAAAAATTAATTTTATTTCAAAGATCACCAAACTTTAGTATTCCTGCAAGAAATAGAAAACTAACTAAAGAAAATATTAAAAATTATAAACAAAATTTCAAAAAACTCAGAAATTTTTTAAAAAGAACCCCAGGAGGGCATCCCTTTGAATTTCCTAAAAAATCTGCTTTTGATTTTAACGAGACAAAAAGAAATTTACTTTATGAAAAATCTTGGCAGCATGGAACTCTATCTTTTAGGGCAACATTTAATGATATAGTAAAAAATATCAAAGCAAATCAAACAGCAGTTAACTTTATAAAGAGTAAAATATATTCAACAGTAAAAAATAAAAAATATGCTGATATATTAACTAATTTTGACCATCCTTTTACAGCTAAAAGACCTACTTTAAATACAAATTATTATGAGATGTTTAATAAAAAAAATGTCGAATTGGTTGACTTAAAACAAAGTCCAATAGTTAAAATAACTAAAAGAGGCATCAAAACTAAAAAAAGTGAATTCATTTTGGATAAAATTATTTTTGCAACAGGTTTTGATGCATTAACTGGATCAATTTTAAAACTAAATATAACTGGTAAAAAAGGTATAAGTTTATCTAAATTTTGGAGCAAAGGTCCTAAAAGCTTCTTAGGTCTTCTTGTTCCAAATTTTCCAAATTTATTTATTGTGAGTGGGCCTGGCAGCCCATCAGTTTTAACAAATGTTCCAGTGCAAATAGAGCAACATGTTAAATGGATTACAAATTGCATTAAATATTTAGAAAAAAATAAAAAAAAAAGGATTGAAACTAGCAATCTTGCAGCAAAAAAATGGAAAAAAGAAATTATGAATTCAGTTAAAAAAACATTGTTCATGAAAGCTAAAAGCTCATGGTATAAAGGCGACAATATACCTAGTAAACCAAAGACCTTTTTACCTTATCCTGGTGGAATGCCAAAATATAAAAATGAATGCATAAAAGTTGAAAAGAACAAATATAAAGAATTAAAAATATCCTAAAATGAGAACTGTAAAATTTTTAATAGTATATTTAATTTTAACAACCAATTTACTTTCAGCAGAGATAGAAATTTTAGTTGATAAACCAGGTGAGGGAAAAAAAATTATTAATCATTCTTGGGTACAAATTGAATATACTGGTTCATTTATTGATGGAAAAGTTTTTGATACTAATGTTGGAAAAGATAGACCTTTAGTGGTTCAAATAGGAATGAGAGAAGTTATACCTGGTTTTGAAATGGGTATAGTTGGTACAAATAAAGGTACAATCAGAAAAATTAAAATTCCCTCAGAATTGGCATATGGTTCTTCAGGAGCTGGAGGTGTGATACCTCCAAATTCAGATCTTATTTTTGAATTTAAGATTATTGATGTTTTGGATCCAAATTATAATTTAATTTCATCTGATCAATTAAAAAATTTATTAGATAATAATGCAGTTGTTTTAGATATTCGAACAGACGATCAATGGAAAAAAACTGGTGTAATTAAAGGATCATTTCAAGAGACTGCGTTCGATAAAAATGGAAAATTTAATGTTTATTTAATGGATAGAGTTAGAGCTTTAGCTGGCGCAGAGTCACAAAATATTGAAATTATTTTCGTTAGTAATGATGGAGAGACTGCATCAATTTTAGGTAATGCCTTTGCAGAGGACCTCGGTTTTAAAAATGTATACGTTTTAAAGGGCGGAATAAAAGCTTGGATTAGCGAGGAAAAAGCATTAGTTTCCTTTTTAAAATAACGTCAAGTCATTTAAAAAATGAAGCTTAAAGATAGAGTAGCAATAGTTACAGGTGGAGGCAAAGGTATAGGCGAAGAAATTTGCTTAGGTCTAGCAAAAGAGGGCGCTAAGATTGTTATAGCAGAAATAGATATTACAAATTCAGAAAATGCTAAAAAAAAGATTCTAGATACAGGCAGTGAAGCAATAATCGTTAAAACTGACGTCTCTAAAAAAGATAGTATTAATGAAATGGTAGAAAAAACCATTCAAACATTTGGAAAAATTGATATCCTTATAAATAACGCAGGCATAAGACATGTAAAAAAATTGTTAGATCATTCTAAACAGGACTGGGACGATATGATTTCAGTTAATCTTACAGCACCATTTCTTGCAAGTCAGGCTGTAATTCCTCACATGATTAAAAACGGTAAGGGAAAAATTATAAACTTTGGCTCTATAGCTAGTTTTATGGGTAGACCTGATAGAGTAGGTTATGTTGCAGCTAAAAGTGGGGTGCTAGGCTTAACGAGAGCATTGTCAGTTGATCTTACTGGAAAAAATATAAACGTTAACACTATTTGTCCTGGATTAATATCAACTCCTTTCAACCAAAAATATGCTGAAGATCCAAAACATGGCGAAGCCTGGGGAAAAGAAACAGTTGTAGGAAGATGGGGGCAACCAAAAGATATTGTAGGAGCAGCAGTATTTTTATCAAGTGATGAATCAGATTTTATAAACGGATCTGAGATTAAAATTGATGGTGGATGGCTTTCCTCTAAGGTTCGAAAAGGAGAGTTAGATAATGAATAATTTTGAAAAAAATTATGAATTAGCTCTTAATAATGCAAAAAGATTATCAGATAAAATTTTAATAGATGGTAAATTAATTTCTGCTCAAACTAATAAAAAAATACCTGTTTTAAATCCTAGCACAGGAGAGAATATTGGTTCAGCACCACAATGTGATAAGAATGATGTTAATATTGCAGTCGAGTCTGCTCTTAAAGCATTTCAAAAATGGAAAAAAATACCAGCACGTGAAAGAGGAAAGATGGTTGCTGCAGGTGCGAAGAGATTAGAGGAAAGAAAATCTGAAATTGAGACATTGCTTTCATTAGATACTGGTAATGCTTTAAGAACTCAAGCTGTGCCAGAAACCGCTGCATCTATTGAGCTAACAAATATGTTTGCAGGCCTATCAGGAGAGTTAAAGGGCGAGAATTATCCACCTAATATCCCAAATACCATTCATTATACAACAAGAGATCCAATTGGTGTCGTTTGTGCAATTGTACCATGGAATGCTCCTTTATTTTTAACAGTTGCTAAAATTGCTCCAGCAATAGTTGCTGGTAACAGCGTTGTGTTAAAAACAGCTGAACAAGCACCTTTTTGCGCTTTACTGTTATCTGAAATATTCCAACAAGAACTGCCGCCTGGAGTTTTAAATGTTATTTCAGGGTACGGAGAAGAGTGTGGTGAACCTTTGGTAAGTCATGAAATGGTAAGAAAAGTCACTTTTACGGGATCTTTCTCTGTTGGAAAAATCATTGCTGAAAAAGCTGCTCCGAAATTATGTCCTGTTACTTTAGAACTTGGTGGGAAAAATCCAAATATAATAATGAGTGACGCTGATTTAGATATTGCAATTCAAGGTGTAATTGATGGCATGAGGTATACCCGTCAAGGACAAGCATGTACTGCGGGGTCTAGAGTTTACATTCAGGAAAAAATTTATGATAAAGTTATCAATGGTGCAGTTGAAAAACTAAGTAAACTAAAAATGGGAAATGCTTTAGATGAAGGATCTGATATTGGAGCGATTATCTCAGAGGAGCAACTAAAAAGAACTTTGCATTATATGGATATAGCAAAACAAAATTCTTCAGCTAAAGTTTTACATGGTGGTAATCAACCGACAGGTGGTGATTATAAAAATGGTTTCTTTTATGAGCCTACACTTATGTCAGGGGTGCCAGTAGACTCACCTGTTTGTCAGGAAGAGATTTTTGGGCCAGTAGCTTGTGCTATTCCATTTAAAACATTTGAAGAGGTAATGAAAAGTGCGAACGATACACCATTTGGATTATCAGCTGTACTTTGGACTCAAAATTTGTCTAGAGCTCTAGAGTTTGTTGAAGATATTGAAGCAGGATTTGTTCAAGTAAACCAATGCGTTGCTCCAAGAGCAAATGTATCTTATGGTGGTTTAAAAATGAGTGGTCTAGGTAAAGAATATGCGTTTGATAGTATGATAAATCATTTTACTCAAAGTAAAACAGTTTTGATAAATCGAGGAAAATCAAATATAGATAGTTGAATATGACAGATCAAATTGCTTTCATAGGAGTTGGAAATATGGGTAATCCAATGGCTTACCAGTTAGTTAAAGCTGGAAAAAAAGTTAAAGCTTATGATGTTTCTCCTGAAATGATACAAAAAGCAAAAGAAGCAAATTTAAACGTAGTAGAAACTTTAGATGAAGTATTCGAGGGTGCAAATTTTATAATTTCAATGTTACCTGAGGGAAAACATGTTAAGTCACTTTTTTTAGGTGAGAAAGGAATAATCGATAAAATATCAAAAGATGCATTAATTATTGATTGTTCAACAATCGATATAGAAACTTCTTTATTACTCGGCAAAGAAGCTAAAAGTAGAGGTATCAAAATGATTGATGCACCTGTTACAGGAGGTGTTATGGGTGCAAGAGTAGGCAAACTCAATTTTTTAGTTGGTGGAGATGACGAGTCTGTAAACTTAGCAAGACCATTAATGGACATTATGGGTCAAAAAATTTTGCACGCTGGACCCCAAGGAAGCGGTGTTGGAGTTAAAATCTGTAATAATATGTCCTTAGGTATTTCAATGATAGCTGCATCAGAGGCATTAATGTTAGCAAAAAGACTAAAGATGGATTTAAAAAAAGTCCATGAAATAATGAAAAATGCATCTGGAAATAATTGGGCCCTATCGACTTACACTCCCTTACCGAATTTAACAGATGGCGTTCCTTCAAACAATAAATACAGACCTGGTTTTTCTGCTGCAATGATGACAAAAGATTTAAAATTAGCAAATGATGCTGCAAAATCAGTTAGCGCATCAACCCCTTTAGGAAAACATGCTTTAGAAATTTTTTCGGAATTTTGTAATGAGGGAGAGTCTGAAACTGATTATTCAGGTATATCAAAAAAAATTGGTGGCGATGCTTGGGATTACCCTTTTGACCCAAAAGGCAAAGATTAGCCATTAAACCTCAAGTTGCATATTCAATTTATGTAACAATTTAACGTTTTACATTTCTCAGCCAATAATATTAACTTAGCGTATTATTAAGTCTTAATAACAATAAAGAGAGGGATATATAATGAAAAAAATCACATCAATGATTTTAGCTTTAGTATTTGCAGTTTCAGTAATTGGTTCTGCATCTGCTAAAACATTAAAAATCCAACTTACTTTTCCTAAAACATCTTACGATGGACAAATCGTAAAAATGTGGACTGACAGAGTAACAAAATTAACTCGAGGTGAGTTAAAATTTGAACTTTTATCAAAAGGTGAAGTTGTTGGAATGAAAGAAACACTAGAAGCCGTCGACAAAGGTCTGGTAGATGGTGGTGCAGCATGGACTCACTACTGGTCAAACTATCACCCAGCTGCGATGTTATTTGGTTCGCCAGTTGCTGGTGGAGGAATTGGCTTAAGTACTAAATCTTGGTTAGCATGGTACTTCGACAATGGTGGTAAAGAGTTATACGACCAATTGTGGAACGAAATGGGAATGAATGTTAAAGGTTTTGTGATGGCATCATCTGGACCAGAAGCATTAGGTTGGTTTAAAGAGCCGATCAAGAATATGGATGATTTCAGAAAATACAGATTCAGAACTCCTCCAGGAATTCCAGGACAAACATACAAAGATATCGGAATTGCATCAGTATCTTTATCAGGTGGTGATATTTTACCAGCGCTTGAAAAAGGAACAATTGATGCTGCAGAGTGGTGTTGTCCAAAACCAGACTCAGTATTTGGTTTCCAAAAAGTTCTTAAAAACTATTATCTACAAGGTCTTCACCAAAACGTTGTAAATGGAGACATTTACATAAATGGTGATGTTTATAATTCTTTAACTGATCATCAAAAATATGCAATGGAAGTTGCATCTGAAGCTATGATCACAAGAAATATTACAAACAGAGCTGTAGAAAACGGAAAAGCGTTAATTGATCTTACTCAGAATCATGGTGTAAAACTATGGGATACACCAGCTGATTATTTCACTGAGTACATGAACGCTGCTCAAGCTACTCTTAAAAAGAATGCAGCAGAAAATGCTTTCTTTAAACAAGTCTATGAGCACATGACTGAGCACGCAAAAGTTGTTGTACCTTTTATTGCACAAATGGAAACATCTGATGCATCAATTGGATCTGCATTTGCAGCACAACAATAAGTAACATTATAAAAAACGGGGATTTAACTAATCCCCGTTTTTTTAACAATTTAATTTTAAATAATATACTTGTTCAATGGTTGATAAAGATAAAGAACCTAAAGTTAAAGAAAATCTAGATATTACTGACGAATTAATTGCTGAAAGAAGAACAAGTACAAAAATGCCTGAGGACATGATTCCTTGGATGGCTAAAACAATCGAATTTATTGATTCAAAAATGCTTTTATCAGGCAAAATAATAATGTGGATCACAATTCCACTTATTTATGCAATGATACATGAAGTAATTGGAAGACATTTTTTTAATAGACCTACACTTTGGTCTTTTGATATTAGCAGAATGCTAGCAGGGGCTTTGTTTATGCTTGGTGCAGCATATACATTATCAAAAGGTATTCATATAAGAGCTGACTTTCTCTACAGAAATTGGACAGTTAAAAATCAGGCTAGAGTTGATCTATTTTTATATCTTTTATTTTTTATACCAGGTTTCTTAGTATTTTTTTATGTAAGTTTTGATTATGCTTACACATCAATTTGTGGAAGATCAAATCTTGAAGAATGTTTAGGTGGAAAAGTAAGAATTCAAAGAGCAATGGACACTACATGGATGCCAATAATGTGGCCATTAAAAAGTTGTATGCCAATTGGAGCCTTTTTACTTTTAGTTCAAGGTTTTTCTGAAATACTTAAAACATATTATGCTTTTGTGAAAGGAAGATGGCCTTAATGGAATTCTTTTCACCAGAAATAATCGGCGCAATAATGATTGGTTGCATGTTGTTTGCAATTTTTGTTGGATTTCCTATTTCATTTACGTTGATTTTTTTAGGTCTTGTTTTTGGTTATTGGGGCTTTGGAAAGTTAGTTTTCTATTTAATGACCTTGCAATTTAATATGATAATGACCGAGAATACCCTGGCCGCCGTTCCACTATTTATATTTATGGGAATTTTGATGGAGCAAGCTGGATTGATGGAAAGATTATTTAACGCGGTACAATTAATGCTCTCAAAAACTAGAGGTGCATTGTTTTATGCTGTTATGTTTGTATCAACTATTTTTGCAGCAGCAACTGGGATTGTTGGAGCATCTGTCACAATTTTGGGAATTATGGCTGGAAAAACTATGATCAGGACAGGATATGACACCAGACTTTCAGCGGGTCTAATTTGTGCTGGGGGTACTTTAGGAATTTTAATTCCTCCAAGCATTATGTTAGTTGTTATGGGTCCTGTATTAGAAATACCAGTTACAGATTTATTCGCAGCAGCAATCATCCCAGGAATTCTTTTAGCATTTTTGTATGCCGCTTACACAACGTTAAGATGTTTTTTAAATCCTAAACTTGGTCCTGTATTACCAGCTTCAGAACGACCAAAAAATATGGCTAAGGTTTGGTATGAGTTTTTAATGGGTTTAATTCCTCCTGCAGGTTTAGTTTTCTTTGCCTTAGGAAGTATTTTATTTGGTCTTGCAACTCCAACTGAAGGTGCCGGCATGGGAGCTTTTGGGGCAATACTTTTAGCACTGGCATATAAAAAACTTACTTATCATGGTCTGAAAGAAGCTCTATTGAAAACATTAGAGATAACAGCATTAATTATGTTTTTAGTTGCAGCCTCAAATTTCTTTGGTGCGGTATTTTCAAAATTAGGAACTCCATCTCTATTAACAGACTTCTTATTAAATCTTGATGTAAATAAATATGTGATTTTAGCGATTATAATGGCTGCAATATTTCTACTAGGTTGGCCTTTAGAATGGGTTCCAATAGTATTAATAGTTTTACCAATAGTTCTACCTTTGATTTTAGAATTAGGTTTTAACTTAACTTGGTTTGCTATTCTTGTAGCTGTCAATTTACAAACCGCCTGGCTATCTCCACCTGTAGCTTTATCAGCTTATTTCTTAAAAGGTGTGGTACCTCAATGGGATTTAAAAGATATATATTTAGGTATGATGCAATTTATGGTTATTCAATTAATTGGCTTAATATTAATTATTATATTTCCCCAAATAGCATTATGGTTACCAAGTATAATGTATCCTAGCCCTTAGCTTTTTTATTAATTTGAGGAATAATTGTTCCTACTAAAATAATTATCAAGGATATAAATATATTAATGGATATTGTAGAACCCAAAACTATCCATGACATTGTAGCACCAATAGGACCTGTTAATGGATACATCAAACTAATTCTTCCAATTGGCGCTCTTCTCAAAGCAAAGTTATAAAATAAATAAGCTCCAAAGGTTATAAAAGATAATGTTATGGCTGCAAGAACTGGAGGACTTAAATTTAAGTAATTATTATATTTGAAACTACTATCAGGCCACAATATAAAAAGTATTAGAACAGATAAGATTGCTCCAATCATGTATTGAAAAGTATTAACACCCAATTGATTTACTTTGGTTTGCATAAAACGTCTTCCAAGTACTTCATTAATAGAGACACACATCATTCCTAAAAATATAATAAAATCCCCTAAATAATTTCCACCTCCTATTTTTTTTTGAGTTGATAATAGAATTAAAGTTCCAATAATTGTAATAAATGCACCAATTATTACTTTAACTTCAATTTTTTCTTTTAAAAAAATTCTTGCTACAAAAGGCTGCCAAATAGGAAGTGTACTTATCAAAGCAACACCACTTACAGGAGAGGTTAGCAACAGCCCTATATGAAAACTAAGAGTTACTAAAAAAGGATTTAGTAGACCCATTAAAAAAGGAGTTAATCCAATTTTTTTAATAGATAAATCTACTCTCATTAAAAGAGCAAATATTAACATTAAAATAAATGCTAAAGAGAATCGAACTGCCATTAAATCCATTACATAAAACTCTTGTAGTGCTAATTTTACAAATGGAGGACCAGAGCCAAAGCCTATAACAGCAATGAACATTGAAATGTAACCAATATTACTTTTTAAAAAACTCATGTATTAATATCTTACTGTTATCACTTTTATAGACATATAAAAATATTAGTTTAGAATCTTTAAAGTGAGTCAAAATATAGAATTAAAAAATTTTGAATTAGCTTCAGTTAATCCAAGTAACAAAACATGGACTTCGGCAGATTTATTCTGTTATTGGGCAAATAGTATTCAAACTATTGCAGGATTTGCTCTTATATCTTCTTTGTATTTAATCTATAATTTAAGTACTTATTTAGTTTTATCTTCCTCAATAGCTGCATCAATTCTTGTGTATTTTTTTATTTCTTTAATTGGTCACCCATCCCAAAAACATGGATTACCTTTTCCAGTTTTGATGAGAATGTCCATGGGCTTAAATGGTGCTAGATATTTAAGTTTATTAAGATCAATTGTTGGAATTTTTATGTTTGGAATTCAAACATACTTTATATCCAAATCTATAACATACCTAACAAGAATTATTATTTATTACATATTCGACCCACAAATTTTAGAAAGTGAATTTGTTTTAGAATTTTTTCTAGGCTTAAATATTATAGATTGGTTTTCATTAATAGTAACATTTTTTATTCAATTTTTTTTATTTACGAATGGTCAAAGATATAATCAAGGGTTTTTAAAATTCTCCGCAATATTTGTTTACTTCGGTTTAATTTTCTTTTTTGTTATGCTTATTGCTGAAAATAGCACTCAAATATTTCAATCTCTAAAATCTAATACAACTAGTACTAATCTGATTTCTAAATCAAATGTAATGCCCTTTTTTATTCTTACAGGGACAATTTTTTCATATTTTTCCATTGTGCTCTTGAATTATGGAGATTTTTCAAGATATGTAAAAACTAGTAAAGATTTTAAAATAGGAAATTTATTTTTATTTTTGAATATGATTATGTTTTCCTTTCTAGCAACTACTATTGTAATAGGTGTTGATGTTTTATTGAATCAAAAGCTAATCGTGGTTGATCAAATAATTACAAAGCCAATGGATATAATAGGAAAGATTGACAATGTATATCTAACAGTTTACGCATTAATTTTCACAATATTCTCGTCACTTTCGACAAATTTAATAACCAATTATGTTCCAACACAAAATAGTATAATTAATTTTTTACCTAAAAACTTAGATCTCAAAAGTGCAGGAATACTAATTTTAATATTTGGACTGATAACAGGAAGTTTGTGGCCGTCAATACTAAGCCAGATAGAAACAATAAAACTAATAGATAGTTTGGCAGCATTTTTTGGACCAATTTTTGGAGTTATCATTGCAGACTACTATCTAGTTAAAAAAGAAAAAATTAACCACAAAGATCTTTTTTTTATCAGACCGGAAAATGAGTACATCTATTCAGGTGGATGGAATTATAAAGCAGTATATGCCGTATTAATTGGTTTTATTTTTTCATTTTCAATTATTTGGAATGTCAATTTTGTAGATTTTAAAACTTTTTCCTGGATTATAGGCTTTGTCGTTTCATATTTTATGTATTATCTTCTAAATGAAAAATAATTATGAAAGCTTTAGTTTATACAGGTGTTGAAGAACTTACTTATAGAGATGAGAAAGATCCAACTGAGGTAAGTGGAGAAAGTATTTTAAAAGTTCATGCTTCAGGAATATGTGGATCAGATATGCATGCATATCACGGTAAAGATGAAAGAAGAATTCCACCATTGATACTTGGTCATGAGGTAAGTGGAAAAATTCAAAATGGTAAATTTAAGGATAAAAATGTTGTATTGAATCCATTAATCACTTGTGGCAAATGCGAGTATTGTACCAATGAACGTGAACATTTATGTCCTAAGAGAGTTTTATTAGGTATGAATAGACCATATGAGAGAAGTGGAGTATTTGCGGAACTTGTTTCAACCCCAAATCAAAATATCTATGAAATTCCTAATCGTTTGGATTTAAGCGAAGCGACAATCGCTGAACCCACAGCGGTATCATTGCATGCTGTATTGATGGGAGAGATATCTTTGAAAAAACCTCTCTCTGCCTGTAGAACTTTGGTACAAGGTGCAGGAGCAATTGGATTATTATGTTCATTGATTTTATCTAAAATTAAAGGAAATAAAAATATAGTTATGTCTGATCCAAATAAACTAAGATTAGATGTTTGTTCAAAATATTTTGAGGGCAAATTTGTAAAACCAAATGATAAAGAGGTTGAAGAAAATAGTTTTGATATTGTTTTTGATACTGTAGGATTAGAAGCGTCTAGACAACAAGCTATATCTGTAATCAAACCCGGCGGTAGTATTATACATATAGGTTTAACTCAACCATCTGGCACATTTAATTTTAGAAAGGCAACACTCCAGGAAGTAACATTTATAGGCACTTACTGTTATACCAACAAAGATTTTGAAAATACTATTAAGATTTTAGCAGACAAAGAGATAGGCGACCTATCTTGGATTGAATACCGCGAACTTAAAAAAGGAGCTGAAGCTTTTAAACAAATCCATGATGGCAGTTGTTCTGCTCCAAAAATTGTCTTATTGCCATAATGAATTGGTAATATTGAAAAAAAAATTAAACTGTCTATAGAGGCTTTCATGAAAAAAATTTTATTATTATTTTTATGCTCAATTATCTTATCTTCAGTATCTACAGCTGAAGAAAAAGTGATATTTGATTTTACAGAAGATGAGCTCTCTAATTTGCAAGTTAGAAAAGTTAGAGGTGCCGATGCTAAAACGATTTATACAATTGGACAAAATGAAAATGGTAATTACTTAAAAGCAGTAGCAGATAATGCAGCTTCTGGTCTGGGCAAAGAGATAAAAATAGATTTAGAGGCCACTCCTTATATTAATATTACTTGGAAAGTTGAAAAAGATTTAAAAGGAATAAAAGAAAATACAAAGAAAGGACATGATTTTGCTGCAAGAGTTTTTGTAATTAAAAAGACAGGTGCTACACCACTATCTAATAGAGCCATTAATTATGTGTATTCTAGCAATTTAAATATTGATGATTATAAACGAAGCCCTTATACAAAAAAGTCAATAGATTATGTTTTATCCACTACAAAAAATAACTTTGATGAGTGGATTACAGTTAAAGCAAATGTTAGAGAGGATTTTAAAAAACTTCATAAACTAGAAGTTCAAGAGTTGGATGGAGTTGCTATTATGGCTGACACAGATAATTCAAAGATGAAAGCTATAAGTTATTATCAAAATATTTATTTTTCGTCTGAGTAATTTATTTTATATATTTTTTGAGTACTAAACTTAAAAACGAGAGCAGAATTGCAGCAATTACATCAAGAAGTGGTTTTGCTTGAGGATATCCAAAGTTCCACAATACAACTCCTATAAGCCAAATTATATATATTTTCATAAACAAATAATCATTAGTATATATATTCCTCGTCTTTGATAATATATTTTTTATATGGAATTTAAATCAAACTTTAAAGTTTACTATGAAGACACTGATAGTGGAGGAGTAGTTTATTATGCCAATTATTTGAAATTTTTGGAACGAGCTAGAACAGATGCAATCACATCCTTAAATTTTAGTAATAAAAATCTTATAGAAAAATTTGGGATTTATATAATTGTTAAATCTTGCAACTTAAATTTCCATAAACCTGCAAAACTTGAAGACAATTTAAAAATTATTTCTAAAGTGTTAGAAGTTAAAAATGTATCAATAAGAATGAAACAGCATATTTTTGTCAATGATAGTATGATTGTTGAGGCTGAAATATTATTAGCTTCAGTAGATGAAAAGGGCAAACCATCAAAACTTCCAGTAGAATTTAAAAGTCAATTGATTAAATGACTTTTTTAACCTTAAGAAATAAATTAGTCATTTTATTAAAATCAATTCTTCCAGTATTAACATTTCTTGGACTTGGATGATAAGAACCTACCAATAAGATATTATTTGGGAGTTTGAAGAATTTACTATGTCCAAATTTAATATTTGAATCAATCTTGTAATGTTTTTTATAAAATTGTATACAAGCATCAAAAGCTATTTTCCCAAGTGCTACAATGATCTTTAAATTTTCTAAGTATTCAATTTCTTTATTAAAATATTTAAAACAATTATTAAGTTCATTTCTAGTTGGCTTATCTCCTGGAGGGACACATTTTAATGCGGTAGTTATAAAACTATCATTTAGTATTAAACCATCATTTCTGTGAACTGAATTTGATTTGTTAGATAATTTGGCTTTATGAAGGCATTTGTACAAAAATTCAGATGATCTATCACCTGTAAAAACTCTTCCAGTCCTATTGCCACCATGTGCAGCAGGGGCTAAACCAACTAATAAAATTCTTGCTTTTCGGTCACCAAAACCAGTTATTGGTTTCCCCCAATATTTCTCATTTATATATTGTTTTCTTTTATCTTTTGCTACCTGGTTTCTAAAGTTTACAAGTCTTGGACATTTCTTACAATTTATTATTGAGTTTTCAAGTTTTTTAAAACTTTTTTTCATAAATATTAATTTTTAATCAATGAGTCTTATACTATAATTATTTAAAATTATGAATGTAGGTTTTATTGGTGTTGGCTATATGGGTTATGGAATAGCCAAAAATATTTTAAAAAAGGGAAATAAACTATTTGTTATTGCAAACAAAAAAAGGGCACCGATAGATAAAATTGTAAGTGATGGTGCTATTGAGGTAAAATCTTATAATGAATTGTGTGAAAAAAATTTAGATGCATTATTTCTTTGTGTAACTAATACACCAATCGCCCTAAGTATTGCGGAAAAAGTCTCAACTTTACTAAAAGACAATACATTAATTATTGATGTTACAACACATAACCAAAATGGATCTATTCAAATGGAACAGATTTTTTCAAAACAAAAAATTAACTATATTGAATGCCCTGTGATGGGAGGTCCCGTTCAAGCAGAAGAAGGTGTTTGTGGAGGTATTGTTGGAGCATCAGAGGAAAATTTTAAAAAATCTGAAGTTTATTTAAAAACTTTTTGTAAAGATTATTTCCATTTTGGTGAAGTGGGTAAAGGAGCAAAGTCTAAGTTATTAAATAATTTTTTGTCACTCGGCACCGCAACAAATGTTATTGAATTCATCAAGAGCGCAAAAAAATTAGATATTGATTTAGAAAAACTTTTTGCAGTAGCAAAATTAGGATCTGGAAATTCAACAGCTTTAAATAGAATTTTTGATAATGTTCTTAAGGATGATTATACTGGATTTAAATTTTCAACTTCCAACACTTTAAAAGACCTTACTTATATCCATGAAATGCTGAAAGACTCAGGTAATGCAGAAAAATTAGCAGATGTAAAAAAATCTTTTTATAAAAAAGCTGTTGATGATGGTAATGGAGATCTATTTATAAGTGAACTAATACAAAAAGATTAATTAATCCTTTTTTTTATCAGCAAATACAATAGCTATAAGCAATAATGCTGTCCAAAACATTGCTGCTAAACTTTTGACAACACTTGTTTCGGCACCCCACAAATCAAAAAAAAATGCTCCAATAAGAATTCCAATTATATAAATTATTACTACTAATCTAGTCTGAGTCATTCAGTTGCTTCTTTTTAAATAACGATATTCCGTTATTTTTTTTATGTTCATAAGATTCTTTGAAACTTTCAAGCTGCCATCCTTGCATTCTCTTCTGAATATCTTCTAAATTTTGTTTTTTCCACTCATCTTTGGTATTCTGGTCCTTCCAAATCTTCTTTTCATCATTATTTCTTCCACAGCCATAACAATATCCAGTTACTGGATCCATTTTGCAAATGCTTATACAGGGTGAAACTATCATTTTTTTATATATTTATATCCTTTTACACTATTATTCTGATTGGACAAATTAGATCAATACTATATAAAACAGCATAAATTTGGGCGAGTGGCGGAATTGGTAGACGCGTTGGTCTTAGGAACCAATAGTGCAAGCTGTGAAGGTTCGAGTCCTTTCTCGCCTACCATAAATAGATTATGAAAGTAACAATTGAAAATAAAAAGGGTTTAGAAAAAGATCTTAAAGTATTCATAGATAAGAAAATAATCTCAGGCTTCATGGATGAAAAATATGAAGAAATAAGAAAAGACGTTGTAATAAAAGGTTTCAGACCTGGTAAAGTACCTACCGAAATATTAAAAAGACAATTTGGTAAAGCTGTTTATGGTGAAGTAATTGATAAGTTGCTAAAAGATACAACAACAAAAGCTTTAGAAGAAAATAAAATTAAACCGGCCGGACAACCTAAAATAGATCTAAAGTCTTTTGGTGAAGGTAAAGATTTAGAATACATTATTTCAGTCACTGAATTACCAAATGTTTCAGCCAAAGGATTAAGCTCAATAAGAGTAGATGAGTATGTCGTAAAAATTGATCCAAAAGAAACAGATAAAAGAATTAGTGAAATTGCAAAAAACCAAAACAATTTTAAAGATGCAGAAGCAAATTATAGCTCAAAAATTAATGATCTCGTAATTTTTGATTATAAAGGAACTATTGACGGCAAAGAATTTAAGGGTAACGAAGGTAAAAATACTCAATTAGTTCTTGGAAAAGATTTATTTATAAAAGGCTTTGATAAACAATTAGAAGGTGTTAAATCAGGTGACACAAAAAATGTAGAAGTAAATCTACCTGAAAATTTTCCTGAAAAAGACCTTATTAATAAAAGTGCTGTGTTTGAATGTAATATTACAGCAGTAAGAATTCCAGAAGAAGTAAAAATTAATGATGATTTTGCTAAAAATATGGGTGCAAAAGATTTAGCTGATTTAAAAGAACTTATTTCAAAACAAATTAATGATGAATATAAAAATTCATTAGCCATGATTACAAAGAAAAGTATTCTTGAGCAAATAGAGAGAGAAAAACTAGACCAATTACCTGGTAATTTAATTGAACAGGAAGTTAAAATATTATCTCAAGGAATGAAGGAAGATGAAGTTAAAAAGAACCAAAAATCATTAGAGGAACAAGCTAAAAAAAGAATTAAAACTGGATTAATTTTAAATGCTTTTGGAGAAGAAAATAAAATTAATGTGTCCCAGGAAGAAATAAATGTTGAAATACAAAAACAATTTAGAATGATGCCAGGTCAAGAGAAGATTGTTAAAGATTATTATGAACAAAATCCTGCAGCCATAGATAGTTTAAGGGGACAAATTTACGAAGAAAAAATAATTGAAGAAATTAAGAAAAAAGCAAAAATAACTAAAAAAGAAATTACCAAAGAAGAAGCTGAGAAAATTCTAAAACAAGAAAATGAAAACAATATTAAAGAGCAAGCTAAACTTGCTAAAAAAGATGGAGATGAGAAAAATAAGAAAAAAACAGATCCTAAAAAAAAAGAGGTAAAAACAAAATCGAAAGAAACTAAAAAAACTAAAACCCCCACATCAAAACCTAAAAAAGCAAAAAAGGTTAGCAAAAAGTAATCACAAGTTGTATAAGATTAATCGAATCGATTATGTCTATTAAAATACCAGAACAATTAAATACCCTTATTCCTATGGTTGTTGAACAATCAAGCAGGGGAGAAAGAGCATATGACATTTATTCAAGATTGCTTAAAGAAAGAATTGTATTTGTAGTTGGTCCAATTAATGATTCAGTTGCATCATTAGTTACTGCTCAACTATTATTTTTAGAGTCTGAAGACCCAAAGAAAGAAATTTCTTTATATATCAACAGTCCAGGCGGACTTGTAACAGCTGGACTTGGTATTTATGATACGATGCAATACATCAAGCCAGAAATCAGCACTTTATGTATTGGACAAGCAGCAAGCATGGGTTCATTTTTGTTAGCAGCTGGCGCAAAAGGAAAAAGATTTTCGTTACCAAATTCCAGAATAATGGTTCATCAACCTTCAGCTGGTTTTCAAGGACAGGCAACAGATATTGAAATTCACGCTAATGAGGTTTTGTCTTTAAAAAAAAGATTAAATGAAATCTATTCAAAACATACTGGAAAATCTGTTGATGAAATTAAATCTGCATTAGAGAGAGATAATTTTATGACTCCTGATAATGCAAAAAGTTTTGGCTTGATAGACAAAGTGGTAGAAAAGAGAGATTAGGTAACAATATATAGATTGTCCACAACCTCCACTTGATTACATTGCATCATATGTATTAAAGTATTAAATTGATTCGAATTAAAAATTATGAGTAATAATAAAAATATTCTTTACTGTTCTTTTTGTGGCAAGAGCCAACACGAAGTTAGAAAGTTAATTGCAGGTCCAACTGTATTCATTTGTGATGAATGCGTAGAACTTTGTATGGATATAATTAAAGAAGAAAGCAAAGATAATTTTGTTAAACATCAGGATGGATTACCTTTACCAAAAGAAATATGCAAGGTTCTTGATGACTATGTGATTGGACAATCTCATGCAAAAAAAGTTTTATCAGTTGCAGTTCACAATCATTACAAAAGATTAAACTACGAAAATAAAACAAGCAAAACAGTTGAACTATCTAAATCTAATATTATGCTGGTAGGACCAACTGGATGTGGAAAAACATTATTAGCCCAAACTCTTGCAAGAATACTTGATGTGCCTTTTACCATGGCTGATGCTACTACACTAACCGAAGCAGGTTATGTAGGTGAAGATGTTGAAAACATAATTTTAAAATTATTACAAGCAGCAGATTATAATGTTGAAAAAGCTCAAAGAGGAATTGTTTATATAGATGAGGTTGACAAAATTAGTAGAAAGTCAGAAAATCCATCTATTACTAGAGATGTATCTGGAGAAGGAGTTCAACAGGCTTTATTAAAAATTATGGAGGGAACAGTTGCAAGCGTTCCTCCTCAAGGAGGAAGAAAACATCCACAACAAGAATTTCTACAAGTAGACACAACCAATATACTGTTTATTTGTGGAGGAGCCTTTGCTGGTCTTGATAAAATAATATCTCAAAGAGACAAAGGGTCTTCTATTGGGTTTGGAGCAGAAGTAAAAACTTTAGAAGATAAAAAAACTGGAGAATGGATGAAAAAACTTGAGCCCGAAGATTTATTAAGATATGGGTTGATTCCAGAATTTATTGGAAGATTACCAATTACAGCTACTCTTGAAGATTTGGATGAAAAATCTTTGGTAAAAATTTTACAAGAGCCAAAAAATTCTTTGATTAAACAGTACCAAGAATTATTTAGACTAGAAGGCGTGAAATTAACATTTAAAGATCAAGCTGTTAAAGATATTGCTAATAAAGCTATAAGAAAGAAAACTGGGGCAAGAGGATTGAGATCAATCTTAGAAAATTTATTACTTAAAACTATGTTTGACCTTCCAGGCCAAGATAACATAGAAGAAGTTATTATTGATGGTGGAACAACTAAGGGCACCTCTCAGCCAATTATTGTTCATTCTAAGAACAAATCAAAAACAGAAAAGACTTCTGCGGCTTAATAAGAGTTAATAAACAAAAGTTTCCTATTGCATTATAAAATATAATATCCATATTTAAGGATATGGAAGTTAAATTAACACAGCCCTTATTGCCATTAAGAGACATAGTGGTTTTTCCAAGCATGGTAATTCCACTATTTGTTGGAAGAGACAAATCTATTACTGCTTTAAACGAAGTAATGAAAAGTGACAAAAAAATAATATTAGTTACTCAAAAAAATTCTGAGGTTGATGATCCAAAGAAAAATGATGTATTTTCTTATGGCTGTGAAAGCAATATACTACAACTTTTAAAACTTCCAGACGGCACAGTAAAGGTTTTAGTTGAGGGAATTAAAAGAGTAAAAATTATTGATTTCAAGGATGATGAAAAATTTATTACTTGTACGTATGAACATCAAAAAGATGTTCTAAACAAAGAGGAAGATCTACTAACACTAGCTCTTACAGCTGTAAAAAAATTAGAAAAATTAACGTCTGTAAATAAAAAAATTTCATCAGAAACAATTAGCAATATTAAAGAATTAAAGGACCCATCTAAAATTGTTGATAATATTGTTTCAAACCTAAATGCATCGATATCTGAAAAGCAACAAATTTTTGAAACATTGGATGTCAAGAAAAGATTAAATGCCGCTATTAAAATGATGGAAAGTGAAACAAGTATCATTGGAGTAGAAAAAAGAATTAGAGGAAGAGTTAAAACTCAAATGGAAAAGACTCAAAGAGAGTATTATTTAAACGAACAATTAAAAGCAATTCAAAAGGAATTAGGTGAAATTGAAGATGGGAAAGATGAAACTACTAACCTAAAAAAATCAATTCAAAAAGCTAAAATGCCAAAAGAAGTCGAGAAAAAGTGCATGTCAGAGCTTAAGAAGTTAAAAAACATGAGTCCTATGTCTGCGGAAGCAACAGTTGTTAGAAATTACTTAGATTGGATGATTGATCTTCCGTGGTTTAAAAAAGATAATGTAGATATCGATTTAAACAAAGGTCTTAAAATTTTAGATGAAGACCATTTTGGTTTAGAAAAAGTTAAAGAAAGAATTATTGAGTTTTTGGCTGTTCAGAAAAGGATGGAAAAAATTAAAGGACCAATTTTATGTTTAGTTGGACCCCCAGGCGTTGGAAAAACATCACTTGGAAAATCTATTGCTAAAGCTACTAACAGACAATTTATCAGAATGTCGTTAGGTGGTGTCAGAGATGAAGCTGAAATAAGAGGTCATAGGAGAACCTACATTGGATCCTTACCGGGAAAAATTATTCAAATGATGAAGAAGGCTGGAACAAAAAACCCTTTATTTTTATTAGATGAAGTTGATAAAATTGGAAACGACTATAGAGGAGATCCATCATCAGCTCTGTTAGAAGCGTTAGACCCTGAACAAAACACAGCGTTTAATGATCATTACTTAGAGGTTGATTATGACCTGTCAGACGTAATGTTTGTAACAACTGCTAATACTTTAAATATATTACCACCTCTTCTTGATAGAATGGAAGTTATTAGAATTCCTGGCTACACAGAAGATGAGAAAATAAACATAGCTAATAGGTATCTACTACCTAAACAAATTAAAGAAAATGGCGTGAAAGAGGGTGAGCTAAACTTAGAAGATGGAACAATAAAAGAGATTATTAGAAGTTATACAAGGGAGTCTGGGGTTAGAAATTTAGAAAGAGAAATTTCAAAAGTTACGAGAAAAGTTGTTAAAAAAGTAGTGAGTGGAGAAGTTGAAAAAGTACAAGTAAATGAAAAAAATATTCCAGACTTTTTAGGAATTAAAAAATTTAAATATGGTGAAGTTGAAGATAAAGATAAAACTGGAATAGTGATAGGATTAGCATGGACTGAAGTAGGAGGTGAAATTCTAAAAATTGAAACTGTCAATATGCCAGGTAAAGGTAGAATGCAAATAACAGGAAAACTTGGAGATGTTATGCAAGAGTCAGTGAAAGCTGCAAAATCATTTGTTAGATCAAAAAGTTTAGAATATGGAATTATTCCGCCTTTCTTTGAAAAAAAAGATTTTCACATTCATGTTCCAGAAGGAGCAACTCCAAAAGATGGACCTTCAGCCGGCATAGCGATGGTTACATCAATTGTATCATCAATTACAAACATTCCTGTTAATAGAGAGATAGCTATGACTGGTGAAATAACAATTACAGGACAAGTTTTACAAATAGGTGGTTTAAAGGAAAAATTATTAGCTGCTCACAGAGCAGGAGTTAAAAAAGTATTAATACCCAAAGAAAACGAAAAAGATTTAGTTGATATACCCAAAAAAGTTAGAGAGGACATTAAGATTATACCAGTTGAAACTGCAGATGAAGTATTGAAAATTGCACTTACAAAAGAACTTAAACCAGTTGAATGGACAGAGGTAGATAAAATTTCAGAGGGTAAAAAAGACGATAAATCTCAAGCTAGTATTCAGTAATAAACAATTTACTTTATTAATCTGTTGATGTAATAGTACCAAGATTTTGGGTGGTTAGCTCAGTTGGTAGAGCATCTCGTTTACACCGAGGGGGTCAAAGGTTCGAGTCCTTTACTACCCACCATTTACACCTGTGGGGGTGTAGCTCAGTTGGTTAGAGCACCTGCCTGTCACGCAGGGGGCCGAGGGTTCGAGTCCCTTCACTCCCGCCATTATTTGAGTAAAACTAGGCATAAAAATGTGACATATCTTCACTTTTAGTTGATATAATAGTTGTTACATAGGAATCAAATGCTTGCGGAATTTTTAAAAGATTATCTACCAATAATATTATTTTTAATAATAGCTTTAGGCTTGAGTTTTGCTTTTGTTGCAATCAATTATATTGCTGCTCCAAGCAAACCTGATCCCGAGAAACTTTCAGCTTATGAATGTGGTTTTGAGCCTTTCAATGACTCTAGAATGGAATTTGATGTTAGGTTTTATTTGGTTGCAATATTATTTATAATATTTGATCTAGAAATCGCATTTTTATTTCCATGGGCAATTTCACTTGGAGAAATTGGTTTATATGGTTTTTGCTCTATGATGTTATTTTTGTTTATTTTAACAGTAGGTTTTATTTATGAATGGAAAAAAGGAGCTTTAGATTGGGAATAAAATGAATTTAGAAGACAGAAAAAAAGAAATTCCTGAAGAGTTTAAACAGTTAGCTCAAGATTTTAGTGATAATGGTTTTATAACAACATCACTTGACAATCTTGTTAATTGGGCAAGAACTGGTTCACTACATTGGATGACATTTGGTTTAGCATGTTGTGCTGTAGAAATGATGCAAACATCTATGCCAAGATATGATTTAGAAAGATTTGGTGCAGCACCAAGAGCATCACCGCGTCAATCAGATGTAATGATAGTAGCAGGTACTCTAACAAATAAAATGGCTCCTGCATTAAGAAAAGTTTATGACCAGATGCCAGAACCTAGATATGTAATATCTATGGGAAGTTGTGCAAATGGTGGAGGCTATTATCATTATTCATATTCTGTAGTGAGAGGTTGTGACCGTGTGGTGCCTGTTGATGTATATGTTCCTGGATGTCCTCCTTCAGCTGAAGCATTACTATATGGGATTTTACAATTACAAAAAAAAATTAGAAACAAAGGTTCATTGGAAAGATAATAATGAAAAATCTTGAGGATTTGGAAAAGTTTATAAACTCCGAATTAACATCTAAAATAAATAATTCATCTATAAGGCACGATAATATTTATATAAATATAGATCATGATGAATTGATTAATGTTATTTCTTTTTTGAAGACTAATAAAGAAACAAAATTTAGGCAATTAATCGAAATTACAGCTGTAGATTATCCAGAAAATGAAAATAGATTTAAGATGGTTTATTTACTATTAAGCCATGAATACAACCAAAGAATTATTATTGATTATTTAATAAAAGAAAATGAGGTAATTTCCTCATTAACTTCAATATTTCCTGCAGCAAATTGGATGGAAAGAGAAGTGTTTGATATGTATGGGTTGAACTTTAAAAATCATCCAGATTTAAGAAGAATTTTAACAGATTATGGTTTTGAAGGTCATCCTTTAAGAAAAGACTTTCCTCTTACTGGCCATAATGAGGTTCGTTATAGCGAAGAAAAAAAAAAAGTGATCTATGAACCTGTAAAATTAGAACAAAATTACAGAAATTTTGATTATGAGAGTCCCTGGGAAGGAACAAAATACATTAAAGAAATTAAAAAAAGCTAATGGCAAAAGAAAAAAAAACACTAAATTTAAATTTTGGACCACAACATCCTGCGGCTCATGGAGTTTTAAGGTTGATACTTCAATTGGATGGAGAAGTTGTTGAGAAAGCTGACCCTCATATAGGATTATTACATAGAGGCACTGAAAAGCTTATAGAAAATAAAACATATATACAAGCTGTTCCATATTTCGATCGTCTTGATTATGTAGCGCCAATGAATCAGGAACATGCATTTGCTTTGGCTATAGAAAAAATCCTTAAAATTGAAGTTCCAGCAAGAGCAAAATATATAAGAGTAATTTTCTGTGAGATAGGTAGAATTTTAAGCCATATATTAAATGTAACTACTCAAGCAATGGATGTTGGAGCATTAACTCCAACATTGTGGGGATTTGAAGAAAGAGAAAAACTAATGGGATTTTATGAAAGAGTATCTGGATCAAGGTTACATGCAAATTATTTTAGAGCAGGTGGAGTACATAAAGATCTTCCAACTGGACTAGATGCAGACATTGATGAATTTTGTAATAAATTTCCAAAAATCATTGATGATTTAGAAACTTTACTTACAGACAATCGGATATTTAAACAAAGAAATGTTGATATAGGAATAGTCTCAAAACAAGATGCCTTAGATTATTCATTTTCCGGAGTTATGTTAAGAGGTTCGGGTATAGCTTGGGATTTAAGAAGAAGTCAACCTTATGACTGTTACAATGATTTAGAATTTAAAATTCCAGTAGGAAAAAATGGTGATTGCTACGACAGATACCTTTGTAGAATTGAAGAAATGAGAGAAAGTGTAAAAATCATAAAACAATGTTTAAATAATTTTCCAAAAGGACCAATCAAAACAGAGGATGGAAAAATTTCTCCACCACCAAAAAAAGAAATTAAGCAGTCTATGGAAGCATTAATACACCACTTTAAGTTATTTACAGAGGGTTATAGAGTTGAAAAAGACGAAATATATACTGCAGTTGAGGCACCAAAAGGAGAATTTGGTGTTTATTTAATTTCTGATGGTTCAAGCAAACCTTACAAGTGCAAGATTAGAGCTCCAGGATTCACTCACCTTCAAGCTATGGATTATTTAATAAAAGGTCATATGCTTGCTGATGTACCAGCTGTTTTGGGTTCTATGGATATTGTTTTTGGTGAGGTTGATAGATGAGTTTAAAAAAAATTCACAAAGAACAGCCTGAAACTTTTGAATTTAATAATAAAAATATGGAGGCTGCAAATAAAATAGTTTCAAATTATCCAAATGGAAAACAACAAAGTGCAGTCATGGCTTTGTTATATATAGCGCAAAGGCAAAATGATAATTGGATACCATTACAAGCAATGAAATATATAGCTAAATTCTTAGACATGCCATATATCAAAGTTTATGAAGTAGCTACTTTTTATTCAATGTACAATCTGTCACCAGTTGGTAAATATTTCTTTCAAGTTTGTACTACAACACCTTGTATGCTTAGAGGTGCGTATGATTTAGTAAAAGTTTGTAAAAAAAAAATATCTGAAAAAGAAAATGAATTATCTGAAAATGGAAAAATTTCTTGGATGGAGGTTGAATGTTTAGGTGCATGTGTTAACGCTCCAATGATGCAAGTTAATGAGGACTATTATGAAGATTTGAATGATAAAAAACTTGAAGAAATAATTGAGACGATATATCAAAATAAAACTCCAAAACCAGGATCTTATTCTGGACGAATAAATGCAGAGCCAGTTAATAATCGAAAAACTTTATTAGGTAACAAAAATGCTTAAAGACGAAGATAGAATATTTCAAAATTTATACAATGATAGTGGTGCAGATATTGAGTCTGCCAAATTAAGAAATGATTGGAGTGGAACTAAAGAAATTTTAGAAAAAGGAAGAGAGTGGATAATCAATGAAGTTAAATCCTCTGAACTTAGAGGACGTGGTGGTGCTGGTTTCCCAACTGGTTTAAAATGGTCATTCGCACCTAAGGAAGTTGGGTCAAGACCACATTATTTAGTTATTAATGCTGATGAGTCAGAACCTGGAACATGTAAAGATAGAGACATAATAAGATTTGAACCTCATAAACTAATAGAAGGATGCTTAATTGCTTCTTACGCAGTTAATGCCCATAAATGTTATATTTATATTAGAGGAGAATATTTTAATGAGGGACAAAAACTTCAAACAGCAATCGACGAGGCTTACAAAAATAATTTAATTGGTAAAAATGCATTAAATTCAGGATGGGATTTAGATATTTACATTCATTACGGAGCTGGCGCCTATATTTGTGGAGAAGAAACTGCACTACTTGAGAGCTTGGAAGGCAAAAAGGGACAGCCAAGATTAAAGCCACCTTTCCCTGCATTAATTGGATTATATGGATGTCCTACAATTATAAATAATGTCGAAACAGTTGCGGCTGTTCCTACAATTTTAAGAAGGGGTGCTAAATGGTTCAGTTCACTTGGAAGACCTAAAAATACAGGAACAAAAATTTATTGTATTTCGGGAAATGTTAACAACCCATGTAATGTGGAAGAAGAAATGGGAATTCCACTCAAAGAGTTAATTGAAACTCATGCCGGAGGTGTCGTGGGTGGTTGGGAAAATCTTAAAGCTGTGATACCTGGAGGTTCCTCTATGCCAATGTTGCCTAAAGAAATTTGTGATAATATGAAAATGGATTTTGATGCATGTGTAGAACACAATACTGGACTTGGAACAGCGGGGATTGTTGTGATCAATAAAGACCAAGATATAATTAAGTGTATGGCAAGAATAGCTAGATTTTATAAACATGAAAGTTGTGGTCAGTGCACACCATGTAGGGAAGGATCAGGATGGATGTGGAGAATGTTGGAAAGAATGGCGGCAGGAGAGGCAACCCCTGAAGAAGTAGATATGCTTTTTGATGTAACCAAACAAATAGAAGGACACACGATTTGTGCTTTTGGAGAAGGCTCATCTTGGCCAGTTCAAGGATTAATAAGACATTTTAAAGATGAAATACTAGAAAGAAATAAATTTGATCCCGTGGTTAAAAAGAAAAAAAATATTCCATACTTAGTTGATCAACATTTATTAGAAAAAGAAAATGCCTAAATTAAAAGTAAACGATATTGATATTGAAGTTGAAGATGGTCTAACAGTATTACAAGCTTGCGAACAAGCTGGAGCTGAAATACCAAGATTTTGTTATCATGAAAAACTTTCCATTGCTGGAAATTGTCGAATGTGTTTGGTTGAAATGGAAAAATCACCAAAACCTATAGCCTCATGTGCTATGCCTGCAGCTGAAGGAATGGTTATTAAAACAAATACAGAGAAAGTTGAAAAAGCAAGAAAAGGTGTGATGGAGTTTTTACTTGCTAACCATCCTTTAGATTGTCCAGTGTGTGATCAAGGTGGTGAGTGTGATTTACAGGATCAGTCAATGTTTTATGGAATTGATAAATCAAGATTTAAAGAAAATAAAAGATATGTACCTGAAAAATACATGGGCCCATTAATAAAAACACAAATGACTAGATGCATTCATTGCACTAGATGTATTAGATTTGCCACTGAGGTGGCGGGAGTACCTGAGTTAGGTGCGATTGGACGTGGAGAAAACATGGAAATTACAACTTATTTGGAAAAATCCATGGAGTCTGAAATGTCAGCAAATGTTATAGATTTATGTCCGGTTGGTGCATTAACTTCTAAACCTTATGTGTTTGAGGCAAGACCTTGGGAATTAAAAAAAACTGAAACTATTGATGTTATGGATGCTGTTGGGTCAAATATTAGAGTGGATACTTACGATTGGGAAGTAAAAAGAGTTTTACCAAGAATTAATGAGGAAATTAATGAGGAGTGGATTTCTGATAAAACAAGATACGCGTGTGATGGATTAAAAAACCAAAGATTAGATACACCGCTTATAAAAAATAATGAAAATTTTGAGGAAATAAATTGGCAAGAAGCATATCAAAAAATTAAGGAAAAGGTTTCAAAGACATCACCAGACAAAATTGTTGGTTTAACTGGTGATATGGCAAACATGGAAACTATTTTTGCTGTTAAAAACTTATTTCAAAAAATTTTAAATTCTAAGTATTTGGACTGTAGAGCTGACCATACATATATTAATTTTGAAGACAGATGTAATTATTTATTTAATTCTAATATAGAAGGGATTGAAGAAAGTGATTTTATATTGTTAATAGGCACAAACCCCAGATTTGAGGCAACAATTCTAAACTCAAGAATAAGAAAGTCTTATTTAAAAAATAAAACCCAAATATTTTCATTAGAGGACGTAGGTGATTTAACATATCCTTATACAGTTTTAGAGAATGATCCAAAACTAATTGATCAAATAATCAAAAATGAACATGATCTTTCGAATAAAATTTCTAGTGCAGAAAAACCCATAATCATCTTAGGTCAATCAATTTTAAAAAGTAAAAATGGTGCATATATTTTTGAGGAGATAAAAAAGTATCTAACCAATATTAACAAAATTACTGATAACTGGAATTCATTAAATATTTTATCAACTGATGCATCAGCAGTTGGTTCTTATGATTTGGGCATTTTTTCCTCAAATGATGGAAGTAATAAAACTCTTAAAAAAATTGAGGATGGCAATGTAGAAATTATTTTTTTATTAGGTCAAGACAATCTTAAAATTAAAAAAACTAATGAATTTATAATTTATATTGGAAGTCATGGTGATAAAGGTGCAGATATGGCAGATCTTATATTGCCTGGTGCTGCATATACTGAACAAGATGGTTATTTCACTAACTTAGAAGGAAAGCTTCAAAAAGCATATAAAGCATCATATCCTCCAGGAGAAGCTAAAGAAGATTGGCAAATAATTAATGAATTATCTTCTACTATTCACGGAAATTCTTTATTTAATAATAAAGATGAACTTCTAAAATCTATGCAAACCTATTTAAATAATCACAATATTAAAAATTTTGAAGTGCCTACATATAATTTGAATGATGAAAAAATAATAGTTGAAGATATTGATTATTACTATTCGAATACGATTGCTCGTGCATCCAAAACAATGTCAGAGTGTAGATATGCAAGAGCAAATTTGAAAAAAACTGGAACCGAGGGTTAATGGACTCTTATTTTTCAATATTATTTACTGAAGTCTATAAAATTTTATTTTTATTAGTACCTGTTTTAGTTTCTGTAGCAATGATAGTTTGGCTTGATAGAAGAGTTTGGGCTTTTGTACAAAAGAGGAGAGGACCTAATGTTGTTGGTCCATTTGGTTTATTTCAATCATTAGCAGATGCATTAAAATATATCTTTAAAGAAATAATTATACCTGCAAGCTCAAACAAGTTTGTATTTGTATTAGCTCCAGTCGTGACTATGACATTAGCATTAATATCATGGGCAGTAATACCATTTGGAGAAGATTTTGTCCTAGCCGACATCAATGTTGGTATTTTATATCTTTTTGCAGTTTCATCATTAGGTGTATATGGAATAATTATGGGAGGATGGGCCTCCAATTCTAAATATCCATTTTTAGGTGCAATCAGATCTGCTGCACAAATGGTATCATATGAAGTTTCAATAGGAGTTATAATAATCAATGTTTTATTATGTGTTGGATCTTTAAACTTAAGTGACATTGTTATGGCACAACAAAATTTATGGTTTGTAATTCCTTTGTTTCCTATGTTTGTAATTTTTTTTATTTCTGCACTTGCAGAAACAAATCGTCCTCCATTTGATTTACCAGAAGCAGAAGCAGAATTAGTGGCAGGTTATCAAACTGAATATTCAGGAATGATGTATGCTATGTTTTGGTTAGGGGAGTATGCAAATATTTTATTAATGTGTGCAATAGGATCAGTTTTATTTTTGGGTGGCTGGTTGTCTCCAATAGATATCTTCCCATTTAATGCTATCCCGGGTCCTTTTTGGCTAATTTTTAAAATATTATTTTTATTTATTTTATTTGCGTTAGTTAAAGCAACTGTTCCAAGATACAGATATGACCAATTAATGAAGCTTGGTTGGAAGATATTTCTACCATTTTCACTGTTTTATGTTGTTTTAACTTCAAGTTTTTTATTATATTTTGACTTACTACCGGGTAAATAAATGAAAATTTCAAGATTATTAAAAACTATATTAATGATTGATTTTGTTACTGGTTTATTAATTGCAATAAAAGAGACTTTTAAGGCAAAAAAGACAATCAATTATCCTTTTGAAAAGGGATCTTTAGGAACAAGGTCAAGAGGGGAGCACGCTCTTAGAAGATATCCTAACGGTGAAGAAAGATGCATAGCGTGTAAGCTTTGTGAAGCTGTATGTCCAGCTCAAGCTATTACAATTGAGTCAAAGGAAAGAGATGATGGTAGTAGAAAAACTGTAAGATACGATATTGATATGCTCAAATGTATATACTGTGGTCTTTGTGAAGAGTCATGTCCCGTAGATGCAATTGTCCAAGGTCCTAATTTTGAATTTGCAACAGAGTCTAGAGAGGAGCTTTATTACACAAAAGAAAAACTCTTGGAAAATGGAGACAGGTGGGAAAACATTTTAGCTGCCAATATAAAGGCTGACAGTTCTCACAGGTAATCTTATGATTGCACACTCAGTTTTCTTCTATATTTTCTCCTTAATAGCAATTGTTTCTGCAGTCATGGTAACAGTCTCAAAAAATACAGTTCACTCTGTATTTTTTTTAATCCTAGATTTCATTAGTATATCCTGCTTGTTTATTATGATAGGTGCAGAATTTTTAGGCATGATAATGCTTATAGTTTATGTTGGAGCTGTTGCAGTTCTATTTTTATTTGTTGTGATGATGTTAAACGTAGCTGAACAAAAAGGTCAATGGTTTAGCTCAAGGTGGGATGGTGGAACCCATATACCAGTTGGCTTATTAGTTAGCTTAATTATTTTTTTTGAACTTATAATTGTAATTGGAGGATGGAAATATAAACCCGATTTATTAAATAGCCTTTCCATAAATATATCTACTGAAGTCACAAATACTAGATCTATTGGAAATGTCTTATACACGGATTATATACTTCTATTTCAAATTTCAGGAATGATTTTACTAGTTGCTATGATAGGAGCAATTGTTTTAACGTATAGAGAAAGAGCCGGAGTTAAAAGACAAAGCTATGTTAAGCAAATTTCTAGAGAAAGAAATGAAGGTGTTGATTTAATTGAGGCTGAGAAAAATAAAGGAGTTAAAATAGATGCTTAGTATAGGTTTAGGACATTATTTAACATTAGCTGCAATAATATTTACAATTGGAGTTGTCGGTATATTTCTTAACAGAAAAAATGTAATAGTAATCTTAATGAGCATTGAGCTTATTTTGCTAGCAGTAAATATAAATCTTGTTGCCTTTTCTATATTTATCAATGATATAAGTGGTCAAATATTTACTTTATTTATTTTAACAGTTGCAGCTGCAGAAGCTGCTATTGGATTAGCCATAATTGTAGTTTATTTTAGAAATTCAGACACAATAAGAGTTGAAGAGATTAAAAATTTAAAAGGATAAAATGGAATACCTAATTTTATTTTTACCTCTAATAGGTGCTGTAATTAGTGGTTTTTTTGGAAGGAGAATAGGAGATAGAAAATCACAAATATTAACAAGTTCCTTTGTTGGTCTCTCCGCAATATTATCCTTCATTATTTTGTATAAAGTTGTTAGTTCAGACTACACAAATAACCTTGTTATAGCCACTTGGATTAACTCAGGAACATTAAATGTTAACTGGTCAATAAAAATTGATGCCTTATCAGCAGTTATGTTTGTTGTGGTAAATTTTGTTTCAGCTTTAGTTCATATTTATTCAATTGGTTACATGTCACACGATCCTCATAAAACAAGATTTATGGCTTATTTGTCTTTATTTACTTTTGCAATGTTAACTTTAGTAAGTTCAGACAACTTTATTCAACTATTTTTTGGTTGGGAAGGTGTAGGGTTATGCTCATATTTTTTAATTGGATTTTGGTTTAAAAAAGAGAGTGCAAATAAGGCTGCAATAAAAGCCTTTGTTGTTAATAGAGTTGGTGACTTTGGTTTAGCGCTTGGAATTTTTCTTATTTTTTATATTTTTGGTACAGTCAATTATGATGAAGTTTTTGAACAAATCCCAAATTTGTTAGATAAAAAAATTAATTTCATTGGTATAAATGTTGAAATTATTGATTTGATTTGTTTGCTTTTATTAATTGGAGCGATGGGTAAATCAGCTCAATTTTTATTACACACATGGTTACCAGATGCTATGGAGGGACCAACACCAGTATCTGCATTAATTCATGCAGCAACAATGGTAACAGCTGGAGTATTTTTGATTGTTAGATGTTCCCATATATATGAATACTCACCATTAGCTCTCACAGTTATAACCATAATTGGAATGACGACTGCTTTCTTTGCAGCAACAGTTGCTCTTGTTCAAAATGATATAAAAAAAATTATAGCTTATTCTACTTGTAGCCAATTAGGTTATATGTTTTTTGCCACTGGAGTTGGTGCTTACAATGTAGCAATGTTTCATTTATTCACTCATGCTTTTTTCAAAGCTTTGTTATTCCTAGGAGCTGGTGCTGTAATTCACTCATTTCATGAGGAACAAGATATAAATAAAATGGGTGGTATAATAAAGAAACTTCCGTACACATATGTATTAATGCTTATAGGAACTTTTGCTTTAACAGGTTTTCCTTTTTTATCAGGTTTTTATTCAAAAGATGCAATAATAGAATTTGCGTACTTAAGAGGAAATGGAGTTGGAATACTTGCAGCTTATGTGGGTATTTTTACAGCTTTATTAACATCAATTTACTCCTGGAGACTTATTTTTAAAACATTCCATGGTAATTTTAATAATAAAGAACTTAGTGTTGATAAAATACACGAGTCTCCTTTGGTTATGATTGTTCCTTTAATTATCTTAGCAATAGGAGCTGTATTTGCTGGCATGGTTTTTAAAGGTTTATTTATAGGGCATGAAATAGCATATGATTTTTGGGGTCAATCTATAAAATTTTTAGAACCACTCAGCACAGATCATCCACCAACATGGTTTTTATTTTTAACACCCATACTTGTTACTGCTGCAATTCCATTTTCTTACTATTTATATCTAAAAAATAAAAACATAGTTATAGGATTGAAAGAAATGAATGATCCAATTTATCAATTTTTAGTTAAGAAATGGTACTTTGATGAAATATATGATTACCTATTTGTTAATCCTTCAAAAAGAATTGGAAAGTTTTTATGGAAAAAAGTTGATGGATCCATAATAGATAAATTTGGCCCTGATGGGATTTCAAATGTAATTAAAAATTTATCAACAAAAGCAGTCAAATTTCAATCTGGATTTATTTATCAATATGCATTTGTTATGTTGATTGGGTTTTCAGTTTTACTAACAATACTGATATTAAATTAATGAACTTTCCAATTTTATCTTCTTTAATATTGTTGCCAACTATAGGAGCTTTATTTATATTATTCACAAAATCATCAAGTGGAAAATATCAAAGTTCCAAGTATGTAGCCTTATTTATTTCTTTAGCAAATTTTTTATTATCTTTATATCTTTGGTATGTTTTTGATAAAAATTCAGTAGACTTTCAGTTTGTAGAAAATAGAGAATGGTTGTCAGGATTTATAAATTATAAAGTTGGAATAGATGGTATATCAATTTTATTTATTATATTAACAACTTTCATAACTCCAATTTGTATTATTTCAGTTAATGCTACAATTACAAATAAACTTAAGGATTTCTTAATTGCCATATTAATTATGGAAACATTTATGATTGGTGTTTTCTGCTCACTAGATCTAGTAGTATTTTATTTATTTTTTGAGGCAGGTCTTATACCAATGTTTTTAATAATTGGTATTTGGGGTGGAGAAAGAAGAGTTTACTCAGCTTTTAAATTTTTTCTTTACACTTTATCAGGATCAGTTCTTATGTTGGTTGCTATTATTGCAATCTATTGGATAACAGGAACCACTGATGTTGAAAAACTTTATGAACTCGGTATTCAGGTGGAATATCAAAATTTATTATGGCTAGCATTTTTTAGTTCTTTTGCAGTAAAAACTCCTATGTGGCCGGTACATACTTGGCTACCTGATGCTCATGTAGAAGCTCCAACTGCTGGTTCTGTATTATTAGCAGCAATACTCCTCAAAATGGCTGGATATGGATTTATTAGATTTTCTCTAGGGTTATTTCCTATAGCGTCGGAAAATTTTACAATGTTAGTTTATGTCTTAAGTCTAATAGCAATTATTTATACATCTCTTGTAGCTTTGATGCAGGAGGATATGAAAAAACTTATAGCATACTCGTCTGTTGCTCATATGGGGTTTGTGACACTAGGTATTTTCACAATGACCCAACAAGGTATTGAAGGAAGTATTTTTCAAATGATTAGTCATGGACTTGTATCAGCTGCACTTTTCTTAAGTGTTGGAGTAGTTTATGAAAGGCATCACACTAGGTTAATTAATAAATATGGGGGTTTAGTCTCTATAATGCCTAGATATGCAATTGTTTTTATGGTGTTCACACTAGGAGCTTTAGGACTGCCTGGAACAACAGGTTTTATTGGAGAATTTTTAATTTTGATGGGTGCATTTGAGAAAAATATATTAGTAGCAATGATTGCAAGTTTAGGAGTAATTTTAGGAGCAGCATATATGCTGTGGCTATTTAAAAGAGTTGTTTTGGGTGAAATGAATAATCAAGAGCTTAAAAGTATGAACGATTTAAAAACGTTTGAAGTTATCACTTTATCAGCTCTAGTAATACCAATTTTATTTTTTGGTTTTTATCCAGAGCCTTTAATAAATTCAATTGAAGCATCAGTCGAAAATACTTTAAATATGTACAACTTTGATTTAATTAATAACCTGGCATCAAAAGACTAATGGAAAATTTTCAATATATATTACCTGAAATCTTTTTATCGATATCTATAATGTTATTTTTACTGGTTGGAGTTTTTAAAAAAAGTAGTGCAAGTCTAATTTATAATTTATCTAATATATCTTTAATTATTTTATTGGCACTAATAATAAATCTAAGCTCACTAGATAAAGTTTACTTATTCAATAATTCATATTTGATAGATAATTTATCTAATTATATGAAGATTATACTTGTCGGATCTGGAATTTTTGTAATGTTAACTGGATCAAAATATATTCAAGTAATCAATTTAAATAAAATTGAATATCCAATCCTAATACTAAGCAGCATTTTGGGAATGATGATAATGATAAGTTCAAATGATTTAATAGTTTTTTATATGGGTCTTGAACTTCAATCATTAGCTTTGTATGTTCTTGCGTCATTTAATAGAGATAATTTACTTTCTACGGAGTCTGGACTAAAATATTTTGTTCTTAGCGCATTATCATCTGGTTTATTATTGTATGGGTGCTCATTGACTTATGGATTTTCTGAAAGTACAAATTTTGATCAAATACTTATAAACTCTACAGAATTTAATTATGGCACCACGTTTGGGATAGTCTTTATTTTGGTTGGTCTTGCATTTAAAATATCAGCAGTACCTTTTCATATGTGGGCTCCAGATGTTTATCAAGGCTCCCCAACATCTGTAACATTATTCTTTGCTATACTTCCAAAAATAGCTGCACTTTCTGTATTCATTAAGTTTTTGTACACACCTTTTGCTAATATGAATGATCAGTGGCAAACTATTATTGTATTTATTTCAATAGCTTCAATGATATTTGGAGCTGTGGCGGCCATAGGTCAAAAAAATTTGAAAAGATTAATTGCTTATAGTTCAATTAGTCATATGGGTTATGCTTTGGCTGGATTAGCGACAGTTAGCAATCAAGGAATACAAAGTTCTATAACATATATATCTATTTATTTGGTAATGAACTTAGCCTTTTTTAGCTGTTTATTTATGCTTAGAAGAAATGACAAATATTATGAGAATATAGAGGACTTATCAGGACTTTCCAAAAAACATCCAATTTTGTCTTTCTCGTTGTTGATAGTTTTATTTTCTCTAGCAGGAATACCTCCGCTTGCGGGTTTTTTTGCAAAATTTTATGTATTTTTAGCTGTTATAGAGCAGTCAATGTATTTTTTAGCAATTGTTGGATTGCTAGCAACCGTCGTGGCAGCTTTTTATTACCTTAGAATTATAAAAATTATATATTTTGATCCAGAAAAAGAAGAATATGAAACATCTCATAATCTAGGATTAAAAATTACTTTAGCCATCTCAACAATATTTATATTAGCATATTTTATATACCCTAGTGGTATAACAGAAATAGTATCTAAAATTACTATGATCTAATGAAATTAAAAAGTTATTTATATAAAAAAGTAGAAAGCACCAACAAAGTAGCAATAAGATTGATTAAACAAGGTAATCAAAGAGGAATAATTTTAACAGATCAACAAACAAAAGGTAAAGGACAAGGCAAAAATAGATGGATATCTATGAAAGGAAATTTATTTATATCTATCTTCTTTGAAATTAGCAAAAAAATTTCCTTAACAGCAATTATAGAGAAAAATTTAAAAATAATAAAAAAAGTTATTAATAAAAAAATAGATTCGTTAATACAGATAAAAAAACCTAATGATATCTTGATAAATAATAAAAAAGTTTGTGGTATCTTGCAAGAAATAATTTTTAAAGAAGGAAGAAAATATTTGATTGTAGGTATTGGAATTAATGTTTCAAGTAGTCCAAGAATCAATAATTACTCTACTACTTCCTTAAATAAATATTCAAATAAAGAGTTAAACAGAATTAAATTATTTAAAGAAATTAAATTATTGTATGAAAAAAACTTACATTTATTTGGAGTTTAATCTATGTATTTAATTGGAGACATCGGAAATACTTCTATAAAAATTTGCTTATTTAATAATAATTTAAAATTAATTAAAAATATTAAAATTCACAAAAAAAATATAAACAAAAAATTTATATTGCGGGAATTATTATTCTTAAAAAATTATAATTCAAAAATAAACAAAATACTTTTTAGCTCCGTTGTTCCTAATTCATTTAAAATAATAAAAAAAACTATTAAAGAAATAACTAAATTGAATTGTGAAGAGTTAAAAAATTATAATTTAAAAAAATTTATAAATATAAGAGTGAATAGAAAACAAATTGGTTCTGATCGTTTAGCTAATGCGATTGCAGTTATTGATAACAAGTCCAATTATATTGTAGTTGATTTTGGAACAGCCACAAATTTTGATATTGTTATTAAAAAAGATTATATTGGAGGTGTTTTAGCACCTGGTGTAGAACTTTCTTTGAAAAATTTAATAGATAAAGCCTCTTTAATACCTAAAATTAAGCTTGAAAAGACTACAAAAGTCATTGGCAAAAACACTAAAAGTGCTGTAAGAGCAGGTTTTTATCATGGTTATAGTGGCTTAATTGAAAATATAATCAAACTTATTTTAAAACAAACTAGAAAGAAGTTCAAAATTATACTTACAGGTGGATTTGCACACTTATTTGAATCATCATTTAAGGGTATTAAAACGGTTGATAAAAATTTAACAATAAAAGGTATCTTAAAAGTAGCTTTAAATTAAAAAATATGAAAGAGGAATTATTATTTTGTCCCCTAGGAGGATCTGGTGAAATAGGAATGAATATGAATCTATTTGCATATGGTAAGCCAGATAATCAAAAATGGATTATTGTTGATCTTGGCGTTACATTTGCAGATGATACAGTTCCAGGTGTTGACATTATATATCCAGACCCAGGATTTATTATTGATAAAAAAGATGACCTATTAGGGATAGTCCTAACACATGCTCATGAAGATCATATTGGGGCTATTGTGCATGTTTGGCCGAAACTAAAATGTAAAATTTATGCTACACCTTTTACTTCTGTTTTAATTTCTGAAAAATTTAAAGAAAAAAAAATTGATATAACTGGTTATTTAAAAATTGTAGAACTAAATAGCACCATTAATTTAGATCCTTTCACAATAGAGTTTGTTACACTCACTCATTCTATATTAGAACCAAATGGTCTTAAAATACAAACACCAGCTGGAAATATATTGCATACAGGAGATTGGAAATGTGATCCAGATCCTTTACTTGGCGGAAACATAAACTCTGAAAGATTAAAGGAAATAGGTAACGAAGGAGTATTAGCCATGATATGCGATTCTACAAATGTATTCAGTGAAGGAAGAGCAGGGTCAGAACTCGATGTTCGTAAAAATTTACTTAAAGTTTTTCAAAGATTAAAAAAAAGAATAATTGTTACTTCATTTGCATCTAATGTAGCAAGAATGGAAACAATTTTTTACTGTGCAGAACAAACTGGAAGACATATTTCATTAGTTGGAAGATCGATGCACAGAATTTTTAAAGCAGCTAGACAATGTGGTTATCTTAAAAATGTTATTGATCCAGTAGATCCAAGAGATGCAAAAAATATATCTAGAGAAAAAATTGTTTATTTATGCACTGGAAGCCAAGGCGAACCAATGGGCGCTATGAATAGAATAGTTAAATATACCCACCCTGATGTTTTTATAGAGAGAAATGATACTGTTATTTTTTCTTCAAAAATTATTCCTGGAAATGAAAAGAAATTATATAAGCTCCATAATAATTTGGTCAAAGAAGGTATCGAAGTTATATCCGAAGATAATGAATATATTCATGTTTCTGGTCATCCTAACCGTGAAGACTTAAGGGATATGTATAATTGGGTAAGGCCAAAGGCTGTTATTCCTGTTCACGGAGAGCATAGACATATGATGGAGCACATAGAATTTGCTAAAGAAATGCAAGTTAAATACCCAGTTCAAGTTGAGAATGGAGATATTGTTAAGTTATATCCAGGAGAAAAACCGGAGGTTTATGATAAAGCGCCAAGTGGAAGAGTTTATTTAGATGGAAATGTCCCAGTGGAAGAAGATTCTAGATCAATAAAAGAAAGAAGAAATATTTCATCAAATGGATTTTTAGAAGCTACAATTATGATTACACCAAAAGGCAATATTCATAATAAACCTTTGGTAACTTTTAGAGGTCTACCAGTATATGAGAATGATGAATTTATTTATGGATTAGAGGAAGAAATAGAAAGAACGGTTAAAACATTTTCATTAAACAACATAAAACAACAAGATAATCTTATAGATGCTCTAAAAATTACTTGTCGTAAATTTTCAAAAGAAAAAACTGGGAAAAAACCACTAACAAATATAAACTTGGTAAGAATTTAAAAAATAAAATGTATTTTTCAAAATCATTTGTACCAATTCTCAAAAATAATCCTACGGAAGCTAAAATCAAATCCCATCAGCTTATGTTAAGAGTTGGAATGATTAAGCAATCATCAGCAGGGATATATTCTTGGTTACCCCTTGGTTTCAAAGTTATGAAAAAAATAGAGCAAATTGTTAGAGAGGAGCAGGATAGAATTGGGGTTCAGGAAATTTTGATGCCTACAATTCAATCTTCAGAAATTTGGAAGGAGAGTGGTAGATATGATGATTATGGAGAAGAGATGTTGCGTATTAAAGACCGTCAAAATAGAGAAATGTTGTATGGTCCGACAAACGAAGAATTAGTTACAGAAATTTTTAGGTCAAGTATAAAATCCTATAAATCGCTCCCACAGTTATTATATCATATTCAATGGAAATTTAGAGATGAATTAAGACCAAGGTTTGGAATTATGAGGTGTAGGGAATTTTATATGAAAGATGCTTACTCTTTTGATATAAATGATGATGAAGCTTTTTTTTCATACAATAAATTTTTTCTTTCATACTTAAGAACTTTTAAAAGATTGAATTTATCAGCAATACCCATGGCAGCAGATACTGGGCCCATTGGCGGAAACCTTTCCCATGAATTTATAATTCTTGCTGATACTGGGGAAAGCAAAATTTACACAGATAAACGGATATTTGATGTGAATAGCTCATCTACTTTATTAGATAAAAGTTCACTAACTGATTTACGACATCAATATCAAAAATTTTATTCTGTTACAGATGAGAAGTTTGACCAGAAAGAATTTGAAAAAGCAGTACCAGAGGAATTTAGAGTAAATACTAAAGGAATTGAGGTAGGTCATATATTTTATTTTGGAGATAAATATTCAAAACCAATGAATGCTGCTGTAGATTTTAATGGTAAAAAAGAATTTGTTAAAATGGGATCTTATGGAATAGGTGTATCGAGATTAGTAGGTGCCATAATTGAGGCTAAATACAATGATAATGATGAAATAATGAAATGGCCAATATCAGTAACTCCTTATCATTGTGCAATAATTCCAATGATTAAAAAAAATGACACAACAAACTTGGAAAAATCGAAAAAAATATTTGAATATTTAAAGTCTAAAAATATAGATGCTGTTATAGATGATACTGAAGAAAATATTTCAGCCAAAATTAAGAAATTTAATTTAATTGGTATTCCGTATCAGTTGATTTTAGGAAATAAAACTGAGGGAGATTTATTTGAGTTTAAGGAAATTAATGGAGAAACTCAAAAATTAAGTATCGAAGAAGTTGCATCACTAATTTTAAAAGCTAAATCAAATTGATCTCACAGTTAGAAAGAGAAGTTACATTAAGATTTTTAAAGACTAGAAAAAATGATGGTTTTTTAAATATTATTTCAATCTTTTCTTTTATTGGTATTTCTTTAGGAGTTGCAGTTCTAATCATTGTTATGTCAGTAATGAACGGTTTTAGAACTGAATTAATAACTAAAATTGTAGGTTTTAATGCTCATGCGGTAGTTCAACCAGCTAATAAATCTCTGAAATATATTCAAGATTTAGATTTGGCAAAAAATATAGTTTCAAATGATGGGGAAGCAGTAATATTGAATAAAGAGGTAGCGAAAGGGGTCTTCTTAAAAGGATACTTAGAAAGTGATTTTAGAAATCTTCAAATAGTAAAAAATGAAAAATTTTTTGGATCGAAAAATTTAAATGATAATACAATTTCAATTGGTAAAGAATTGAGCTTTCATTTAAATGTTGATATTGGCGACATTATTACAGTTATGTCTCCTGTAGGAATTCAAACTTTAGTGGGTAGACTCCCTAAGCAAGAAAACTTTAAGATAATTTCAATTTTTGATAGTGGCTTATCCAACTTTAATGAAAATATTGCATATATAAATTTGGAGACCCTAGAGAGTTTTTTCAATAAGGATAAAGAAGAAAGACTCATAGAATTTTATTTTAAAGATCCAGAAAATATACAATTTCATAAGAAAAATTTATTGGCTCTGTTTCCAGATGCAATAGTTTATACCTGGTCAGATACGAATAAATCATTATTTTCAGCTTTGAAAGTAGAGAGAAATGTAATGTTTATAATTCTTTCTTTGATAATTATTGTTGCAGCATTTAATATAATATCTGGACTTACAATTTTAGTTAAAAATAAAACAAGAGATATTGGAATTCTAAAATCAATTGGGGTATCGAGTAAATCGATTAAAAAAATTTTTTTTTTAGTGGGTTTTTTAATAGGAACATCGGCAACCTTATTTGGTGTTTTTGTTGGAACTCTTTTCTCTATTTATATAGAAAGTATTAGACAATTTATTTCAGATATATTTGGCGTTTCTCTTTTCCCAGAGGATATTTATATTTTAAATTCTATGCCTTCTGAGATAAATATAAATTCAATAATAATAATCTCTCTTTGTTCAATAATTACAACAATTTTAGTGTCAATATATCCAGCCTCTAAGGCATCTTCTTTAGATACAGTTAAAACTCTTAGATATGAATAACATTAAAATAAAAAATCTAACAAAAAAATATGAGAAAAATAAATCTATAAAAGTTTTAAATGATATTTCATTTATTTTTGAACCTGGAAAAACTTACTCTATCATGGGGCCATCTGGATCAGGAAAATCAACTTTACTGAATTTAATATCATTGATCGATAGCCCTACAGTAGGTTCAATCGAAATAAGCAACAACAAAATAAAGTCAAATAATAAAGTTGAAAATGATTTAATTAGAGCAAAGAAAATAGGTATTATTTATCAAGATAAAAACTTATTGTCAGATTTTACAGCTTTAGAAAATGTGTACTTGCCTAACTTACTAATCTCTAAAGAAAAACAAAAATCAATTGAACTTGCAAAAAAATTGATAAAAAAAATAGGTATGTCATCTAGAATAAACCATTTTCCTAATGAATTATCCGGAGGTGAAAATCAACGCATTGCTATAGCAAGGGCAATAATTAATAATCCTGATATTATTTTAGCTGATGAGCCAACTGGTAGTCTTGACTCAGATAATGCTAAACTTATATTTAAAATTCTATTTAATTTAATAAATAAAAATAGAATAATTATTTTTGCAACTCACAATAGATATTTTGCCAATATGGCAGATTGTAAAATTACAATGAATAATGGTAATATCAATGTTACCAATGCTTCAATCTAAAAAAAAATCTTTTAATCAAATTAAAATTCACTCACAATATTCAATTTGTGAAGGTGCATTAAAAATTGAGGACCTAAAAGAATATTGTAAAAACAATAAGATTCAATGTGTTGGATTGAGTGATACCTATAATTTATCAGGTGCTTTAGAGTTTTCTGAAAATATTTCATCTGTTGGGACACAACCAATAATTGGATCACAAATTCAATTCAAATTTAAAAAAACCTATGGCATACTTCCTCTAATTGCTAAAAACTCTAAAGGTTATCAAAATATTATTGAACTTTCATCTAAAGCTTATTTAGAAAATCATAATAATGATGAACCTCATTGTTCCATAGATGATCTAATAAAGTATAACGAAGGTATTATATTATTGTCCGGTTCAATAAATAATTTAATAGGAAAACTATTTAATAAAGGATTATTTGAAGATTTAGATGAATTGGTGACAATTCTTAATCGAAAATTTAAAGAAAATTTTTATTTAGAAATTCAAAGACATGGAGATCAAAATGAAAAGCAACTTGAGAACTTTAATTTGAGCCTCTCTCAAAAATATCAAATACCTATTATAGCTAGTAATGAGGTTTATTATTTAGACAAGGGAATGCATGAGGCTCATGATGCTTTAATGTGTATTGGGCAAAAAACTTATATAAATGATCAAAAAAGATTTAAACTTACAAATAATCATTACTTTAAATCTTCAGCAGAAATGTCTGAGCTTTTTAAAGATCTACCTGAAGCATTAGAGAATAATTATAATTTACCCTTTAGATGTGATTTTAGACCTATTCCCTGCAAACCCATACTGCCTAACATTAGCTCAGACACAATAAATATTGACGATCAGTTAAAAAATGATTCCTTTGAAGGCTTGGAAGAAAAATTTAAAACCGACCCAGAGCTAAAAAAAAAAATATCAAATAATATAAAAATCAAAGAAACTTATAAGGATAGGTTAAATCATGAAATAAAAATTATAACTGAGATGAATTATTCAGGATATTTTTTAATTGTTTCAGACTATATAAAGTGGGCGAAAGATAATAATATACCAGTTGGTCCAGGAAGAGGATCAGGAGCAGGTTCACTAGTTGCTTGGTGTCTATCTATAACTGATGTAGATCCAATAAAATTTAATTTAATCTTTGAAAGATTTTTAAACCCAGATAGGATCTCCATGCCTGATTTTGATATAGATTTCTGTGAAGAAAAAAGAGACCAAGTTTTTAAATATTTAACAACTAAATATAAGGACAGTGTTGCTCACATTATTACATTTGGAAAACTTAAGGCTAGAATGGTGATAAGAGATGTTGGACGTGTATTAGGACTGCCGTATGGCTTTATAGATAACATCTGTAAAATGATACCATTTGATCCATCTAGACCGCTAACCCTTCAAGAAAGTATCAATGTGGAGCCAAGATTACAAAAATTAATTAATGAAGATAAAAGAGTTACTCGTCTGATTGAGCTGTCTTTAAAACTTGAAGGGTTAAATAGAAATGTTGCTACTCATGCAGCTGGTGTTGTTATAGCAGACAAAAAATTAACAGAAACTGTTCCTCTGTATAAGGATTCTGCTACAGATTTATTACTTCCTTCTACTCAATTTGATATGTATTCAGCTGAAAATGCTGGATTAGTTAAATTTGACTTTTTGGGTTTGAAAACGTTAACAGTAATTAACAAGACCCAAAAACTTGTAAAAAATAAACATCCAAATTTTAAAATTGAAACTATTAATTACGAAGATCAAAAAGTTTTTGACCTATTGTCTAGTGGTAAAACGGTTGGATTATTTCAATTGGAAAGTTCTGGAATGAAAGATGCTTTAATCAACATGAAACCTAATCATTTGGAAGATATTATTGCATTAGTTGCTCTATATAGACCAGGCCCTATGAGCAATATTCCAACTTATAACGATTGTAAACATGGAAAGAGAGAACCTGATTATTTACATCCTAAATTAGAGAAGATTTTAAAACCTACTTATGGAGTGATTATTTATCAAGAGCAAGTTATGCAAATTGCTCAAGTATTATCTGGGTTTACCGCAGGTGAAGCAGACATATTAAGAAGAGCTATGGGTAAAAAAAAAAGAGCAGAACTTGAAAAACAAAAAGAAAGATTTGTTGAGGGAGCTTACAATAATGGAATTAGTAAAGATATTGCAGCTGGTATTTTTTTAAAGATCGAGCCTTTTGCAGAATATGGATTTAATAAAAGTCATGCTGCTGCATATGCAATAATAGCATATCAGACTGCATTTTTAAAAACATACTATCCACATGAGTTTTTTGCTGCTTCTATGTCAATGGAACTTTCAAACCAAAAAAAATTAAGTGAATTTTATGAGGAACTTAAAAGATTGAACATAAAAATAACCCGTCCAGATATTAATAAATGTAATGCTGATTTCTCCTCTGATGGTAAAAATTTTCTTTACGCTTTAGGGGCCATTAAAAGCGTAGGTTTTGAAGCGATTTCAAAAATTATACAAGAAAGAACTAAGAACGGTAGATATAAAAATTTAAACGATTTTATCAATCGTGTTAACCCAAAAGATATAAATAAATTACAGCTAGAAGGACTGGTTAAAGCAGGAGCGTTTGATAGCCTCAACATTAATAGACAAGCTTTGCATAATTCAATACCTAATATTATTTTAAAATCAAAAAATATTTTTGAAAATAATTCGGCAAACCAAATTGATTTGTTTAATGAGGAAAATGATGAGTCTTTTATAGAGAATACAGAAGATTGGAATTTAGACAACAAACTCTCAAAAGAATTTGAAACCCTAGGTTTCTTTATTTCAGATCACCCTCTCAATCAATATAAATCAGTCTTTAATCAATATAATATAATTAATTATGAGGAATTTAATACAAATGAAAATATCCTAAGCTCAAATATTGCATCTACAATATTAAAGGTTCAGGAAAAAAAAACGCAAAAAGGAACTTCATACGCAATAATTAAATTTTCTGATTTATCAGGAGTTTTTGAACTTTTTGTATTTTCAGATGTTTTTGAATCAAACAGAGAAATCCTTATTGAGGGAAATTCCGTTATGATTACTTTAGTAAAAAATTTTGTTGATGAAAACAAAGCTCAAAAAAAAATCAATATTAGAAAAATTATTTCTTTGAAAGAAGTAATTAACAAGCCCGTAGAGGAAATAAAAATTAAAATTAAAAATATTGAAGATATTCAAAAGATTAATAAATTAAGTATGGAAGGAGGTAAAACTAAGGTTATTATAAATGTCGAAACAGACAAAAAAACTATGTCTTTTCAATTAAATGAAAAAAGAAAAATAGACCATAAAATGCTTAATTTATTGAGAAATGATGAAAATATGGAAATTATTTAAAAAACACTTGTATTTTTTTCTTTTTTTTGTAATTAGTTCCCTAAATTAATACGCACACAATTTCTGGTTTTATACCTCCGGTCCTTTTTTTAGGCAGTAATTGTGGTGGCACAACCGGGAAAAAATATGAAAATACCAAATCTCACAATAGAACAATTATTAGAAGCTGGCGTTCATCTTGGCCACAAAACTTTAAGATGGAACCCAAAAATGAAAAAATTTATTTTTGGAAAAAGAGACTCTATTCACATTATAGACCTCACTCAAACTCTAGAGTTAACCAAAGCTGCATTAGAAAAAGTTTATTCGACGATTTCAACAGGCGGCAAAATTTTATTTATTTCAACTAAAAAACAAGCCTCTGAGGCTATTGCAGAACTTGCAAACGAAACAGATCAATATTTTGTTAATTATAGATGGCTTGGTGGAATGCTTACTAATTGGGGTACAATATCTAATTCAATTAAAAAATTAGACAAAATTGAGACAGATTTAAAATCAGAAAATAGAGGTTTCACTAAAAAGGAATTACTAAAAATGAGTGGCCAAAGAGATAAGTTACAAAGATCTTTAGGCGGAATATCTACTATGAAAAAAATACCTGATCTAGTATTTATAATTGACACCAATTATGAATCATTAGCTATTAAGGAGTCTGTAAAATTAGGTATTCCTATAATTGCAATTCTAGATACTAATTCAAATCCTGACGGCATAGATTATCCTATTCCAGGAAATGATGATGCAAGAAGATCTATTGATTTATATTGTAATCTATTAAAGGAAACAATTCTTAACGCAAAAAAAGACTTACCGAATACAAGTAGCAATAATGAAAATGAAAAAAAAATTAATGACAAAATGGACGTTTCAAATCCAGAAAATGCTAAAGAAATTAAAGAAGAGACAAAGATTAATTAAATTAAATTATTAGCACAGGAAAAAAATGAGTGACATAGAAAAAGTAAAACAATTAAGAAAATCAACAGGTGCAGGTTTTAAAGATTGCAATGCAGCACTTAAAGAGTCACAAGGAAATTTAGATAAAGCTGCAGAAATATTAAGAATTAAAGGTATTGCCAAAGCTTCAAAAAAAATGTCTAGAAATGCAACAGAGGGAGTTGTTGTAATATCAGGTGACGAAAAAAAAAATGTCTTTTATAGAGGTAAATTGTGAAACTGATTTTGTAGCAAAAAACGACGATTTTTTAGAATTTGTGAAAGAAATAAGTGAATTAAATAATACTTATTTTTCAAAAATTGAAGAATTACAAAATTCTAAAATGAAAAATAATAAAACTGTTCAAGAAAATTTAGTAGCTTTAATTGCTAAAATTGGTGAAAAAATTACAATTGGAAGAGCAAAAACTCTAGCAGCAGATGACAAAAGAAATTTTGCTTATCAACATTCAGTTATTAAAGATAATGTCTCTAAATTAGTAGTAATAGTATCGTTGAATACAAAAGAAATATCAGATAAAATTGACTTATTTGGAAAACAAATATCAATGCATATAGCAGCTTCCAACCCTTTAGCTATAAACCCGAATGAAATTGATCAAAAAATAATTGACAGAGAAATAGAGTTAATCGCTGAAGAATTAAAAAACTCTGGAAAACCAGAGGAAATTGCAAAAAAAATTAGTTTAGGTAAGATTAACAAATTCAAAGATGAAAATAGTTTAATGACGCAAGACTGGGTAATGGATACAAAGATGAAAGTCAAAGATGTTGTGAAAAGTCTTGAAATCTCTAATTTTAGTATAAATGATTTCGTTAGAATAAAGATTGGTGAATAATGTTTGAAGAAACAAAATACAATACTAAGATGCTTAAAACATATGAAGTTTTCCAAAATGAATTAGGATCATTGAGAACAGGTAGAGCAAATGCAAGTATGTTAGATATGATAAAAGTTGACGTTTATGGTCAAAAAATGCCGATAAATCAACTTGGAAGCATTACTACTCCTGAGCCTCGAAGTATAAATATTCAAGTTTGGGACACAAACAATGTAACACTTATAGACTCTGCAATTAAAAAATCAGAATTAGGATTGAATCCTCAAATAGATGGACAGTTAATTAGATTGCCTGTTCCTGATTTAAGTGAAGAAAGAAGAATAGAAATTAAAAAAATAATAAAATCAATGGGTGAAAAGTGTAAAATTTCTATAAGAAATATCAGGAGAGAAGCAAACGATGAGTTAAAAAAGTTACTCAAAGATAAAGATATTTCTGAAGATGAAGTAAAGACGAAAGAAAGTATTATTCAAGAATACACTGATAACCAAATAAAAGTTATAGAAGAAAGAGTTTCCCAAAAAGAAAATGAAATAATGACTATATGAGTTCACCTAAACATGTTGCGATCATCATGGATGGGAATGGAAGATGGGGAATTAAAAAAAAAAAATCAAGGAATTATGGACACAATGAAGGCGTCAAAGTTGTTGAGAAAATAATTGCTGAAGCAATCGCTAATAATATCAAATTTTTAACATTATTTACCTTTTCAACAGAAAATTGGAAAAGACCAAAAAAAGAAATTAGTTTCTTAATGTATCTTCTGGAACAATACATTAAAAAGGAATTAAAAAATTTAGTAAAAAAAAATATAAAAATTAAAATAATTGGAAATATAAGAAAATTTCCAATAAAACTAAAACGAAGACTAAGAGAAGCAGAAATACAAACTTTAAGAAATACAAAAATTCAAATAAATATTGCACTAAATTATGGATCTAAGGAGGAAATAATAAAAACTGTAAAAAAATTAAATAAGCTAAATATACCAATAAATGAAAAAAATATATCGAAAAACTTGTATACAAAAGATATGCCTGATCCTGAAATATTAATTAGAACGGGAAATAGATTTAGACTTAGTAATTTTTTATTGTGGCAATCTTCTTATACAGAAATTTTTTTTGTTAAAAAACTATGGCCAGATTTTAGCAAAAAAGATTTTAATAATATTATAAAAAATTTTAAAAAAATAAGAAGAAATTTTGGTGGAATTTAGTGAAACAACTGTCTAAAAGAATTTTTACATCGATAATATTGTTATTGCTCATTTATTTTTCATTTATTAATATAATATTTTTTATATCATTTTTAGCATTGATTAATTTTTTTGTTATTTACGAATTTAATTATATTTTCAACAAAATTTTTAAAAATAATTTTTTTAAATTTGTATTTATTATTTTAATTTTAATCTTTATGACAAATTTTTCTCTATTGCTTTTTCATAATATGTATTCTGGTGATGAAATGTTTACATTTTCGTTAATTTTTTTAATAATAATTTGTTCAACAACTGATATAGGAGGCTATATTTTTGGTAATATTATTGGAGGAAAAAAAATTACTAAAATTAGTCCAAACAAAACTTACTCAGGTCTAATAGGATCATTTATTCTGTCCATGATCTCTGGATATATATTCTATTTTTTTTATAGCGATATGTTATTTTTTAAAATTAATATATTCTTTTTAATATTATTAATTTCCTTAATATCTCAATTAGGAGATTTATTTATTTCATTTTTAAAAAGAAAAGCTAATGTCAAAGATACAGGCTCTATCTTGCCAGGACATGGAGGAATTTTGGATAGAATAGATGGTATTTTATTTAGTTTACCTTTAGGTATAGTTTTAATTTCATAATTAATGAAAAGAGATTTATTTTTACTAGGTTCAACAGGGTCCATAGGGGACACAACTTTAAAAGTTGTCAAAAAAAATAAAAATGTATTTAGAGTTAAACTTTTATCAACAAATCAAAATATAAATAAAATTTATAAACAATCTTTAAAGTTTAATGTCAAAAGAATAGTTATTTTCGATAAAGACAAATATTACATGAATAAACACAAATTTAATAAAAAAAAGATTAAGGTTTTTTTTTCAATTAAGGAAGCTTTAAAAAATTATAAAGGTAAATCTTTCTTAACTATTAATGCAATATCAGGTATAGATGGTTTAGAGCCTTCATTGGATACCATTAAGTATTCTAAAAATTTAGCAATAGCAAATAAAGAATCAATAATATGTGGATGGAAATTTATAAAAAAATCTCTTAAAAAAAATAATACAAATTTTATACCATTAGACTCAGAACATTTTTCTATTTGGTCTTTATTAAAAAATGAAAAATACCAAAATATTAAAAAAATTTATCTTACTGCTTCAGGTGGCCCTTTTCTGAATAAAAAATTAAAAGAAATTAAAAATATAAAACCAAAATTTGCTTTAAAGCATCCAAATTGGCAAATGGGAAAAAAAATTTCAATAGACTCAGCCACCATGATGAATAAAATTTTTGAAGTAGTTGAAGCAATTAAGATATTTGATTTAGATATAAAAAAATTTCAAATACTTATTCATCCAAAATCTTACGTTCATGCTATTGTTCATTTCAACAATGGATTAATCAAATTCTTAGCTCATGATACAACTATGGAAATTCCAATAACTAATGCATTATTTTTACAAAGTAATGTTAAAAAAAATGATAAAAACATTTTTTACTATAATAGATTTAATGGATTAAACTTTATAAAGCCAAATTTTAAAAACTTTCCTCTTTTAAAAATATTGAAATATAAGTTTAATGATACCTTTTTTGAAACAATCTTGGTTTCTATAAACGATGAACTTGTTAGACATTATCTAAATAATAAAATATCATATATTTCAATTCATTTACTAATGCTTAAATTTCTAAAAAAATCATATTTCAAAAAATATTATAAAGTTAAGCCTAATAATATTAATCAAATTAAATCCATGGTAGATAAAGTAAATAATTACATAAAAAAACATATAGATTAATGACACAATTAATAAAAATATTAAAAATAAATATTACTTTATTTATATGTTTATTATTTTTGTACACTACTGCCAAAGCAGAAATTTATGATGAAATTAGAATTAAGGGAAATGAGAGACTTGCAGTTGAAACTATAATACTATTTTCTGGCTTAGATATAAACGATAACATTGAGAGTGAAGACTTAAACCAATCTATTAAAAAACTTTATAATACGAATTATTTTAAAGATATTAAAATCGATGTAGATGGAAGTGTTATTATAATTTCAATTACAGAAAACCCAATAATTCAATCTATTAAAATCAATGGAATAAAAAATAAGTCTATTTTAGAAAAGCTTAACGAGATAGGTAAGAAAAGTGAAAAATACCCTTATTTAAAAAGTAGCATTATAAATCAAAGAAATCTTTTATTAAATATAGTTCGTGCAAGTGGTTTTTATTTTGCAAAAATAGAGACTAAAGTAATTAATAATCAAAAAAATTCTGTAAATATTGTTTATAATTTTAATCTTGGAAAACGAGCGATAATTAAAAAAATAAATTTTCAAGGAAATAAAATTTTTAGAGACTCAAAACTTAGAAATATCATAATTTCTGAAGAAGGAAGATTCTGGAAGTTTATAACATCTGATAAGTATCTAGATGAAAGAAAAATTAAAAATGATGAATTGCTTTTGAAGAAATTTTTTCAAAACAAAGGCTATTATAATGTAAATATAAAATCATCTTATGCTAAAAATATCAATAATGAATATTTTGAGTTAAATTTCAATATTGATGCCGGTAATAAATTCTTTTTTAATAATATATCTATTGACATTGGTGACAATTTTAATGATCAGAATTTTAAGGATATTCAAAATCAATTAATAAAATTTAAAGGAGAAAAATATTCACAAAGAGTAATAGATAAAATAATCGAAGAGATAGACAAAATTGTTTTACAAAAAGAATTTGTTTTCTTAAATACTAAATACGATTTTTTTATTAAGGAAAATAATAAAATTGATGTTTTATTTAAGTTTCAAGATTTAGAAAAATTTTTTGTAGAGCAAATCAACATCTATGGTAATTTCATAACTGAGGAAAAAGTTATTAGGAACTCTCTTATTGTTGATGAGGGTGATGCTTTTAATACTATGCTATTTGATAAATCAATAAATAACATTAGATCAAGAGGAATATTTAAGTCTGTTAATTCTAAAATAAAAAATTCAACTAACGACAATCAAAAGAAAGTTATTGATATATTTGTGGAAGAAAGTCCAACAGGTGAGATATTTGCAGGAGCAGGAACTGGAACATCCGGTGCAACTATATCTGGTGGTATTCAGGAAAAAAATTACCTTGGAAAAGGAATAAAACTATCAACTAATCTAATGCTATCTGAAGACCAAATTAAAGGAAAATTTTCAGTGGTTAACCCAAATTTTAAAAATTCAGATAGATCTCTTAATACAACTATAGAAAGTACAAGCTCAGATTTCTTAGCTACAGGTGGATTTAAAACTTCAAGAACAGGTTTTGGTATAGGTACAGGATTTGAACAATACAATGATTTTTATGTAAACCTAGACATATCAACCTATTATGAAAAGTTAGAGACATCATCCGAAGCTTCTGCATATAAAAAAAAACAAGAGGGTGATTATTTGGAGAATTTATTTACTTATAACTTAATTTTAAATAAATTAGACCAAAATTTCCAACCTACAGATGGTTATAAAATGAGTTTTAAGCAAGTTCTACCAATTTATTCAGATGATTTGTCAGTAAGCAATACACTTAATCTTTCTAAGTACTATTCATTGACAGACAATTTAATATTATCTGGAAAATTCTTTTTAAAAGCAGTTAATTCAATTGATGATGATGTTAGAGTTTCAAGAAGAGTATATATACCAACTAGTAAATTAAGAGGATTTGAAACAGGTAAATTTGGTCCAAAAGACGGAGATGAATATGTAGGTGGTAATTTCGGATCAGCAATAAATTTTAATACTACACTTCCAAATATTCTAAGTGGATATGAAAATATTGATTTAAATCTTTTTCTAGATGCCGCAACACTTAGAGAGGTAGATTACGACAGTTCACTAGAATCTAGTAAAATTAGATCAGCAACAGGTGTATCTGTTAATTGGTTTACTGTAGTTGGCCCATTATCATTTTCTTATGCAATCCCTTTAACAAGCGAACCTTCAGACAAAACTGAATCATTTCGGTTTAGAATAGGAACATCTTTTTAAAATGAAAAAAATAATTATTTTTTTTTTTGTAATTAATATATTTACATTACCTTTAAAAGCTGAAATTGCATATATAGATATTAATTTTATTATTAATAAGTCAGCCATTGGAATAACTTTAAATAAACAACTTGAAGATCTTAAAAAAAAATACATATCAAAATACAATAAAATAGAACAAGAGCTTATTAAAAAAGAAAAAACATTAATTGCTCAACAAAATATTCTTAATAAAGATGAATTTGAAAAAAAATTAGAAACACTTTCAAAGCAAGTGAAAAAATATAGATCTGATAAAAAAATTTCTGAGGATGATATTAATAAAATAAAAATTGAAAATACCAAAAAAATATTAAATTTTTTGAACCCTATAATAACAGAATATGTTGAAAAAAATTCAATTTCTTTAGTAATCCCAAAAAAGAATATTATTGTCGGTAAAAAAAAATTAGATATAACTGATAATATAATTCAATTATTAAACAACGAAACAAACAAGTAATATTTTTAAGTATGGAGAATAAATTTTTTAAAAAAAGAAAAATTGTAAGAATTAACGATATTCTTTCTTGCTTAAATTTAGATAAAAAAAATAAAAATTTTAGAGTAAATGATATCAAGGATTTAGATCTTGCAAACAAAAATGATATAAGTTTTTTTAATTCAATAAAATATCTTCATTTATTAAAAAAAACTAGATCAGATCTTATAATAGTAGAAAAGAAAAATATAAACCTTTTACCAAAAAAAAAAATTTTTATCGAGGTAGGCAATGTCTTGCTGGCTGTTTCAAAAGTTACTAATTTATTTTATCCTGAGGCTTTAGAAGATTGTTTTGATTCAAGCGTAAAATCTTTGGTAAAAAAAAATTATGTTAAATTAGATGCGGGATTAAATATCTTAGTTGGGAAAAATGTAAAAATAGGAAAAAACTGTTCAATTGGCCATAACACCATCGTAGAAAAAAATGTTAAAATTGGTGATAATTGCAAAATTGGAAGTAATGTAATTTTAAAGAATACTATTATCGGGGATAATACTAATATACTTGATGGTGCTATTATTGGAAAAAAAGGATTTGGTTTTTATCCAGGCACTAATAAAAATATAAGATATCCTCATATTGGTAAAGTGATTATAGGCAATCATGTCGAAGTAGGATGCAATAATACAATTGATAGAGGTTCTCTGTCAGATACTATTATAGGAGATGGAACTTTTTTGGATAACCAAATTCATATTGCTCACAATGTTAAAATCGGAAAAAATTGTATAATTACTGGTCAAGTTGGATTCGCTGGAAGTTCATCAATTGGAAATAGAGTTATGATAGGTGGACAGGCTGGGATATCAGGACATCTAAAAATTGGCGATAATGTTAAAATTGGAGGCGGAAGTGGAGTTATAAAAGATATTCCTTCAAATAGTAAGGTGATGGGGTATCCTGCTAAAAATATAAGGATTTTTTTAAAAGACAATAGATAAAAATGACAAATTTAAATAAAGCAGAAATAAAAGAATTATTGCCCCATAGAGAACCAATGCTTCTTATTGATGAGCTTAGAGATATTAAAAAACTTTTTTCAGCTACAGCAATAGTAAATGTAAAAAAAGATAGTTTTTTTGTTAATGGACATTTTCCTGACGAGCCAGTAATGCCTGGAGTATTAATAGTCGAGGCCTTTGGACAAGCAGCCGCTGCGTTAACAGCAAATGGATTAGATAAAGCCACATATGACAATAAATTAGTTTTTTTAATGACCATTGAAAAAGCCAGATTTAGAAATCCCGTCATTCCAGATTGTGTTTTAGAGTTAAAAATTGAAGCTATAAGATCTCATGGTAGAGTATGGAAATATAAAGGTACAGCATTTGTGGGTGAGAAAAAAATGGCAGATGCACAATGGTCTGCAACTATTGTTGATAGAAAGTAATAATCAGTAGTAATAGTTGATAAGTATTAAATAATAAATTTGTTATTTATTACCTGTGATCCATAAAACAGCAATAGTCAATACAAAAGCAAAGATTTCAAGTAATGTTGATATAGGACCTTATTGTATCATAGGTCCAGATGTAGAAATAGGAACTAACTCAGTTATACATTCGCATGTAAATATAGTTGGTAATACAAAGATAGGAGATAATAATCAAATATATCCTTTCTCATCTATTGGAACTCCTCCACAAGATTTAAAATATAAAGGAGAAAAAAATTCATTAGTGATTGGTAATAACAACAAGTTTAGAGAGTATGTAAATATAAATCCTGGTACAGAACAAGGAGGTGGGATAACTCGAATTGGTAATAATAATTTATTTATGGTTTATTGTCATGTGGCTCACGATTGTATGATATCAGATAATGTTGTATTAGCTAACAACGTTCAGGTTGGAGGTCATGTTTGTATTCAAAATAATGCAATAGTTGGTGGAAGCTGTGCGATACATCAATTTTCTAGGATTGGTGAGTCTGCAATGATAGGAGGAATGACTGGAGTTTTGAGCGATGTCATTCCATTTGGTTTATCAATGGGAAATAGAAACAATTTAATGGGGTTAAATCTTATTGGATTGAGAAGATCGAAAGTTTCAAACGATAATATAAAAAAAATACAATTAGCTTATGAAATAATATTTAAAACTTCAAGTTTTAGAGAAAACATAGAACAACTTAATAACGATCTTAAAAAAAATGAATTTATAAAAAAAATAATTAATTTTATAAATTCAGACAAAAAAAGACCAATATCATTTCCACTTAACAAATAATGATAGGACTTTTTTTAGGAGAAAAAGATCTACCAAATGAAATTATTAAAAAAATAGAGAAAAAAAAAATAAAATATTTCATCATAGATCTTACAAAAAACAACAAATTTAAAAAAAATAAGAATAGTTTTTTCATTAACATAGGTAAATTTGGCGAGATTTTAAATCTTATTAAGTTACAAAAATGTAAAAAGGTTATATTTGCTGGAAATATTGTTAAACCTAAAATATCAAAACTAAAATTAGACTTAAGAGGCCTATTTTACATTCCAAGAATAGTTAAAGCGTCAAAAAAAGGTGACGCAGCAATATTAAAAGTTTTAATTAAAATTTTGTCTGAGAATAAAATTAAAGTTATTAAATTGAATACTTTCAATCCAGAATTAACTTTAAAGAAAGGAGTTTATACAAAAATTAAACCAACTTTGCTGGAAAAAGAAGAATTAGCCAAAGGAATTAAGGAATTAAAAAATATAAATTCGCACAATCATACACAAGCAGTGATTATAAGGGACAATAAAATCATTTCTAGAGAAACAAGAAAAGGCACAAAAGTAATGATAAAATCTGTTACTAAATTAAAAATAAAAAAAGGTATTTTAATAAAACTACCTAAAACAAAACAAGATTTAAGGGTAGATTTACCCACAATAGGAATTGATACATTTAAAGATTGTAATGAGGCTGGCATCAAGGGAATTGTTATTAAATCAAATCAAAATATTATATTAAATAAAGAAGCCTGTATTAAATATGCTAATAAGAATAAACTCTTTCTCATCGCTATATGAAAAAAATTTTTGTTCTTACTGGTGAACCTTCGGGGGATAAATTAGCGTCAGAAGTAATATCACAGTTAAAAACAAAAAAAGCTGATTTAGAGTTTTTAAGTGTTGGCGGAACAAATTTGGAAAAATTAGGCATAAAGACAATCTATGACCAAAAAGAAATAACCTATATAGCTTTTACCGATATATTATTAAACTTTTTTAAAATAAAACGTAAAATAAAAGATACAGTTAATGAAGTCTTAAAATTTAACCCGGATATTTTATTTAGTGTTGATAGTCCCGATTTTACTCTAAGAGTGGCAAAACTAGTCAAAGAAAAAAACCCAAAAATAAAAATAATTCATTTTATTGCCCCTAAAGTTTGGGCATGGAGAGAGGGTAGGGTAAAGAAAATGAAGGAATTTTTAGACCATATTTTACTACTTTTCAGGTTTGAAAAAGAATATTTTGATAAAGAAAAACTAACCAACACTTTTGTAGGTCACCCTTTGTTAGATAAAAAAATTAGTGAAAATATCCAAATAGACCAATTTTTAGATAAAAAAAAAATTATATCAATTTTTCCTGGAAGCAGAACTTCGGAGATAAACCATCATATGCCAATTCTAATTAATTTTATTAAAAAAATGAATATCAAGGATCCCAATTATAATTTCATATTTCATGCAACTGATAAAAATAAAGAACGTATATCGAGTTATATTTCAAAAGAACACATACAAAATCTAGAAATTATTAATGACGATAAAATTAAAACTGCTGTTTTAAAAAAATCAATTTTTGCAGTAGTAAAATCTGGAACAGTTTCTTTGGAAGTTTGTAAAATGAATGTTCCATCAATAATTATATATAAAATGAATTTTATTAATTTTTATTTAGCAAAATTTTTATTAAATATAAAATTTGTTAATATGATAAATATTATCAATAATAGAGAGGTTATTCCTGAGTTAATACAATCTGAATGTAATGCTGAGGAAATATTTAAAAGTGTTTACTATTTTCTAAAAAAACCAGATTTAATTGTCAAACAAAAAGATGAAATAAAAAAAACTCTTGAAACTTTGACTTCTCCTAGCTCTTCATCTGAAGAAGCATCAAATATTATCTTATCCTATATTTCCTAATCTTTTTATTACCTCGTTTTTTCCAAGAGATAATATTATATCATATATTCCTGGACCAAATTTAGATCCTGTTAACATTATACGTAATGGCTGCCCAATGCCCTTAAAATTTGTATTATTCAATTTTATTAACGCATTTATAATTTGTTCTAAATTTTCTCTATCAAAAACTTCTAATTCTGAAATCCTCTCTTTAAATAAACGTATTATTTTTTTTGCTTCATCGTTTATCAGCTGTTTATCATTGTCGTTAAAAATAACTTTATCATTTAATATGTATTTAGAATTGTTAAATATATCCTCAAGTGTTTTTGCTTTATTTTTTAAAAATGTTAATGAGCTCTTTATTGTATTTTCTTTATCTTCTTTAATTCTATCTTTATACATCTCACAATATTCTTTTAACTTTTTGTACAATATATTTTCTTCACTATTTTTAATGTAATATTCATTCATAGAAAGAATTCTACTCATATCAAGTTTTGAAGGTGATTTACCTATTCCTTCTAAATTAAAAAGTTCTATACTTTCATCTAAGCTAAAAATTTCCTTATCTTTATAAGACCACCCTAACCTTAGTAGGTAATTTCTAAGTGATTCAGGTAGAATTCCAATTTTTGAGTAATCTTCTAATGTTGAGGCATTATCTCTTTTTGATAGTTTCTTACCATCTATTGTATGAATAAGAGGTATATGAGCAAATTGAGGAATATCCCATCCTAGTGCTTCATATATCTGTATTTGTTTAAAAGTATTAATTTTATGATCATCTCCTCTTATAATATGAGTCATTTCCATATTATGATCATCAACTGAGGCGGACAAATTATATGTTGGTGTTTCGTCATTTCTTAAAATAACAAAATCCTCAATAGTATTATTTTCAATCTCTATGTTTCCTTGAACTAAGTCTTTTAATAGAGAAGTGCCTTCTATTTTACTTTTAAATCTTATAACTGGCTTTATATCCCTTGGGGCTTGATCTTCAGAAATATCACGCCATTTTCGATTATACACATAAGGAATTTTTTTTTGTTTAGCTCTTTTCTTTTGTTCCTCTATTTCCTCTTCACTACAAAAGCATTTATAGGCATTTCCATTTTCTAATAATCTTTTAGCAATAGTTACGTGTTCACCAATCATTTTTGATTGAATATACTCTTCACCATCATGTTTAATTCCCATCCATTCTAGAGAGTTAATTATTTGAATTTTATATTCTTCCTTAGATCTTTCTTTATCAGTATCCTCTATCCTTAAATAAAATTTACCTGATTTGTTTTTTGAATATAACCAATTAAATAGAGCTGTTCTTACCCCACCAATATGAAGAGGACCGGTAGGAGAAGGAGCAAATCTAGTTGCTACTTTTTTCATGGAATTTATTTAGACTATTTTACTGAAAGTTTCTATATAAAGATACAAGAATTCCTTGAACTTTCACTCTATCTGGGCCAAAAATTTTTGTTTCGTAATTTCTATTTGCACTCTCTAATGCAACAGTTTTACCTTTTCTTCTAATTCTTTTTAACATAGCCTCATGATCATCAATTAAAGCTACTACAATTTTTCCATTATCTGCAGTATCTGCTTTTTTGACAATAACAGTATCACCATCATTGATTCCAGCTTCAATCATAGAATCCCCTTGGACCTTTAAACCAAAAAATTCTCCATCTTTCTCAATATTGGCTGGCAGTGGAATTCTTGAAACTTCATTCTGTATAGCTTCAACTGGAGTTCCTGCAGCAATTTTTCCAAGAACAGGGATTTCTGTATCGTTAGAATTATTTAAATTTTCCTCATCTAATCCTCCCTTAATAACACTTGGAGAAAAACTGTTATAAATATCGTTTGCGGATGCAGTTTCAGGTAACTTAATTACTTCTAATGCTCTCGCTTTGTGGGCTAATCTTTTAATGAAGCCTCTTTCTTCTAATGCACTAATAAGTCTGTGAATGCCGGATTTTGATTTTAAATTTAACGATTCTTTCATTTCCTCGTATGAAGGTGACACACCTGTAGATCTCAACTTTTTGTTGATAAAGAGAAGCAGGTTTTTTTGTTTTTTAGTTAACATAGAACAAATTAAGTACATCGATGTTCTATAAAAGTTCCTCAATTTATACAACAGCTAAAAAGCATTATAAATTGTGGAAAATTTCTATAAAAGGGAAAAAATATTATTATTTTCTAAATCTTTTAAAAGTGATTCACCAATTAAAAAAGTGCTTATTGAAGTCCGGTTTTTTATATCAAGCAACTCATCTTTTGTTTTTAGACCGCTCTCAGAAATTAGAGGGGAAGAGTGATTAGAAACAACATCATATATATCATAAGTTGTATTTATCTCAGTTTTAAGAGTTTTTAGGTTTCGGTTATTTATACCAATTAAAGCACCCTTATATTTTACTGATTTTTCTGCCTCTTCAACTGTATGAACTTCAACAATCACACTCATATTATGCTTTAAAGCCTCCTCATAAATTTCATCAGCAGTTTTTTCAGAAATACCGGCTAATATGATCAGGACTGCATCAGCACCATAACTTTTAGCTAAAGGAACTTGAAATTTATCAACAAAAAAGTCTTTACAAAGAATGGGTAACTCAATTTTTTTTTTAATTTCAGAAATATGAGATAAATTTCCTAAAAAAAAGTCTTCCTCAGTTAATACAGACAAACAAGTAACATTCTTAGAGTTATATATATTTGCAATTTTTACTGGGTCGTAATCATCTATCAAAATACCTGCGGATGGACTAGCTTTTTTTATTTCAGCAATTACAGATATCTTATTTTCTGAGTTATTGGTTTGTATTTTTTTCTTGAAATCAAAAAAAACATCTTTTTCATTAATTGTTTCTATCAAGCTATCAATATCAATTTCACGTTTTAATTTTTCAATTTTAATCTTTTTTTGATCAATTATTTTTTGAAGAATATTTTCAGACATTCTGTATATTTTTTACATATTTGAATGCAGCTCCAGATTTAATAAACCCTCTGGTATAATTATAAGCAATTTTAAAATCATCATATTTTTCTGAAACTATTAATCCTGCTGCAGCATTTAGACATACTGCTTTTGAAAAATCATTATCTTCCCCTTGGAAAACATTTAAAATTTTATCAGAGTTAAATTTAGCATCATCTCCTACTAAATTTTCAAATTTATCAGCATTAACATTTAACTCATTTGGATCAATTATAAACTCAGATATTTCATTGTTCTTCAGTTGCACAACATTAGTTTTAGCGTAAGGTGATATTTCATCTAGACCATCCTCACTATTTACAATCCATGCAAATTTTAAATTTAGATTTTTTAGTGCATTTGCAAAAACTTTTAGAAGTTTATTATCAAAAACACCAATTACCTGCCTTTCAACAAGCGCTGGGTTGCTTAATGGACCTATCATATTAAAAATAGTCCTTTTTTGTATTTTTTTTCTTGTTGGACCAACATATTTCATTGCTGAGTGGTAATTTGGAGCGAACATGAAGCCAAAATTGTTATTTTTAATCTGCTCCTCGATTTGATTTGGTTCCAAGTTGATATTTATATTTAAGGCTTCAAGAACGTCAGCTGACCCACATTTTGATGAAACTGCTTTATTTCCATGCTTTGCAACTTTTACACCCATGCTTGCTAACAAAAGCGCTGATGCTGTTGAAATATTTAGAGTATCTTTTCCATCTCCACCAGTACCACAAGTATCAATGCAATTTTCAACTTTTACTCTTTTTGACTTATCTCTTAGTATATATACGCCACCAGCTATTTCATCTGAAACCTCACCTTTATCTGATAATAAAGTTAAAAAATCATAAATTTGTTGATCACTAGCCTCACCATTCATTAAAATCTTAAATGCATCTTTACTCTCATCAAAATTTAAATTTACTTTATTTCTTAGCTTTTCTAAAAAATGATCCATTTTTACTCTTTTACAAAGTTCTCTAAAATTTTTAAACCATATTTTGTTTTGATACTTTCAGGATGAAATTGAACTCCATGAATTTTATATTCTTTATGCATAACACCCATTATTGTCCCATCTGATGTAATTGATGTAATTTTTAAATCTTTAGATAAGGATTTTGTATCAATTACTAAACTATGATATCTAGTAGCTGAGAACTTTTTTGGTAAATTTTTTAAAATTCCAATTTTCTTATTTATAATATTACTTGTTTTTCCATGCACAAGTTCTTTGGCTTGAATTATCTTAGAACCAAATATTTGACCAATGATTTGATGGCCTAAGCAAACACCAAGTATTGGTATTTTTTTATACAAATTCTTTACAATCTTTAAACAATTTCCAGATTGATTAGGATTTCCAGGACCTGGAGATATTACAATTTTACTATATCCTTTTCTTAAAATGTAACGATGATCTACCTTATCGTTTCTTAAAACATCAACTTTAGCAAAGGATGAAAGATAGTGATATAAATTAAATGTAAAGCTATCATAATTATCAATTAAAATTATTTTCATACTGTTTACTCCAAAGCCTTAATTAAAGCTTTTGCTTTATTAACTGTTTCATTAAATTCATTAATAGGTTTACTATCAGCAACAATTCCTGCGCCTGACTGTACGTAAAATTTCTTATTTTTTGAAATTGCTGTTCTAAGCGCAATACAAGTATCAAAATCACCATTTGCAGAAAAATAACCAATACCACCAGCATAAACTTTTCGCCTCGTTGTTTCTAATTCATCTATAATCTCCATAGCTCTTATTTTAGGTGCGCCTGATACCGTTCCAGCAGGAAAACCAGCTAATAATGTATCAAATTTACCAAATTTTTTATTAAATAAACCTTCAACATTTGAGACTATATGCATCACATGAGAATATCTTTCTATTTTAAAGCTTTCAGTTACTTTGACAGAGTTAATTTTAGAAACTTTTCCAGTATCATTTCTTCCAAGGTCAAGAAGCATTAAGTGTTCAGAAAGCTCTTTTTTATCTTTTAAAAGATCCCTTTCATAAAATTTATCTTCTTTTTTATTTTTACCTCTAGGTCTTGTGCCAGCAATAGGTCTAATAGTTATTTTATTATCTCTGAGTCTCACAAGTATCTCAGGACTTGCACCTATAATTTGAAAATCCTCAAAGTTAAAAAAATACATGAAAGGGGAAGGGTTAGTAATTCTCAATTTTTTATAAATATCTAATGGTTCTTTATTAAGATCAGTTTCGAACCTTTGACTTAGGACAACTTGAAAAATATCTCCTATTTTAATGTAATTTTTAGCTTTAGAAACACTACTAAGGAATTTCTTTTTTGAAATATTTGATTTAACTTTCGGTTTTGAAATCTTATTTTTTGACTGATTTATCTTGTAACTATAATTTGCCAAAAATATCATTTCTTCTATTTCTTTTTGAATTTGGTCATACTTACCTTGATAATTTTTTATTTTTTCATCAAAAAAACAATTAACTATAAAAAATAATTTTTTTTTAACATTATCAAAAACAACTAGATTTTTTGGTCTCAAAATTCTTGCGTCAGGAATTTTAAGATCATCTTTTGTAGTATTTGGAATTTTCTCAATATATCTTATTGTATCATAAGAGAAATACCCTGATATAATTGAGCTAATTGGTGGTAATTCACTTGGTATTTTAAAATTAAAATTTTCGATTATTTTCTCAATATTATCTTTTGGAGCTCCTCTTAATTTTTTTCTTTTATTTTCATACTTCAAAACACAGTTATTATTATTAAATTCCCAAATTTTATCAGGATTTTTACCAAAAATTGTATATCTGCCTTTTATGAAACCTTTTTCAACAGACTCGAATACGAAGCTATTTCTTTCATTTAAAAAGTTGTTAATTAAATTTTCTATTTCTTTTAAGCCATTTGATTTTATTGCATGGTAAAGAACTTGATTTTTATTTTTTTTGTGATTTTTCTTAAATAACTTTAGATCAATATTCAGCATTATCTAAAATAATTTTTAACTCTGTCAATTGTTTGATTGAAAATTTTTACCTTATATTTTGAATTTAAAGATAGATCATAAGATGTATAAACATCATTAATAATATCGTTATTTGCTTTAATAGAATATTCTTCAACATAATCAGTATTTTTTTCCATATCTGAATAATAAATATTCTTAATTTTTGTAAGAAAAACTTTATTTTTTTCACCAGTTACTAATGAGAAACTTTCTTTTGGTAATGTGTATAAAAGTTTTAAAGAGTCTGGGTCAAAAATTTCGTAATCATTACTGTTTTTAATAGTTATAGTCTTAATATTATTTGTATCCTTTGATAGTTTCAAAAACTCATCATCATTAAATATTTTTTCATCAATTTTTTCAAAAAGACTTTTATTAAATTCAAATTTCTTTTTTAAAATAACATTTTTTTTAACGTTTTCTAAAAATTTTGGATCTGCTTTATTTGGAATTTTTTTGTTAATATTTGATATTTCAAAAATTAGATAATAATCATTTTTGTCAACTAGTTGTATCTTATCCTGGTTTCTTTTTGAGTAAATTTCTTCAAGTATTTCATCTGAATCATCATTTAATATAAAATTATTAATTTCATTAAGTTTTAAATTATAAACTTCATTAATTTCTCTAATATTTGATCCGTTTAAAATATTATTTTCTATCTCATCAATTTTCTTAAAAAATTCATCGTTAAACTCATCTATTTCTATTAGATTTTTAGGAGTAATTTTTGCATAAGTAGCATCAATAAAATCAATTTTCAAACTTTCTTGATTATTTTTAATGAAATCTTCAACTTCTAAATTTGTTGCAGTTTTGTCATGAACTAAATCTAAATCTAAAAATTCGATCTCGATTTTTTTATTTTCATTGATATATATTTTATTTTTTAAAAAATAAGGCGACTTAATTCCTCCGCTAATATAATTAAATAAATTTTCTTTTAGCTCTTGTTTCTTTAATGAATTTTCAAATGTCGAAGCACTTAAGTTATTTTCTAATAAAAATTTTTCATACTTAACTCTTGAAAACTTCTTATTATCATCAAGTAGTGTTGAATTAGATCTTATTTTATTTGCCAATGCCTCTTCTGACATTGATACATTTAATTCTTTAATTTCCATTTCAATTAATTTCTCAGATACCAATTCTGATAAAATATTTTCAATAATATTTTTATCTATGTTTGCTTTTATAATGTCATTTGTGAGTCTCGACTCATTTATAAAATTTACAAAATCTTTTGTTGAGATTGCTTCATTGTTAATCTTAGCAACGTTGTTAGTATTTCCTCCACTAAAAACACTGCCCATGCCCCAAAATACAAATGGAATTATAATAATTCCGACAAGTACCCCAGCTAATTTTGAATTTGAGAAACCTCTTAATTTACTTATCATATTCTATAGTCTTTATTTATTGATCTAAAAAAAAATAAACATATAAATTATATTAATCTTTATGACAAATAATAATATGTATTTCATTGCTAATTGGAAGATGTTTGGGTCAGTTAAGTCAGTTAATTCATTAAATAAAGTAATAAGTTATTCAAAAACAAAGAAACTTAAAGCCAATATTATTTATTGTCCACCTTATACATTGATCAAATCTTTTGTAGATAAAACAAGAAAATCAAATATCAAAATTGGTGCTCAAGATTGTCATACACAGGTCAACTATGGGCCTTTCACTGGAGCTATAAGCTCAAAGATGATTAAAGATTTAGGGGGTGAGTTTGTTATAATTGGACATTCAGAAACTAGAGCAGAAAATGATAATAAAAAAATTAATTTAAAGATTAAGTCTGCACTTAATGAAAAATTATATGTTATTTTATGCATAGGCGAAAAATTGATTGATAAAAGAAAAAATAAAACAAAATATGTTTTAAAAAAACAATTACTTGAAGGTTTAAAAAATTTAAAGAATTTAAATAAAGTTATAATTGCATATGAACCTGTATGGTCGATTGGCACAGGCATTATTCCTAGTGAAAATGATTTAAAAAAAAATATTAGATTTATAAGAAACACCTTAAAGATTTCAAAAAAATTTACAAAATCTAAGATTTTATATGGAGGCTCTGTAAACCCAAAAAATATAAAAAATTTAATGAGAATCGATAATATTGATGGTTTTTTGGTTGGTGGGGCATCAACTAATGAAAAAATATTTATTGATATAATGAAAAAATCAATTATTTAGGCGTCGTGGAAAACATACTATTAATTATAAATATAATATTAGCAGCAATTCTAGTATTGCTGGTTTTGTTTCAAAAATCTGAAGGTGGAGCTTTGGGTATTGGAGTTTCTCAAGATAACTTTATGTTTTCAAGGTCGGCTGGAAATTTTATGACTAAAGCAACGGCAATAGTCGCAACATTATTCATAATTTGTAGTCTAGGATTGACTATTATTTCAAGAGGAGATCTTCCTTCAAATACGTCTGTAATTGATAAAATTGAAGAAAATGCAGACGATGCTCCTAAATTACCGGAAAATAATAATTAATACTTTTATTTTTATAATTCATTAGCTATAACATAATTCCATGGCGCGATATATATTTGTCACTGGCGGCGTGGTTTCATCACTAGGTAAAGGTTTGTCATCAGCATCGCTCGGATATTTGCTTAGATCACAAGGATATAAGGTGAGAATAAGAAAAATGGATCCATATTTAAATGTAGATCCAGGAACAATGAGTCCTTTTCAACATGGTGAAGTTTTTGTAACTGATGATGGGGCTGAGACTGATTTAGATTTAGGACACTACGAAAGATTTACAAATATTTCAGCTAAACAATCTGACAACATTACTACAGGTAGAATTTATAGTGATATCATAAAAAAAGAGAGAAGAGGAGGTTATCTCGGAAAAACAGTTCAAGTAATTCCACATGTTACAGATAGAATTAAAGAATTTATAAAAAAGGATATAACAAATGAAGATTTTGTAATTTGTGAAATTGGAGGAACAGTTGGTGATATTGAGAGCTTGCCATTTTTAGAAGCTATAAGACAGTTTTCAAATGATAATGGCAGATCAAAATCATTATTTATTCATTTAACATTTGTTCCATTTTTAAAATCTTCAGATGAAATTAAAACAAAGCCAACACAACATTCTGTTAAAGAATTAAGAAGTATAGGAATTCAACCTGATATAGTGATCTGTAGATCTCAACAGTCTATTCCTTTAGATCAAAGAAGAAAAATATCCTTATTTTGTAATGTGGATATTGCTAATGTTATAGAAACAGTTGATGTAAAAACTATTTATGAAGCTCCAATAAGTTTCTTTAATCAAAAATTAGATAAGCAAGTTTTAAAATTCTTTAAAATTAAATCTAGAAAAAGACCAAACTTGCTGCCTTGGAAAAAAATTACAAATATAGTTTTAAAAACAAAAAGAAAAGTAAATATTGCTATCATAGGCAAATATGTAAACTTAAAAGATGCTTACAAATCACTTGATGAGGCTCTTACGCATGGGGGAATTTCAAATAAAGTTAAAGTTAACCTAGTAAGAATTGAGTCAGATAAACTTAGATCAAAAGATATTAAATCAAAATTAAAGAATGTATCGGGAATATTGATACCAGGAGGGTTTGGTAAAAGAGGCACAGAGGGAAAAATTGAAGCAATTAGATATGCCAGAGAGAGAAAAATACCTTTTCTAGGTATTTGTTTTGGAATGCAAATGGCAATGATTGAGTTTGCAAGAAATATTTTAAAAATTAAAAAAGCTGGCTCTAGTGAATTAGATAAAAATTGTTTTCCCGTAATAGGATTAATTGATGAATGGAACAAAGATGGAAAAATTATAAAAGGAACCGACAAAAACCTTGGAGGAACAATGAGATTAGGTTTATATGAGGCAAAACTAAGAAATAATTCTGCCATAAAAAATATCTATAAATCTAATATGATTAAGGAGAGACACAGACATAGATATGAAGTTAATATAAATTTAATGCAAAAATTTGAAAAAAAAGGTTTGATGTTTTCAGGAATTTCTCCAGACAATCAATTACCTGAAATTATTGAACTTAAAAATCATCCATGGTTTATTGGAGTCCAATTTCATCCAGAATTTAAATCTAGACCTTTAAATCCTCATCCTTTATTCTCATCATTTATTAAAGCTGCAAAATCTTTTAATGGAAAATAAAATAGTTAATTGTAACGGTATAGAAATTTCAAACGAAAATAAAATTTGTTTAATAGCTGGACCTTGTCAACTTGAAACCGAGCAACATGCTTTGGACATGGCAGGCAAAATTAAAGAAATTGTGACAAAGTATAATATTGGATTTATTTATAAAACCTCATTTGATAAGGCTAATAGAACAAGCTTGAAAGGCAAAAGAGGAGCTGGTTTAGAAAACTCCTTGCCTGTATTTGATAAAATCAAAAAAGATATTAAAGTACCTGTTCTTACCGATATACATAATGAAGAACAATGTTCCCTAGTTTCTAATCACGTAGATGTTCTTCAAATACCAGCATTTCTTTGTAGGCAAACAGATTTATTAATTGCTGCTGCTAAAACCAATAAAATTATTAATGTTAAAAAGGGTCAATTTCTAGCACCGTGGGATATGGTGAATGTAACCAAAAAAATTTCTGATAGTGGTAATGAAAATATTTTAGTTACAGAAAGAGGAGCTAGCTTTGGTTATAATACGTTGGTCTCAGATATGAGATCTATTCCCATCATGGCAAAAAATGGTTATCCTGTAGTATTTGATGGAACTCATTCAGTGCAACAACCTGGTGGTCTAGGTGAAAAAAGTGGTGGTCAAAGAGAATTTGTTAAGTATTTGTCGAGAGCAGCAGTAGCAGTAGGCGTTGCAGCTATTTTTTTGGAAACACATCAGGACCCTGATAATGCTCCATCAGACGGTCCAAACATGGTCCCTTTAGACAAATTAGACGAGCTAATTAATCAAATTGTAGAAATTGATAATTTAGTTAAAAGTAATTAATGAGTAAAATCAAAAAAGTTGTAGCCAGACAGGTTTATGACAGCAGAGGAAATCCTACCATTGAGGCTGAAGTATTTTCAAATAATTTAAGTGCGTCAGCGATTTGTCCTTCAGGTGCTTCAACTGGAACTTTTGAGGCTTATGAAAAAAGAGATAAGAGTAATAAAAAATACCTAGGAAAAAGCGTTTTAATACCAGTTGCAACTGTTAATAAATTAATTTCAAAAAAATTAAAAAATCAAAATATCCATGATCAAGAAAGAATAGATAGTATTCTTATAAAATTAGATGGCACAAAACAAAAAACAAAGTTAGGTGCGAATACAATATTAGCCGTATCCATGGCTGTAAAAAAATTATCAGCAAAAGTTAAAAAAATACCTTTATTTAAAAATTTTATTGTTAAAAAAAATTTTAAACTCCCCTTTCCTTTAATGAATATTATTAATGGGGGGGCACATGCTGATAATGGCCTTAGAATACAAGAGTTTATGATTAGACCTGATAAAGCAAAATCATTTAATGATGCTCTAAGAATGTGTTTTTTAGTAATAAACAATTTGAAAGTATTATTAAAAAAAGCAGGTCACTCTATTAATGTAGGTGATGAAGGTGGCTTTGCGCCAATCATTAGTAATAATGAGAGTGCTTTAAAGCTTATAGTTCAAGCAATCAAAAAATCAGGATTTAAAAATGGTAAAGATGTATCTATTTGTTTAGATGTTGCAGCAAATGAATTAATTAAAAAAGGCAAATATTCAATTCATTCTAAAAATTACATAAGTGTTGATCAATCAATTAAAAAATATTTACAACTTATTAAAAAATATCAAATTAAATCAATTGAGGACCCATTTGGTGAAGATGATTGGAAGGCATGGTCAAAATTTGTAAACGAAACAAAAAACAAAACACAAATAATTGGGGATGATCTTTTTGTAACTAATCTTGAAAGATTAAAAATAGGCTTTCTAAACTTATCTGCAAATAGTATTTTAATAAAATTGAACCAAATAGGAACTGTAACCGAAACGTTAGAAGTAATAAAATTTGCTCAACTTATTGGTTTTAAAACTATCATCTCTCATAGATCTGGTGATACTGAAGACACATTTATTGCTGATTTAGCAGTAGGCACCAATTCAAATCAAATCAAAACTGGATCTTTAGCAAGATCAGAGAGAATAGCAAAATATAACCAACTAATTCGAATTGAAGAGGATCTTGGTAGATCGGCTAAAATGAATAAAATTGATTAATGTTACAAAAATTAAAAAAAAACTATTTTATTCTTATCATCACATTCCTGTTCATCTATTTTTTCTTTAATTTATTAGATGGTGATAGAGGTCTCATTTCTTACATGGAAAAGAAAGATATATATGAGCAATTAAAAAATGATCAAATTACTCTAAATAGCAAAATAGAAGAGTTAGAGCATAAAAATTCACTCCTAACAGAAAATATAGATCTAGATTTCATAGAAATATTAATAAGAGAGAAGTTTTTGTTTGGAAAAGAGGGTGAGACTACCTATATAATTAAAGATAATGGAAATAAAAAATAGACCAAGACACCCTGAAAAAGTTAATAAACCGATTAATCCTATCAAAAAGAAACCTGAGTGGATTAGATCCAAGTTACTAAATAGTAAAGAATTTTTTTTAACTAAAACAGTTGTTAATAAAGATAATCTTGTAACAGTTTGCCAAGAAGCAAACTGCCCTAATATTACTGAATGTTGGAGCAAAAGGCACGCCACACTAATGATAATGGGTGACACATGTACAAGAGCCTGTGCATTTTGTGATGTTAAAACAGGAAAACCAGAAAAATTAGATCAATTTGAGCCAATTAAAATAGCGAATGCAGTTAAAAAATTAAGTTTAAGACATGTTGTTATTACATCTGTTGATAGAGACGACCTTTCTGATGGTGGATCAAACCATTTTCATGATGTTATTGTTGCAACAAGGAAAAAAAATCCAAATACAACAATTGAAGTTTTAACACCTGATTTTTTAAGAAAAGGAGAAGCTTACAAAAGAGTATTGGAAGCAAGCCCAGATGTTTTTAATCACAATATTGAAACTGTTCCAAGTCTTTATGTAAAAGTTAGACCAGGGGCAAGATATTTTGGATCATTAGAACTTTTAAAAAATTCAAAAAAATTCAATAAAAATGTTTTTACAAAATCTGGAATTATGGTTGGATTTGGAGAAACAAAAGATGAAATAATTCAAGTTATGGATGATCTAAGATCTGCAGAAGTTGATTTCTTAACTATAGGTCAATATCTTCAACCTTCAGCCAAACACTTTCCATTAAATAGGTATTACCATCCAGATGAGTTTAAAGAATTGGGTAAAATAGCAAAATCTAAGGGATTTTTATTAGTATCTTCATCACCTTTAACAAGATCTTCTTATCATGCTGATGAAGATTTTAATAAACTTAAAAATAATAGAAAAAATATTCATTAATGCCTAAAGCTTCAGTTAAGAGATTAATTGATAATAGAAAAGAAAAACTTATAGAGTTCGTTTTAGATATTGAAAAATATCCTGAATTTGTTCCATTCTGCAAGGGTTCAAAAGTTTATGAAAAAAAACAAGAGGGAGATTTAACACTTATTGTTGCCGATTTAACAATAGGAAAAGGACCTTTTGTAGATACCTATAAAAGTGACGTTAAATTCAATAAAAAAGATGACACAATTTTTGTAACAAATATTGACGGACCTTTAAATTATTTAGAAAATAATTGGAAATTTCAGGAGCAAGGAGATTTAACAGAGGTGACTTTTGATGTTGATTTTGAAATTAAAAATAAATTTTTGAATATTTTAATGACTAAGTCTTTTCAATTTGGTATTGAAAAAATAGCCGATGCATTTCAAAAAAGAGCTGAAAGTTTATAATATATTCAAAATCATTTTAAGAGCTTGCTTGGCAGTTGCTTTTTGAATTGTAACTCTTTTTTTACTTTTAAATAAGTTTTTCTTTATAATTATTTTACTTCCTTTTTTAAGACCTATATAAACTAGGCCGACTGGTTTTTCTTTTGTTCCTCCACTTGGTCCTGCTACACCTGTGATTGAGATTGATATATCTGATTTACTAATTTTACTTAGATTTTTAACCATTGATAAACAGGTTTCATAGCTAACTGCACCATACTTTGTAATAGTTTTTTTTGGGACTTGAAGCAATTTTACTTTTGAATTATTAGAATAAGTCACTAGTCCCATATTAAATATTTTAGATGATCCACTAACAGATGTAATTGAACTTGCTAAAAGTCCTCCGGTGCAAGACTCTGCAAATGATACTGTTAGTTTTTTTTTACTTAGTAACTTTACAATTTTTAATGATAAATTACTCATGAGGTAATAATCATATAAAAGACGAGAATTGCTACTACATATAATCCAGCACAAACATCATCCATTATAACACCAAAGCTATTTTTAAAGTTTTTATCGTAATAACTTACAGGGTAGGGTTTTGCGATATCAAAAATTCTAAAAAGTATAAATATTATAAAATAAAAGGTTAGCACCCTTGCTGGATCTGTTATTTCTGAATGGGCTATTTCGTAGAGGCAAATGGGTATTGATTGACCAATAAATTCATCAATAACAACCTCTTTTGGATCCTTATTAGTTAAATCTTTAATAAATAAATTTACTGCAAAAAGTGAAATTATAAAAATAGCAACTAAAAAAAACAAAAATACATCTGCTGGTACAGAAAAAATATGAAATAATATATATAATAAAATGACAGTAGCCAACGAAGCATAACTACCAGGTATTCTTGGTAATTTTCCAATTCCAAACATTGTAACGAATAAAGAATTAATTATTTTAAGCATAATGATTTAATGAGACTATTACTTCACACGCAATAGCCTCTTCTTTTCCTATCAAACCTAATTTTTCAACTGTTTTACCTTTTAGATTAATTTGATCTTTATTTACATTGAGCAAATTAGACAAAGATTTAATAATTCTCTTTCTATATTTTGAAACTTTAGGTCTCTCACAAATTAAATTTATATCGATATTATTAATAGAAAACCCCTCTTTATCCAAGTTTTTCAAAATAGGAGACAACATGTTGGGGGATCTTATATTTTTAAACCTTCTTTTATTACTTGGATAAAGAGTTCCAATATCTTTTTTTGTCATAGCACCAAGTAGTCCATCTATTATGGCATGGATAATTACATCTCCATCTGAGTGACCTTTTAGACCTGAATGGAATGGAATATTTATTCCACCAAGGTATAATTTTTTATTTTTTATCAATCTATGTATATCAAATCCAATTCCATAAAAATTTTGAAAATTAATCTTTTCTAAATCAGATTTAGTTGTAATCTTGAAATTATTTTCTTCACCTTTTATAAATTTAATTTTTTTTTTATTATCTAAAAATAATGTAGCTTCATCAGTAATTTTTTTTTTATTTAATTTAGAAAGATTGAACAAAGTTTTAAAATTAAAACATTGTGGAGTCTGGGTAAACAGCAAATTTTCTCTTTTCAAATTTAGAATTTTATTTTCAATTTTATATTTTGTTGAGTTATTTGTTGTAACATAAGGTACTACCGCCTTATTTTTTTTTAATTTTGAGTTTAGTTTTTTTAACAATTCAATTGAAAAATTTGGTCGTGCTGCATCATGAATAAAAACATTTGTAAATTTCTTATTTTTTATAAAATTTAATGCTTTTTGTGATGATTGATATCTCTCTCTACCACCTTTAATCACTTTAATAGATTTATCTTTAACTTTTTTGATTGGAGTATTTGATACAATTATTATTGATTTAAATAGCTTGGATTTTAATGCCTTATCTACCGAATGCATAAATAAGGGTTTATTTATATAATTTGAAAATTGTTTTGGACTATTTGATTTAAATCTCTTACCTTTGCCAGCAGCTAGTAGTATAAAACAATTTGTCATGATGTTATAAAATTATTTTAATATATTTTTAAATTATGTTTGCTTTGTTCAAAAGAAATTTGTTTATCATAGTTATATTTATATTAACGATTTCTTTAGGTTTCCTTACATTTTTAACATTTATCAATAAAAGTTTTATTAAACTTAACGAAGATAGTCTCGAAATTCTCCTTATATCTAATATATGTTTGGTACTTTTATTTTTTGTATTAATATTTATTGATATTAAAAATTCTATCAGAAACAATATTAATGTAAGGGGTTCAGTTGCCAATAGAAAATATATAGTTTCTTTTGCTCTATTTACTCTTATCCCATCATTATTAATAGCTATTTTCTCACTATTTATTTTTTCTTTTGCATTGGAAAAATATTTTGACAAAAGAATTACTACGGCAGTAAATAATTCATATGAAATAGCAAAAAATTATCTTGATGAGAAAAGAAATAAAATAGAGTCAGAGATAGTACTAATTGCATTTGATTTGAATAAATATTCTGAATTGTATAAATCTAACCCTGATAGATATCAAATTATATTAAACACTCAAAGATTTCTTAGAGATATTGATCAGCTGCACTTAATAAATCAAGATGGCAAACTGCTAAGATCAGCAGCAAACTCAGAATATAAAAAAATTGAAGACAGAGCAATGCAGATGGTAAGAAATGATGATAGGCCATTAAAAATAATAAATACTTTTGAAAATAAATCAGCCGCAGTTGTAAGGTTATCTAATTATGAAAATACTTTTTTATATGTAATAAAATATATAGATAAAAATATATCAAATTATTTAATTGAGTCTGAAGAAGCTGTTAATTTTTACTATACAGTTGAAAATCAAAATTTAGGTATTAGAATTTCATTTGCTATAATTTATGTTACACTTGTTACACTTCTACTCTTTTTATCTATAACTATTGCTATAAGATTTTCATCTCGTTTCTTTATATCAATAAATAATTTGATAACAGCCTCAGAAAGTATTGGTAGAGGAAATCTTGATACAAAAGTCCCTGACCTAAAAGCAGATATTGAAATGGAACGACTAAATAAAAATTTTAATTCAATGATTGAAAGATTAAAGAGTCAACAAGAAAAACTACTTACTAATGAACGACATGAGGCTTGGGACAGTGTTGCAAGAAAATTAGCTCACGAAATTAAAAATCCTTTAACGCCAATACAATTAACTATTGATAATCTTAAAACAAAATATTTACCAAATATTGAAAATGAAAGACAGGAAAAATATTTAAATAACCTTAAAACTATACATAAACAAATAAAGCAAATTGAAAATTTAGTAAATGAATTTTCTGATTTTGCTAGAATGCCAAAACCTTTATTAAAACTTAACAATTTAAATAATGTAATTAATGAAAATATTAGCCTGGTAAATAAATTTGATAATTCAGTTAAAATTAGATTAGTTAACCATTTGTCAAATGAAGTGGTATTAAATTTTGATAATGAACAGTTTAATAGACTATTTTTTAATCTTATTAAAAATTCCGTCGAAAGCATTCAAGAAAAATCAAAAAAAGACAGCAAAATTGACAAAAATATAGATATAGAAATTAGACAGAGAAGACATTATATAAACATTAATATTGTTGATACTGGTATTGGATTTAAAAACAAAAAAACCAAAGATATAATAAAACCTTATTTTACAACTAAAGAAAAAGGAACTGGATTAGGATTATCAATTGTAGATAAAATTATTAGTGATCATGAAGGGTCAATTAAATTTTTAAATCATAAAAAAGGTGCAAAAATTCAAATTATTATTCCATATAAAAAATAATGTCAGCTGAAATTTTAATTATAGACGATAATGCAGATATAAGACTAATTATTGATGAATTAATTAAAGACGCTGGATATAAAACAAGAGTTGCTGCAAACTTTAATCAAGCTTTAACCGAGGTTGATAAAAAACTTCCAGATGTTGCAATAATTGATGTTAAATTAGACAAAGGTGACAACGATGGTATTCTATTGTTAGATCACATTAAGAAAAAAAATCCTGATTTACCTGTAATAATGATATCAGGCCATGCTAATATTGAGATGGCTGTAAATTCATTAAAATCTGGTGCGTTCGAATTTATTCAAAAACCATTTGATAAAGAAAGACTTTTAAATTTTGTTAATAGAGCAGTTGAAAATTACAATTTGAAAAATGAAAATAAAACCTTAAATACAAAACTTTTTCATACATTTGAATTAGTAGGAAAAAGTTCAAATATTCTTTCAATAAAAGATCAGATAAATAAACTGTCAAAATCTGAAAGTAGAATATTTATTAGTGGACCCACAGGATCAGGAAAAGAATTAATTTCTAGAAAAATACATAAAAATTCAAAACGAAAAGATGGACCATTTATAGTAATAAATGGAGCACTTCTAGATGCAAAAAAATATGAGCTAGAGTTGTTTGGTGAAGAAAAGAAAGATGGTTCTATATTTTATGGAGCTCTTGAGAAAGCATCAGGAGGAATATTATTGATTGACGAAGTTACGGAAATTCCTCTTGAGACACAGTCAAAAATTCTAAGAGTTGTAATAGATCAAAAATTTAAAAGAATAAATAGCAATCATGACATAAAGGTTGACGTAAGAATTATTTGTACAAATAGCAAAGATGTTCAACAAGAAATTAAATTAGGAAACTTTAGAGAAGACTTATTTCACCGATTAAATGTATTTAATATTAAAATAGATCCATTAAATAAAAGAATTGACGACATTCCAATACTAATAGATTATTTTACTGAGAATATTTGTGAAGCCAATAATTTTAAAAAATTTAAGATTATAGATAATAATTACTTACTTAATTACGATTGGCCAGGAAATGTGAGAGAATTAAGAAATTTGATAGAGAGAATAGCAATACTATCACCCGGCGATGATAACGAAAGATTAATGAATATTATTAAAGAATCCTTATCAAAATCAATTGAAGATGAATTTTCTGTAACAGAAACTCTTACAGTACCATTAAAAGAAGCTAGAGAGAGTTTTGAAAAACAATATCTAATTTCCCAATTAAAAAAATTTAGTGGAAATATTTCCAAAACCGCAAAATTTATAGGCATGGAAAGATCAGCTTTACATAGAAAGCTAAAATTACTTGGAGTTAAAGATTTAAACTAATGAATATAATTATATGTGGAGCTGGAAGAGTAGGGTCTACAATTGCAAAAATGTTAATTGAACAAAATCACTCAATTACAATGATAGATCAATCAAGTGAAGATATTCAAAAAATTAATGAAACTTTAGACGTTAAAGCTATTGTTGGTAAAGCAACCTCCCCAGAAATTTTAGAAAAAGCAAATACAAAAGATGCAGATATGATCATAGCAGTGACAAGAAACGATGAAATAAATATGTTGATATGCCAAATAGCTTTTTCTTTATTTCAAGTTCCAAAAAAAATTGCTCGAATAAGGTTTCAAGAATATCTTGACCCAAAATATTCAGGATTATTTAATAGAGAAAATTTACCAATTGATAATATTATCTCTCCAGAAATTGAAATTGCAAAATCTATTCAGCGTAAATTAGAGGCACCTGGAACTTTAGACAATGTGCCTTTTGCAGAAAATAAAATAAGATTATTAGAAATATTGATTGATGAAAAATGCTCAATCCAAGGAATAAATTTAAATGAACTTACGAAAAAATTCCCAAAATTAAATGCCTATATTCTTGGTGTTATTAGGAATGAAAAATTTGTAGTAATGAAAAAAACAGATCAACTCAAACTTAATGATAAAGCTTATGTGGTTGTTAACAGTAATCAAATGCAAGAAACTTTGACTGTATTTGGACATAACGAAAAAATTTCAAATAAAATTTTAATTATAGGTGGAGGAAATATTGGTTTTAATCTTGCTAAAAATATTGAACAATCATTCGACTCAGCTAGGGTTAAGATAATTGAAAAAGATAAATCTAGAGCAGAATATATAGCTAATAAACTAAATGATACTATTGTGATTAACGGTAATGGTTTAGACGAAGATGTGTTAAGCGAGGCTAATATTGATGAAGTTGAAACAGTTTTGGCGTTAACAAATGATGATGAAGATAATTTAATGGTAAGTGTAATTGTAGAAAAATTTTCAAAAGATAAAAGAACTATGGCTCTAATAAATAAGCCTAATTATTCTTTATTGCAATCTTCTTTGAAAATTGATGATTTAATTGATCCACGAATGAATACGGTTTCAAGTATATTAAAACATGTTCATAAAGGAACTATTGAAAACGCATACACAATTTTAAATGGAGAATATGAAGTTATAGAAGCTGATATAATAGAAACATCTGAGTTAATTAATAAACAGTTAAAAGATTCTAATTTACCTGATGAAATAAGAATTGGGGCTATATTGAGAGATAGTGAAGTTATTATTCCAAGTTCAAGTTACGTTTTTCAAAAAGATGATACTGTCGTTCTTCTTTCAAAGAGAGACCAACTACCTGTTGTAGAAAATATGTTTAGAATTAGTTCAATCTAATTTTAATATGACAAAATTTAGTTCTAAATATATTAGCTCTTTTTTATTTTTAATAAGTATTTTGTCGTTTTTTAATATAATTTATTCAAACTATTTTGGAATTTTTTTTAATATAGAAAATTATGTTTATACATTGTTTCTAAGCCTTATTTCAGGAGGGCTTTTATTATTTTTTAATAGAAAAAAAACTCAAAAAATTACTCTTTTTGGAAAAATATTTACTGTATTGTCGGGATATTTTTTATTTCCATTAATAATATCAATTCCATATTATTTCGGTATTCAGAATATTTCATTTCTAAACTCATATTTTGAAGCAATATCTGGTTTTACTTCAACTGGTTTTACAATATTTGAAAATATCAAACAATTAGATGAAAGCTTAATTTTATGGAGATCAAGTTCCCAGTGGATTGGAGGAATTTATTTTCTTTTTTCAATTTTATTATTGATTGATATTTTCGATAAAAATCTAAAACATTCATTTACTGAATATTTATCATTAAATTATAAAGAAATTTTTAAACAATCATTAAAAATTATAATAATTTATTCTGCGTTAACTTTGTTAATATTTATTTTATTTAAGACAATAAATTTAAGAACTTTTGATGCATTTAATTTATCACTTTCTATAATATCTTCTGGTGGTTTTTTACCTTTTAATAGAATCGATTATTTATTTGAAAACGATTTAAGTAAAATTGTTTTGTCATTTACTATGATGTTGTCATTTTTTAGTCTGTTTTTAGTCTACAATCTTATTTTTTTTAACAAAAAAAAACTTAACTTTTTAAGTGAAGATTTTAATCTTTTAATTTATTTATTAATTATAATTTCATTTTCTTTTGTTTTTTTAAATTCTAGTAATAATTTTCCCACAATTTTAGTTGCAATATCAAGTAGTATTTCAAATATTGGTATTTCATTAAATGATACCCCAGGCAATTTAACATTTATTTTTTTTATTTTGGTAGTTGTAGGAGGTTCTTTTTTTTCAACAAGTTCTGGTATTAGAGTTTTAAAAATTTTAGGCTTATTAAAGTTTTCTATGAATAATTTATTATCACATACAAAACCAAATCAAATATATTCAAATAAAGTTAGATTGATAAATGAAAATACCGAAAAATCCGATATTAATAAATATTTCTTTTCGATACTTATTTTTATAATTTCTTTATTTTTATTAACATTGCTTTTAACACTTTCAGACTTTCAATTTGAAAATTCTTTCAAGCTTTCAATTCTTACAATTATGAATACAGTTAACTCAAGTATGTTTGAACTTACAAATCTTGACTTTTATAATTTTCCTTTTTTGACTAAGATTTATTTAATAATTTTCATGATAATAGGCCGTGTAGAACTCTTAACAATACTAATATTATTTAAAAAATATCTTTTCAAAAATTAAAATAATATTATAAGGTACTTTTTTGCGCCCTTAGCTCAGCTGGATAGAGCATCGGTTTTCTAAACCGAGGGTCGGAGGTTCGAATCCTCCAGGGCGCGCCATCATTAATTGATCAATATTGATGAGGTTATTTTACCATTGATGGTTGTAAAACTTTCTGCTTTACTTAGATATTCAAAAATTACTTTTTTGAATAATTTGTTAACAAATAAATAATAAAAAGAGGAAAATAATGTTTAAAATAATAAAACAATTGACTTCTGTAGTTGCTATGTTCGCTGTGCTATTTGCATTTTCAACAGAAACAATGGCTGCTAAGAAATCAAAAACTCTTGAGAACACTAAGAAAAGAGGTTTCGTAAGATGTGGTGTTTCTCAGGGTCTACCTGGATTTTCAAACGCAGATGAGTCTGGAAATTGGACAGGAATAGATGTTGACGTATGTAGAGCTGTTGCAGCTGCTACATTAGGAGATGCAACTAAAGTTAAGTTCACTCCTTTAAGTGCAAAAGAAAGATTTACTGCACTTACTTCAGGTGAAATTGACATTCTATCAAGAAATACAACTTGGACACTATCAAGAGATGCTGACATTGGTTTAACATTTGTTGGTGTGAATTTTTATGATGGACAAGGCTTCATGGTAAGAAAAGGTTCAGGAATTGCATCTACTAGTGAATTTAAAAATGGAACTTCTGTTTGTACAAACTTAGGAACTACAACAGAGTTAAATATGAGAGACTTCTTTGATTCTAGAGGAATTTCATATGAGCCGGTAGTTTTTGAAAAAGCTGACGAAGTCGTAGCTGCTTATGATGCAGGTAGATGTGATACTTACACAACAGATAAATCTGGTCTTGCTGCACAAAGAACTAAATTATCAGCCCCAGACGATCATGTAGTATTACCTGAAACTATTTCAAAAGAACCACTTGGACCAGTTGTACGTCAAGGTGATTCTGTTTGGGAAGACATAGTAAGATGGTCTTTAAATACTATGATCGAAGCTGAAGAATATGGTGTTAACTCATCAAATGCTGACATGATGAAAACTTCAAACAATCCAGCTATCAAAAGATTAGTTGGTGCTGAAGGTGAGTTAGGTGCAGCTTTTGGTTTAGATAACGACTGGAACTTAAGAATTATCAAACAAGTTGGTAACTACGGTGAAAGCTACAAAAGAAACATAGCTGACACTGGAATTCTACCTGACAGAGGTCCAAACGAATTATGGACAAAAGGTGGAATTTTATACGTACCACCAGCAAGATAATTTTATTCTAAATTACTTAAAAAGGGCTAGATATTTCTAGCCCTTTTTTTTATATAGACACTGATGAACAACATTGTAAAAAAATTTTTACCTCAGATTCTAGCTATACTTTTTGTTGTTCTTATATTTGGTTTTTTAACAATTAATGCCCAGACAAATATGGATAATAGAGGCATTGATTTTGGCTTTGGATTTTTATCTCAAGAATCGTCTTTTGATGTTCAATTTTCTTTAATTGAATATAGTGGATCCGACTCTTATGCTCGGGCTTTTCTAGTTGGACTTTTAAACACTTTATTAGTCTCATTTATAAGTATAATTTTTTGTACAATACTTGGTGTTATTATTGGTGTAGCAAGATTATCATCAAATTATTTGATAAAAAATTCTGCAGCATGGTATGTAGAATTTTTTAGAAATATTCCATTATTATTGCAAATATTCTTTTGGTATTACGCGGCTTTGAGGGCATTGCCTTTACCAGAAAAAGCTAATGCATGGTTTGGAGTGACCTATATGACTGTAAAAGGTTATTACATACCATCAATGGTATGGGAAAATTTGAATGTATTTTTATATTGTGGTCTGGCAGCAATAATTTCAATAATTATACTAAGAAATTATGCAAATAATTTGAGAGATAATAAAGGAAAACAAATTCCAGTTCTTTTATATTCTTTAGCTATATTGATTATTTTGCCACTATTATCCTTTTTAATTGGTGGTGTATCTTTAGATTTTGAACTTCCACAGCTTAAAAAATTATCAAAAATTTCCTATATTTATGAGGGTGGAATTAGTTTACCTCCTGAATTAATAGCATTAGTTTTAGCTTTATCTTTATATACCTCTACATTTGTAGCAGAGTGTGTAAGAGCAGGTATTGAAGGTGTAAGCAAAGGTCAGAAAGAGGCTGCAGCCTCTGTTGGTTTAACGCCTAATCAAGTTTTAAAACTAGTAATTATGCCACAAGCTTTAAGAATTATTATACCACCAACAACAAACCAATATTTAAATTTAACTAAAAATTCATCTTTAGCAGCAGCTATTGCATATCCTGATTTAGTTCTTGTATTTGCGGGCACAGCATTAATGCAAACAGGTAAAGCAATCGAAATTGTTTCGATAACAATGTTAACGTATTTGACAATTAGTCTAACCATTGCAGCAATAATGAATTGGTATAATAAAAAAATTGAAATTAAAGAAAAGTAAACAATGCAAGCAATAAATTTTTTAAAACCTAATAGAGACAATATAAAAAATTACTCTATTATTGGTTCTGTTTTAATTTTAATAAGTTTAATTGATGTAATATCAAATGCTTTTCTTAAAACAAACTTAACATCTTTTTTACCTGGTTCTTTAACCACTTTATTTCCTTTAATCTTGGGTTTGATTGGATTAAATATGATGAGAATTGATTACTCAGGAAATAAAACATTAGACTTGTTAAATAAAAATATAAATACTAATAATTTTAATGCTCTGTTAACTTTATTAATACTTTTTTCTATTATTAAGGCGCTACCTCCATCTTTAAGTTGGATGATTTTTGATGCTAATATTTCAGGAGACTCAAAAGATGCATGTACTGGCACTGGAGCTTGTTGGACCTATATTAAGGTTTGGTTTAGAAGATTTATGTATGGAATGTATCCAAATGAATTTCATTGGAGAATTAACACTGCATTCATTTTAGTTATAGCTCTAGGCTTCGTTGGATATTTTATGAAAGAAAATTTAAAAAAATATTTAGCGTTATACTATGTAATAATTTATCCAATAATCGCATATCTGGTTATTTACTATTTAATTTCTGGAGGATCTTTTGGACTTCAGTGGGTTGAAACAGGTGCTTGGGGTGGTTTATCACTTACTTTTATCGTTTCATTTTTTTGTTTAATTTTTTGTTTCCCTTTAGGAATGATATTTGCATTGGGAAGAAGATCTAATCTTCCGGTAATTAAATATATATCTATTTGTTACATTGAATTTTGGAGAGGTGTTCCATTAATTACTGTTTTATTTATGTCTTCTGTAATGTTTCCTATGTTCTTACCTGAAGATTTTTTCATGGATAAATTAGTAAGAGTAATTATTGCAATAACATTGTTTGAGGCTGCTTACTGCGCTGAGGTTATTAGAGGAGGTTTGCAATCGTTACCTAGAGGTCAATATGATGCTGCAAAATCTTTAGGAATGGGTTATTGGAAAATGCATATTTTTGTAATCCTGCCTCAAGCACTAAAATTGGTGATACCTGGGATAGCGAACACATTTTTAGCCTTAGTTAAAGATACACCTTTAATATTTGTAGTTGGTTTAGCTGAATTAGCTGGAATGCTCGCTTTAGCAAAAACAAATCCAAAATGGTTAGGTTTTGCAATGGAAGGATATATCTTTGCATCGATAATATTCTGGATTATATGCTATGCAATGAGTAAATATAGTTATAACTTAGAGGCCAAATATAAAACCGAGAGATAATAGATGTCAGATCCAATTATAAAAATTCAAAATATGAATAAATGGTTTGGCGATTTCCAAGTCTTAAAAAATATAAATTTAGAGGTTGAAGCAAATAAAAAAATTGTTGTTTGTGGACCATCTGGTTCAGGAAAATCTACTCTAATTAGATGCATTAATAGATTAGAAGAGCATCAAGAGGGAGATATAATTGTTGATGGCAATGAACTATCAGAAAAGACAAAAGATATTGAAAAAATAAGAGCTGAGGTTGGGATGGTTTTTCAACAATTTAATTTATTTCCACATCTTTCAATATTAGATAATTGCACACTTGCACCTATTTGGGTAAAAAAAATGCCAAAAAAAGATGCTCAAGAACTAGCATTAGATCAACTAAAAAAAGTTCAAATAGATGATCAAGCTAATAAATTTCCTGGGCAACTCTCAGGTGGACAACAACAACGTTGTGCAATTGCTAGAGCATTGTGTATGCAACCAAAAATTATGTTATTTGATGAGCCTACATCTGCTTTAGATCCTGAAATGATTAAAGAAGTACTTGATGCCATGGTTAGTCTTGCAAAAGGTGGAATGACTATGATTGTAGTAACACATGAAATGGGATTTGCTAAAGAAGTAGCGGATGAGGTAATTTTTATGGACGAAGGTATGATAATTGAAAAGGCGGAAACAAAGGAATTCTTTGCCAATCCAAAGAGTGACAGAACAAAGCTTTTTTTAAGCCAAATTCTTTAAAATAATTCTAAAGACTAGCTAAAAAGTTACTTGACAGGTTTAGAATTAATTAAAAAAACCAATTTTTTTAAAAATTATTTTACTTGCATAAACATTTCTATTTAGATTAACTCACATTTATATTTTATTTAAAGTGGGGTCTTAAATGGAAGAAAATTTTAATAAACATCTTGGAAATAAACTAAAGTTAAGAAGGTTAGCTTTAGGTCTAACTCAAACTAAAGTCGCTAAAGCAATAAATGTAACATTTCAACAAATTCAAAAGTATGAAAAAGGAACTAATGGTGTTAGTTCAATTAGATTATTACAACTTTCTAATTATTTAAAAGTTCCAATAAGCTATTTCTTTGAGGATTTTTCAGAATATTTAGTAAATCTAGAAAAATCTAAAGAAGGTCATATGAATGTAAACTATAACTTTTTAGTTAAAGTTTACTCAGAGTTAACTCAGGATCAAAAAACAAAATTTGCGAAAAATTTACAAATTTCTCAAATAAATATAACAAAGGCTGTTTAATTAATTTGGCTCCTCGGGCAGGACTCGAACCTGCGACCAATTGATTAACAGTCAACTGCTCTACCAACTGAGCTACCGAGGAATATTTTCTCACAACTTACTTTTTTTAAAACTTATCTCAATACTTTTTTTGGAGGCAACGCCCGGAATCGAACCGGGATACAAGGATTTGCAATCCTCTGCGTAACCATTCCGCCACGTTGCCATCAAATATAAAATATTTGTTAATGGATCTTTGTATAATTCATTTTGATCATTAGTCTATAAATTTAGCAATGATTTTCATTATTGTTTATTAATTTGATTAATTTATAAAACAAATCAATGAGTTTTGATAAATATGAGCATATAAATGTAGAAAATAAAATCTACGACTATTGGGAAAAAAATCAGTTATTTAAACCTAAAGAAAATTCTAAAAAATTTTCAATTGTAATTCCTCCACCAAATGTAACAGGAAGCCTTCACATGGGTCATGCTTTAAACAACTCAATTCAAGATGTTTTAACAAGATTTCATAGAATGAATAATTATGAAACTTTATGGCAACCAGGAACAGATCACGCTGGAATTGCTACTCAGGCATTAGTTGAAAAAAAACTTGCTAAAGTAGGGGTTAAAAAAAACGATTTAGGTAGAGAAAAATTTATAGAAAAAGTATGGGAATGGAAAAATGAATATGGAGATATAATAATTAATCAACTTAAAAAACTTGGATGTTCATGTGATTGGTCTCGTAATGCATTCACAATGGATGAAAATTTATCTAAGTCAGTCATAAAAGTATTTGTTGATCTTTATAATAAGAAATTAATCTACAAAGCAAAAAAACTTGTAAATTGGGATGTTGTTTTAAAAACAGCAATATCAGATTTAGAAGTTGATCAGCGTGAAGTAAATTCTCAACTTTATTATATAAATTATCCTATAGAAAATTCTGATAAATTTATAACAATTGCAACAACAAGACCTGAAACTATGTTGGGAGATACTGCAATAGCTGTAAATCCTAAAGATGATAGATTTAAAGATTTAGTAGGGAAGTTTGTAATTATTCCTTTAGCAAACAGAAAAATAAACATAATAACAGATGATTATGCTGATCCTGAACAAGGAACAGGAGCAGTAAAAATTACTCCAGCTCACGATTTTAATGATTATGATGTAGGTACAAGAAACAATTTACAAGTAATTAATATATTTACGCCTGATGGAAAAATAAATGACAATGCACCTGACCCATATAAAGGGTTAGATAGATTTGCAGCAAGAAAATTAATCTTAGAACATCTTGAAGAAGGAAAATATTTAGAAAAAATAGAAAAGTTAGTAAACAAAGTTCCTTATGGGGATAGATCTAATTCTATTATTGAACCTTATTTAACAGAACAGTGGTTTGTTGATGCTAAAACTTTAGCGATTAAAGCAAAAGAAGTAG
>CACPNO010000003.1 GCA_902635335.1 uncultured Pelagibacteraceae bacterium
AATTGAATTTAAACTATGGGATGTTTTAGGAGCTAAAATGGTTGATGGATTTTCTCTAACAACAGTTCCAACAAATTGGAGAAGAGTTGGACATAAAATTTCAGATAAAGTGTATGAACGTTTAACTGGAGAAAGTGGTTATTTTGATACAAGAATAATTTATGTAGCAGAAGAGGGACCTAAAACTCAAAGAGTAAAAAAATTAGCTATTATGGATCAAGATGGATTTAATACAAAATATTTAACCTTAGGAAATGAGTTGGTATTAACTCCAAGATTTAATCCAACAAATCAAATGGTAACCTACCTCTCATACTTTAGAAATATGCCTAGAGTTTATCTTTTGAATATTGAAACAGGAAAGCAAGAGGTGGTTGGAGATTTTCCAGGAATGACATTTGCTCCAAGATTTTCTCCAGATGGAAAAAAAATTATAATGAGTTTAGCTAAAGACGGTAATTCGGAGATATGGGTTAGAGATTTAGAGACAAATATACAAGAAAAATTAACTGATCATCCCTCTATAGATACTTCTCCATCATACTCACCTGACGGTAAATATATTACATTTAATTCTGATAGAAGCGGTTATCAGCAAATTTATGTAATGAGAAGCGATGGATCAAAAGTTAAAAGAATATCATTTGGAAAAGGAATTTATGGTACGCCAGTATGGTCACCAAGAGGTGATTTAATAGCTTTTACAAAGTTACACAAAGGTAAATTTTTTATTGGAGTTATGAGAACTGATGGGTCTGGAGAAAGATTACTTACCGAAAATTTTTATCAAGAGGCTCCCTCATGGTCTCCAAATGGTCGAATAATCATATTCTATAGAGAGACAAAAACTGATGATAAAGGTCAAGGATTTTCAGCAAAATTATGGTCAATTGATTTGACAGGATACAACGAGAGGTTGGTAAAAACTGAGACTGATGCTTCAGACCCGTCATGGTCTTCTTTATTGGGAAATTAGAGAAAATATAGAATTTTGTTAAATTTGGTTGATTTTTCTGGACAAAACCTCTAATTAATTGATTAATTCATATTATTCTATTTAAGGAGCAAAAATGAATCTAAGCAAAATTTTTAAAAATGCATTTCTTGTCGTTATGTTCGGTTTAATTGTTACCGCGTGCGCAACCAAGAAGTCTGTAAAAACAACTGAAACTTCATCTAAAGCAAAAGTAGAAGAGAAAGTAGAAGAGACTCAAAAAGCAGATCCAATTGAAAAATTAGATGCGTTAATGCAGGGTGACGTTTATATAGGTTCCGATACTGTAGGAGAGCTTGCAAGCGGAGTACCTGACAGGGTATTCTTTGCTACAAATGAAACAATATTAACCACAGCTTCGAGAGAGACTTTAAGAAAACAGGCTGCTTGGTTAAGACAGAACTCAGAAGTGACTGTCGTGGTTGAAGGTCATGCAGATGAGAGAGGTACAAGAGAATATAACTTAGCATTAGGTGAGAGAAGAGCTAATGCCGCAAAAGACTATTTGATGACTTATGGTGTTTCTTCCGATCGTATAAAAGTTTTAAGTTATGGAAAAGAGAGACCTGTAGACTCTGGTTCTAATCCACTATCGTGGTCAAAAAATAGAAGATCTGTAACAGTAAAAGCAAATTAAAATAAATTAAAAGACCCTTACTTTATCTAAGAATGTAAGGGTCTTCTTTTTGCCATTATTATAATTACAAATACTTTTATGAGATCATTAATTAAGTCGATTTTAGTTAACTCCGTTTTATTTTTATTATTCTCAACTAGTATTTCATTTTCTCAGGATCAGGAAGTGGGAGAAATTTTAGAGAGTATTCAAAAGGATCTGAGAACTCTAGAAAGAGCAGTTTATTCTCAATCATTTTCGGAAAGTTCTGATACAAATAAAATTCAAAAGGTTTCCACAAAAGAGTCTGAGCAGGCTTTAACTAAACATTTATTGAAATTAAGTGAAATAGAAATGCAATTTCAAGAGTTAACAAATAAATTTGAGGAAATTAATTTTAAATTGGACAAACTTTCTAGCAAGCTTTCAAAAGTGCAGCAAGATAATCAATTAAGGTTTGAGCAAATTGAACAAACTTCTACTTTAAATACAAATAGTAAACCTCTAGCTTCTCTACCTAATACTGATCAAACACTGGAGAATCAAGAGATAACACAAAAAAAAATACTTCCGGGATCTTCAGAACCACAGTCGTTAGGAGAAATTTCTTATAAAGATATGACCACAAGTAATGACACACAGGTAATTGAGTCTGTAGAACAAACCGAAGCAATAATTTCAGAAGTTTTTAATGCAGAGGAAAAATTATTACCTGATGTAAGTCCAAAAGAGCAATATCAATTTGCAAGAAATTTTTTAAAAGTTGGTGATTATGATAGTGCTGAGAAAGCATTTAGGGAATTTGTATTGATTAATCCTGATAATGAATTGTCAGGTAATGCACAGTATTGGTATGCTGAAACTTATAGAATAAGACAAATGTACACCGATGCTGCCACTGCATATTTGGAAGGTTATCAAAAGTATCCAAAAAGTAAGATTGCTCCTGAAAATTTATTGAAACTAGGAGTATCATTAGTTCAGATGGGAGAAAAAGATCAAGGATGCTTGATGATTGCTGGAGTTAAAAAACAATATCCTGACGCAACTCAATCTGTACTTCAAAAAGCAAAGTATTATGAAGAAAAAGAATTTGAGTGTAAAAAAGAAAATTCATAATTTTTATTACAAGAAATTAGATGATCCAAGAATAAAAAGAATTTACTTAAATTTTAAAAAAAAATTATCAGGCCACATTAAAAACAGTTTTTGTGTAGCTGTTTCAGGAGGGGCAGACAGTATGGCATTGTCATTCTTAGCTAAATGTTATTCTATTGAAAATAACAAAAAAAGTTACTTTTTTATCGTAGATCATAAATTTAGAAAAAATTCTACTCTCGAAGCTAATTTAGTAAAAAAAAAACTTAGATTATTCGGAATTTCTAGCAACATACTTACTATTAAAAAAAAAATATCAAAAAATATTCAATCCTTTGCAAGAGACAATAGATATAAATTAATTATCAATCAAAGTTTAAATAAAAAAATTGATATGATTTTAACTGCACATCATGTAGATGATTTGATTGAAAATTTTTTTATAAGATTATTAAGAGGTTCAGGATTAAAAGGTTTGATTTCATTCAGTAAGATTAAATCAAAATTGAAGTTTGATGATAAGATTTTTATCCTGAGACCACTAATTGATACGAGTAAAAAGGATTTAGTATATATTTCAAAAAATACTTTTAATTTTAATGTTAATGATCCGTCTAACCTAAATGATAAGTTTTTAAGAGTTAAAGTAAGGAAACTAATTTCTAATTTAGAGGATGATGGGTTATCACTTGACAAATTTAAATTGTCTCTAAAAAATCTTGATAAAAGTAACTTTGCTATAGATCATTATGTTCAAAAAAATATTTGTGATAACTCAAGATATTTAAAATTAACAAAATCAATTATATTAAAAGATGATTTTTTTAATCAACCTGATGAAATAGTCTTTAGATCGTTTTCAGAAGCGATTCAAAAAGTAGGAAAAAGAAATACTTTTGCCAGGGGTGCTAAAGTTGAAAACTTGCTTAAAAACTTAATATTTTCTAATAATTATTCAAAAAAAACACTTTCCGGATGTGTAATTCAAAAATTTCAGAATTCAGTCATTATTTCTCCAGAAAAATGGAAGAATACATCCAAATTGTAACAAATTGACACTTGTTAAATTTATAATAATTCTTAATTTATACGTATGAATTTTAAAAATCTAGCTATGTGGGCTGTAATAGTTATTTTAACTATTGGTCTTTATAACATGTTTAAAAATCCACAGGGATCAGTAAATAAAAAAAATAACATAATATTTTCTGAATTCTTAACCCAAGTAGATAATGGAAGAGTTGTACAAGTAGAAATTCAAGGAAAAAATATTAAGGGTGTAATGTCAAATGGAGAGATCTTTAACACTTATGCTCCTGATGATCCAAATTTAATTCAAAAACTAAGTGATAAAGGAGTTAGTATTTCAGCGAGTCCATTAGAAGAAAAAATGCCTTCACTATTCGGGATACTATTATCTTGGTTTCCAATGCTACTTTTAATTGCTGTATGGATTTTCTTTATGAGACAGATGCAAGGTGGCAAAGGTGGAGCAATGGGTTTTGGAAAATCAAAAGCTAAAATGATGAATGAACTAAAAGGTAAAGTTACCTTTAATGACGTAGCTGGAGTAGAGGAAGCAAAAGAAGAAGTTGAAGAAGTTGTAGAATTTTTAAAAGATCCTAAAAAGTTTAGTAGGTTAGGTGGAAAAATACCTCGTGGATGTCTTTTAGTTGGACCTCCTGGGACAGGTAAAACTTTACTTGCAAGAGCGATAGCAGGTGAAGCAGGAGTACCATTCTTTACAATATCTGGATCAGATTTTGTAGAAATGTTTGTTGGTGTGGGAGCTTCTAGAGTTCGAGATATGTTTGAACAAGGCAAAAAGCATTCACCTTGCATAATATTTATTGATGAGATTGATGCTGTAGGAAGAAGTAGAGGAGCAGGCCTAGGCGGTGGAAATGATGAAAGAGAGCAAACACTAAATCAATTACTTGTAGAGATGGATGGTTTTGATACTAACGAAGGTGTTATAATAATTGCAGCAACCAATAGACCAGATGTGCTTGATCCAGCTTTATTACGACCGGGAAGATTTGACAGACAGGTAGTAGTTTCTAACCCTGACTTACTTGGCAGAGAAAAAATATTAAAGGTACATGCAAAGAAAATATCAATGGCTCCAGATGTAAATTTAAGAACGATAGCAAGAGGAACTCCTGGCTTCTCTGGTGCTGATCTAGCAAATTTAGTAAATGAAGCTGCATTACTTGCTGCAAGGAAAAATAAAAGAATAGTTACATACATGGAGTTCGAGGAAGCTAAGGATAAAGTAATGATGGGTTCTGAGAGAAGATCAATGGTAATGAGTGAGGAAGAAAAAAAACTGACTGCTTATCACGAGGCAGGTCATGCAATTGTTACTATAAATGAAAAAGCAGCATATCCTATACACAAAGCAACAATTATTCCTAGAGGCAGAGCATTAGGAATGGTTATGCAACTTCCTGAAAGAGATGAAGTATCTCAAACTAGAGAACAATTACACGCGCAAATGGCTATTGCAATGGGTGGTAGAGTTGCAGAGGAGATTATATTTGGAGATGATAAAGTTACTACTGGTGCAGCAAGTGATATAGAGCAAGCAACAAAGAGAGCAAGAGCTATGGTAATGAGAGCAGGATTAAGTAAAGAACTTGGTCCAGTTGCCTACGGTGAAAATGAGGAAGAGGTTTTCTTAGGAAGATCGGTTGCAAGACAACAAAATATGTCAGAAGAAACTGCAAGAAAAGTAGATACCGAGATAAGAAAATTTGTTGATCAAGGCTATGATAGAGCAAAGAAGGTTTTGACTGATAAAATTGATGACTTGCACAAATTAGCTAAAGCTCTGCTTACTTATGAAACATTAACAGGCTCAGAAATTGAGGACATAGTAAATAAAAATATATATCCAAAAAATAAAGAAGATTTAAAAGTAGAAGAAGATGATCAAAGCTCTGCTTTAGGCTCAATGGGATTGAAACCGAAAATTGTTCATTAAAAATTAATGCAAAAATATTACACAAGACCGTGTAATTTTTATTATAACAAAGTATCTAAAGATAAAGTTAAAAAAAAGATTTCAATTCCAGTTAATGGCAATAAATCATTTTCATTTGATAGTATTGAAATCATTAGCAGGACAAATAAAAAAAAAATAAATATTAGAAGTATTAAAAATCTTCCTTCAAAAATAAAAAAAAAGGTTTTAATTGATATAAAGAACATATCAAAAGCTAAAAAAATCCCTAAATTAAAATTTGATAATTTACCAATAATTATGGGTATCTTAAATATTACACCTGATAGTTTTTCTGATGGTGGACAATTTAATAAAAAAGGTTCTGCAATAAAACAGATTAATAAATTAATAGCTAATGGAGCAAAGATAATTGATATCGGAGGCGAGTCTACAAGACCAGGCTCTAAAGAAATTCATCAAATAGAGGAGTGGCTGAGAGTAAATAAAGTTATGAATTATTTGAAATCCAAAAAACTTTTTGTTTCTTTAGATACTAGAAAAAGTTTTGTGATGAAAAAAGCTTCAAAATATAAGCTAGATCTAATTAATGATGTATCTGGCCTGAGTTATGACAAGGAGACAATTAATTTTTTAAAAAAAACAAAATTACCATTCGTTTTACATCATATGAAAGGTAACACAGAAACAATGCAAAAAAATCCGAGTTATAATAATGTTTTGTTAGACATATATGATTTTTTCGAGGATAAGCTGAGATCAATTAGAAAAAGTGGAATTAAACATAATCACATTATCTTAGATCCCGGAGTAGGATTTGGTAAAAATATGAAACATAATATTACCCTAATAAGTAATGTTTCTATTTTTCATTCTATAGGATTGCCAGTAATGTTGGGAATTTCCAGAAAGAGATTTATAAAAGATATATCTGGAAATAATGATAGCAAAGAAAAAATAGGTGGGACTGTGTCTTCAAGCATCTTTAGCATGTTGCAAGGAGTACAAATCCTAAGGATCCATGATGTTAATGAAGTTAACCAAGGAATAAAAGTTTTTAAAAAACTAAGTTTAAATTTATGACAAAAAAATATTTTGGTACAGATGGAATAAGAGGAAAAGTAAATGGAAATAAAATAAATGGTGACATGTTTTTTAAGTTTGGCCTTGCTGTTGGTACATATTTTAATAATAAAAAAAAAACCAAACAGATAGCAATAATTGCTAAAGACACTAGATTATCAGGATATGCACTAGAACCAGCATTAGTGTCCGGTTTAGCATCTGCAGGAATGCATGTTTTCACTTTTGGTCCATTACCAACAAATGGTCTTGCGATGCTTACAAAAAAAATGAGAGCAAACATGGGTATCATGATTACGGCATCACATAATCCTTATTATGATAATGGTCTAAAATTATTTGGACCTGATGGACTTAAATTGTCAGATAATATAGAAAAAAAAATCGAAAAATTAATTGACTCCAATATATCAAAAAAATTATCTAGTCCTAAAATATTAGGTAGAGTAAAAAGATTGGAAGATAGTTCAGAAAAATATATTGAAATCTTAAAAACAAATTTTCCTAAACATTTTAATTTAAGAGGATTAAGAATTACAATAGATTGTGCTAATGGAGCTGCATATAAAGTAGGTCCACAATTGTTTAGATCATTAGGTGCCATAGTTAATGAAATTGGGACTTCTCCAAATGGATTTAATATAAATAAAAAATGTGGTTCCACATTTCCAAATAAAGTTAAATACCATACAAAAAAAAATAAATCCCATATTGGTATTTCGCTGGATGGCGATGCAGATAGAATTATAGTTTGTGATGAAAAGGGTAACATTATTGATGGAGACAAAATAATAGCAATGCTTGCTGAGAGATGGAAAAGGAAAAAAATCTTGAAAGGAGGAGTTGTAGGAACATTAATGTCAAATTATGGATTGCAAAAATACTTTTCAAAAAATAAGATAAAATTTGTAAGATCTAAAGTTGGAGATAGATATGTGAAGGAAGAAATGCAGAAAAATAAATTTAATTTGGGAGGAGAACAATCAGGACATATTATACTAGGTAAATTTGCCACTACTGGTGATGGTTTACTGGTTGCTTTAGAAATTTTATTCTCAATGAGAAAAGGGAAAAAGGCTAGTGAAATATTCCAAAATTTTATGCCCACCCCTCAATTGTTGGAAAATGTAGAAGTAAAAGATAAGTCAATAATTAGCAGTCTCAAGTGCAAAAATGCAATAAAAAAAGCTAATAGTTTAATAAAAGGAAAAGGTAGAATGTTAGTACGAAAGTCTGGAACTGAGCCTGTATTAAGAATAATGTGTGAGTCCGATGACAAAACTATGCTTTCAAAATGTATTAAAATTGTAAAACAATCAATTATCTAACTTGAAAATAAAATCTAATATTTTAGTTATTGCTGGCTCAGACTCCTCTGGAGGTGCAGGCATACAAGCAGATATTAAAACCGTGACATCGCTTGGTTCATATGCCATGACTGCTATAACTGCTATAACATCACAAAATACAACAGGCGTTAAATCAATAATTCCGGTGAACAGCAAAGAAATTTCTAATCAAATCGAATTTACAGCTAAAGATATAAAAGTAGACGCTGTCAAAATAGGAATGCTTCATTCAAAAGATGTTATAAATTCAGTAATAAAATCGTTAAAAAAGATAAAAGCAAAAAAAATAATATTAGATCCTGTGATGGTAGCAAAGAGTGGAAAAAAATTAATAAATGACCCAGCTATTAAAATTTTAAAAAAAAATCTTTTACCGGAAGCAGATTTAATTACACCAAACATACCTGAAGCTGAAGTTTTAACCAATTCAAAAATATCAAATATCCAAGATGTAATTTTAGCAGGCGCCTATCTAATTGAATTGGGTGCGAAAAATGTTCTTATTAAAGGGGGTCATTTAAATTATAAAAATATTCAAGATGTATTTATGAATAAAAAAGAAATCACAATCTTTAAAAATAAGAAAATAAATACTAAAAATAGCCACGGCACTGGTTGTACTCTTTCTAGCGCTATAACTACCTACTTTTCATGTGGAAAAACTTTAAAGAAATCTTGTGAAATGGCAATTAAATATGTAAATCATTCATTAAGAACTCAACCAAACTTAGGGAAAGGTCACGGTCCTGTAAACCATTTAAATAGTATACAAATTAAAAAAATTTTTAGATGAAAAATGTAGTTGTAGTAGGTTCTCAATGGGGAGATGAAGGAAAAGGTAAAATCGTTGATTGGCTTTCTAGTGAAGCTGATATAATAGTAAGATTTCAAGGTGGACATAATGCTGGACATACCCTAGTTATAGATGGTGTAGTTTACAAATTAAGACTGTTGCCATCAGGAATAGTTAGAAAAAATAAAATATCTATAATAGGAAACGGAGTAGTTGTTGATCCATGGGCACTGTTAGAAGAGATTGAAGAAATTAAATCTAAAAGTGTAGAAGTTAATTCTGATAATTTAATTTTATCTGAAGCAGCTACTCTTATTTTGCCATTCCACAAAGAAATGGACGAAATCAGAGAAGATGCAGCTGGAAAATCTAAAATAGGGACTACAAGAAGAGGAATAGGACCAGCGTATGAAGATAAGATTGGTAGAAGATCAATAAGAGTAATGGATCTTGCATCAGAAAATAATTTGGATAAAAGATTAGATGTAGTACTAGGTCATCATAATGCAATAAGAAAAGGCTTAGGCAAAACTGAATTTAAAAAAGAGCAGTTAAAAAAAGATCTGTTAAATATTGCACCACAAATACTTAAATTTTCTCAGCCGGTATGGAAAAAAATAGATGAATTTAAATCTCAAAATAAAAAAATATTATTTGAAGGTGCGCAGGGAGTTCTTTTAGATGTTGACCATGGAACTTATCCATTTGTTACTTCTTCTAATACTGTTGCTTCATCTGCGGCGACTGGCTCAGGTTGTGGCATAAACTCAATTAATTATATTTTAGGTATCACAAAGGCATATACTACAAGAGTGGGAGAAGGACCATTTCCAACCGAGTTAAATGACGAGATAGGTGACTTACTCGGTACAAGAGGAAAAGAATTTGGAACTGTTACAAGTCGAAAAAGAAGATGTGGTTGGTTTGATGGAGTTCTTGTGAGACAAACTTTAAAAATTTCAGGAATTGATGGAATTGCATTAACCAAACTAGATGTATTAGATGAACTAGATGAAATTAAAATGTGCGTTGCTTATGAGATTAATGGTAAAAAATTTGATTATCTTCCAGCCTCAGTTGATGACCAATTTATTGCTAAACCAATATATAATTCTTATCCAGGTTGGAAATCTTCAACAGTAGGTATAAAAAAATTTGAGGAACTTCCAAAAAATGCAAAATATTATATAAAAGAACTAGAAAAGTTTGTTGAGACAAAAATTTCAAGTATTTCTACTAGTCCAGAGAGAAATGATACAATTTTAATTCAAGATCCTTTTAATTTTTAGTTTGCTGGAAGTAGGTTTTTTGATCTTGCAGAGTTAAGCATGTGCTTTTGAAGTTTCTCAAAAGCTTTGTTTTCTATTTGTCTAACTCTTTCCCTGCTAATATTATATTTTTTACTAAGCTCGTCCAAAGTAACTGGTTCATCGGTTAATCTTCTAGAATATAAGATTTTTTTTTCTCTTTCGTTCAAAACTTTTATGGAATCTTCTAGTAAATCTTTCCTTTGCTCCATTTCATCATTTTGTGCGATCTTAAGCTCATGATCCATTTCATTATCTACAACCCAATCTTGCCATTCATCACCATCTTCACCAATTGGTGCATTTAATGATTGTTCTTTTCCTGATAACCTCCTGTTCATTGAAACAACCTCATTTTCAGTTACAGAAAGCCTTTTTGCAATATCAGTTACATGTTCTTCTCTCAAATCGCCCTCTGAACGTGGAGCAATCTGGTTCTTAATTTTTTTAAGATTAAAAAAAAGTTTTTTCTGTGCGGTAGTTGTACCTATTTTTACTAAACTCCAAGATCTTAATATATATTCTTGTATAGAGGCTTTTATCCACCACATTGCATATGTTGCAAGTCTAAAACCTTTTTCAGGTTCAAATTTTTTTACAGCTTGCATTAAACCTACATTTCCCTCGGATATCATTTCATTTAGTGGTAAACCATAACCTTTATATCCCATTGCAATCTTTGCAACTAATCTCAAGTGACTAGTTACAAGTTTTTCTGCTGACTTTAAATTTCCAGTTGACTGCCAATTTTTAGCTAACATATATTCTTCTTCAGCAGCTAGCATAGGAAATTTCTTTATTTGAGCTAAATACGCAGCTAGACCACCTTCATTTGATAATACAGGCAAATTATAAGTAGAATTTTTCATTCGAGCTATTTATTTAATAAATAATCGAATTTTTACAATACTTTTATTACTTGATTTTTCTTAGTTTTTTCAAAATTTTTTCTAAATCATAAGGTAATTTTGATGAAAATTCTAATCTTTTTCCATTTTTTGGGTGATTGAATCCCAAAATTTTTGCATGTAAAAATTGTCTACCAAGCTCTTTTATAAGCTTTTCAAGATTGTCATCGATACCTAAAAATTTTTTATATTTTTTTTTATATTTTTTGTCTCCAAGAATATTATTTCCTTTATGTGATAAATGAACTCTAATCTGATGGGTTCTTCCAGTTTCAAGTTTACACTCAATCAAGCTTAATGTTGGAACTTTATCGTTTTCAAATACTTCTAAAGTTTTATAATTTGTTATTGCTCTTTTACCTTTTGTTAATGAGACCTCCATCATCTGTCTATTTTTTGAACTTCTTGTTATATAAGTATCTATTTTTCCAGTTTGAGGTCTAGTTTTGCCCCATACCATTGCTTGATAAACTCTCGTTATTGTGTGATCCGCAAATTGATTTGATAAATTCTCATGAGTCGGATTATTCTTAGCTATCACAATTAACCCTGAGGTATCTTTATCGATTCTATGGACAATACCAGGCCTTAAGTCATTTCCAAAATTCGATAAAATGTTATCTGAATAATTAATTAATGCGTTTACAATTGTATTGTCATAATTTCCAGGTCCTGGGTGCATAGAAATACCGGCAGGCTTGTTAATTACTATTAAGTCATTGTCCTCATGTATTACATCTAATAAATATTTAAAAGGTCTTAGAGACTCTGTTTTTTCTTCTGTAATTTTTAATATAACATTATCTTTGTATTTTACTTTCTTAGAGGGATCCGTAATTAATAAATTATTTATCTTTAATTTATTGTTTAATATTAAATTCTTTATTTTTGATCTACTTAATTCTTCATTTTGTTTAGCCAATAAAGCGTCAACTCTTAAATTATTTTCTTTATTTTTAACTATTAAATTTATAATACTTTTCATATTAATATATTAATACATTATGCGTTTGTAGCTCAACTGGATAGAGCGCCAGATTTCGGCTCTGGAGGTTCAGGGTTCGAGTCCTTGCAAGCGCATAAAATACTAAGTTTGAATATTCAATTTAAATTTAACTTTTTAATAAACTATATATTATATACAAACGTATAATGAAATATTCCAAAAATATTGTTGAAAATAAATATTGTATTAAAAGATTTTCTCATAGCCAAAGATTTATATTTTGAGAGAAAATAAAAAAAATGAAAAGTAATTTAAAAAATAATATATTTATCTTAATAAAATTTATTATTCTTTTTTTAAGCTGTTTCATAATATATAAAAATCTTAACATTGATGGAAATTTTATTTATTTAAATGACAAATTTAATATAAATTTCTCTATTATTCTTTTTATTCTATTTTTTATTTCTAGTCATTTGCAAATTTATATTACATTAGAGACTATTACTAAAAAATTAATCAAAAAAATTAACTATATTTATTTTGCTAAATTATTTTTTAATAGCCAAATTATTAGCATAATTCTTCCACATAGTGGATTAGTATATAGAGCTTATCAATTAAAAAAATTGAAACTCTCATATACTGACTTTGTTGGAATAAGTTATTTTCTCGCCTGGTTTAATCTTTTCTTTTTTTTAATTTTTTATTCATTTGAATTTTTAATATTTGGATCTGAGTTTGAAAATTATAGGTACACTGTTTTTTTGCTTGGAATCTTTTCTAGTTCTATAATTTACTCTTTACCATTTATTTTTTACTCAATACCAATGATTAACTTTAAAAATAAAATAATAAAAAAAATTTATGAGTACTTTAGGTATATATTTTTGATACCCATAGATTTTAAAAAAAAAAACTTTTTTAAGTTTTTATCAATATACGGTATAATTGGTCATATAATAAATTTTTTCATGATTTTTATAGCTGTAAAGGCTATTAATATTGATTTTACATTTAGTCAGATAGTTATTTTTTTTATAATATATTCTTTCTTAGGCCAAGTTCCTATTACACCAAAAAATTTAGGAATTAGTGAATTAGTATTTGGTTTAACATCTATTAATATGGGTATGGGTTTTGAGATTGGTTTTTTCATTATATTAATATTGAGGTTATTTAGTTTTTTTAATTTAATATTCTTTGTAATAATTTATAATTTAATTCCAATCAAAAATTATAAATAAGATAAATGTAAAAATAATTGTTTAAATTTTTTAAAAAAGTTATCATTATAAATTTGCAGATATACTAAATTATTTCCAGTATTAGATATAGTTAATTGTTTTTTGGGAAATTTATATTTTCAAAAAATACCTAAATGATCTTTTATTAAAGTAAATCATAAATAAATTTAAAAATTTATTCACCCATGTTAATTAAAGTCCCCTTATTTTTTGCTGCATTGAAAGAATAATAAAACAAAACAATTGAAAGAGATAAATAAAAAGCATTCCACATAAACGCATAGTAAACATTTTGAATATTAACTGTTTGGTTAATTAAAATATTTCTAGCCTCTTCAAATATGTAAACTAATGGCAGAATAAATGCTATTTTTTGAAATATTTCTGGAAGAGTTTCTATTGGATAATAAATGCATCCAAAAGGTGCCAGTAAAAACATTGTTGACCATGCTATATTTTCAAAAGAGGGTCCAAATCTAAGCAGACCTGAAGAAACTAAAATACCAAGTGTGATCCCAAAAATATAAAGACTTAAAAAAAGAAAAAATAAAAATATTCCTAAATCTAAAATTGAAATTCCAAACAATGGGGATGTAAGTAAAATTGCTGGTACTAACCCAATAAGAGACCTAATCAATGCAGTTATAACAAGTGAAGTTAAAATCTCACCAATCCTCATTGGTGCTATAAAAAGATTAGTAAAATTTCTACTCCAAATTTCTTCCAAAAAAAGCATATTGAAACCAATACTTGTCCTAAACAAAAAATCATAAAGAATTGCACACGTAAGGATTACACCAACTGCATTATTGTAATAAGTTGTGTGTGTTGCAAAAAAATTAGATATAAATCCCCATAATGTAATTTGAATAGATGGCCAGTAAACTAGATCTAATATTCTAGGAAATGATCTAGTGATTAGATAAAAATGCCTCAAAAACAAACCGTATATTCTAGTTATACTCACTTTTACTCCTTGATAGTTTTAAAAAAACTTCCTCTAAATTTGTTCTACCATGTTTTGTAATTAAATCTTTGGGGTTTCCTTGATCAATAATTTCACCATTCTTCATCATTAATACAGATTTACATAAACGTGTAACTTCATTCATATTATGAGAAGCTAAAAGTATCGAAATTTTTTTTTCTTTTTTATAATCTTCTAAAAATGTTCTAACAAAATCTCCTACTTCTGGGTCTAAAGAAGCAGTTGGTTCGTCAAGTAGCAGAACTTTTGGTTCATTAACTAGGGCTTTTGCTAAACTTACCCTATTTTTTTGACCTGATGAAAGTTCCCCAGTAATACTGTTTAATAATTCACCTATTCGTAGCTTTTCCGACAAATACTCAATTCGTTCCTTAATATTTTTAACTTTATAAAGTTTAGAGTAAACATATAAATTCTGTTTCACGGTAAGTTTTTTGGGCAGTTCAATATATGGGGATATAAAATTAATCATTTCAAGAATTTGAATTCTATTTTCTTCAAGTTTAAGATTATTGATAAATATTTGACCACTTGTAGGTTTAAGCAAGCCTAGCAACATTCCAATAGTTGTTGTTTTTCCAGATCCATTAGGACCAAGTAAACCTAAAATTTCATCTTCCTCAACATTAAATGATATTCCTTTTACAGCTTCTTTATTGCCATAATTTTTTTTTATGTTTTGAACTTCAATTAAGTTTTTCATTTTTTTGATGCTCTTAAAATTCTATCATTAATAGCTTCACCAATATTAATATTTGGTATTTTTTCAATAGCAATTTTTTTGTAACCTTTTTTTTTTATTATTCTTAACGTCTTATATAAATTTTTTGCAGCTTGCTTTAAATTACTTGTCTTACTTATATAAAAATAGTTTTTGTTTAATTTTTTTCTTTTTTTTATCAATATATATGCTTCATTTTGATAATTTTTTTTGGCATTTAGTCTCACAGGTATTCCAGGTGAATAATGCAATTTACTAGTACCAGGAACTTTTATTTTAATCTTTTTTTTATTCTTATTTTCTAACTGATTAATTATCTTATAGATTGATTTACTATTTATTCCTCCTAATCTTAAAATATGAGGTTTTCCAATAAGATTTATAATTGTTGACTCTAAACCTATTTTTGAAGAACCACCATCTAAGATAAACTTTAATTTAGGACCAAATTCATCAAACACATCCTGTTTTGAAACAGGACTTATACTTGTTGAAATATTTGCACTTGGGGCCGCAAGTGGATAATTAATTTTTTTTAATAGTTTTCTAGTTAAAGGATGACTTGGAAATCTAACTGCAATTTTATTTGAATTATTTGTAATAATTTTTGAAACCCTACTTTTCTTTTTTAATTTTAAAACAAATGATATCGGTCCTGGGCAAAATTTTTTGTAAAGTTTAATAAAAGTATTATTAATTTCACAATCTTTTCTTAAGCAATTAACACTATAATAGTGAGTAATTAAAGGATTGTTTCTAGGTCTTTTTTTTAATTTATATACTCTTGAAACTGCTTTATCAGAGTACGCATTTCCTGCCAGTCCATAGACTGTCTCGGTAGGGATCGCTATACATTCATTATTATTTAAGTATTTTATTGCTTTTTTAATATTTGAATCATTCTTTTTCATATAATATTACCAACTAATATATGAATGAAAAAAATTTGCCAGATGATATTGCGTCAAAATCTTTAAATGAGCTTACTGATTTAGCAGATGAAATTATTAAAAATTTGGAAAATAGAAATAATCTAGAAAATACATCTGAAGACTATGCAAATTTATTAAAAATTAATAGGTTAATAGAAAAAAAATTCCAAAAAAATTTTAAAGAAATATCTGATAAAACAATTTTTAAAATTAAAGATATAAAATCAAATAAAAATGCAAAAAAAGTTAAATAAAATAGTTAATAGGACTAACAATTATCTTTATAAATATTTTTCCAAACAAAAAAAAACGGAACTAACTAAACCAATGCTTTATGGACTTTTACCTGGAGGTAAAAAAGTAAGATCAAAAATACTCTTTGATATTGGATCTATATTCGAAGTAGATAAAAAAAATATTTTGCAAGTTGCTGCAGCAGTTGAATGTATACATGCTTATTCATTAATACATGATGACTTACCATGTATGGATAATGATAATTTGAGAAGAGGAAAATTGACCACACACAAAAAGTTTAGCGAGTCAACAGCAATTCTTGCTGGCAATTCTCTACTTACTATTGCATTTCAAATTCTTAGTGAAAAAAGATTAAATTTAGATGATCATAAAAAAATAGAATTAATAAACCTACTTTCCGAAAGCTCGGGACATACAGGAATTGCTGGTGGGCAGTTTTTAGACTTAAGTTATGAAAAAATTAAAAAAAATAAAAAACAAATTATAGATATGCAAATAAAAAAGACTGGTAAACTTTTTAGTTTCTGTTGTGTTGCCCCTATTATAATGTCTGGTAAAACAAAATACCTGAATAAGTTTACTAAAATAGGCAATGAAATTGGATTATTATTTCAAATTGCTGATGACTTGATAGATTTAAGAGGCAAATCATCTAGTGCAGGAAAAAAAACTAAAAAAGATTTAAAAATGGGAAAAGCTACTTTAATAAGTTTACTAGGCACTAATAATACTATTAAATATGCAGATAACTTAAAATTAAAAATATTTAAAAGTTTAAAAATTTTTGGAAAAAAAGGCGACGATTTTAGAGAAACAATAAATTATATTTTAAATAGAACAAAGTGAGCAATAATTATAAATTTCTAGATAATATAAATTTTCCTGATGATGTAAGAAAATTATCACAATCTGATATTAAAATTTTGGCAGACGAGGTTCGACAAGAGTTAATTGATGTTGTTTCTGAAACAGGGGGGCATTTAGGTGCTGGACTAGGAGTTGTAGAATTGACTGTTGTCTTACACTATATATTTAATACTCCTCATGATAAATTAATTTGGGATGTAGGGCATCAAACTTATCCGCATAAAATATTAACTGGTAGAAAAAAACTAATAAGAACTCTTAGAAAAGGTGAAGGATTATCAGGTTTTACAAAAAGATCAGAAAGTGAGTATGATCCATTTGGTGCTGCCCATAGTTCAACTTCTATTTCATCTGCATTAGGAATAGCAGTAGCAAATAAGTTATCAAATAAATCAGATAATGTAATTGCAGTCATAGGTGATGGGGCGATAAGTGCTGGTATGGCTTATGAGGCTATGAATAATGCAGGTGGAAGCAAAACAAAGATGATTGTTGTTTTAAATGATAACGATATGTCAATTTCAAAACCTGTTGGTGCTATGAGAAAATATCTAGCAAAAATTTTATCTGGTAAAGTTTATTTTAGTTTTAGAGAAACATTAAAATTAATTATATCTGCTTTTTCAAAAAGATTTAAAAATCAAGCTGGAAAAGCTGAAGATTTTTTAAGATCTGCAGTAACTGGTGGAACATTATTTAATTCTATGGGATTTTACTATGTTGGACCAATTGATGGACACGATATTGATTCAATGGTCTCAGTATTTAATAATGTAAAGGATATTAATTATGATGGACCAATTTTAATTCATGTTAAAACTGAGAAAGGAAAAGGTTATTCGTTTGCTGAAAAATCGGAGGATAAATTTCATGGTGTTTCAAAATTTAATGTAAAAACTGGAGAACAAGAAAAGTCTAAATCTAATGCTCCTTCTTATACAAAAGTATTCGCCAATTCATTAATCAAACATGCAGAAAAAGACAGTAAGGTCGTTGGCATAACTGCCGCTATGCCATCAGGGACAGGGATGGATTTATTTGGAAAAAAATTTCCAGAAAGAATGTTTGATGTTGGGATAGCCGAACAACATGCTGTTACTTTTGCTGCGGGTATGGCTACTGAAGGATATAAACCTTACGCTGCAATATACTCAACATTTCTTCAAAGAGCTTATGATCAGGTCGTCCACGATGTTGCCATACAATCTTTGCCTGTTAGATTTGCAATCGACAGAGCGGGGTTAGTTGGTGCTGATGGCCCAACACATGCTGGATCTTTTGATATAACATACCTTTCAACATTACCAAATTTTGTAGTAATGGCTGCAAGTGATGAAGCCGAGCTTGTAAGAATGATAAATACATCAATGGATATAAACGATAGACCATCAGCTTTTAGATATCCAAGGGGCAATGGTGTGGGAGTTCAATTACCTGAAATAACTGAGAAAATTGAGTTGGGTAAAGCAAAAATAATTAAAGAGGGAAAAAAAGTTGCAATTTTAAATTTTGGAGCAAGATTACATGAGTGTATTTTGGCTTCCGAAAATTTAATAAAAAAAGGAATTGATATCTCTATTATTGATGCAAGATTTGCAAAACCGTTAGATGAAAACCTAATATGGCAAATCGCTACAGAACATGAGATTTTGATTACAATAGAAGAAGGTTCAATAGGGGGATTTGGATCTCACGTGAGCCAATTTTTAAGTGAAAAAAATTTATTAGACAGTAATCTAAAATTTAGATCAATGATATTGCCTGATAGATTTATTGATCATGATAAACCAGAGCTGATGTATAAGTTTGCTAATTTAGACTCTATTGGTATTGAAAATAAAATATTAGATACTTTGAATTCAAAAGTTTTAATTAAAAAATCTAATTAAATTTTATTTTGAGCTGCATTCATTAAGTAGTGATCAAGAATTACACAATGCATCATCGCCTCTCCTATTGGAACCGCTCTAATTCCAACACATGGGTCATGTCTTCCTTTTACAGATATTGTCGTATTCTTCCCAAATCTATCGATTGTTTTCCTCGATGACAAAATAGATGATGTTGGTTTTACTGCAAATGAAACATTTATTTCTTGTCCAGTAGATATTCCACCAAGAATTCCTCCTGCATTATTTGATTTGAAACTTGTTTTACCTTTTCTTTTCAAAATTTCATCAGAGTTTTCCTCACCTGTTAACATTGCAGAGTTCATTCCTGATCCAATATTTACACCCTTTACAGCATTAATGCTCATCATTGCTGCCGCAAGATCCATATCTAATTTTGAGTATATTGGCGCTCCAAGTCCCAAAGGAACTCCTCTTGCTCTAACTTCAATTATTGCTCCACAAGATGATCCAGCTTTTCTTATCCCAAGTAAATATTTTTCCCAAAGTTTAATCACAGTTTTATCAGGACAAAAAAATGGGTTACTAGAAATTGTTTTGTCTTTCCATTTCTTTAAGTCACAACCTAATATCCCTAACTGTGTAACAGCACCAACAGCTTGATACTTCTTTCCAATTTTACTTTTCAAAACAACTTTTGCAATAGCACCCGCCGCAACTCTAGCTGCAGTCTCGCGAGCAGATTGCCTTCCACCACCTCTGTAATCCCGGATACCGTATTTTTTGAAATAAGTATAATCTGCATGTCCTGGTCTAAATTTATTCTTTATTGTCTCATAGTCTCTAGATCTCATATCTTTATTATAAATTATTAGGGAAATTGGAGTTCCAGTTGTTCTACCCTCAAAAACACCAGATAAAATATTAATTTTGTCGTCCTCTTTTCTTTGAGTTGTAAATTTAGATTGTCCTGGTTTTCTTTTATTTAGTTCTTTTTGTATATCACTTTCCTTTATTGGAATATTTGGAGGGCAGCCATCTACGACGCATCCAATAGCTGGCCCATGTGACTCTCCCCAAGTGGTAAACCTAAATAACTTTCCAAAAGTATTAAATGACATTATCTTAATGTATAAATTATTTTTTTAAATTTATGAACGAAAAAAACTCACTTGGACTAAATCTTTGCTTTAAAGAACATAATAACCCAATAAAACTTTTTGAAGAATGGTTCAATAAAGCAAAAAAAACAGAAATTAATGATCCAAACGCATTTGCAGTTGGAACTGTAAATAAAAATGGATTTCCAACAGTTAGAATGGTGCTTCTTAAAGATTTTGATAAAAATGGATTTGTTTTTTATACAAACCTTAATAGTGATAAAAGCAAAGCAATCAGAAATACCTCAAAAATTTCAATGTGCTTTCATTGGAAAAGTTTGCAAAGGCAAATTAGAATAATTGGTGTTGCATCTAAAGTATCAAAAAAAGAAGCTGATGATTATTATAATTCTAGAGCCTATGGAAGTAGAATAGGCGCATGGGCCTCAAAGCAAAGCTCTATTTTAAAACAAAGACAAGATTTATATAAGTCCATTGAGGAATTTAAGAAAAAATATCCAAATAAAAATAATATACCACGTCCTGAACATTGGTCTGGTTGGAGAATTAAACCAAAGGAAATTGAATTTTGGCTAGATGGACAGAATCGAATTCATGAAAGATTAAAATATATTAGATTACCCAAAAAATGGAAAAAAGTATTATTAAGTCCTTAGAAATTTCTTTCAATACTAAAAGAAGTTAAGTTTTTTAATATATTTTTTTCTTCAGACTCTTCAAACACACTTAAAGAATTGGAAGCTAAATTAATATAATGTTCTGCTTTTTTATAACACTCATTAATAATATTATTTTTTTTTATTAGATTTAACACATATTCTAAGTTTTGCTTTTCACGAATATCTTTTTCAAAAAAAGATTTTAATTTTTCTTTTTCAAACTTATCAACTTTTTGATAAAGTAAAATTATTGGCAAAGTCACTTTACCCTCATAAAAGTCATTGCCAATATTTTTTCCAAATAACTTTAATTCAGAATTATAGTCTAATGTGTCATCTGCTATTTGAAATGTAAGACCTAAGTTTTTTCCATAAAATTCTAAAGCATTTTTATATTTTAAATCTTTTTCAGCAATAATTGCTCCAACTTTAGTAGCCGCGGCAAACAAAGACGCAGTTTTTGATGAAATAATATTTAGATATGTTTCTTCTAAGATATCTATTTCTTTATTGTGTTGTAATTGTAGAACTTCACCTTGTGCAATTTCAGACGATGTAGTTGCTAAAAGTTTTAAAAGTTCTAAATTACCGTCCTCTACCATCATTTCAAAACATTTACTAAGTAAATAATCACCTACCAAAATAGAGGAATGATTCCCCCAGACTGTGTTCAGTGTTTTTTTCCCTCTTCTAAGATCAGCACTATCTATTACATCGTCATGCATTAAAGTAGCTGCATGTATAAGTTCTACACAAGCAGCAAGATTTACATCTCTTAATCCTTTATGATATTCACATATTTTAGCACTTTGTAAGGTCAAGAGTGCTCTTAGTCTTTTACCACCAGTTTTTAAATGATACTTGGTCATCTTTTGAACTAAGTCAACTTTACTTACTAGTCTGGAGTTAATTTTTTCTTCAACTAGAATCAATTTATTATCAACAGAATTTTTTAAATCTTCATAAGAATTATTAATTTGTTTTTTTAGCTGTATTACAGTTCCCATATTTTAAAACTATTATATCCAATTTATTAATATACTTATCAATTGACGCACCTTATTCTTTAATTATAACTAGGGTTTATAATATATTAAAAAAATTTATAACAATTCTAATGTTCTCATTTTTTAAAAAAAAAAAGATAATAAGTCACCTTAGATTATCAGGAGTTATAGGAAATGTTGGAAGGTTCAGACAAGGAATAGAATATTCAACTGAGGAGGAAATAATAAAAAAGGCTTTTTCAGTAAAGAAATCTTTAGCCGTTGCAATTACAGTTAATTCACCAGGTGGATCTCCAGTACAATCACATTTGATTTACAAACTAATAAAAGAGCAATCTAAGAAAACAAAAAAAAAAGTAATTGTTTTTGCTGAAGATGTAGCGGCATCTGGTGGATATCTTATATCATGTGCAGGTGACGAAATTTATGCTAACTCAAGTTCAATCATAGGATCTATCGGAGTTATTTCTGCATCATTTGGTTTTAAAAATTTAATTGAAAAAATTGGGATTGAAAGAAGAGTTTACACTGCAGGAAAAAATAAAAGTACATTAGATCCTTTTTTGGATGAAAAAGAAGAGGATATTAATCGTTTAAAAAATATTCAATTAGAAATACATCAAGATTTTATAGATGTTGTTGAGGAAAGTAGAAAAGAAAAATTAAACAAAAACTCTGGTATTGAACTTTTCACGGGGGAATTTTGGGCAGGAAAAAAAGCAAAAGAATTAGGACTAATCGATGGATTAGGAAATGCAGATCAAATATTAAGAGAGAAATATGGTGAAGAAATAGAAATCAAAAAATTTGGAAAAAGTAAAGGATGGTTATCAAAAAAGCTATCATCTTCTGAAAATTATACTGACAGAGTAATCAGTTTATTAGAAGAAAGATCAATCTGGCAAAGGTATGGTCTCTAAAATAAAAAAAAAAACTTTATCTTTTCAAGATACAATCTTTAATTTGCAAAAGTTCTGGTCTAAAAAAGGTTGTGTAATATTACAGCCGTACGATCTAGAGGTAGGAGCTGGGACATTCCATCCTGCAACCACTCTAAGATCACTTGGCTCAAAACCATGGAAAACTGCATATGTTCAACCATCACGCAGACCCACTGATGGAAGATATGGTGACAATCCCAATAGATTACAACATTATTATCAATTTCAAGTTTTAATTAAACCTTCACCAAAAGAAATAAAAAATATGTATTTAAATAGTTTGTCATCAATAGGCATTAATCATGAGGAACACGATATAAGGTTTGTTGAAGATGACTGGGAAAGCCCTACATTAGGAGCGGCAGGTCTTGGATGGGAAGTTTGGTGTGATGGTATGGAAGTTACTCAGTTTACCTATTTCCAACAAATGGCAGGAGTTGAATGTAAACCTGTATCTGTTGAAATTACATATGGACTAGAGAGATTGTGCATGTTTATTCAAAATAAAAAAAGTGTTTTTGACTTAATATGGAATGATGAAGGAATTACTTACAAAGATGTTTTTCATCAGTCAGAGAAAGAATTTTCAGCATATAATTTTGAATATGCCAATACTGATAATTTATTTAAAATATTTGAAATGCTTGAAGACGAAACAAAATTATTAGTTGAAAAAAAAATTTCTCTTCCAGCTTATGATCAATGTTTAAAATGTAGTCATGTCTTTAATATTTTAGATGCAAGAGGGGTGATTAGTGTAGCACAAAGGGCTGAATATATTGCAAGAATAAGGGAACTAACTAAATCAATTGGGAAAGTTTGGATTGAAAGCCAAAGTTAATGTCAGAATTATTTGTAGAGCTATTTAGTGAGGAAATTCCTGCAAGGCTTCAAATAAACGCAAGGAATGAATTAAAAAAAAATATTAAAAATTTTTTTGTTGAAAATCAAATTAAATTTAACGAAAATTTCAATGTTTACTCAACACCAAACAGACTAGTTCTACATGTTGATAAAATCCCTAATGAAATCAAATTAAGCTCAGAAGAAATTAGAGGCCCAAATGTAAACGCTCCTGAAAAAGCATTAGAGGGATTTATTAGATCAAACAACACAATTTTAGAGAAAATATTTAAAAAAAATACTGAAAAAGGTGAATTCTATTTTTTTAAAAAAGAGTCTAGAAAAATAAAAGTTTCAGATTTACTAGAAAAAAATTTAAGTCAAATCCTAGCAAAGATAGCTTGGAATAAATCAATGAAATGGGCAAATTATGATCTTTATTGGGGAAGACCTCTTAAATCCATTTTAGCAATATTTAATAAAAAACCTCTAAATTTTGTTTTTAACCACATAAATAGCTCTAACAAAACTTTTATAGATAAATCTCTAGAAGAAGGTATTAAAATTTTTAACGACTTTAATTCGTATTTAAAATTTTTTAAACAAAAAGGTATTTTAATTGATCAAGATTTAAGAAAAAAAATAATACAGAATAAGATTAATGAAATTATTAATAAAAAAAATTTAAAAACTGAACAGAATGATAGGCTTATAGATGAAATAGTAAATATAGTTGAAAAACCGGTCGTAATTCTTTGTGATTTTGACAAAAAATTTTTGAATGTACCCAGTGAAATATTGATTACGACTATGCAGACTCATCAAAAATATTTACCAACTTTTGATAAAAAGAATAATCTTACAAATAATTTTTTTGTAGTCTCAGATATAAAAGACACTAAAGGGTTTGTTAAATCAGGAAATGAAAGAGTGATTGAAGCAAGATTAAGTGATGCTGAGTTTTTTTGGGAGAAAAATAAAACCCAAAATTTAGTTAAACAAGTAGATAAATTAAAACATATAAATTATTTTAAAGGTTTAGGATCGTACTTTGACAAAATTCAACGTATGAGAAAGTTATCATCATTAATTTCAGATGATTTTTTAATTAGTAAAGATAAAATTGAAATTGCCTCATCAATTTGTAAAGTTGATTTAATGTCTGATCTTGTTGGAGAGTTTCCAGAACTCCAGGGTATTGTTGGTGGTCATTTTGCAAAGTTTCAAGGGTTTGACAAAGAAGTTTGTCTTGCTGTATCTGAACAATATTTGCCTAACGGGATGGAAAGCAAATTACCAAAAAAATTGTACAGTGTTGCTTTATCTTTAAGTGATAAATTAGACTCATTAATAGGTTTTTTGGGAATTAATATGAAACCTACTAGTTCAAAAGACCCATATGCTATAAGAAGAATGGCTATAAGTCTTGTCAGATTAATTGTTGAAAATGAAATAAAAATCAAACTAAAAGATTTAATTGTTTACACCTGTTCACTATATAGAGATCAAGGCTATGAATTTGATACTAAAAAGATACAAAACGAACTGAGTGATTTCATAATTGAAAGATTAAAATATTATTTAAAAGAAAAAAAAATAAGACAAGATATTATTGAAAGCTCAACAATTTTGCTTGGATTGGATGATTTATTAAAGGCTTATAAAAAATCTTTATGCTTAAATAAAAATATTAAAAAAGAAATCGGCTTTGAAACTATTGCAGCATATAAAAGATCTTCAAATATATTAAATTCTGAAGAAAAAATATCTATCGAATCCCTAGGTTTTGCAGACCCAGGTTTATTTAAAAATGATTATGAGAAAAAATTATATAAAAAAATAAATGATATAAGAAAATATTTTTTGAGTATTGAAAAAGACGAAAATTATGAGGAAAGTCTAAAAATATTGTCTAGCATTAAAAATGAGGTAAACGATTTTTTTGATAATGTTATTGTTTATGATGAAGATATAATAATTAAAAAAAATAGATTAGAATTATTAAATATGTTGTGTAAAACTTTTGATAACTATTTCAATTTTTCAAAAATAGAAGCCTAGTATGAAAAAATTTATATTTAATTTTAAATCAAATAAAATTAAAAAAATTAAACTGCCAAAAAATATTCTTGGTGGTAAAGGTACAAATCTTTCTGAGATGGGAAGAATGGGACTGCCTGTACCCCCCGGTTTTACAATATCTACAGAGGTATGTGATTTGTTCTATAAGAATAAAAAAAAATTAGATAAAAAAATACTTAATGAAATAAATAAAGAATTAAAACTTGTTGAAAAAGAATCAGGAAAAAAATTTGGAGATATAAAAAACCCTCTTCTAGTTTCTGTAAGATCTGGAGCTAGGGTTTCTATGCCTGGTATGATGGATACAATCTTAAATCTAGGCCTAAATGATAATACGGTAATAGCACTTGCAAAAAAGACTTCAAATTTAAGATTTGCAAATGATAGCTATAGGCGTTTTATTCAGATGTATTCAAATGTTGTATTAGGAATCGAAGCTTATCACTTTGAGGATATAATAGAGAATTATAAGTTAACAAAAGGTGTATTGCTAGATACAGAATTAGATGAGTATGACTGGGATGCTTTAATAAAAGATTTTAAAAACATTGTAAAAAAAAAAACAAAAAAAGATTTTCCCCAGAATGTTAAAGATCAACTTTTTGGAGCCATAAGTGCTGTTTTTTTATCTTGGGAAAGTCACAGAGCTAAAGTCTATAGAAAATTAAATCAAATACCATCTAATTGGGGTACAGCAGTTAATGTACAATCAATGGTTTTTGGAAATATGGGAAATGATTGTGCAACTGGCGTAGTGTTTACGAGAAATCCATCAGATGGATCAAAAAATATTTATGGTGAATATTTAATAAATGCGCAGGGAGAGGATGTTGTTGCTGGAACTAGAACACCACAACATATTACAAAAAAGGCTAGAGTTGAATCAAAAGAAATTCTTAAGTCAATGGAAGAGGCAATGCCAGAGACATATAAGCAACTAAAAAAAATTCTAAATAAGTTAGAAAGACATTACAAAGATATGCAGGATGTTGAGTTTACTGTTGAAAATAAAAAACTTTGGATGCTTCAAACACGTTCTGGAAAACGAACAGCTAAGTCTGCTGTAAAAATAGCTGTAGATATGGTTAATGAAAAGTTGATTACCAAAAAAGATGCAATTTTGCGAATAGAACCAGCTTCTTTAGACACTTTACTTCATCCAACTTTAGATGAGAAAGCAAACTTGGAAGTAATTGGGTCAGGCTTACCCGCATCACCTGGTGCTGCAAGTGGAAAAGTTGTCTTCACATCTGAGGAGGCAGAAAGACTAAATAGTATGATGCAAAGTACAATATTAGTTCGTGTAGAAACTTCACCCGAAGATATACATGGTATGCATGCAGCAAAAGGAATACTTACATCAAGAGGAGGCATGACAAGTCATGCTGCAGTAGTTGCTAGAGGGATGGGAAGACCATGTGTTTCTGGATCTAGTGAAATAGAAATTGATTATGAAAATAAATTATTCAAAACAAATAACAAAACAATAAAAGAGGGAGAAATAATTACAATTGATGGTTCAACAGGTAGAATAATTATTGGTGAGGTAAAAACAGTTAAACCAGAAATATCAGGAGATTTTTCAAAAATAATGAGATGGTCTGATGATTTTAAAAAATTAAAAATTAGAACTAATTCGGATACGCCATTAGATAGTAAAACTGCTAGAGAATTTGGTGCAGAGGGTATTGGTTTGTGTAGAACTGAACATATGTTTTTTGACGAAGAAAGAATTTTGTCAGTAAGAGAAATGATATTATCAAAAACAATTGAAGATCGATCTAATGCACTCAAAAAGCTATTACCTCATCAAAAAAAGGATTTTATTGAAATATTTAAGATAATGAAAGGTTTACCAGTAACAGTAAGGTTGCTTGACCCACCACTACACGAATTTTTGCCAAAAAGTAATAATGAAATTAATGATGTTGCAGTTTCATTAAATATTCCCGTTAAAGAACTTGAAGTTAGAATTTCAGAACTTCATGAGCAAAATCCCATGCTAGGTCATAGGGGTTGCAGATTAGCAATTTCATTTCCTGAAATTTATGAGATGCAATGTACGGCAATTTTTGAAGCTTTAGTAGAATGTAAAAAACAAAAAATTCAATCTACAATGCCAGAAATCATGATACCTTTAGTTTCAACAGAAGCAGAAATAAAAATTATGAAAGATTTAGTCATAAGGGTTGCAAAAAAAGTTCAAGATGAGAATAAAATTAAAATTGATTTTTTAGTTGGAACAATGATTGAATTGCCAAGAGCAGCAATAAAGGCAAAAGATATCGCTAAACACGCAGAATTTTTTAGTTTTGGAACTAATGATTTAACTCAAACTACATTTGGAATTAGCAGAGATGATAGTGGTAAATTTCTAAACGATTATATTGAGAACAAAATTTTTGACATTGATCCTTTTGTATCAATTGATGATGGAGTTGGAGACTTAATAAAAATTGCAACTGATAAAGGAAGGAAACAAAACAAAAAAATTAAACTTGGAATTTGCGGTGAGCATGGTGGAGATCCTAAAAGTATAGAATTTTGTGCAAAAACTGGATTAGATTATGTGTCTTGTTCTCCTTACAGAGTTCCAGTTGCAAGATTAGCTGCTGCACAAGCTCAAATAAAAATAAACTAAATCTCTAGTTTTAGATCCAAAGCTTGAATACTATGTGTTAACTCGCCTACTGATATTCTATCAACGTTTGTTGAAGCTAGTTTTTTTATATTTTTTAATGTTATGCCTCCAGAGGCTTCAGTCTCGTATTTTCCTCTTGCATATTTAATAGCTACTCTTATATTTTTCGGACTCATGTTATCAAAAAGAATTGTATTAAAATTAAGTCCATTAATTCTTTTAAATTGCTTCAAAGTATCAACTTCAACAGTAATTTTTCTTTTTTTTTTATTTTTAATTGCTTTTTTTACTATTTCTTCAAATTTCTTTGATGAGGCCAGATGATTATCTTTAATTAAAAACTCGTCACTTAAATTAAATCTGTGGTTAGTCCCACCTCCTAGTTTTACAGCATATTTTTGAATAACTCTTAGATTGGGAATTGTTTTTCTAGTACAGCAAACTTTAGTTTTCTTGCCAACTTTTTTAACAAATTTATTGGTTTTAGTTGCAATGCCAGATATATGAGAGAGAAAATTTAGAGCAACTCTCTCTCCAATTAATATATTTTTAATTTTACCTTCAATTACAGCAATTACTGACCCTTTGTGAACTTTTGATCCTTCCTTTTTTCTTATCTGAAATTTAATATTTTGATCTAATAAATTAAAAGTTTGTTTAGCAAATTCTAATCCACCTATAATACCTTCTTCATTGCTTATTAGTTTAACTTTTGAAATTAAATTATTATTTAAAAGATTTGTTGTAATATCTCCTGAAGGATATAGATCCTCGTTAAGAGCTAACTTACAGGTTGATCGGATAAAATTTTTACTTAATTGTATTTTTGGCACAGAATTTATCTGCCTATTTCAGCCATTCTCTCTACTGATTTCCTAGCTTTCTCAATTGTTTCGTGGTCCATTATTAATTCGTTGGTTTCATTTTCTAAACAATCAAGTATTTTTGGCAGTGTAATTCTTTTCATATGTGGACACAAGTTACATGGTCTTATAAATTCTACATTTGGATTATCAATTTGAACGTTATCACTCATAGAACATTCCGTAACCATCATTACTTTTTCTGGTTGATTATCTTTAACATATTTTATCATTCCACTTGTTGAGCCAGCAAAATCACTTGCCTTTATTACATCAGGAGGACACTCTGGGTGAGCAATAATTTTAATTCCAGGATTATTTTTTCTTATTTCGTTTATTTCTTCGTCATTAAATTGTTCATGAACTTCGCAAGTTCCTTTCCATGAAATAATTTCTACATCAGTCTTAGAAGCAACATATTTTGCTAAATAGTCATCTGGTAAAAAAATTACTTTTTTTACACCTAAAGAGTTTACAATTTTAACAGCATTTGCTGATGTACAACAAACATCAGTTTCAGCTTTAACATCTGCAGAAGTGTTAACGTATGAAACTACAGGAACACCAGGATATCGTTTTCTTAAGTTTCTTACATCTTCACCAGTTATAGATGATGATAAAGAACAACCAGCTTTCATGTCTGGGAGTAGAACTTTTTTATTTGGACTCATTAGTTTCGCAGTCTCAGCCATAAAATGCACTCCACACATTACAATTATATCAGCTTCAGTTTTTGCAGCTTCTATTGCTAATGCTAATGAGTCCGCTGAAAAATCAGAGATTCCGTGATATATTTCAGGAGTTTGATAGTTGTGAGCAAGAATTACTGCATTTTTCTGTTTTTTAAGTTTATTAATTTTATATATGTATGGTGCGTGAGTAGTCCATTCAATTTCGGGTATAGTTTTAGAGACTTTTTGATAAATCGGATCAGTTGCTATTTTAACCTGATTTGTGAATTCCATAATAAAAAAACTTATCAACTTGAAATAGAATTGTCATTCATTTAATCTGACGCATCACTTGCGGCCATGCTGAAATTGGTAGACAGGCACGGTTGAGGGCCGTGTGGGCCTAGCCCATGAGAGTTCAATTCTCTCTGGCCGCACCAATTATTTTGTTGTTTTAGGTTGAAAATGCATACTCTTATGGAAAGCACTTTAATCTCACATCTTGGCTTATAATTTATAAATTTTAAGCATTTGAAATTCTCTAATATTTATCAATCAATTTCTACAAAACAATTCACCTTTATGCTGAAAATGCTAGAGTCATAATGCTAAGGTTTTTATTAATAATGTTCAATATAAAATTCATTTGCCATCATAGTTGGAAAATTAATATTATTAATATATTAGCAATTAAAACAAATTAAATTAAATATATGGATCAAATTAAGGCTGCTCAAAATTATCCTTTATGGAAATTATTTCCTTTAGTTGTATTTATTTTTAATCCTAAAATAGATTTAATTTCATTGCCTAATTATTGGCAGGGAATTAGACTAGATGATCTTGTAATTTTTTTTTATTCAATTCTTTTTTTTTACTCAAATAAATTTAAAATTTATCCAAATCTTATTAATTCAAAAATATTTGGATTTAATTGGATTATTTTTTTTCCTTACGTAGTTTTTTCAACAATTATTGGAAAAACGTTTGGAGTTGATCCCAAGTTAATTGTTGTATTAAAATATATGGAGTACATCGCTCTTATAATTATTTTAAATCAATTAGATCCACCTAAAAATAAAATTCTTTTATGCTTTAAAATATATATATTATTAAATTTTTTTGTTGTAATGCTTCAATTCTTTGATGTTATAGGTGGTTTCACATCAAGAGGTACTTACCATTATGTAGATATTAAAAGTATTTGTTTTTTAAATTGTGACCTGGGTTTTTGGAAAAATTATATTCCTGCTGGAGAATTTTTAAATGGTAGACTCACCGGAATAACTGGTGGGCCATGGGAATTATCAATGAATCTTTCAATAAGTATATTCGCCTTAGCACTATTTGAAAAAAAATTTATTAAGTTAGTTCCATATTTTTTGATGATTCTCTGGATGATGATCATATGCCAATCAAGGGGAATTTTATATGGATTCATAATTAGTTCTTTTTTTGTTATTGGTGATCTAAAAAAAAATATTACGATGTTTACTATTTTTTTTCTTTTTATTTTTTTAATTTATTTTTTAAATATTTTAAATTTTAAAGAATTTATGCACAATAAATTTTTAATAAACTACCTTGCATTATTTAAAATTATTTTAAGTGCTTTTACTGGAAACCTTACAGACTTTAGTACTTTTAAGGGCACAGGTTTGGAGTCGATGTGGTGGAGAGCTCACGCTTGGGATTTAGCCTTAACTGATCTAAAAAAATCACCATTCTTAATATTTTTTGGATCTGGTGTATCATTTATATATACTGAGAGTTTTTTAATTAGATTAATTACATCTTTTGGTATTTTTGGTAGCTTGATAATTTTATATCTTGCAAAAGGTTTGCCATTTTTTTTTATTGTTTTTATATTAATCACAGGAATTACAATTGATATGTTTGTAAGTTTTAAAATTTTCCTTTTTTCAAGTTTGTTATTAATAATAATTAAGAATAGTAAAATAAAATTAACATAATATTTTTAAGTAATCTTTACTTTTATAGCCAAATTTGAAATTACATGAAAAAGTCTAGTTTTTAAAAGGTTCTTAAAGAGTTTCATTAATTGTCATAAGCCCAGTTTTAATATACTGATATTAATTTTTACATGTACTTTAATAAAAATAATAGTTTTTTTCATGGGATTATGTTTCATCACTTTCATGATGATATGATCCACTCTAGGGCCCAAGGTTCAATTAATAAAGATGATTTAAATAATATTATAAAATTTATAGGAAAAGATAATATTTTAGATGCCGACATTTTTTTAGATAAAATTAAAACAAAGAAAATTAAAAATAATAACTTATGTTTAACTTTTGATGATGGTATAAAATCTCAAATTGATATTGCATTACCTGTTTTAGAAGATCATAAGATTAAAAGTTTTTTTTTTATATCTACATCGGTATTTGATGGTAGTCCCGATTATCTGGAAATCTTTCGATATTTTAGAGTGAATTTTTTTAAAAATGTTGATGAATTTTACAATACTTTTTATCAAGAAATCGATAAAAATTTACTATTTTTTTTTAAAGATAAAAATGAATTAATTAAATCTAAAAAAAAAAAATTTCCATTTTACTCAATAGAAGATATTAAATTTAGATTAGTTAGGGACATTCTTTTAAACAAAAAAGAATATCAGGAATTAATGTTTTCGATGTTTGAAAAAAAAAATTTTGATTATGAAAAAATATCTAAAAAACATCACTTTAATAAAAATGATTTGATTAAACTTGATAATTTAGGACATTTAATTGGTCTCCACTCACACAGTCACCCAACATTATTAGAAGATTATAATTATAAAGAGCAAAAAAAGGAATATACAAAATGCCAAAGTATAATTTCTAAAATTTTAGATAAACCTAAAAACCAAATTAATAGTATGTCTCATCCTTGTGGAAGTTATAATGAGGATACACTAAAGATACTCAAGGGGCTAGGTATAGATTTAGGTTTTAAATGCGTAATGACTGTTGAAAAAGAAAAAGGTATGAAAAAAATTAACAATTCATTTTTAGAAATAGCAAGGACAGATCATACTGAAATTTTAAAAAAAATGAAAGGATGAAAATAACATTAATAACTACAAATAAAAAAAGACATAACTATCTAATAAATTTATTATCTTCAATATCAGAAAAACTCTTCGTAATTCAAGAATGTATGGTCAAAAATCCAGAAAGGATAAGTGGTAATTATAAAACATCAAAAATAATAAAAAAATATTTTGAAAAAGTTAATGAAGCAGAAACAGTATTATTTAAAAATTCTTATGTAAATAAATTAAATAAAAAAATTAAAATTCTATCTATAAATTATGGAGAGTTAGTTTCATTTTCTACAAAATCATTATCAGAATATTTAAAAAGTGATGTCTACATAGTTTTTGGTAGTAGCTATATAAAAGGTGAATTGTTAGATTTTTTAATACAACAAAAAGCAATCAATATTCATATGGGGGTATCACCTTATTATAGAGGAGCAGATTGTAACTTTTGGGCTTTGTATGATAATAATCCTCACTTAGTTGGAGCAACAATTCATTTGATTTCCAAGGGACTAGATAATGGACCTATACTTTACCATGCCATGTCGAATATTAAAAATAATCCATTTGAATACACCATGACTTCAGTACAATCAGCTTTTTACTCTGTTGCCGAAAAAATTAATGATAAATCAATTTTTGAAATAAATCCTACTTTTCAAGATAAAAGAAAAGAAATTAGATTTTCTAGAAAAAATGAATTTAATGAGCAAATTGTAAAGAATTATTTTAATAAAGAAATAAATTTAAACAGTAAGAAATTTGATAAATTACTTTTGAAAAACCCATTTTTTTTTACAAATAAAAATTAATAATATTTCAAATAGACACCTAATATTTTTCAAATCTTATAATATTTCTAATAAAGAAAATTTTAATATTAAAAAATAATTCATATTATGTTTTTAAATAAACTATTCTAAAATAATCATTTTAAATAAGTAGAAATTTAAAGATGAAAAGGGGCGTTCTGTTGCCAGGTGCCCCAAACCCCGTAACTTAATTAATTAATTAATTAAGCTGCAAGTGCGTAACTTTCGTTAGCATTTATAAGTTAGCCCATTACGGCGGTACAATACCGAACGAAAGAACAACTTTTAGACACCCGTCGATCCTAATTCACCCCCCTAAGTTGTAAATGGTGGAGGTGGTGGGTACTGCCCCCACGTCCGTAATGGTTATTACGAAATTCGTTTATCGTCATAGTTGGAAAACCAACATTATTAATATAAAACCAATTTGAAGAGATTCAATATTTTATTCATGAAACTTACAAAAGAGCAAATAAAAGATATAAAAGAGCAACAATCTCAAGAGAACTTAACTAAAAGAGTTACTGCTCCAAAATTAGAAAAAATATTATATGAGGCCATCCCTGCTTTAGATCACGGCTTTATAAGAGTTATTGATTATATGGGTGATGATAGTTCGATTGTTCAGTCTGCGAGAGTCTCTTATGGTAAAGGAACTAAACAAGTATCAACAGATAGCGGTCTAATAAAATATCTAATGCGTCACTGGCATAGCACTCCTTTCGAAATGTGCGAAATTAAATATCATGTAAAATTACCGATATTTATCGCAAGACAATGGATTAGACACCGTACAGCAAACGTCAACGAATACTCCGCAAGATATTCAATTTTAGATAAAGAATTTTATTTACCCGATCCACAAAATTTAGCAGCTCAATCAATTGCAAACAGACAAGGTAGAGGTGATGTGATTGAAGGAGATCAGGCAAAGGAAGTTTTAGAACTTTTAAAAAACGATGCTGAAAGAACATATGATAATTATGAAACTATGCTTAATCAGAAATTTGATGGGTCTACAATTGACGAAAATAAAAAAGGATTAGCCAGAGAGTTAGCGAGAATGAACCTAACTTTGAATACGTATACCCAGTGGTATTGGAAAACTGATCTTTTAAACTTAATGAATTTTTTAAGATTACGTGCTGATCATCATGCTCAATATGAAATAAGAGTTTATGCAGATATAATGTTGGATACATTAAAGAGATGGGTTCCAATTACATATGATGCTTTTATGGACTACAGAGTAGGTGGTACAGAAGTTTCTGCCAAAGGAAAAGTTATTATACAGAAATTATTAAAAGGTGAGGAAATAAATTTAGAACAATCCGGACTTTCAAAAAGAGAGTGGAATGAACTTATGGAAGCTTTCGGAATTATAGATAAGATTGTTTAATCTCTTCTGCAAATTTTAAATATATTTTTGTAATTTCATGTTCTGGATCTTTCTCAACAATAGGAACTCCCATATCCCCATATTTTCCAACATCAGAGTTTATTGGTATTTGTCCTAAAAATTTTTTTCCAAATTCTTTTGCAGTTCTTTCAACACCATTCTCTCCAAAAATTGCATATTTTTTCCCGTCTTCCCCAATAAAGTGACTCATATTGTCAATTAATCCAATAATATTTACTTTTAATTTCTCAAACATTCTTATTCCTCTTTTTACATCTTGGAGCGCTATTTCCTGGGGAGTTGATACTATAATTGCGCCGTCTACATTAATTTCTTGTGCAAATGTAAGTTGAGTGTCACCAGTACCCGGTGGCATATCAACAATGATAAAGTCTAAGTCTTTCCAACCAACTTTTTGAGTGAAGGTTTTAATAGCACTAGTTACCATTGGTCCTCTCCAGATCATTGGTGTTTGTTCATCTGTTAGAAAACCAATAGACATACATTGAACCTCATACTTATTAATTGGTTTTAAAGTTTGACCATCACTATCCGGCTTTTCATTTATAGAGAATAATTTTGGTAAAGAAGGCCCGTAAATATCAGCATCTAAAATTCCTACTTTGCATCCAATTTTTTTTAAGGCTAAAGCTAAATTAGTGGCAAAAGTAGATTTCCCAACACCACCTTTCGCACTAGAAATTGCAATTGTAAATTTAGTTCCTGGAATTGGGTTTTTTTTGAAGGTTTTTGGCTCGGTTTTTGCTTTCATTGTGTCACTTAGACCTACTTTTTTATCGCTCATAAAAATACACTTACCTTGTTTTTGAGCATAAAGACACTATATAGAATGTCATAATGACGATTTATAAAAATCAAAGCCCATGGGGCAGTCCTCCAGGTGGAGGAGGAAGTGGAAATGGTGGAGGTTTTAGAAGAGGCCCAACACCTCCTAATCTGGATGAAACAATTAAAAAATTACAAGATACTATAAATAAATTCACTGGAAGTGGTACAAGCGGTAAAAAACCTATTATACTTGGATTGATTATCTTGGTTGTAATTTGGGCATTAAGTGGCTTGTATAGAGTTTTACCTGATGAGCAGGGTGTGGTCTTAAGATTTGGAAAGTTTGTAAATACTACTCAACCAGGATTAAATTATCATCTGCCATTCCCAATTGAAAGTGTGCTAACTCCTAAGGTTACGAAAGTAAACAGAATGGATATCGGTTTTAGATCTGAAAGAGATAGTGGATTTGGTCAGGGCGGCGGTGTAGCTGATGTTCCTGAAGAAAGTTTGATGCTAACTGGTGATGAAAACATAGTTAATATAGATTTTTCAGTATTTTGGGTAATAAAAGATGCTGGAAACTTTCTATTTAAAATTCAAGATCCAGAGGGTACTGTAAAAGCTGCAGCCGAAACTGCAATGCGAGAAGTTATAGCAAGATCTAATATTCAACCAATTCTTACTGAAGGAAGAGCAGTTATTGAGAGAGATACCCAAGACATTATTCAGGGTATACTTGATGAATATGAGAGTGGAGTACAAATTACTCAAGTCCAAACGCAAAAAGCAGACCCACCAGATCAAGTAATAGATGCATTTAGAGATGTACAAGCTGCAAGAGCTGATATGGAAAGGTCTAAAAATGAAGCAGAAGCATATGCGAATGATGTAATACCTAGAGCTCGAGGAGAAGCTGCAAAAATCTTACAAGCCGCTGAAGCTTATAAAAAAGAGGTTGTTGCGAAGGCGGAGGGAGAAGCTAGTAGATTTTTATCAATTTATACAGAATATGCTAAAGCTAAAGAGGTAACTCAAGAAAGAATGTATTTAGAGACAATGGAGCAAGTTCTTGCTGATATTAATAAAATCATAATTGATAAAGATTCAGGATCTGGTGTAGTACCTTATCTTCCTTTACAAGAATTAAAATCAGGGACAAACTAATGAAAGCTGGAAAGTTTATATTACCGATAATCATTTTAATAGGAGCAACTTTATTCTTTTCAATATTTATAGTTAAAGAAGTAAACCAAGCTATAGTTCTACAATTTGGTGATCCAAAAAGAATAATTTTAAAGCCAGGTTTAAACTTTAAGCTTCCTTTTATTCAGAACGTAGTATTTTTAGACAAAAGAGTTTTAAATTTAGATACTCCGCCTGAGGAAGTTATCGCATCTGATCAAAAACGTCTAATAGTTGATGCATTTGCAAGGTTTCAAATTATTGATCCATTAAAATTTTATATTTCTGTAGGAAACGAAAGAGTTGCTAGATCAAGATTAGCAACGATTATTAATTCAAGAATAAGAAATGTTTTAGGTCAACAAAAGCTACAAACATTATTATCTGAGGATAGATCGAAGCAAATGGCTTTAATTCAACAAGGTGTTAATAATGAAGCCGAAAATTTTGGTATTAAGATAGTTGATGTAAGAATAAAAAGAGCAGATTTACCTCAAGCAAATAGTGATGCAATCTTTAGAAGAATGCAAACCGAAAGGGAAAGAGAAGCTAAAGAATTTAGAGCAAAAGGTGCTGAAATGGCAGCGACTATAACATCAACTGCAGATAAAGAAGTTACAGTTATTTTAGCTGATGCACAGAAAAAATCTGAAATAATGAAAGGGGAAGGCGATGGTCTTAAAAATAAAATTTTTGCAGATGCATTTGGACAGGACCCAGAATTTTTTGGTTTTTATAGAGCGATGCAAGCTTATCAAAATGCTTTAATTGGTGGAGAAACATCAATGATATTATCTCCTGACAGTGAATTTTTTAAGTTTTTTGGGAATAAAGACAAATAATAATTTTAGTTGATATGAAAGAATTGATCATAGCATTTGGTCTTTTCTTATTTATTGAAGGTGTTTTATATGCCTTATTTCCATCAAAAATGAAAAATATGTTAAAAAAACTTGATGCTGTAGCTGATAAACAACTGAGAGCAGGTGGATTAGTATTTGCAATTATAGGATTTATTATTATTTGGTATTCAAAGATATGAAAAATATTTACAAAATTTTATCAATATTAATAATTTCAATAAATTTTTTTACAATCTCGCAAGCTAAGGAAATTCCATCATCATTTGCAGATTTAGCAGAAAGATTAATGCCATCAGTTGTAAATATTTCAACAACTACGACTGTTACAACTAGATCAAATCCTTTGCCATTTGAATTTCCACCAGGTTCACCATTTGAAGATATGTTTGGTTCTCCTCAACAAAGACAAACTAGTGCTCTAGGATCTGGTTTTATAATTGATGAAGATGGAATCGTTATAACAAACAATCATGTGATCCAAGGAGCATCAGATATATTTGTTAGAGTTAATGGAGACGAGGATTATAAAGCCGAAGTACTTGGTGCTGACGCAGGTATGGATATTGCGGTATTAAAAATAAAATCTGACGAAAAATTTAAGCCCGTAAAGTTTGGTAACTCAGACAAATCTAGAATTGGAGATTGGGTTATTGCGATAGGAAATCCATTTGGTCTCGGAGGCACAGTAACAGCAGGAATAATCTCTGCCAGAAATAGAAGCATAGGATTATCAAGATATGAGGACTACATACAAACTGATGCTTCAATAAACCAGGGAAATTCAGGAGGCCCTCTATTTAATATGAATGGAGATGTTATTGGAATCAATACAGCTATACTTGGCCAATCTGGCTCAATTGGAATAGGATTTGCAATACCATCTAATAGTGCTCAAAAAGTAATTGAACAATTGATTGAATTTGGAGAAACAAAAAGAGGATGGCTTGGAGTAAGAATTCAAGTAGTAGACCAAGGAATAGCAGATGCAGAAAAGTTAGATAAACCAAGAGGTGCTCTAGTAGCAAGTGTTGCGGATAACAGTCCATCCGACAAGGGAGGAATTAAACCTGGCGATATAATTTTAGAGTTTGATGGAAAACCTATTAATGAAATGAAGGAACTACCTAAAATAGTTGCTGAAACAGATGTTGGAAAAAAAGTAATTATTAAAGTTTGGAGAAATAAACGAGAAATTACAAAAGAAATAATTCTCGGTAGATTAGAAACTTCAGAAGATTTTAAAGCACAAAAACCAGTAATTGAAAAACCAAAAATGAAGAGAATTGAGGGTTTGAAAATAGATGTTCGTTTATTAAGTAAAGAGGATATTGAGTCAAGAAATCTTCCAAAAGGAACCAGTGGAGTGGTAATCACTAAAATAGATAAAGATAGCCCTATAAACTATTTACAAGTTAACAATGTTATTGTTGAGGCAAATAGAAAAAAAATTAACACAATAGGTGATCTTGATAATGTGGTGAAATTAAAATTAAGAAGTGATGAAAATAACTTACTAATTGCAATTTATAATAACCAAAATCAAAGAACATATATTGGTGTTAAATTAAAATAATAAAAATGGACCTAAAGTCCAAAATAATATTAATCTCAGGTCCAACTGCATCAGGCAAGTCTAAAGCTGCATTGAAAATTGCCAAAAAGTTAAATGGAGAAATTATTAATGCAGATAGTATGCAGGTTTATAAAGAATTAAAGATCTTGACTGCTCGACCTTCTAAAATTGATTTAAAAAAAATAAAACATCATTTATATGGTTTTAGAACTGTTAAAAAAGATTTTTCATCTGGCGAGTGGTTAAAATTAGCAAAAAAAAATATAAAAAAAATTAGAGATAAAAATAAAATACCAGTTTTAGTTGGTGGTACTGGTCTTTATTTCAAAGCTCTGACTGATGGCATTGTTAAAATTCCAAAAATACCAATCTCCATTCGTAATAAAATAAGACGAATGCAAAATAATTTAGGTCAAAAAAAATTTTATTTAAAACTCTTAAAAATTGATCCATCAGTAAAAAATAGGATTGACCCAACTGATACTCAAAGATCAATAAGAGCTTATGAGGTTATTTCGGTTTCAAAGAAATCAATTTTTGAATGGTTTAAGAAAACAAAACCATCTTTTAAAAAGGAGCAATTTATAAAAATTTATGTCGATTATCCAAAAGATGAATTAATTAATAAAATTTCCAAAAGAGTAGACCAAATGATGAAAGATGGAGCTATTCAGGAAGTTAAGGATTTTTTAAAGCTTAATTTGCAGAGTGGTAGCAACATCTTCAAGGTTATAGGAATAAGAGAGATTAAAGAATTTATTGATAAAAAAATTTCTATGCATGATTTAAAACTAAATATTGTTATAAAAACTAGACAATACGCTAAAAGACAGCGAACTTGGTCTAGAGGTCAAATGAGTGATTGGCAAAAATTTGATGCTGAGGCCCTTTCAAAATTTATAAAAAAATTATAAAAATCTTCACAATAACTTGACCAATGAGTACAACTTCAGCTAGATTGGCTGAATGTCAAAATTATATTCAGGAGCTGAGATAGTATTCAAATGTTTGGAAGATCAAAATGTTAGCCACATATTTGGTTATCCTGGAGGGGCAGTCCTTCCTATATATGACGAATTAAAAAATTTTAATTCTATAAAACATATTCTAGTAAGACATGAACAGGGCGCAGGGCACGCAGCCGAAGGCTATGCAAGATCAACTGGAAAACCAGGTGTACTGTTAGTAACTTCAGGTCCCGGAGCCACCAATGCTGTTACCGCCTTAACAGATGCTTATATGGACTCTGTTCCGTTAGTTTGCATCACAGGACAAGTTCCAACTCATTTAATTGGTACAGATGCATTTCAAGAATGTGACACAACGGGAATTACTAGACCTTGTACTAAACATAATTGGTTAGTAAAAGATATTAATGACTTAGCTGAAATAATGCACAAAGCTTTTGAAGTAGCAACAACGGGTAGACCAGGACCGGTTTTAGTTGATATACCTAAAGATATTCAATTTCAAAAATCTAAATACAAAAATTATAAAAAGAATAAAAAATTAAATGGTAAATCTCATGATAACTATTCGCAAAAAAATATTGATGAATTAATAAATTTAATTAGCAAAGCAAAAAAACCAATTTTTTATACTGGAGGTGGAGTGATAAACTCAGGAAAAAAAGCAAGTGAACTTTTAAGAGAAATTGTTTATGCAACAGGTTTTCCAATAACTTCAACTTTGCAGGGTCTGGGTTGTTTCCCTGCTGACGACAATCAATTTTTAGGAATGTTAGGCATGCATGGTACTTATGAAGCTAACAACGCTATGTATAGTTGTGACTTAATGATAAACGTAGGCGCAAGGTTTGATGATAGAATTACTGGTAAAATTGATGAGTTCTCCCCCAAATCTAAAAAGGTTCATATTGATATAGATCCATCATCTATAAATAAAAATGTAAAAGTAGATCTAGCAATTGTAGGTGATATTAAATCAGTTTTAAAGACAACACTAAAAACTTTTAAAAAATCAAAAAAAAATTTTTCTAAGTCAAATAAATCACAAATATCTAATTGGTGGGAACAGATTCAGAAATGGAGATCTAAAAGATCATTAGATTATATTAGTAGTGAAGAAACAATAAAGCCACAGTATGCAATTGAAAGATTATACGAGCTAACTAAAGATAAAGACGCATATATAACAACTGAAGTAGGCCAACATCAAATGTGGGCCGCTCAACACTATAAATTCAATAAACCAAATAGATGGATGACATCTGGAGGTCTTGGTACAATGGGGTATGGCTTACCCGCAGCTGTTGGAGTTCAGATTGCACATCCTAAAAAATTAGTTATTGATATTGCTGGAGAAGCCTCTGTTTTAATGACTATGCAAGAAATGTCTACAGCAGTGCAATACAATTTACCCATAAAAATATTTATTTTAAATAATGAATACATGGGAATGGTAAGACAGTGGCAGGAATTACTTCATGATAAAAATTATTCTGAAAGTTACACTGCTGCATTGCCAGATTTTGTTAAAATGGCTGAAGCTTATGGTTGTGTCGGCATAAGAGCAAAAACACCAGAAGAATTAGATGATAAGATCGTTGAAATGTTAAACACAGATCGACCAGTAATATTTGACTGCCTTGTAGATAAACAAGAAAACTGTTTTCCAATGATACCTTCTGGAAAACCTCATAATCAAATGTTGCTTGGTCCTAAAGATCAAAAAGAAAAAAAGATTACTGGAAAGGGTAGAACACTGGTTTAATGGCTAATTCAAAATCAGCATATAGTTTTGCAGGAAAAAAACAGAAGCCAGATACTCATATTATAGTTGTATGGGTAGATAATGAAGCTGGAGTTTTAGCTCGTGTAGTTGGATTATTCTCTGGCAGAGGCTACAATATCGAGTCCCTTGCGGTAGCTGAGGTCGATCAGAAGCAAAATATTTCAAGAATAACAATTGTAACTACGGGTACACCACAAGTGGTAGATCAGATTAAACTTCAATTAAAAAAATTAGTTCCAGTCCATAAAGTAGCAGATTTTAAGAGAGAAGATAAAAATGTTATTTTTAAAGAAATGGCATTGTTTAAGTTTGTTGCAAACAATGGTAAATTAAATAAAGCTTTTGAAGCTTGTAAAAATTTTAATCCAGTAATATTAGATAAAACAAATAAATCAAATGTTATACAAATTACAGCTTTAAGAAGAGAAATAGATAGTATGTCAAAAAATTTAAAAAAATTTGGTCTGGTAAGTGTTTCAAGAACAGGTGCAGTTGCCATGACTAGAGGGTCAGAAATATTTAAATAAATAAAAATTAAAGGAGAGAAATAATGAAAATGTTTTATGAAAAAGATACTAACGTAAATTTAATAAAAGATAAAAAAGTAGCAATTTTTGGTTATGGAAGCCAAGGACATGCACATGCACTTAATCTAAGAGATAGTGGTGTTAAAGAAGTTGTTGTAGCTTTAAGAGAAGGGTCGTCAAGTATTGAAAAAGCTGAGTCTAAAGGCTTAAAGGTAATGAGTTTATCTGATGCTGCAGAATGGGCAGATGTAGTGATGATATTAACTCCAGACGAATTACAAGCATCTATATATAAAAATCATATAGAGCAACGTGTTAAAGAAGGAACATCTATTGCGTTTGCTCATGGTTTAAATGTTCACTACGATCTTATTAAAGCTAGAAAAGATTTAGATGTATTTATGGTTGCACCTAAGGGACCTGGACATTTAGTAAGAAGTGAGTATGAAAAAGGTGGTGGTGTACCTTGTTTGTTTGCTGTTCACCAAGATGGTTCTGGTAAAGCAAGAGATTTGGCAATGTCTTATGCATCTGCTGTTGGAGGAGGAAGATCTGGAATTATTGAAACCACTTTTAAAGATGAAGTAGAGACAGATCTATTTGGAGAACAGACAGTATTATGTGGTGGTCTTGTTGAATTAATTAAAAATGGATATGAAACTTTAGTTGAAGCCGGATACGAACCAGAAATGGCTTATTTTGAAACTGTACATGAAGTTAAACTGATTGTTGATTTGATTTATGAAGGTGGAATTGCAAATATGAACTACTCCATTTCAAATACTGCTGAGTACGGCGAGTACCAATCAGGTCCAAGAATAATAAAAAAAGATGAAACCAAGCAAAGAATGAAAGAAGTTCTAGCAGAAATTCAATCTGGTAAATTTACAAAAGAATGGATGGAAGAATGTAAAAACGGTCAAAAAAATTTTCTTGCAACTAGAGCAAAACTGGCTGAGCACTCAGTTGAAAAAGTAGGTGCAGAACTTCGAGCTATGATGCCTTGGATTTCTAAAAAGAAACTAGTAGATAGCGATAAGAAATAGATTAATTATTGTTTTATTAGGCCTAAAATAGGCATTTTATTTTGCAATCTGAGCGTGAGCATGTATGATACTTATGCTTAAAATAATAAAATGACTGATAAAAATAGAGTCTATATCTTTGATACTACTATGCGAGATGGAGAGCAATCTCCCGGTGCATCAATGAGTTTAGAGGAAAAAATTCAAATTGCTAGAGTATTTGATGAACTTGGAATAGATATTATTGAGGCTGGGTTTCCAATTGCATCTCCTGGAGATTTTGAAGCTGTAACTGAGGTTAGCAAAATATTAAAGAAATCAATACCTGCAGGTCTAGCAAGACATTCAAAAAAAGATATTGATAGATGTTATGAAGCTCTTAAACACGCTTCAAGATTTAGAATTCATACTTTTATTTCTACAAGTCCTTTACACATGAAACATAAACTGAATAAATCACCAGAAGAAGTTTATGAAGCCATAAAACAAAATGTAACTTATGCTAGAAATTTTACAGATGATGTTGAGTGGTCTTGTGAGGATGGTACGAGAACAGATATGGATTATATGTGTAAAACCGTTGAGCTTGCAATTAAATGTGGTGCTAAAACCATAAATATCCCTGATACTGTTGGATATACAATACCATCTGAATTTACAAAAATAATTGAAACCTTATTAAATAAAGTCCCAAACATAGACAAAGCAATTCTCTCAACACATTGCCATAATGATTTAGGATTAGCAGTTGCTAACTCGTTGGCAGGTGTTCAAGCTGGAGCTAGACAGATTGAATGTACGATAAATGGTCTAGGAGAAAGAGCAGGTAATGCAGCTCTAGAGGAAGTTGTTATGGCAATGAAAACAAGACCTGATTTAATGCCATATGAAACTGGAATTGAAACTACTCTTTTAAGTAAAGCATCCAAGATAGTATCAAATGCTACAGGTTTTCCAGTTCAATATAATAAAGCTATTGTTGGAAAAAATGCTTTTGCTCATGAAGCAGGAATTCATCAAGATGGAATGTTAAAAAATAGACAAACTTATGAAATTATGACTCCAGAAAGTGTCGGAGTTCAACAAACATCATTGGTAATGGGAAAACACTCAGGAAGGCATGCATTTAAAGATAAATTGACTAGTTTAGGATATCCTGATCTTACTGATGATATAGTTGATAATGCATTTGCTAAATTTAAAATCTTAGCCGACAAAAAAAAACATGTTTATGATGAAGATATAATTGCCCTAATTGATGATAGTTTAATTATCGATAATAAAGTGAATGCAATTAATCTAAAATCTTTAAAAGTATTCGCTGGAACTGGAGAACCTCAAAGAGCTGAAATGACATTGGATGTTTTTGGTGAGATTAAAAAAGCACATGAAACTGGTGATGGACCAGTAGATGCAATTTTTAAATGTATAAAAAAACTTTACCCACATGAGGTAAACTTGCAACTTTACCAAGTTCACGCTGTTACAGAGGGAACAGATGCTCAAGCCACAGTAAGTGTTAAAATTGAAGAGAGTGGAAAAACAACTGTAGGTCAGGCTGCAGATACTGACACTTTAGTTGCATCTGCAAATGCTTATATAAATTCACTTAATAAAATGATTATAAAAAGAGATAAAACAGCACCAGGACAGAATTTAGAAAATCAAAATTATGAAAATCAAAAAATGAAAGGCATCTAAAAATGGAAATGTTCAGTAACTTGAAGAAATTATGGAGCCAAGATATGGCGATAGATCTTGGTACAGCAAACACTCTTGTGGTGTTAAAGGGTAAAGGAGTGGTTTTAAATGAGCCATCGGTAGTTGCAGTTGTTGAAAATAAGGGAAAAAAATCAGTTTTAGCAGTTGGAGACGAGGCGAAAACTATGCTTGGGAGAACTCCTGGAAACATTCAAGCTATAAGACCATTACGAGATGGAGTTATCGCAGATTTTATTGTAACTGAAGAAATGATTAAACACTTTATAAAAAAAGTTCACAAAAAAACCTTGGCAAATCCAAGAATTTTAATTTGTGTGCCTACTGGCTCAACTCCAGTTGAAAGAAAAGCTATTCAAGATAGTGCTCTTGCAGCTGGTGCTCGTAAGGTAAATCTAATTGAGGAACCAATTGCAGCAGCTGTGGGAGCAGGACTTCCAATCTCAGAGGCTACAGGCTCAATGGTTGTCGACATAGGCGGTGGCACAACAGAGATTGCCGTTTTATCTTTGGGCGGTGTAGTTTATTCTGAATCTTTAAGGGTTGCTGGAGACGCAATGGATAATGCCTTAAAGGAATATATGAGAGAAGAGTACAATTTAATGATAGGTGATAGTACAGCTGAAAAAATCAAAAAAGATGTAGGCACTGCTATACCAACAAATAATAATACATATGCAGTCAAAGGAAGAGATCTAAGATCTGGAACTCCTAAGGAAGTAAATATTTCAGAAGAAGACACTGCAGAAGCATTAAATCCAATTTTAAAAGATATTGTATCTGCGATTAAAAAAGCATTAGAGAACACCCCACCAGAATTATCAGCTGATTTAGTTGATATGGGACTTACAATGACAGGAGGTGGTTCACTTTTAAATAATATAGACAAGAGATTTTCTAAAGAAACAGGTCTTCCAGTGAATATTGCTGATGATCCTTTGTCATGTGTTGCAATTGGAACTGGTAAAGCTTTAGACCAAGAGGAAACTTTTTCATCAGTCTTATCTGAGTATTAATCAAAATGTCTAGAGAAATGGGCAGAGATGATCTGGTTATATCTGCTCGTTCAATTTTTTTAAATAAAGGTAATAGACGAAAATTTTCACTTTTAACTTTAATTGTAGTATCCATAATTGTCCTATCATTAGAATATTTTAAAACAGGACCTATTAATCAGTTTAGGTCAGTAGCCAAAGATGCTGTTTTTAAAACTTCATACATTATATCATTTCCATTTTTATCTTTAAAAAATGCTTATTATGGTGTTGGCGATCTTTTAAAAATACATGAAGAAAATAAACAACTTAAGATTATTGATTTAAATATTGAAGAGTTAAAACTTGAAAATCAATTTTTAAAAGAAGAAAATTTAAGGCTTTATGCACTAATTGAAGAAAAAAACCTCTTTTCAGATAATTATCATTTAACTAAAATTTTACTAGATCAGAAGAGCCCATATTTACGATCAGTTGTGATTAATAAAGGTTTCAAACATGATATTCAATTAGGCTCAGGTGTGAGAAGTGGATCATATTTTATAGGTAAGGTTGTTGGAGTTAATTACTTAACTTCGAGAGTTTTATTAATAAATGATCTTAATAGTAAGATACCAGTAATAATTGAACCTAATGGAACCAGCGCAATAGTTTCAGGGAATGGAAGTAAATTTAATGCAGATATTGAGTATCTGCCTGAGAAAAACCAAGTCGAAGAGGGTCATATTGTTTATACTTCAGGAGCTGATGGGATAATTTCCTCTGGAATACCCATAGGCAAAATAACTATTATAAATAACAAAAAATATGTGAAATTTTTTGCGGATTTTGATCAAATTAAATTTGTTAAGGTTTATTTTAAAAAGTGAGTTTATTTGCTAACAGAATTTATTCTAAGACAATTACAAGTTTACCTACTTTAACTTTATTTTTAGTCGTAATTTTAGGTTTAAATATTAATATTATTTATAAAAATTATGATTTTATTATAAACTTTAGCTACATAGTTGTATTCTTCTGGAGTTTAAAAAAACCAGAGCATCTAGGTTATGGATTAATTTTTTTTGCAGGTATTATAAATGATGTAGTTCAAAGTTTACCAATTGGAATATCTTCCCTAGATTATTTATTATTATCTGCGATTGCAGTATTTATAAGAAATAGAACAATCATATACAATTTAATTTATGATTGGATATCATTTTTCATAGCAATTTTAATTGTAGGATCGCTAAATTACATTATATTAATAACAATATTTAAAATTCCAATTGTCTATGAAAGTTTAATAGTGGGTTTATTCGTTACATTTTTAATTTACCCTATATTTTTCAAAATATTTGTTTGGATAGATAATATGGTGCTTATTAAAAAGAATGATAAAAAAAACAGATAATTTAAATAAAAATAAAATTATAAGTAGGAGACTTTTTGTTTTAGTTGCTGCAAAAATTGCGTTACTTGGGATTGTTACTTCAAGATTATATAATCTACAAATTTCTGAAAAGCAAAAATATGAAGTTTTATCCGACAAAAATAGAATTAGAGAGTGGAAAACTCCACCTCAAAGAGGAATAATAACTGATTATTTTAATAATGTAATTGCGGATAATCAAAGAGTTTATCAAGTTCATTTATCTCTAGAAGAAGTTTCCAATTTTAATAATTCGATTTTTAAACTTAAAAATATTATTAGTCTTAAAGAGGATGAAATAAAAAAAATATATGAGAAGAAAGAAAAGTCTAAGCCATGGGATACTTTAATAATTTCTGAAAATTTATCATGGAAAGAATTTTCTAAATTAAATTTGTATTTGCACGAATTAGATGGAGCGAAGCCAGTTTTATCTACTTCAAGATATTATCCTTATTCCAATGATTTAGTACATGTTGTTGGTTATGTTGGAGATGCAACAATTCAAGATATTCAAAATAAAAAAAAAATAGAGGAAAACTTTGTACCAGGTTTAAAAGTTGGAAAAATTGGTATTGAAAACTCAAAAGATACTGACCTAATAGGGAAACATGGAACTAAAAGATATGAAGTAAATGCATCAGGAAAAAAAATAAGTGAAATTAGTTATAATAAAGAAACTCAAGGTGAAAATTTAAGAACGACCATAGACTTAGAAATTCAGCAATTAGCTCAAGAATTATTAAAAAATCAGGCAGGTTCTATATGTGTCATGGACATATACACAGGTGAAGTAATTGCCATGGCATCGTCTCCAACCTACGATCCAAATAAGTTTACGCATGGAATAAGCACCAAAGATTGGAATGAAATTAAAAATAATAAGTTAAGACCTTTATTAAATAAATCATTAGCTGGATTATATTCTCCTGGTTCAACTATAAAACCCTTGGTTGCACTTGCTGCACTAGAATATGGGATAATAGACACAAAGTTTAAAATAAACTGTAAAGGCCATGATCATCCATATGAATTGTATGGAGAAAGATATCATTGTTGGAAAAAAAATGGTCATGGATTAATGAATATGAGAAATGCCATTAAACAGTCATGTGATATTTATTTTTATGAAGTCGCAAGGCTTTTAGGTGTAGATAAGCTTTCACTAATTGCAAAAAGATATGGTTTAGGTTCAAAAGTTTTAGAAGATTTTTTTTCAGAAGAAAGAAAAGGAATTGTCCCTTCAACAAAATGGAAAAAACAAGTTTTAGAGCAGCCTTGGTACCTTGGTGAAACTGTAATTACTGGAATAGGACAGGGTTACATTCAGACTACTCCACTTCAATTATGTTTGATGACAGCGCAATTGGCTAATGGAGGCTTCAAAATTAAGCCAAATTTAATTTATGATAAAGAAATAGATTTAGATATTATTAAATCAAAAATTGAAAGCGAAAAAAATAAATCTGTAAGTCAAAATATTTTAAAAGATCAGGAATTTAAATATTATGAAAGACTTTACAGAAATCCAAATAATTTAAAGTTAGTTCTGGATGCAATGTATGGATCAACCAATGAACAGTTTGGAACCTCCTTTAGATCTAGACACAAAGAAGATAGATACAAGTTTGCTGGAAAAACTGGAACTTCTCAAGTCAAAAGAATTACTGATCAAGATAGAGAGCTTGATTTAGACCTTGAAGAGATAGAATATAAAAGTAGAGATCATGCTTTATTTATTGCATTTGCGCCTTATGATAAACCAAGATATTCTCTTAGTGTTTTGATAGAGCATGGAGGATCTGGTAGTAAAGCAGCCGCCCCACTAGCAAACAAATTAATAAAAAAAATTTTAGATAGGCATGAATTAAGAGAAAAAATTAGAAAAGATTTAAAAAATATTGCATGATACTTTCAACGTCACTAAATTCTACTAGATATTCATTTTTTGATAAACTGAAAGCTGTTGATTACTTTTTAATAATAATTGTTGCTATAATTGGTTCAATCAGTGTTATTTCAATTTATTCTACAGAAAGTGGAAACTTTTCTTTTTACACTAAAAATCATCTTACTAGATTTCTCGTATTTTTTTCTATGTTTTTAGTTCTGTCATTTGTAAGAGTTTCGGTTTGGTATAGACAGGCATATATTTTTTATATTCTTGGAATTTTACTTTTATTACTTGTAATTTTTTTTGGAATTTCAGCGTCAGGGTCTAAACGATGGATAAATTTTTTCATAATGAACCTTCAGCCTTCAGAACTGATGAAAATTGCAGTAATAGTTTGTTTTGCGAGATATTACCATCGTATTCAAAGCTCAGACATTCAAAGTTATAAATATTTATTACAACCAATTATACTTTTATTGCTACCTTGCTATTTAGTTATAACTCAACCTGATTTAGGAACAGCAATTTTAATAGCAGGAAGTGGAATGGCTATTATTTGGTTAGCAGGACTTAATTTAAAATATTTTATATATTCTGGATTAATATTGTTAGTCTCATTACCTTTTGTAATTTCATTTTTAAAACCATATCAAAAATCAAGAATATTAACTTTTTTTAATCCAGAAAGAGACCCTCTAGGTGCAGGTTATCAAATAATTCAATCTAAAATAGCAATTGGCTCAGGAGGGTTGTTGGGTAAAGGTTTCTTGCAAGGCACACAAAGTTATCTTGAATTCTTACCTGAAAAACACACTGACTTTATTTTTACTCTTTTCTCTGAAGAGTTTGGCTTTGTTGGTTCAATGGTACTAATTTTATTATACACTTTATTAATTTATAGAATAATAAGGATTGGTTTTTCTAGTAGAACATTTTTTTCAAAACTATACTGTTTTGGTTTTGCATCTGGTTTATTCTTATATATTTTTGTAAATATAGCTATGGTAATTGGTTTATTGCCAATTGTTGGAGCACCACTTCCTATCATGTCATACGGAGGATCATCAATGTTATCAATAATGCTTGGTTTAAGTATCGTAATGAGCTGCAAAATTTACAGTCGAGATCCGATCGGCAATTAAGATTATGTAAACAGTTATACACCGCGATCAAATAACATCTATTATAATTAGTTCCACCAACTATATTTTACTAATGTCAGATAAAATTTTAAAGGTTGGTATAATAGGAGCGGGAATTCAAGGAGTATGTAATGCTCTTTTTCTTCAAAAAAAAGGATATCAGGTAATCTTATTTGATAGAGATGAACCTGGAAATGCAGCCTCTTATGGTAATGCAGGTCATTTTTCTCCTTATGCATCAGTCCCTTTAAACAGACCAGATATTTTATCTGATGTTCCATCAATGCTTATGAGCTCAAGAGGACCTTTAGCACTTAGATGGAATTATGTTCCAAAAATGATCCCTTGGTTTTCAAAATTTTTAATGAATTGTACTAATGATAAAATGATGCATACCGCAAAAAATATGCATCAAATTTTAGATCAATCATTACTGGCTTATGATGAACTATTCGAAGAGATAGATCTAGAAGGTTTAGTTGAAAATAATGGAATTTTATATGTCTGGAATGAAAAAAATTTAAAAAGCAGAGAATTAGAAATAAAAATTAGAGAAGATCTAGGCGTTAAACAACAAGTGGTAAATAAAAAAGAAATACATGATTTAGAACCAAATTTAAAACCATTTTATCATGCAGGTGTTTTCTATGATTATGCAAGACATGCAAGAAATCCAAAAAAAATATTAATAAAGCTATTTGAAAATTTTATAAAAAAAGGTGGAAAGTTTTTAAAACTAAATATCCAAGATTTGAATTTTGATGAAGAAAAACCTGTTATAAGATCGGAAACCCAGAGATTTGTTTTTGATAAATTGGTTATCGCATGTGGTGCGTTTTCGAAAAAACTCACTGATAAACTCCATGAAAATATTCCGCTAGATACCGAAAGAGGGTATCATATTCATTTTAAAGATTTTGATCATTTAATTTCTAGACCAGTGGTTTATTCTAACAGAGGGTTTGGAATGTCACCAATGGATCAAGGGTTAAGAGTAGTTGGCACTGTGGAGTTTGGCGGTCTAGAAAATGCTTTATCAAAATCCAGGATCAAAAACTTAATTCTAAATGCAAAGGATATGCTTGATGGCTTACCTGAGCATAAAGATGAGTGGTTAGGGTTTAGACCTACACTCCCAGATTTTTTACCAATAATTGGACCATCAAAAAATTATAAAAATGTTTTTTACTCATTTGGTCATCATCATTTAGGATGGACTTTAGGTGCAATTTCTGGGAAAATAGTTTCTGGTATGATTGCAAATGAAAATACTAATATGGATTTAAAACCTTACAGTTCAGTTAGATTTGCCTAATAAAGTTTAATAGTGTGGAAATTAAACTTGAAGACAAATATAAACTAAGAAAAGGCACTAGATTTTTAACTGGTGCCCAAGCATTAGTCAGAGTTCCTATCGTTCAAGCTAGAAGAGATAAAAAAAAGAGTCTAAACACTGCGTGCTATATTTCTGGTTACAGAGGTTCACCACTTGGTGGTTATGATCAACAAATAATAAAAAATAAAAAATATTTAAATGAAAATAATGTTTTCTTTCAACCTGGAATTAATGAGGAACTCGCAGCAACCTCCTTATGGGGCACACAACAAGTTAATCTAAGAAAAAAAGATAAATATGATGGTGTATTTGGTATTTGGTATGGTAAAGGACCAGGAGTTGACAGAGCTGGAGATGCTTTAAAGCATGTAAACTTAGCAGGTACCTCGAAGTTTGGTGGTGTTATAGCTCTTATGGGAGATGATCACATCTGCGAGTCTTCTACAACTTCGCACCAAAGTGAATTTGCGATGATAGATGCAATGATACCTTTTTTTAATCCAAGTGGTGTTCAAGAAATATTAGATTATGGGATAATAGGAATTGAATTATCTAGAAAAAGTGGTTGTTGGGTTGGTATTAAGTGTGTTCATGACAATGTCAGTTCAGGTGCAACAGTTGATTTAGATGAAAACAGAGTTGTTCTTAAAGATATTTCTGAAGAAAATTATCCATCCGATGGATTAAATATTAGATTGAAAGATACAGCTCAAGAAAAAGAATATCGCTTACATCATCATAAATTAAAATACATAAAAGAATATTGTAAATTAAATAATCTAAATAAATTAATTTTTGACTCGGAAAAACCTAGAATTGGAATAATTAGTACTGGAAAATCTTTCTTAGACACCAAACTAGGACTTGAAAAAATTGGAATAAATAAAGAAGTAGCAAATGATATAGGAATTAAATTTCTTAAAATTGCTATGCCTTGGCCATTAGAAGAAACAGTAATTGAAAAATTTGCAGAAAATTTAGATAAGATCATTGTAGTTGAGGAAAAAAGATCAATTATTGAGACACAAGTAAAAGAAATTTTATTTAATAAAAACCTAAAAGTAAAAGTAATTGGAAAAAAAGACGAGAAAAGTAACGATCTGTTTGTTTCGTCTGGAGCTTTAGACCCGGGAGAGATTGGCTTAAAAATTTATGAAACAATAAAATATCTAAAATTACCTAAGGATGTGAATAATTTTTCAATGGAGTTGAAATCTTTAACTGACACAACTAATTCAAATATTTCCTTAAAAAGAATCCCACATTTTTGTTCAGGTTGCCCTCATAATACCTCAACTAGAATTCCAGAAGGTAGTAGAGCAATAACAGGTATTAGTTGTGCTTATCTTGTCGAACATATGGAAAGAGATAACGAGGGTTTTTCACAAATGGGATCTGAGGGAGCTACTTGGGTAGGAGAGTCGGTTTTTAGTAATACTGACCATGTTTTTCAAAATATGGGAGATGGAACTTATATTCACTCTGGAATTCTCTCGATTAGACATGCAGTTGCAGCAAAAACTAAAATGACATTTAAGATATTATACAATGATGCTGTTGCCTTAACCGGAGGACAAGCATTAGATGGCTTACCAACTGTTGCCCAAATGTCTAAACAGCTTGAAGCAGAAGGAGTTGAAGAAATAGCAATAATTACAGATGAAATTAAAAAGTATGGTGACACTGGCGGCTTTGCAAAAAATTCAAAAGTTTATGACAGAAAGAATATTATAGATGTTCAAATTGAATTAAGCAAAATAAATGGAACGACTGTCATAATTTATGATCAGACTTGTGCAGCAGAGAAAAGAAGAAGACGAAAAAAAGGTATATTAGAGGAACCAAAGAAAAAAATTTTTATCAATAAAGATTTGTGTGAGGGGTGTGGAGATTGTGGAATACAATCTAATTGTGTTTCAATTGCACCAGTTGAGACTGAGTATGGAAGAAAAAGACAAATCGACCAATCATCTTGCAACAAAGATTATACGTGCGTTGATGGGTTTTGCCCTAGCTTTGTAAGTCTTGAGGGTGATATATCTATTAAAAAAAATTACGATGAAACACTTATAAATAAGATAAATTCAAAAATTGAAGAACCAATACTACCTAAAATAAATAAATCCTATGGAATTATGATCGCTGGTATTGGAGGAACTGGTGTTGTTACAATTGGAGCAGTACTTGCAACAGCTGCCCAAATAGATGGTAGAGGATCTGGTGTTCTTGATATGACTGGACTTGCCCAAAAAGGCGGAGCTGTTAAAAGCTTTTTAAGAATTTTTGAAAAACCAGAGGATGTTGGGGCAATCAGATTATCCTACGGGGATACAAACTTACTTTTAGGATTTGATTTACTAGTATCAAATGATTTAGAAATAATAAAAACTTTGGATAAAAAAATTTCAAAACTAATAATTAATACAGATGAAGTAATGCCAGGAGATTTTACACGTGACAAAGATTTTTATTTACCATTCGAGGAAATGCGAAACAATTTAATTAATATAGCAGGATTAAAGAACATTAAATTTATATCGTCAAACAAAATTACATCTAAGATCTTAGGAAATTCAATACTATCGAATATGTTTAATGTTGGGATTGCATATCAATCAGGCCTAATACCAATTTCAGCTTCATCAATTGAAAAAGCAATTGAATTAAATGGTGCTAGCGTGAAAGATAATATTGATGCCTTCCGATTTGGTAGACATTATGAAGATTTAAAAGAAGAAGTAATTAATATAGTTAAAGATGAACCTGAAATATTAGAGAGTTTTGATGCAAAATATCAGAATAGATTTAAATTTTTAGAAGACTATCAAAATAAAAAATATGCTCAAAATTATGAAGATTTGGTGAGTTATGCAAAAAAAGTTGACAAAGAAGTTGGAAATGGAAGTCAATTTTCCACAGCAGTATTAAAAAATTACTTTAAATTAATGGCTTATAAAGATGAGTATGAAGTATCGAGATTAATGACAAATAAAAAATTCTCAGATGATATAAATAAAAACTTTGAAGGTAACTTTAGTTTTAACTTTTATTTAGCCCCACCAATCTTCAGTAAAAAAAGTAAAGTAGATGGTAAAGTACTAAAGATTAAATTTGGTGGATGGTTGTTTAATGTATTTAAATTAATCTCAAAATTTAGATTTTTAAGAGGTACAAAATTTGATCCATTTGGTTATTTAAATGAAAGAAAAAAAGAGAGAGAATTAATAAGAGATTACAAACAAACTATCGTTGATATTGGATCAAAAATAAATAAATCAAACTATGAAACAGCTGTCAAAATAGCATCAATACCTGATCAAATAAGAGGATTTGGACACGTCAAAGAAAAGAATATAAAAGAAGCTATAAATAATAGAACAGATTTACTTAATTCTTTTCATGAAAACTCTTAGTCCAATATATTTAGCCACTCTATACTTGGTGCTAGCTTGCTTATTTTGGGCTGGTAATTTTATAGTAGGTAAAGCTGCAAGTATTATTGATATACCTCCAATATCATTAAATTTTTATAGATGGTTTTTAGCTTGGTTAGTGTTACTCCCATTTACTTATAAGGAATTATTAATTAAGAAAAAAATTATATTGGACAATATTTTCTTATTTTCAATTTTAGGAATATTGGCTGTGAGTGTATTTAATTCTGCCCTTTTTTATTCTTTGAGACATACTCAAGTAATAACTGGAGTGCTTATGATATCTACAGTCCCCGTTATGATAATATTATTTTCATCTTTACTTAAAATTGAGAAAACAAATTTCTTTCAAATAACTGGTGTATTTCTCTCACTCACAGGTGTTTTGTTTATAATAACTAAAGCAAATTTAAATAATCTGTTAAATTTATCTTTTAATAAGGGAGATATTTTTGCATTGATTGCCATGTTTGCTTGGTCACTATATTCAGCTCTTTTAAAAAAAAAGGAATTAAATATATCTCCAATTTCTCTATTACAGGTCGTTATAACCTTTGGAGTTATTTTTTTAATTCCTATGTATTTTATCGACTACAGTTTGGGTAGCACAATCAAATTAGAAACTTCTTTTTATTTAGTTTTGTTTTATGTTGTTTTTTTTCCTGGTCTAATCTCATTTTTATTTTGGATAAAGGGTGTAAAATTAATTGGTGCAAATAGATCTGGGGTTTTTTTACATTTGATGCCCATACTTGGCGCTATAATGGCTATGATAATTTTCAATGAGAAAATATTATTTTATCATTTCTTAGGTGCAATTTTTATTATTGCTGGTATTACAATCTCGAATAAAAAAACTCAAAATGCTTAAAGTTGCTATTTTAGACGACTACCAAAATATTGCTCAAGAATTTATTGATTTGAAAAATCTTTCATCAAAATTTGATATTGAGATTTTTAGTGAACCTTTTGAAAACGAGGAAGATGCCATAGAAAAATTAAAAGAATTTGAAGCTCTGCTTATTATGAGAGAAAGAACATCAATTAATTCAAATATTATTAAAAGTTTAAAAAAACTAAAATACATCTCTACAAGCGGAATGAGAAATAAAGCCATAGATCTTGAAGCAACAAAAAAAGCTAAAATTATTGTTACAGGCACAGAAATTAACTCAAATCCAACATGTGAATTAACATGGACCTTAATTTTAGGACTAGCAAGAAATATCAAAGTGGAAGTTGATAATATGTACCAAGGCTATTGGCAGACAACAGTGGGTGTTGAATTAAAAGGAAAAATTCTTGGTCTCATTGGTTTAGGAAAAGTTGGATCTCAAGTTGCCAAAATTGGAAAAGCATTTGGTATGCAAGTAATGGCATGGAGTGAAAATCTCAGTCTAGATAAATGTAAAGAGCTTGATGTTTTGCCTTCAAGCAAAGAAGATATAATCCAAAATTCTGATTTCATATCAATTCATGTACAAGGAGGAGAAAGATATAAAGATTGTTTTAAACTTGCTGAGTTTGATAAAATGAAAAAAACTGCCTTTTTGATTAATACCTCTAGAGGTCCGATTGTAAATGAAGATGATTTGATTATAGCACTTTCAACTAATGTAATCGCTGGTGCAGGAATTGATGTTTATGATAAAGAACCTTTGCCTGCTGGTCACAAACTAAGATTTGTACCTAATGCACTTTTGCTTCCACACTTAGGCTATGTAACGGCAGAAAATTATTCTATTTTTTATACACAAATGATTGAAAATTTAGAAGCTTGTGTTGCTGGCAAGCCCATAAGAGAAATAAAGTAAAGTGGAATTACCAGTTGTAAATCATCCTGATTATGAAGCAAAGATTGGTGATGATAATAAATTTCCAATAAAAAAATTTGGTGAATTAGCAAATTTTCTTAAAAAAGAAAAAGTAGTTAAAAAATTTTATAAACCTGAGCCATGTTCATTCGATACACTTAAAGAGGTTCACTCGGAGGAGTATATTTTAAAAATTAAAAATAAAACATTAGAAGAAACACTGGTTAAAAAAATAGGCTTTCCTTTAGTTGATAGTGTCGTAAGAAGATCTTTAGTTGCAACAGGTGGAACCGTGTTAGCTTCTAAATTGGCCATTAATTATGGAATAGCTTGTAATACTGCTGGTGGAAGCCACCATGCAATATATGATGAGGGAGCAGGATTTTGTGTTTTTAATGATGTAGCTGTCGCTGCAAAATATCTTTTAAATAGAGGACTGGCTAATAAAATTCTCATTTTAGATCTTGATGTTCACCAAGGAAATGGAAATGCAGAAATTTTTAAACATGAAAATAATGTTTTTACATTTAGCATGCACTCCAAAGTAAATTATCCACCTGTAAAATCTATAAGTGATTTAGATGTTGAGCTTGAACAAGATATGGAAGACGAACAATACTTGGACATTTTAAAAAAAAATTTAATTCTTTTAAACGATTTTAACTTTGATTTTGTATTTTATATAGCTGGAGTCGATATTCACAAAAATGATAGATTAGGCAAATTAAATATAACGGACGAAGGTATAGAAAAAAGAGATCAATTAGTAATTCGAAGTTTTTTTGAAAAAAAAATACCAATTTGTGGTGTCTTGGGAGGTGGATATAACAAAGATTTTGACAAACTTATTGCATTACACTCAAGTTTACATAAAAATTGTAATAAAATTCTTAATGAAGAAAATTAATCCAAATTTATCAAATACACAGAACAAAATTCTATTTGAAGAGGCCACAGAGCCACCAGGCTCAAGTGAATTAAATCATGAAAAAAGAGAGGGTGCCTATCATTGTGTTAATTGTGGAGTTAAATTGTTTGACTCTAATACTAAGTACGAAAGTGGATCTGGTTGGCCTTCATTCTACGAGTCTTTACCTAATGCATTTGAAACCACAACCGATTATCATATTGGTTATGCTAGAACCGAGTATCATTGTATGAACTGCGGAGGTCATCATGGCCATATATTTGATGATGGCCCACAACCTACAGGGAAGAGATATTGCAACAATGGAGTATGTCTAATTTTCAAGCCAAAAAATGTATAGTTATAAAAAACTTGTTCATAATGGGTTTATTTTGTAAAAGGGTATTATGAAAAAGTTTTTAATTTTTTTGATGGTTATGCTATTTGCGACTGGATTAAAAGCCGATGTTTCAGAAAATATTTCAGCGTATTTATCCAATCTTGTCCCAGGTGAGGGTGATACAGAAGTAAGCATTGATTTACGTGAGAACTATAAACCTGATTACAGTATTCTTGCTGTTAGAGAAATTGAAAAAACAGATAATGGAAATTATTTTACTCAACTTTCATTATTCAATACTGAAAAAGATAATGATGAAAGAATAGTTGCAAATTTAGGAATTGGTAAAAGAATTTTAAGCGAAGATAAAACATTGCTTACAGGATTTAATGCTTTTATTGATTATGACGATAACGACAACGCAAGAACAAGTATAGGATTTGAAATGAGAAGTGCAGTCCTAGAATTAACATATAACAAATACATCAAACTAGATGATGGAGATAAAGAAAAAGTTTTAGATGGATATGATCTAAGACTAGACTCTCAAATACCATATATGCACTGGGCAAAAGTATTTGTTAATTCATATGAATGGGATGGAAGAGATAGAGCCGATATTAAAGGTAGGCAGATTGGATCAGATCTTACATTATCTCCTAGTTTACAATTTGAGTTTTCTCATGATGACAAAGATTTATCAGGATTAGAAGATGAATGGTCAGCGCAGTTAACTTTTGTGCATCCTCCTAGAAAAGGACCATCATTACAAGACGGTTTGTTGAGTACCACGGCCTTTAGTGAAAGTAGAGATATGTCTGACAGTCTACTTACAAAAGTTAAGAGAGATAACAAAATTTTTGTAGAATTTTCTGGAAAAACAACCATATCGAGGGCTGACTAATAATGTTTAAAATTTTTAAATTTATAATATCTTTGTTATTCATAGGTTTTCATTACAGCTCTTTACAAGCAGCAAATTTTACTCCAAGCACATATATTGTAACGATCCAACAAGTAGAAATGTGTACAGGTACAGATGGTTCAGGTTCATGTGACAATGCAAAAGTAGTTGGAAACACAACACAAGAAATGGATATTGCAAGTGTTGATATAATGGCTGTTGTGTCTGAATACGGTTCACCAGCTATTTTAGAAGTTGGCACTACTTATACACATATGAAAACAACTATGTCACGAACTATTCAAATGACAGGTACAGCAGATGATGGAGGTGTAACTTGTAATACAGCAGCTGTAACAGATGATAATTATCCTGGAACAGAAGCTGATCAAAAATATTCTCATATTCCTGTAATTAATAATGGTCAAACTATGGCTCTCACTGAAGTTAGAATGCAAAATGAATCCGTAACAAAATGCTTAAACGACGATTGTAGTACAACTACAACAGATAGTTCATGGATGAGTTATGGAGCAAAAGATGAAGGAGCTTTATATGCAATACATAATGCTATATCAGGAGACTCAATGATACTAATTCATGCATTAACAAAACCTTGGACAGTAACATTAGATACGCCATCATTAGATATGGCTTTTGGTACAGAAAATGTAGGGCAAGTGTTTGCAATAGATACGGGCGGAACGAAATATTGTAGATTTGATGCATTAGAGCCAACAGTGTCAATTACGATTGAATAAAAAAATATTTTTTCTCTCATTTTTCTCGTTTAATATCTTATAATTAGATATGGGCAAAATTATTCAAGTAAAAGAAATTTTAAAAAAAAAATCTAAAAACTATAATAATAATTTTCAAAATATTGAAGATTTTATAAAAAAAGAAATTTATGAAATTAAAAAATTAAAACAAAATTCACAGAATATTATCCCTGAAATTAGCTTTGATAAATTATCCAATGATATTCATTCTATTACAAAATTAATTAAAAAAAGAGGCTGTGTAATTATTAGAGATGTCTTTGATGATAACAGAGTATTGGAATTAGATAAAAGTCTAGAAAATTATATAATTCAAAATAATTATTATGAGCACCAAAAGCAAAAAGCGGGACTTGATAATTATTTTAGCGATTTGAAATCAGGAAAGCCACAAATATATGGATTATACTGGTCTAATTCACAATTTGAGATAAGACATTCTGAGGAAATGCAAACAGTAAAGGCTTTTCTAAATAATTTGTGGATCTATGAAAATGATGAATATAAAGTTTTTGATCCTAATCGAGAGCTTTGTTACGCAGATAGAGTTCGAAGGAGAGAACCTGGTGACAATAGCTTAGGATTATCACCTCATTGTGATGCAGGATCAGTAGAAAGATGGATCGATCCTTCTTATCAAAAAATTTATAGTGATATATTTTCAGATAGTTTTAAAAATTTTAATCCATTTGATGCAAAATATAGAGATAGGACAATAGAATTTGAGTCTCCAGCAGTTGCTCATGTTTTTCGAACCTTTCAAGGATGGACAGCCTTAACTGAACAAGGCCCTAAAGATGGAACATTACAGTTAATTCCAATCGCAAAAGCAATGGCATATGTTTTAACAAGAGCTTTATTAGATGATGTTCCTGAAAATGAGTTATGTGGATCAAAAGCAGGAAAAGCTTTATCGATAAATGAAAAATATCATAGTTTGTTACTAGAAGGTTTAATCTCAATTCCAAAAATGAATCCTGGAGATACTATTTGGTGGCATCCAGATGTAGTGCATGCAGTTGAGGAAAAACATCAAGGTAAAAATTACTCAAACGTTATTTATGTTGGAGCAACGCCTTATTGTAAAAAAAATATTGATTATATAAAAAAACAATCAAAAAAATTTATTGAAGGCAGAAGTCCACCTGATTTTGCTCCTGAAGATTATGAAGTAAATTATAAAGGTAGAGTTACAGTAAATGACTTAAGTGAATTAGCAAAAAAACAATTAGGATTAGTTGATTGGAATTAATTTATTTTAAAGATGCTTCTAATTGACCGTTTTTTTCAAGATCTCTAAGTTCTTGATAACCCCCAATATGCTCATCATTAAAAAAAATTTGAGGTATAGTTCTTCTTCCATTAGCTTTTTGAATCATTTCATCTCTAAGCTCTGGACCTGTAGATACATCTATAACTTTATATTCAAGGTTATTTCTTTTTAATAATCTTTTTGCAGCATCACAAAATGCGCACATTGGTCCCGAATACATTGTTATATTTTTCATATTTTAGATATAATTATATTCTTTGATATTACCAGTTATGAATTTCATTTTTCTTTATTTTAACTCTTATTTGTTTTCTTGAATATTCAAACTTTTTCCTATGTTTAATGCTTTGTGAATTTACTCTTTTTCTCCATAGCCTAAAAGACGAAGGTTTTAAACTTCTTCTCATGATCTTAATTACGTCAGACTCTGTTTTTCCAGTTTTTTTTTCTATATCTTCAAATGTAATTCTATCTGCCCATGCCGCCCAAATGACCCAGTCTGGACTACCAGGTTTTGGCTCAGGATTTTTAACTCTGGTTGTGGGCCTGTGACTTTTTTTCATAAAATTCCAGCAATCTTGAAATAAAATAGTAATGCAAATTTATATGCCTGTGATATTATCACTTTTAGATAGTCCTATCTAGCCATCTTTAGCTCCCGGTTTTTTAGGACTATCCATCATGCTTCCGTTAAATTATTTTCTATTTCTTCAAATTATCCTATTCATGTTTATCACTCCTGGAACCCCTAGAATTGTAATCATTTCATATTCTATGAATTATGGTGTAAGAAATTGTGTTTGGACTGCACTCGGAGATATTACTGCAAATATTATTCAAGCATGTCTTGTAATTTTTGTAATTGGATCTTTTATCTCTGATAACCCAACTTTATTAAATATTTTTAAATGGTTTGGTGTAATTTATATACTTTACCTAGCATTCGATATTTATAAATCCAAACCTAAAAATATTAACTCAAGTGAAAATTTACAAAAAAGTTCGTTATCATTTTTTAAAGATGGTTTTTTAGTTGCGGGCACAAGCCCTAAAGCTTGGATGTTCTTCCCTTTTATTTTTCCTCAATTCATTGATTTTAATTCAAATTACGTTGCACAATTTTTAATTTTAATAACAACTTATGTAATATTAGATTTTTTATCTTTGGTTGGTTATGCAGTCTTAGCAAATAAAATGATTACCTTGGTTAAAGCAAAAGCAAAGGTCATAAACACAATTTCTGCGTGCGTCCTAATTGTTATAGCTCTTATAATTGCATTAATGCAACAATATTGACCATTAATGCGATACTACTGTTACTTGAAAAAAAACTAAATTATTAGTTTAATAAGGTTTAAATTAATTAATTAATAAGAGGAGATAAATGAAAATTAAAAACATTATTATTACATTTGTTTCTGCAATAGCAATTTTATTTTCAACTTCAGTTGTTTCATTTGCAAAAGTTGTTGGTGATAAAATTATCCTAGGTGCCGCAATTTCTTTAACTGGAAAATATTCATCTAACGGAGTTCACACTCAAAATGGTTATAACATGGCCGTTGATAGAATTAACGAGATGGGTGGTGTTAAAGTTGGAGGAAAGACTTACAAGTTTGATATTATCTATTACGACGATGAATCAAATCCAAAAAGAGCAGCACAACTTGCAGAAAGATTAATTTCACAAGATGGTGTTGAGTTTATGCTTGGGCCATATAGTTCAGGTTTAACAAAAGCAATTGCGCCTGTAACAGAGAAATATGGTGTTCCTATGGTTGAAGCTAATGGTGCATCAAGATCTTTATTTACTAAAGGTTATAAATATTTATTTGCAGTGCTTGCGCCAGCAAATTTATATTTAGATGTTGCAATTGAAACAGCCGTAGCGCTGAATGGTGGAAAAGGTGTAAGAATTGCTCAAGCTTTCGAGCAAGATGCATTCTCACAGGACGTTAGATTAGGAATTCTAGATGCAGCAGAAAGAACTGGATCTAAAATCATAATTGATGACAAACTACCAAAAGAGCTAAATGATATGGCTGCAACTTTAGCAAAAGTTAAAGCTGTTAAGCCAGATGTATTAGTTGTATCGGGACATACAAAAGGTGCTCTAACTGCAATTAGACAAATAGCTGAAATGAAAGTTGATGTTCCAATGTTAGCAATGACACACTGTGATGCTGCAAAATTATCTAAGCAACATGGTAAGAACTCTCAATACGCACTTTGTGCATCTCAGTGGCATAAAACATTAACTTACAAAGATGATTTCTTCAAAGATGGTATGACATATGCTGCGGACTTTGAGAAATTATTTGGTTATGATCCGCCATATCAATCAGCAGAATCATCAGCTGCTTTATTAGTATTCAAAGATGCATTTGAAAGAGCAAATACTTTTGATCAAAAGAAAGTAAGAGATGCTCTTGCAGCTACTAATATGCAAACATTCTATGGAAACATTAAGTTTGCCGAGGGTGGTCAGAATGTTGACAAACCAATGGTACTTTTCCAAGTAATGTGTGATGACGCAGGAAAATGTGAAAATAAAGTTGTAGCTCCATTAAAATGGGCTTCAGCAGAATTAATTCACCCAATTCCTAAGTGGTCTGAAAGATAATTAAAAATAATATTAGCCCCCTAGCAATAGGGGGCTTTTTTTTATATAGCATTTAGAAATTATGGATTTTTTAATTTTCCAAGTTCCGATGTTAACTTTACAAGCCGTGTTAGATGGTTTGTTGCTTGGAATTTTATTTGCTTTAATTGCTTATGGAATGGCTCTCCAGTGGGGAGTAATGAATATAATTAATATTGCACAAGGTGATTTAGTTATATTAGGAGGATACATTGCATACTTTATGTATCTGTATGGAATTCATCCCGCATGGGGAGTAATAGTTTCACCAATAATAATGTATTTTGTTGGAGTAATAATTTATAAACTGGTAATTAATAAAGTAGTTGATAGAGATCTATTCATTTCGATTTTAGCAACTTTTGGAATTAGTATCTTATTCATGCAACTAATGAACTTTGCATTTGGTGCAGATGTCGTCCTTGCAAACTCGGGATATGGTACAACAATGCTGTTTGATAACTCTGTTACATTGCCAAACTCAAAGATTTTTTCAGCATTTATAAGTATTGTGTTTGCTATCGGGCTTGTGATTTATATGAAAAAATCTAAGCTTGGAAGGGCTATTAGAGCTACAGCCCAAAATGCTAGAGCTGCAAAAATTTTAGGCGTTGATACTGAAAAAGTTTATGCAGCAACTTTTGGAATAAATGCTGCTCTCTGTGGAGTAGCAGGAGCTCTTATTTCTATCACATTTACGATACATCCTTATATGGGTCTACCATATACAATAAGATCTTTCATGATAGTAATTGTTGCTGGACTAGGAAATTTACCTGGTGTTGCAATGTCTGGAATGGGACTTGGGGTATTTGAAGAGTTTGCAGATTACATTTTAGGAACAGAATTTAGAATTGGTTCAGTATTTTTATTACTAGTTTTAATACTAGTTTACAGAAGATTTAAACTATCGAGAAAAAGAGAATATTTAAAATAATGAATAAAAATATTATTTTATATGGAGCTATTCTAATATTTGGTATTGCTGCACCTTTTATTTTTCCAGCTTTTAAAGTTCAATTATCAATTCTATGTATATTAATAATTCTGGCTATCACTTGGAATGTCCAAGGTGGTGAAATGGGTTATAACACTTTTGGAAATATTTTATTTTATGGACTGGGAATGTATTTATGCGCCTCAGTTCAAGTAGGAATGTTTTTTCCTCTAGGAGAGTGGACCGAGGGAGGTGGAGAAAAAACTTTTGTTCATACTCCTGCTCAATTTTTTCAAGGTTTTGCAGTTGGCTTAGCTGTTGCTGCAGTAGTTCCAGCAATAGTCGCAGGGCTTATAGGATATTCTATTTTAGGTTTAAGAGGGCATTATTTTGCAATTTGCACATTAGGTTTGGGAGTTGCGGCTGGAGAAATTTCTGGTGGAATAGAAATAATTGGAGCTGGACAAGGCTTTACAACACCGCCGTTTCCTAATGTTGATAGATTAGAAGCAAGAGGTGAGTTTTTCTACTTTTGTAGTTTCATAGTATTGGTATTCACATTCCTTGCAGTTAAAGCAATTTACTCAACAAGATTTAAATTAGTTCTTAATGCAATAAGAGATAATGAGGATAAAGCCGAAGCAATGGGTATTCAAACAATGAAATATAAAATTATTGGCTGGATGATCTCTGCATTTTTCTGTGGATTGGCTGGAGGCATTATGGGTGGACTTGTTGGATATATAGACTCAACCGATGTAGCATTTGATGGAAGAGAAATGGGAGTATTCATGGTCTTGATGGCTATACTAGGAGGAAAAGGTACCTTGTGGGGCCCAGTAATTGGTGCAACTTTATTTCATATATTTAAAGAGGGTTTTTGGACTTTCTTCTTAGGTTGGCAGTATGTTGCTCTTGGAGTTTTGATTGTTGTAATTGTTATCTATTTCCCAGAGGGGATTATGGGTTGGTTGAGAGAAAAGTATCCAGAGAGATTTGGTGAAGTTGTGGATGAAGCAGATCGGAAAGCACAGGTTACACTTAAATGAGTATTTTAGAGGTTAACAATGTCAGTAAGTCATTTGGTGGAGTAAAAGCGAATGTTGACATATCCATGTCAGTTGAAAAAGGAAAAATCGTAGGTTTAATTGGTCCAAATGGATCAGGAAAAACTACATTGTTTAATTCTATAGTTGGAACATATCCTATAGACCAAGGGTCAATTAAGTTTAATGGTAAAGAAGTATCTGAATTACCAGTTCCAGTAATAGCCAAACTTGGTTTACTTAGAACTTTCCAGCAAACAAGAATTTATGGAAAATTGAATTGCGTAGATAATATGCTTATAAGTCATAAAGCAAGCGATGAAAGTTTAGTTTCTATATTTTCCCAGATACCTCAAAATCTTACAGAAAAAGCTGAAAATTTATTAAATTTTGTTGGATTATATCAAAAAAGAAAACTAAGAGCTGGAGATTTATCATTTGGTCAGCAGAAGTTATTAGAATTAGCAATGGCATTAATGAATGAGCCTGAGATGCTATTACTGGACGAACCGACTGCAGGTATCAACCCTACATTAATAAATGGAATTATTGATAGATTGATAAAAGTAAATCAAGATTTTGGAATTACTTTACTTGTTATTGAACATAATATGAGAGTAATAATGCAATTAGCTGAAAGCATCTTTTGTCTTGCACATGGAAAAATGCTTGCAAATGGAACACCTGACGAAATTAAAAACGACAAGCGTGTTATTGACGCTTATTTAGGAGCTCAATAATGGCAAATCAATATGAAGTTCTTGGTAAAGCTCCTGGAGCAGAGGATTTAAAAAAACTATCATCTGAAAATGTTCACTTAACTATCAAGGGTTTATCAGCTGGTTATGGTAAGATGGAAATTTTACACAATTTTGATTTGTTTGTAAGTAAAGCACAATCTCTTTGTTTGATTGGTCCAAATGGTGCAGGAAAATCAACTATACTGCATTCAATATATGGTTTTACAAATATCTTTTCAGGAAAAATAGAAATTGATGGAAAAGAAATAACCAACCTCAGTCCTGCAGAAAAACTTAAGTCTGAAGGGATAGCATATATTCTACAGGATAATTCGGTTTTTCCAGATATGACTGTAGAAGAAAATCTTCTAATGGGTGGATACATTAAAGATAAAACTGAAGAATCTTTTGAAGAAGCAGAAAGAGTTCTTCAAAAATATGAAAGATTAAGAAATAGAAGAAATCAACCTGCAAAAGTGTTATCTGGTGGAGAAAGACGACTATTAGAAATTTCTCGAGCCTTAGTTATGAAACCTTCTATCTTGCTTGTTGATGAACCATCAATTGGGCTTGAGCCTAGATACATTCAAATGGTTTTTGAAATTTTAGATGATCTTCAAAAAAATGAGAAAAAAACAATTATATTGGTTGAGCAGAATGCCAAAAAAGGTTTAGAGTTTGCTGATATTGGTTATGTTTTAGTTTCAGGAGAAACAGCTATTGCAGGTAAAGGAGATGATCTTTTAAATAATCCAGATGTTGGCCGTCTATTCTTAGGCGGTTAATGATAAACTTAAAATATTTTATCAAAGGAATAGTCTGCTCAAAAAAATTTGATAGTCCAGCAATTGCATTAGGAGCTAGTTTCATTGCTATAGGTGCCTTGTTAAAAAATTTAGGGTTTAATATAAAAGAAAGTATTTTCTCAACACTTTTAACTTACGCTCTTCCAGGATCATTAGTCATGGCAGAGTCAATGCTTATAGGCGCTTCACTAGTAAATATTTTTTTAGCGGTATGGTTGGTAAATTCTAGACTATTTCCAATGACAGTTTCAATTATGCCATTACTTAAACATGATAGCCAACCAAGATGGAAATATTATCTATCATGTCACTTTGTAGCTGTTTCGTCGTGGTTGATTTTAAAAAGTAATTATGAGGAAATTGATAGGAAATATAGAATAGATTTTTGGATTGGTATAGGAACAGCTACTTGGCTGATTGCCATTTTTTCAACAGTATTAGGATTTTATGCTGCCGACTTTTTAAGTAAAGATATGATAATTGGACTTGCTATCGTAAATCCAATTTATTTTATGTGTGCAATGATAGGAGTTATGAAAACTATACAACTTTCCTCCTCAATTATTCTGGGCGCTTTTTTAGGTCCAATTTTTTATTTTTTTTCACCAGAATGGAGTGTTTTACTGGCTGGATTGGTAGCTGGTTCAATTGCTTATTTTATAGGAGAAGTTTATGACAACTAATATTGTTTTAGCAATTTTAGTAACTTCTCTTGCAACTTATATTTCAAGATTTCTTGGTGCTTTAACTTCAGAAAAGATAGGAGAGACATCTAAAATTTATAAATGGTTTAATTGTGTAGCATATTCAACTCTTGCAGCTTTAATCTCAAGAATGTTAATTTTCCCATCTGGAGATCTTTCAGATGTACATTATATTTTAAGGATAATTGTCATTTTATTATCAATATTAATTTTTTATGTCACTAAAAGAAATTTAGTTTATCCGACTATATTATCTGCTATACTTTTGGCTACATTAAATAGTTTTGCTGTATGAAAAAACTTTTTTTTATTATATTTTTTCTAATACTTTCTAGTAATGCAAATGCTGGATGTGATGATCCAATAGCTGATGGTGTAGACTATTCTAAATGTAAATTTTCAGATGGTCAGGATTTACAAGGAACTTTTCTCCCTAACTCTATTCTCTCATTTGCTAGTTTTATTCAAGTAAATTTTGACAAAAGTATAATGATGAATTCAGATTTAACATTTGGAACTTTTTCAGAGTCATCTTTCATAAGAGCTAATTTATATGAGTCAAATTTAGGTGGTGGAAATTTTGAGCAATCAAATTTTACAAGTGCTAACTTAACTAGAGTAGATTTTACAGGTTCTTCTCTTATAGATGCAAATTTTCAGAATTCCAATTTAATGGAGGCAAACTTTACGTCATCTAATATTTTAAATGCAAATTTTGATGGAGCTAATCTAATTGGCGCTACTTGGACAATGGGAGAAATTTGTGGACCAGAGTCTATAGGTACTTGTAATAAATAAACTCGTGAACAACCTTCTTAAATTAGATGGATTTGAAATTTCGTTTCATGAAAAATCTAAGAGGATAATAAATATAAAAATTGAGGATCAAATTATTGATCGATTAGTGTTTCCATTTAAAAAATTTAATATTACAGCATTAGAGTATAAACCGTTTACAAGGTTCACTATTGCAAAAAGTTTAGATGAAACTGCATCTAATAAATTAAGTAATTTTTTAAACGAAATTATTAAAGATAGAGATACTGGTTGTTTTATAATTGGTCCAAAAAATAAGTCTTCTAAAATAGATCAAACATTTTTAGTTAAACTATCAACAGCAATAACTCACTTAATTGGAAATCCAAATCACGACTCAATGGCTGGAAAATACTATGCAAGGTTTCATGTTAGACATGAAGATAATAGCGACTCATATCTGCGTAAGGCATATATAAATATGGATTTACATACTGATGGAACTTACGTGAGAGAAATAACTGATTGGATTTTAATGTCAAAGCTTGAGGAGGAGAATGTGATTGGTGGAGAGACTGCTTTGCTACATCTTGATGATTGGGAACATTTGTCTGATCTCTCAGATGATAAAATTGGACAGCAAAATTTTATTTGGGGATCTCCAAAAAGTAAAAATATAGATTACAAAGTTGAACACCCTGTGTTTTCTAAAGATAGTGATGGAAAACCTATTATTTCCTACATCGATCAATTTCCTGAACCAAAAAACATGGATCAAGGATTGTTTTTACAAAGATTATCTGATGCTCTTGAGGGTAGTAAAAATAAGATAATCACATCTTTGCCAGTTGGAAGTGCTGTTGTGGCGAATAATTATTTTTGGTTACATGGTCGAAAACCTTTTAAAGAAAATAAAAATTTATCAAGAGAATTACTAAGAATAAGAGGTTCCTTTTTTAACAATTAAGTGTAGAAAATACACTAATGAAACTTGGATTTATAGGAACCGGCAAAATTACTTCAGCAGTAGTGACGGGTATATGTAATTCTAAAATCAAGTATTCTAAAATTATTGTATCCGAAAGAAATAAAAAAATTTCAAAACAATTAAAAAAAAGTTTCAAAAAAATTTATATCGCAAAAAATAATCAAGATATTGTTAATGACTGTAACTGGATTTTTCTAGCAGTAACACCTACTGTTGCAAATCAAATTATACATAAGCTAAAATTTAAAAAAAGTCAGGTAATTGTAAGTTTCATATCAACAATGAATCTTCAAAATATTAAGAAAGCTGTAAAAGTAAAAGCAAATATTTCGAGAGTAATTCCTTTACCACCTATCTCTCTTAAAAAAGGACCAATTCCTATTTTTCCATCAAACAGGAAAGTTAAAAACTTTTTTAAACATCTAGGAACAGTTGTTGAAATTAAAAATGAAAAATTATCTAAAAATTTTTGGTCAACATCTGGAATGATGGCACCTTTTTATGAATTATTAAGAACAATGTCTGAATGGTTAAATGAAAAGGGAATTCAAAAAGACCAAGCTCAGAGATATATAACATCTCTTTTTTTGGCACTTTCTGAAGATGCTGTAGTTAATTCTAACAGAGATTTAAAAATACTTGTCAAAGACTCCCAAACACCAAAAGGATTAAATGAGCAAGGTGTAAATGAATTAAAAAAAGCTGGTTTCTATAAAGCTACTAACAAAACCTTAAATAGTATTCTTAAAAGATTAAATAAAGTATAATTTTATATGCAGCAAGCTTCAAACATTCTGCAAATTGATAACTTATCAAAATATTTTGGTGGTTTGGCAGCTGTATCAAATTGCTCATTAAAAATAAAAGAAGGTTCAATTACAGGAATAATTGGTCCGAATGGATCAGGCAAAACCACTCTATTTAATCTTATAGCAGGCAATCTCAAATCATCAGATGGAAAAGTATTATTTAATAAAGAAGATATAACAAACGTTCCATCTCATGAGCTTTTCTCAAAAGGTTTACTTAGAACCTTTCAAATAGCTCACGAGTTTTCAAATATGACTGTCCTTGAAAATTTAATGATGGTACCAGGAAACCAAACAGGGGAAATTTTAATAAATGCCCTTTTAAAACCAAACTTAATTAAAAAAGAGGAAGATATAATTAGAGCAAAAGCATACGAAGTAACTGAATTTTTAAATCTTAAACATCTAGCAAATGAACGTGCTGGTAATTTATCCGGAGGGCAAAAAAAGTTGCTAGAACTTGGAAGAACAATGATGGTGGATGCAAAGCTTGTTTTATTGGATGAAGTTGGAGCAGGGGTTAATAGAACATTATTAAAAGACTTAGGAACAGCAATATTAAGACTTAACAAAGAAAAAAACTATACTTTTTGTATGATTGAGCATGATATGGATTTTATAAGCAGAATGTGTGATCCAGTCATTGTAATGTCTGAAGGTTCTGTTCTTTTTGAGGGAACTTCAGATGAAGTTAAAAAAAACGAAAAAGTTATAGATAGTTATTTAGGTAGAAAGAAGTAAATGGCATTTTTTGAAGGAAATAAAATGACAGGCGGATACGGTGATGGTCCTGATATTATCAGCTCGTGCACTATTAATGTTAATAGGGGTGAGATAGTTGCGATCCTTGGACCAAATGGGGCTGGCAAATCTACAGCTATGAAGGCGATGCTTGGATTGTTAAATTTAAAATCAGGTAATATTTCAATTGATGGAGAAGATATTTCTAAACTATCTCCTCAAGCAAGAGTAAAAAAAGGAATATCATTTGTACCACAAACTAGAAATGTTTTTGCAGAACTTACTGTAAAAGAGAATTTAGAAGTTGGTGCTTTTTTAAGAACAGATAATATAAATAATGTTATTCAAGAAATATATGATCTATTTCCAATTTTAAGAGAAAAAAAAGATCAAGTTGTAGGACAATTATCAGGAGGACAAAGACAACAAGTAGCTTTGGGACGAGCTCTAATGATAAAACCATCTGTTCTTATGTTAGATGAGCCGACAGCAGGTGTTTCCCCAATAGTTATGGACGAATTATTTGAACACATTATTAGAGTTAAAAATACAAAAGTAGCAATCATCATGGTTGAGCAAAATGCAAAACAGGCTTTAAGCATTTCTGATCGAGGATATGTGCTCGTAACTGGTGAAAATAAGTTTGAGGGATCTGGTAAAGAATTATTAAATGATCCAGAAGTTAGGAGATCTTTCTTAGGAGCTTAGTATGGATTTAATTAATGCAGTAATAGTTTTATTGAATTATACAATTATCCCGGCCTTAACTTATGGCTCTCAATTAGCACTTGGAGCAATTTTTGTAACATTAATTTACGGTATTTTAAGATTTGCTAACTTTGCAACTGGAGACATGATGTCATTTGGTACAATGTTTGCAGTGCTTTTGACTTATTACTTTCAATCAATCGGAATTAGCTTTGGTTTTCTACCTACAGCTTTGCTCACTATACCTTTTGCAATTTTTATGATGATTTTGTACATGCTGATAATTGATCAGACAGTATTTAAATATTACAGAATTAAGAAAAGTCCACCAGTAATGCTTGCAATGGTTAGCGTTGGTGTAATGTTTGTAACACAGGCGATCATAAGAATTATAATTGGGCCTACTGATCGAAGATTCTTAGATGGTGAAAAATTTATTTTAAAAGCAACTGAGTTTAAGGAAATGACAGGTCTTTCAGAAGGATTAACAATTAAATCTACACAAATGATAACAATTGTAGTTACTATAATTGTTGTTGCTATTATGTTTTGGTTTTTAAATAAAACTAAAACTGGAACTAGCATGAGAGCTTACTCAGATAATGAAGAATTAGCTCTTCTCTCAGGAATAGATCCAAAAAAGGTAGTTCTAATTACCTGGATTATAGCTGGAATATTAGCAACAATTGGTGGTATTCTTTATGGTTTAGATAAAAGTTATAGACCATTCGTGTATTTTAATAACATGTTACCCATTTTTGCTGCTGCGATCGTAGGTGGAATAGGAAATCCGTACGGAGCATTCTTTGGTGGTTATGTTATAGCATTTGCTGAAATATTTTTGACTTATGCATACAAAAGATTTTTAGTTTATATTTTACCTGAGTCTTTAGAACCAAACTCATTGATGCAATTATTATCAACTGATTATAAATTTGCGATTTCATTTTCTATACTAGTTATTGTTTTGATATTTAGACCATCAGGTATATTTGAAGGAAAACGCATATGAGGAATTATTTAAATATAATTATAGCGTATTCGATAATGATGCTTTTAATTATTTTAGTTGGTATCTTTCAGTCTTGGTCTATAGCATTAACAATTTTTAATTATTGTATGATTTCGGCAGTAATGACACTGGGAGCAAATATTCAATGGGGTTATGCTGGCTTAATAAACTTTGGAATCATGGGGTATACTGCATTAGGTGGTTTGGCAGTTGTGTTAGTATCTGTAGCTCCTGTACCAGAAGCTTGGAGTGTGGGTGGAGTAAATATGATAACTTGCCTAGGAATAATCATATTAATGATTTTTTCTACAAGGTATATTTTAAAAAATATTCAAAAATCTAATAAAAGAAATTATTTAATAGCTGGAATAATTATAGTTGGTTTAATTCTAATAAAAATAATTGCTGGACCTGCAATTGAACAAATAGAAGCTGTTGACCCTGCAAAGACAGGGTTTCTAGGAGGACTTGGGTTACCAGTTTTATTCTCATGGATAGTTGGAGGACTTTTTGCTGCCGGACTAGCTTTTATTGTAGGGAAAGTTGCTCTAGGATTAAGAGCAGATTATTTAGCTATTGCAACGTTATTGATAGCTGAAATTGTTGTTTCTATTATTAAACATGAAGATTGGTTGGCAAGAGGTGTAAAGAACGTTATTGGATTAAAAAGACCAGCTCCTTATGAAATTGACTTACAAACTTCTCCTTGGTTTATAAATTTAGTAGAAAAATTTCATTCAGCAAAATTAGATTTAGCAAATTCATTGACGGAGAGACAAGATGTTTTAAATCAGTTAGTGATTGATGCATCATCTGTTTATGTAAAACTATGCTTTGCAGGCATGTTTTTAGTTGTAGTTATAATTTTATTAATAATTACACAAAAAGCTCTTTACTCACCTTGGGGTAGAATGATGAGAGCAATAAGAGATAATGAAGAAGCTGCAAGTGCAATGGGTAAAAATGTAGTTAAACAACATTTATTTATATTTATTCTAGGATCAGCAATAGTTGGTATTGCTGGAGCTATGATGGTAACTAATGATGGCCTGTTTACCCCAGGCAGTTATAGACCAATGAGATATACATTTGTAATTTGGGTTATGGTGATTGTTGGTGGCACAGGAAATAACTTTGGAGCAATTCTAGGAGGGTTTGTTGTATGGTTTTTATGGGTAGAAGCAGCACCAATTGCTTTGTTCTTTATAAATTTATTTACAGCTCATTTACCTGAAACAAATGAAATCAAAGTTCATTTAATTAATAGTGCTCCATATTTTAGATTTTTGCTTGTTGGTATTGGACTTCTTTTGATTATGAGATTTAGACCTCAGGGAATAATTCCAGAAAAAATTATAAAACAATAATTTACAATGAGTTTTTTCATTTTGGGGTTCTTTACAGGACTGAGCTTAATATTAGCTATTGGTGCTCAAAATATATTTGTAATTGAACAAGGTTTAAAAAAACAATTCATTTTTATTGTATGTATAATTTGTACATTTTCAGATTTCCTTCTTATTTTTTTAGGAATATTCTTATTTCATTATTTTGAAAGTTTTTTTTCACCTTCGGTTGAATTAATTTTAAATATTCTTCTATTTTTATTTTTAGTTCATTTTATTTGGAAAAAACTTAAAAATATAAATACAAATTTTGAAATAAATCAAAAAAATAAAACCAAAGGTCTAGGTCATGTAATAATTAAAACTCTTGGTTTTACTTATTTAAATCCCCATGTTTATTCTGATACTGTTTTTTTTTTAGGAAATTTTTCTAAAAGTTTTTTAATTAATCAAAAACTATTATTTGGATTTGGTGCAACTCTTTCCTCAATTATATTTTTTTTCACATTGGGATACTTATCTAAGTTTTTATCTAATTACTTAAATAGCAATAAAGTTTGGAAAATTATAAATATGCTAATAATTTTATTTATGTCAGCACTTAGTATTTTTGTATTAATCAATACTTTAGGATAAAAAAAACTCCAGCGATTTTCACCGCTGGAGTTAAATAATTAAGTATTATCTTTGTTTTTTGTCTTTAAACTTACCGCCTTTGATTTCTTTCTCTATAAAGGCACCAGACGCTTCTCCAACATCTGTAAGTTCTACACTTGATGCTCCTTCATAATTTACAGCTTTTCCGCTAGCTAATAAATCTAAAGCTTTTTTCAATTCACCAGGATAAATTTTTTCTCCTGGAGCATTCGCAACAGACATTACATTTGCTTGTACAGTTGCTCTGTCAGCTTTACCACCAGCTTGCATAGCTAATACTATCAAAGCCGCAGCATCGTAAGATTCTGAAGTGTAAGGACCCGAAGAATCAATTCCTGCAGCACCAGCAACATCTTTGAATATTGTTGCACCTTTACCCATTGATCCTGGAAGTGATCCAAAAGATTTATTTAAATCTTTACCAAATCTGTCTGTTAAAGAGTCACCGATCATACCATCAGATAATACAAACACATCAAATGCACCAGAGTCTAATGAACCATCTATGATACTTCCACCAGCTTGGTCTAAGTAACCTAATACAGCTAAAGCATCTCCACCTGCAGCTGCTAATGTAGCAACTTCTGCACCGTAGTCACCTTTACCTTCTTCATGAGCTGTTACAACAGTCACGTTTATTCCGTGAGCCTTAACAGCTGCAACATATACATCTGCTAAACCTTTTCCGTAGTCGTTATTTGTATGTGTAACTGCAATACTTTTAACTTTTCTATCTTTAGTTATATCTGCTAATACTTGACCACCTCTTGCATCAGATGGAGCAGTTCTAAAGAAATATCCATTATCTTTAAGATCAGTTAATCCTGGAGAAGTAGCTGATGGTGAAATCATTACAACACCATTTGGAACAGCAACGTTAGTTGCAATAGCCCCTGTCACACCAGAGCAATCAGCACCCATAATTGCTACTACACCGCCAGATATTAAGCCTTCAGCAGCAGCTGTTGCAGCAGCTGAGTCAACACAAGTTGAGTCTGCTCTTTCAACAGAAATTTTCTTTCCACCAAGTAGCGAACCTGAGTCTGAAGCTTCTTTGAAAGCAAGCTCAGCTGAAGCAGCCATTGCTGGAGTTAGGGATTCAATAGGACCTGTAAATCCTAAAATAATTCCCATTTTAATGCCATGTCCATCTGAATATGCTTTTGATGCAAAGCAAGAAACAAATACAAACAACGCCAATACTAGTTTTTTCATATATTCCCTCTAATTGTTAACAATTTATATAATTAAAATTAAATCCTATTAGTTTTAATTTTCAATGAGAAAATTATCTCATTTTTTGTGCAAAAAACACAGAAGTTATAACAATTATTCCACCAATTATTGTGACGAATGATGGAATCTCACCGAAAATGAAAAAAGTGAGTATTAAACCAAACACAGGAAATAAAGCATAGAAAGGTAAAACCATATCAAGAGGATAAAATTTATATAAATAAAACATCATTAAATGTCCAAGTAGGGAAATAATTGCTCCAGCATACAAAACTGTAAACCAACTATCTAAACTAATATTTGTTATAGCTTGAATAGCATTACCCTCAAATACAGATGATAATATAATTAAAATTAAAAATCCTGTGAAACTCATTATTGTATTTGTATATTTAACATCTAAA
>CACPNO010000004.1 GCA_902635335.1 uncultured Pelagibacteraceae bacterium
TAATCAACCTTTCTCCTAATGTAATAACATTTGCATCATTATGCAATCTAGATAATTTAGCGTTTTTTACCGAATAACATAGTGCTGCTCTTATATTTTTATGTTTATTAGCTGTAATTGCCATACCCATACCCGAACCACATACTAAAATACCAATATTCTCTTTTTTTATCTTTTTTGATAATTTATGGGCATAATCTGGATAGTTTACTGATTTTTTTGAATGCTCTGGACCTAAATCTAAAAATTTAAATTTTGAAGAAAATTTCTTTTTAATATTTTCTTTTAAATTAAATCCAGCGTGATCAGATGCGATATAAATTTTTTTCAAATTAATTAAATTTATAATCTAAAACACATGCAACTAGGTGTATTCTATTTTCTTCTCCACCATTAAACGCATTATGATATTTTGTATTGTTAGTAACCCAAACTGATCCATCAGCAGGCATATGTTTAGCAACATTATCAATAACCATTAAACATCCAGGATTTGTTATAATTGGTATATGCAATCTAGGTTCTGGATCTCTATGCCAGCTTAATGTTGATCTTGGTTCTTTTAATAAAATTCTTACTCTGCCTAATTTATATTTTGATGAAAGAACATCATAAACCTCTTTAAAATAAGTATTTTCGTAATCTTTTATGAATTCATTATACTTAGACTCATCTATATCGACATCTCTTGAAACTTCTTTTCCGGACTTATCCGGTTTAGTCCAATAAACACCTCGAGCTTTACTACCTTTTATTGAGTCTGGGTCTCCTGGAATTTGTGTTAAAGAAATTGCACCAAAATTAGTTACGCCACCTCCATCATCAAATTTTTTAATTTGTATGATTTGGTTATAAGCATCTTGAAGCTTATCAATATCAAATTGTATATTCTGTTTTTGAAAATCACTAAAGTCTAAAACCCTGTCGGTTTGATTATGTAAGTTAAGGTTTACGATTTTATCGTTATTGTCCATCATGAAGATTGTTTTCTACTCATTTATATATATATTTGTATAATAGATTTTGTCGCATAATAAAATACAATATGATTACAGGTAAATATCCAAATTTAAGGCTTAGAAGATCAAGAAAATATGCTTGGTCTAGGAAACTAGTCCAAGAAAGTTCTTTGTCTTATAGTGATTTGATCCTGCCAATTTTCTTAATTGAAGGAAAAAATAAAAAAGAATCAATAAAATCTATGCCAAATGTATTTAGGTATAGTGTAGACAAACTGAGTATAGTTGTAGGTAAAGCAATTAAAAAAGGAATACCTATGGTCGCCTTATTTCCGTACACAAGTCCAGCTAAAAAAGATGAAAAAGGTTCTGAAGCATTAAATCCAGACAATTTAGTTTGTAGAGGTATAAACTTTATTAAAAAGAAATTTAAGAATAAAATTGGCATTATGTGTGATGTGGCCCTAGATCCTTACACTTCTCATGGCCATGATGGATTATTAAAGAAAAATAATATTCTAAATGATAAAACTGTAGAAATACTTACCAAACAAGCGGTGCTGCAAGCCAAAATAGGATGTGATGTTATCGCACCCTCAGATATGATGGATGGCAGAATTGGTAAAATTCGATCAGCATTAGATAAAAATAATTTAAATGACGTGCAAATATTATCATATGCAGTTAAATTTTCATCTAGCTTTTATGGACCATTTAGAGAAGCTGTTGGATCCAAAAAATTACTAAAAGGTGATAAAAAAACATACCAAATGGATTTTAGAAATTCAGATGAATCTTTGAGAGAAGTTGCAATAGATATAAAAGAAGGTGCTGATATGGTCATGATTAAACCTGGTATGCCCTATCTTGATATAATAAAAAAAGTAAAAGATAATTTCAAAATACCAGTATTTGCATATCAAGTTTCTGGTGAATACAGTTTAATAATGAATGGAATTAATAAAAAATTAATAGACAAATCTTCAATTAAAGAGTCTCTTATTTCGTTTAAAAGGGCTGGAGCAAATGGTATTGTAACTTATTTTGCTGATCAGATTGATCTTTAATTATTTTAACAAATTAATAAAATCATTTCTTGAGGAAGGATAATTTTTGTTGTTAGGTTTAAGAATTGTTTTATCCAAAAAATCTCCAACTATGGAAAAGCCACTATATATATCTTTTAAATTTTCAGGACTGATATTTTTATCTATTAGAAAATTAGGGATAATTTTTTGACTTGAGTCTACAATATATTTAGTTTGACCATTAATACTTTTATCAACCACGTAATCTTTAAAGTTAATATCATAACCAATAGACTTTAATATATTTAGCTCTAAATATAAAAATTCAACAAGCCAATTATCAAGTTCAATTATTTTGAATAATTTTTCTAAAAGATTATATATTTCAATATTATTCTCATTTTCAGCAGTTAGAATTTTAATTAAATTCATACAGTAAATAATACAAAATAATTTTTTTTTATTTTCTAAATAAACAGGAGTTTTTATTTCATCAATTTCAACTTTAAGATAGCCAAGTCTGCCATCCTCTCTAATTTTTGAATTTATGTGAAATTTATTACCTATTAATAAATAACTCTTAATCTTTTTTGATGTTGAGCCAAAAATTATACCAACTATTTTTCCATTATTTTCAGTGTAGAATTCAGCTATGGATGAATTTTCATTGTATTTGTTTAAAGACAATAAATATCCTTTATCTTGCCAATTCATTTTTGATAAATTTTTTTAAGAAGTTCTGAGGCTGCAGATTGTTCTGCATTTTTCTTTGATGATCCTATTGAGTAAACATATGCGCTATTTTTAAGTTTAACCCCTACTTTAAAATTTGGTTTATGCCTTGGACCTGTATTAGAAATTAATTTATATATAGGTAACATTTTATAATTTTTTAAAGAGTATTCTTGAAGTTGTGTTTTAGCATCAATAAAAGTAGTTTCTGCATCATTTATTAAATTTTTCCATAATTTAAGAATAAAACTTTTAGAAACTTCAAAACCTTTGTCTAAATAAATAGCTCCAATTAATGCCTCACAACAATCTGAGATAATTTTATTTTCAACTATATTTTTGCTAGACTTAGAATTACCTGTAATTACAAATTCTTTAAGGTTTAATGAATTTCCAATTTCTAGACATTTATTTTTATTTACCAATGATGCTAGTTTTTTGTCTAAGGATCCTACTCTTTCATTTGGATATAGTTCAAAGAGTCTTTTTGAAACAACAAGTCCTAGTACTCTATCACCTAAAAATTCAAGATTTTCATAATTGTCATTTGGATCATGGCTTTTATGAGTAAGAGCTTGCAAAAGGATTTTTTCATTTTTGAAATTTATTTTAATCTTTTTTTGAAGGTTTTTAAGAGTGCTCATAATTAATCAATAAATTTGAAAAACCTACTTAACCTTAATATTTCATCCCAATTCCAAAATTTAACAATACTTCCTACAAATGGATCTGACGAAAAAAATAATATTTGAGCTTTACCAACAAGGTTATTTTTATGGACATATCCAACTTCAGATAAAAATCTACTATCCTTTGAGCAATCTCTATTATCTCCTAAGAAAAATAGATGGTCTTTTGGAACCAGGTATTTATCAGTGTTAGCAAAAGTAATATCTGTTCTATAAGATGCTAAATAAACTTTACCATTTGGAAGTTTTTCTTCAAATGTATTAACTTTTATTTTTGATTTGCCACAATAATTAGTGATGTTTTTTGATTTAATTGTTTTTAAAATTTGATTTCCATTAAGGTAAAGTTCACCATTGATAAACTGAATTGTGTCACCTGGCAAACCTATAATACGCTTTATATAGTCAGTTCTATTATCTGCTGGCGTTTTAAACACAGCAACATCACCTCTTTTAGGATTCCCAGTGAAAATACGATTTTTAAAAATAGGTGGACTAAATGGAAATGAATGCTTGCTATAACCATATGTGAATTTAGTTACAAAAAGTCTATCACCAACTAATAAATTTGGTTCCATTGATGATGAAGGAATATAAAAAGGTTGCAACAAAATAGATCTAATTAAAACTGCAATGATAAGCGCATAAATTATAGTTTTAAGATTTTCTATTATTATTTTTTTCATATTTTTTTATCTATAACAACAAACGCTATTGAATAATCTTTCTCATCTGAAAGTGATAAAAAGACCTTATATTTTTGTATTTTAAATTTTTTTTGCAAAAAATTGTTTAATTTTTTTGATAGTGAGATATATGGCTTTCCATTCTTATAATTTTTAATTTCTATATCTATAAAATTTATATCTGATCTAAAACCGGTCCCAATTGCTTTAACAAATGCCTCTTTTGCAGCAAATCTTTTTGCATAAAAGTTAATTTTATTTTTTAATTTTTTGCCCTGTTCAATTTCTTTTTGTGTAAAAATTCTATTTAAAAAACCTTTAATTTTTAATGAATTATTTATTCTACTGTTTTTTATAATATCAACACCATTACCTATTATATGCATTATCTTAATATTTTAATAAATTGTTTAACTACTTTTGATATGCTATGCGATATAGATTCTCCAATTATAAAATGGCCTATATTAAATTCCTCAATTTGTTTTATCTTATTTAGTATTTTTGTTGTCTTATAGTCCATACCATGTCCTGCATGAACCTCTAAACCTATATTTTTTGCATAAATGGCACATTTTTTTATTTTAATTAGTTCACTGGAATAATTTTTTTTTTGTTTTATTTGATTTGAAATCTTACCTGTATGTATTTCTATACATTTACTTCCTAGAGTTTTCGATAATTTTATATCTTGAAGAGATGGATTTATAAATAAGCTAGTTCTAATATTATTTTTATTAAAAATTTCTAATATTTTTTTTATTTTTTTTTTATTTTTTTTTAAATTTAATCCACCTTCAGTTGTAATTTCATTTCTTTTTTCAGGCACAATACAAATGAAGGAAGGTTTATTTTTAAGTGCAATTTTTACCATTTTTGGGTCTGAAGCTATTTCCAAATTAACAGGGATTGATTTATTAGATGATAGAATTTTTAAATCTATATCTTTAATATGTCTCCTATCCTCTCTTAAGTGAACAGTAATGGAGTCTGCACCAGCCTTTAAAACATCTAAAGCTACAGTATACGGATCAGGATGTTTTTCACCTCTAGCATTTCTCAAAGTCGCAACATGGTCTATGTTAACTCCAAGTCTTTTTTTCATTTTAAAAATCTACTTCCAGGTTTGGTAATTGGAATTTTTTTTAGACTTTCAGGAATATTTTTTTCTTTATAGGTTGGAATTTTTAATTTTACTTGTGAAACAATTTTTTTTCTTTTTATTTTTAAAGTTTGCATATTAGATCTATCAATTAAACATGCAAATCCTAATAAAATTGCATCAGATTTTTTTATTAGCTTAGCACATTCTAAACTTGATTTTCCTGTCGTTATGACATCTTCAATAATTAAAACTCTTGATTTTTTTTTTATATTAAAACCTCTTCTTAATTTAAAATTTCCATTAACTCGCTCACAAAAAATAGTTTCTTTTCTTAAAACTCTACCTATCTCATAGCCAATTACAATTCCACCCATTGCTGGTGAAAGAATTAAATCAATATTTTTAAATGTTCGTTTTATTTTATTTGCTAAAGATTTTGTAAATTTTTCAGACTTATTTGGAAAGCTAAGTAATTTTGCGCATTGAATATATGAAGGTGAATGTAGTCCAGATGACAAAACGAAATGTCCGTCTAACAAAGCATTAGTTTTTCTTAAAACTGCTAAAGAGTTTTTTAAAGAAAGCATATTTTTTATTTTTGTGTCTAATAATTTTAAATTTATATTCTTTTTGTTTTAGTTCACTTATCAATTTTGTAAAGTTCTTAAGGTCATGTATGATTAAATTAAATTTGAAATTAATCCTGCCATTGAGCTTTTCTACCATTTCCACACTTGAAATATTAACAAAGTTTTCACCAATCATAGTTGTTACATCTCCCATTTTTCCAGGTTCGTCTGGAAGAGAAATCCAAAGTGTAGTATTATATCTTTTTTCCTTAATCGGTTTGCTGTTTTCACGGTACTGCCAATAACGTCTAATTGCTGCTCGTGCTTTTCCTGTTTTTGTACTAGTTAACCAATGTAGAGAGGGGGAGGCTTTTTTAGATGTTATAATCTTAACAACATCACCATTTCTTAATATTGATTGCAAAGCGCTTTCTTTTCCGTTTATTTCACAACCAACAGCAGCATCTCCTATTTGGGTATGGACTGCGTATGCAAAATCTATGGGTGTAGCATTTTTAGGTAACTTAATAATTGATCCTTTTGGAGTAAAACAAAAGGCGTTTTCTTGAAACATTTGAAGTTTTGTATATTCATACGAGTCATCTGGGTTTTCGTTTTTATCTATAATTTCTACCAAATCTGCTAACCAATCATATTCCTTCCAAGTTAAAGAATTAAATTTTTCAGATGATTTATATTTCCAGTGTGAAGCAATACCTCTTTCTGCGAACTCATGCATTTGCTTCGTTCTTAATTGTATTTCAATAGGTCTTTTATTTGGCCCAATAATAGCTGTGTGCAATGATTGATATTTATTGATTTTAGGAGATGAAATATAATCTTTAAATTTACCTGGTATGCAATTCCATTTACTATGGAAAATTCCTAGAGCTTTATAGCAATCATCAATATTATCTAAAATAATTCTAAAACCAATTATGTCTGTTATTTGCTCAAGAGAAGTTCTTTTTTTTTGAATTTTTCTCCAAATTGAAAAAGGAGTTTTTTCTCTTCCAACTATTTTTGGCTCAATATTTTTAATTTTAAGTATTTCAGAAAATTGATCAGAAATATTATTGAAATTTATAAGGTTATTTTCTTTAATTTTATCTAATCTGTCTTTGATTAATTTTCTTGCATCTTCATTTAAAACTTCAAAAGATAGATCTTCTAACTCATCCCTTATACGATGCATCCCCATTCTGTCTGCAAGTGGAGCATAAATTTCCATAGTTTCTTTTGCTTTTCTAATCTGCTTTTCTTTATTAACAACCTTGATTGTGCGCATATTGTGAAGTCTATCAGCTAACTTAACCAATAAAACTCGAATATCTTTAGATGTTGCAAGTATTAATTTTCTAAAATTTTCTGCTTTAGAGTTTGATATAGCCTGATTTTCAAACACTGAAATTTTTGTGACACCGTCTACTAAATCAGCAACCTCTTTTCCAAATTCTGTCTCTATTGTATTGTAAGTTGCGTGAGTATCTTCTATTGTATCATGAAGTAAACCTGTGGCTATAGTTGCACTGTCTAGCTTTAACTCAGTTAAAATATTAGCAACTGCTATTGGATGAATAATATATGGAGAGCCCTCATCTCTTTTTTGTTTTTCATGAGCCTTTAAAGCAAAATCATAAGCTTTTGACAAAGTTTCTGGATTAAGAAACTTGTTATAATTTTTTACCTTATTAATTAATTCTTCAGATTTAAGCATTATTGTTTATATCATTTTATTGGGCAATTTTAACACCCAATAACTGATCTGAGGCTAAATTTGACATTAAAATGACTATATTTTTATTAAGTTTAGGGTGAACCCAATCTTTATCTATCTCATATAAAGGAAACAGAACAAAATTTCTATTATGCATTCTTTTATGTGGAATATTTAGTATATGTTTTCCAAGTTTTCTATGAATTATTTCACCATTATAATCAATTATATCGATATCACATACTCTTGGATAATTTCTTTTTGACCTTGTTCTACCTAATTTTTTTTCAATTTTTTTAATTTTTAAAAATAATTCGGTTAAACTAAATTTTGTCTCAACAAGTATGATAGCGTTAATAAAGTTTGGAAAATTTTCATTTGGCCAAGATTTTGTGCTATAAAATTTAGATCTTTTCTTTATAAAAATCTCCTCTTTTTTTATTAAGTCTATACATTTATTTAGATTAGTTTTCTTGTTTCCAAGATTAGAACCTAACGCCAGGTATACTAAATTAACTTGATTTTCTAATATATCTTGCTTTTTCACGGTTCCAATCTCTTGTTTTTTTTGTCAGTCTTTTATCAAATTGTTTTTTACCTTTGGCTACTGCAATCTCTAATTTTGCCTTCCCTTTTTTAAAATACATTTTTGTTGGTACAATAGTTAAACCATCTTCATGAATTCTACCGATAATTTTATTAATTTCTCTTTTATTCAATAGAAGTTTTCTTTCAGAGTAAGGATTATGATTTGAATAACTAGCTTGTTTATAAATAGGTATATGAGAATTAATCAAAAAAATTTCACCATCTTTATCTACAGCATAAGAATCTGCAATGTTAATTTTACCTGCTCTTACAGATTTTATTTCAGACCCTTTTAAAACTATACCAGCTTCAAATATTTCTTTAAAAAAATAATTAAAAGATGCTTTCCTATTAATTGTTATAATTTTTAAACCAGGATTGGTTTTTTTATTCATTAATTAAGTTGGCAGATAGAAGAGCTTTTTTCACCTCAGATTTTGTTGGTTCTAAAACTGTTACTAAAGGTAATCTCACATTATCATCACAGAGCCCAATCAATTTAGCTGCATATTTAACTGGAGATGGATTGCTCTCAATAAACAAAGATTTGTGAACAGGTTGAAGAATTTTATCTATCTCTTCTGCTTTTTTTTGCTCATCTTTATCTTCTGATTTTGAAAATTTTTGCATATCAGAGCACATTTTAGGAGCTATGTTAGCTGTAACAGAAATACATCCTACGCCCCCTCTTTTATTATACTCATAAGCAAGACCATCCTCTCCTGTTAGTTGGATAAATTCATTCCCAATTTTTTTGAAAGTCTCATCTACTCTATTCAAATCGCCAGTTGCATCTTTAACTCCAACAATGTTCTTCAGCTCAAATAACCTTGCCATAGTATCGACTGTCATATCAATAACTGATCTGCCAGGAATATTATAAATTATAATTGGTATGCCACATTTGTCATTTATGGCCTTGTAATGCTGATATAAGCCCTCCTGAGTAGGTTTATTATAATAGGGTGTAACCACCAAGGCGCCATCTGCTCCAGCTTTTTCTGCGTGTTCTGTGAGTGATATCGCCTCTGACGTAGAATTTGATCCAGTGCCTGCAATTACAGGAATTTTTCCTTTAGCTTCTTGTATGCATAACTCTATAACTTTTTCATGTTCTCTATGTGAAAGAGTTGGAGACTCACCCGTTGTACCAGCTGGAACAAGTCCATTTGTTCCATTTTCTAAATGAAAATTAATAATTTTTATATAAGTTTCCTCATCAAGACTATCGCCTTTAAATGGTGTTACTAAAGCTACATTTGAACCTTTAAACATAAATATTTATATCATAAGTTATTAAAAATGATTTTTAGAAAATCTATATTACTACTAACAACTATATTTTTTTTTAGCTTTTTTCAATCATCATATTCAAATGAAATAATAATACCTAAGAAAAAACCTACATTTAAAAATCAGATAGTAATACCCCCGTTGAAACCTGGAACATTTGATGAAAAACAAAGTTTAAAAGATGATAAAGATTTACCTAAAGAGATATTTGGAATTTTATTACCTCCAAAAAAACCACTTGTTGTAAAAAAACAGTTATTAAGAACTGCAAAAAAAACAAAATATTATAGTGAGAGAGATTTTGAGTATGCAAAACAAGCAATTAGATTTATGGAAAAATCTAATTGGAAAGATGCAAAAAATACAGCAAAAAAAGCTAGAGCTGAATCCATATATGATTTCATTGAATGGAGACATCTACTTACTTCAGGAAATAGGGCAACTTTCTCTGAATATAAAAGGTTTATCGAAAGAGTTAAGGATTATCCAAGATTTGATAGAATTAAATATCTTGCTGAACACAAAATAAATTTACAAAACCATTCTTCTACAGAAATCATTAATTGGTTTCAAAGCAACGAGCCATTAAGTGGATATGGAAAAATGATGTTAGGTGAAAGTTTGATAAAAATTGGTAAATCGGGGGAAGGTATTAAACTAGTCAAAGAAGGTTTTGTAAATGCTGACTTAAATACAAATAGTCTAAAATATTTTAGAAAAAAATTTAAAAATTTTTTAGATACTTCAGATTATATCAAGAGAGCAGATTATTATGCTTGGGAAGGTAAACACTGGGACCTTAAAAGAATTATTAGATATTTACCAAAGGATTATCAATTACTTTATACAGCTAGACAAATATTGATAAGTAGAGGCTATGGTGTTGATGAGGCAATAAAAAAAGTACCACAAAAATTAAAAAATGATCCTGGTCTAAAATATGACAGATTAAAATGGAGACGGAAAAAAGGTCGTGTAGATAGTTCATTAGAAATATTAAATGATATTCAAAATACAAAAAAATATTTAGTTAGACCTGATAAATGGTGGAAAGAAAGATCAATAATTGGAAGATCTTTATTATATAAAAGAAAATATAATACTGCTTATAAAGTAGTTTCAAAACATGCAATGTCAGAGGGCCCCGAATATGCTGAGGCCGAATGGATGAGCGGCTGGATAGCATTGAGTTTTTTAAAAAATCCTGAGCTGGCAGAAAAGCATTTTAAAAATTTTTATTACAGTGTTAACTACCCAATAAGTCTTTCAAGAGGTGCTTACTGGTTAGGAAGAACTTATGAAAAAATTGGTGATAAAGAAAATTCTAACAAATGGTATTTTGAAGGATCGAATTATTTAACAACTTATTATGGTCAACTTTCACATATGAAAGTTAAACCGCAAAAAAAATTTGAGTTAGATAAATTAATGTTTGTTGATGATAAATATGAGCAAGAATTTTATCTAAAAAAACTTGTCGCAATTGTGGATCTACTTGATTATTTAAACAAAGATAAATACACCAAACATATATTAAGACATTTAGCTAACGATAATATAGAAAAGGGAAGCGAGGTTTTGGCTGCGAAACTGGCGTCCGATATCTCACGGTTTGATTTTGCAATACAAGTTTCTAAAATAGCATCATATCAAAAAAGATTTCATAACCAATTTAATTACCCAATCATGAGTGTGCCAAAATTTGTTGGAGGCAGGAAGATTCCTGATCCAGCTTTAATATTATCAATTATAAGACAGGAAAGTGAATTTGATACTTCGGCTAGAAGCAGAGTTGGTGCTCAAGGATTAATGCAGCTTATGCCATACACTGCTAAAACAGTTTCAAAACAAGCTAAACTTGGTTACTCTAAATCAAAATTAACAACCGACCCTGAATATAATATAAATTTAGGATCTCATTATATAGCTGGATTGATTAGTAATTATAAAGGCTCCTACCCTTTTGCTACAGCTGCTTATAATGCAGGACCCAAAAGAGTTAAGTACTGGAAGAAATTAAACAAGGATCCCCAAAAAAAACAAATAGATTATGTGGATTGGATTGAGCTAATAAAATTTAAAGAAACCAGAAATTACGTTCAAAGAGTTTTAGAAAATTATAATGTTTATAGGTACATATTGTCTCAAAAACCAATTTATCTCAGCGATTTTTTTAAAAATAAGCCACTATATTAATGGCGGAAGGAGAGGGATTCGAACCCTCGGTACACCTTTTCAAGCGCACGGCGGTTTAGCAAACCGCTGGTTTCAACCAGCTCACCCATCCTTCCGTATGTAGATGTGTAACTTGAAATCATTGAATATTCAATATTAATCAAGTAATTTCTGGCAATTATGAAAAACAAATATTCGATATTCTCACTGATTAAAAATGCTTTTTCGCAGCATGAAAACTGGAAGCAAGCATGGGGAGATCCTGAGCCAAAAAGAGAATATGAAGCTATTATAATTGGTGGTGGTGGACACGGTTTAGCAACAGCTTACTACCTAGCTAAAAAGCATAACATGAGAAATATTGCTGTTTTAGAAAAAGGCTGGATTGGTGGAGGAAATACAGGAAGAAATACTACAATTATAAGATCAAATTATTTGTGGGATGCAAGTGCTGGATTATACGACCATGCATTAAAGATTTGGGAAAATTTATCTCAAGAATTAAACTACAATATAATGTTCAGTCAAAGAGGAGTGATGAATTTAGCCCATAACCTTCAAGATGTAAGGGATTTAAAAAGAAGAACTCACGCAAACAGACTTAATGGCATTGATGCAGTGTGGTTAAATACAAATCAAGTAAAAGAATTTTGTCCAATAATAAATACTTCTCCAGATATAAGATACCCTGTTCTTGGTGGAACATTACAAAGGAGAGCAGGAACTGCTAGACATGATGCTGTTGCATGGGGTTATGCGAGAGGTGCAGATGAAATGGGAGTTGATATAATACAAAATTGTGAAGTTAAAGGTATAAAAAGAAATGGAGATCAAGTTGAAGGTGTTGAAACATCAAAAGGATTTATTAAAACAAAAAAAATTGGTGTTGTTGCAGCAGGACACTCAAGTGTAATTGCTAACATGGCAGGATTAAAATTACCACTGGAAAGCAAACCTTTACAGGCATTAGTTTCAGAACCAGTTAAACCAATAATTGATACTGTAGTAATGTCCAATGCTGTACATGCATATGTTAGTCAGTCTGATAAAGGTGAACTAGTAATTGGCGCTGGTACTGACGCTTATATTTCTTATACACAAAGAGGTAGTCACGATGTTGTTGAAGGAACATTAAAAGCAATATTGGAGCTGTACCCTATTTTTAGCCGAATGAAAATGTTGAGACAATGGGGTGGAATTGTTGATATATGTCCTGATGCAAGTCCAATAATTAGTAAAACAAATATAAAAGGACTCTATTTTAACTGTGGTTGGGGCACTGGAGGTTTTAAAGCAACACCTGGATCTGGTGATTTATTTGCACACACTATTGCTAATGATGAACCACATAAATTAAATGCTGCATTTAATCTTAATCGATTTGTAAGTGGAGATCTAGTTGACGAACATGGTGCAGCCGCTGTAGCACACTAATGTTTTTAATAAATTGTCCATATTGTGGTGAAAGAGACCAAAGTGAATTTTCATGTGGAGGTGAAGCTCACATAGTTAGACCCAAACAACCAACTGAGCTAAGTGACAATCAATGGGCAGAATATCTATTTATGAGAAAGAATATTAAAGGAGTTCAGTTCGAAAGATGGAACCATGCTCATGGATGTAGGAAATGGTTTAATATGGTTAGAGACACATCAAATGACAAAATACATGCGGTTTATAAAATGGGCGAAAAACCACCAGTAGAATAAATGACAAAATTTAGAGTTAATAAGACAAAACATGTAGATCAAACTAAAACAGTTTCATTCAATTTCGATGGAAAATCTTATCACGGTTTTGACGGTGATACTTTGGCTTCTGCCCTACTTTCAAATGGAGTTCATTTAGTTGGTAGAAGCTTTAAATATCATCGACCAAGAGGGATAATGTCTTGTGGATCGGAAGAACCTAATGCGATATGCCAAATAAATGAAGATACAGATTTAACAGAACCCAATGTTCGAGCTACAGAGATTGAATTGTATGAAGGTTTAAAAGCCTCAAGTCAAAATTGTTGGCCCAGTGTTAATTTTGATATAGGGGGAATTAACAATTTTATATCTCCATTTATACCTGCAGGTTTTTATTATAAGACTTTTATGTGGCCTAAAAGTTTCTGGAAAAAAATTTACGAACCGCTGATAAGATGGTCTGCGGGACTAGGAAAATCACCAACAAAACCCGACCCTGAATTGTATGACCATAAACATGTTCATTGTGATGTATTAATAATAGGTGGTGGTATTTCTGGAATTATTGCATCGAAAATTGCTGCAAAAAATAATTTAAGAACGATATTAATTGAAGATAAAAATATTCTTGGTGGATCAACAATATTTCAAAAGAATGAAAATTATAAAATTAATAATAAATATTCTAGTGAATGGTTAGATGAAGAGATTGTTGAACTTCAAAAATTAGATAATTTAACAATCAAAACTAGAACAAGCTTAGCAGCTTATCATAGTTATAATTACCTCTTAGCAAAAGAAAATATTTCAGATCACCTACCATTGGACAAGAGAAATGGTGACATAAGACAGAGATTATGGAAAATTAGAGCCGATAAAGTATTAGTAGCAACAGGTGCTATTGAAAGACCGCTTGTATTTAATAATAATGATAGACCTGGAATAATGCTTGCTAACTCTGTAAAAAAATATTTAGATTTTTATGGTGTATCTTGTGGATTTAATAATGTGATATTTACTAATAATGATAGTGCTTACGAAACAGCTGTTTCATTGAAAGAAAAAGGAATATCTGTCGAAATAATAGATATAAGAAAAAAATCTAATTCCAAAATTGTTAAAAATGCTGAAAAACTTGGAGTTAAAATCTATTGGAACTCAACAATAGTTAATACTTTTGGTCATAGAAAAATAAATTCTATTGAGATAATGAATTTATCAGAAGATGGATCAAATGTTGTTGGAGATAAAAATAGAATTAACTGTGATTGCTTAGCAGTAAGTGGTGGTTGGACGCCAATGGTTCACATGCATACACAATCTGGTGGAAAATTAGATTTTAGAGAAAATGATCAAACTTTTATACCAACTGAAATCGACGAAAATCATATTAATGTTGGTTCATGCAATGGTGACTTTGAGCTTGAAGAAATAATTAATAATACAAATAAAAAGGTAAAGAATTTTTTGAAGGTCAGCGAAACTGAATTCGACAACACTTCAGTACTCAACTCAAAAGAATTGGATAAAAGAAACATATGGCTACTACCAAATTATATATCAGAGGGTAAATGTAAATCTTTTATTGATTTTCAAAATGACTCTACTGTAAAAGATATAAAACTTGCGCTTAGAGAAGGTTTTAAATCTATTGAACATGTAAAACGTTACACAACAACTGGTATGGCAACTGACCAGGGCAAACTATCCAACATGCATGCATTGGGGATTATTGCAGATACTGTTGGTGTTAAAATGGGTACATTAGGAACAACAACATTTAGACCACCGTTCACACCATTAACTTTTGGGTCAATAGTTGGAAGAAGTGTAGGTAAGTTTTTTGATATTATAAGAAAAACGTCAATTCATGAATGGCATAGTCAAAATAATGCTAAATTTGAAAATGTTGGACAATGGAAACGGCCTTGGTATTACCCTATTAATGACGAAGGTCTGCATGATGCTGTTCAAAGAGAAAGTAAGGCAGCTAGAGATAGTGCAGGAATTTTAGATGCTTCTACACTTGGAAAAATAGATATTCAAGGAACTGACGCATCTGAATTTTTAAATAGAGTTTACACAAATGCATGGTCAAAATTAGGAATTGGAAAATGCAGATATGGATTGATGTTAAATGAAGATGGCATGGTATATGATGATGGTGTTACGACAAGATTAGGTGAAAATCATTACTTAATGACTACAACAACAGGAGGAGCAGCGAATGTTCTTTCAAAACTTGAAGATTATTTACAAACAGAGTGGCCTGAATTAGATGTTTATTTAACTTCAGTCACTGACCACTACTCAACAGCAAGTATATGTGGTCCAAACTCTAAAAAAATATTAACCAAAATATTTCCTGATAAAGATTTTAGTGATGAAGCTTTTCCACATATGTCTTACCAAAATGCCAAAATTGATGAGATTAATTGTAGAATAATGAGAATAAGTTTTACTGGTGAACTTAGTTATGAAATTAATATAGAGTCAAAATACGGAAAATCGTTATGGGAGAAATGCATTGAGGTAGGAAAAGAATTTAAAATTACTCCATACGGAACAGAAACAATGCATTTATTAAGAGCTGAAAAGGGTTTTATTATTGTTGGTCAAGATACAGATGGTACTATGACACCAATTGACCTTCAAATGGATTGGATAGTTAGCAAAAAAAAATATGATTTTATTGGAAAAAGATCTCTTTATAGAAGTGATACTATAAGAGAAGATAGAAAACAACTTGTAGGATTACTAACAGATGATCCAAATGAAGTTTTAGAAGAAGGAGCCCAGATTGTTTCTGATGTGAACAAAAAACCAATAGAAATGATTGGACATGTAACATCGAGTTACTTTAGCCCAAATTTAAATAAATCAATCGCACTTGCTGTCGTTAAAAGTGGAAAAAAAATGAATGGCCAAAAACTTATTGTGCCAATGGAAAATAAAAATATAAATGTAACAGTGTCTGACTCAGTTTTTCTAGATAAAGAAAATAAGAGGATTTATGCTTAATCAAGAATATCCTAAATTTGAAAAAGGTTCATTTGAAGGTCTCGAAATTTCTTTATCTGAACCAATTGTAAAAATAAATTTAAGAGGAAAAAAGAAAGAATTTTTTACCAAAATAGGAAAAATCTTATCTATAATTTTACCTATTGAGCCAAATACAAGTTCATCAAATCAACAATACAGTACGCTGTGGTTAAGTCCAGACGAATGGTTAGTATATTTTAACGGCGAAGATCGACAATTATTCAATAACCTTTTTAATGAAATTTCAAAACTTAATTTTGGTTCAGTCGTTGATGTTTCAAATCAATGGATTTGTATTAATATAAAAGGCAATAAGACGTTTGATCTTCTTTCCTCTGGATCGCCATTTAATTATGAAAGTTTCAAAAAAACTAAAAACTCAGTTACACAAACCCTGTTAAATCATACAGATGTGATTATCCACCATAAAGAAATCGATGAAATTAATCTTTTTGTAAGAAGATCTTTTTCTGAAGATTTATGGTTGTGGATTAAGGACAGTGCTAGATTTATCTAATTTTTTTTTTATATAATAATTAACATACGTAAATAAAAGTATAGATAGTGTCCACTGGAAAACGAACCATAGCCAAAAAAAAGTATCAAAGTCTGCTGATAAGTATTTAGCTAAATAGAAAACACATATTGGCACTAGTACATTTCTCATCATATTATTGACCATTGCATAATTAGATTTTTTTAATCCCATAAAAAAACCGTTTGATAAAAAGAAAATTGGGTAAGCCGGTAATATGAAAGCTGCAATTTTTAAATACCTTCTTCCATATTCTAATACCACTTCGTTGCTAGAAAAAAACCTTGGAACTATATCGGCTGTTAAATAAACTAATATCCCTGAAAAAACCATCAAGATAAGGCCATATTTAATTGAAACGAAGTAAGTCTCTTTAACTCTATCAAAGTTATTTGCACCAAAGTTTTGAGCTATAATTGAGATTATTGCAGTATTTATTCCCAGTATTGGCAGTAAAACAACCTGCTCTATTCTCGTAGCTGCACCATACCCAGCAACTGCTAGTTCACTTGTCTGACCAACATAAGTGAAAATAAATGTAGCTGCTACAGCATATCCACAAATTGCAATAGATATTGGCATTGATTGAAAGAAAATATTTTTTAAAAAAATAAATTTTACATTAAAATATTCAATTGTAATTTTTTTAACACGTGGATTTTGTAAAACTTTAAAAAGAATAATTAGAAATGCTATTAATTGTGCAATAATTGTTGATAAACCTATTCCCATCATTCCCATTGCAGGAATAAATAAAAACCCAAATATTAAAATAGGATTTAAAATTATATTTAAAAGAAAACTAAGGATTAAAACATTTCTGTATGTTTTTGTATCTCCTTCAGCATGTAAAAGCGAATTTAATGAAACAACAAGGAAAAATAGGAATGATCCATAAAACATTATATTTGTATATTGGAGACCCAAATTTGTAATTTCTTGAGTTGATCCCATCAGATTAAATACCTTTTCTGAAAAATAGAGACCTATAAATGTTATAAAAACTGAAATTAGTAAACCATAAATTATAATATGAGTAAAATAGTACGAAGCATTTTTTTCATTTTTTTCTCCAATACTATTTCCTATCAATGAAGTTCCACCTACAGTAACACCAATAGATGTTGCAACAATTATAAAGTATATTGGAAAAGATTTACTCAAAGCTGATAGAGCCTCTGGTGAAATTAGTCCAGAATAAAATGTATCTACAATATTGTATAGAGTTTGAAAGAGCGTTCCAACGCTTGCTGGTATTGCAAGTTTTCTTACAAGCACAGGAATATTTTCTTTAAGCAAGTCCATATAAATTAATTATTATTTTAATATTCTTTTTTGAAGATATGTCTCTTACCTAATTTTTTTGCAAGTAATATCTGTTTTTGCCTCATAGCAAATCTTGATTTTTGATCATCTGTTAAAGAATCGTGACATTTTGGACAATGAATGCCTTCTAAATATTTAGAAGATTTTTTTTCTTTGATAGAAACAGGTTTTCTGCAACCACTACAAATTGAATAACTCCCCTGCCTCAAGCCATGTTTTATTGAAACTCTATTATCAAAAACAAAACATTCGCCGTTCCATAGACTATTTTTTTTATTAATATTATTCAGATAATTAATAATTCCGCCTTTTAAAACATATACATTTTTAAATCCTTTTTTTTTCAAATAAATATTTGCTTTTTCGCACCTGATACCGCCTGTACAAAACATTGCTATATTTTCGCTATTTTTAAATTGATTTAAATATTTAGGAAATTCACGAAAGTTTTCTATATTTGGATTTAAAGATTTTTTGAAAGTACCCACATCATACTCAAAAGATTTCCGTGCATCTATCAAAACTGTATCCTTTTTTTTAATTATTTTATTCCATTCCATTGGATTTAGGTTGTTCTTAGGAAAATTATAGTTTCTAACTTTAAAACCCATTGGAACAACTTCTTTTTTGATTTTAATTTTAAGTTTATGAAATGGATCAAATTTACTATTAGAATTATTTTCTGAATTAAATTTTTTTATAGATAATATTTTTTTTAGAAGTTTATTGAATTTTAAAAGGTTATTTTTTTTATCTGAAATTGTTCCATTAACACCTTCGGGTGAAATTATTATTGTTCCTCTAATTTCATAATCTTTAAGATTATTTTCTAATCTATTTTTCAATTTTTTAAGATTATTAAGTTTTTTAAATTTATAAAAACCAAAAATATTGAACATTATAAAACCCTACAAACAGTCATTCCATCTCCTAATGGGATAATTATTTGTTCTACTCTTTTATCAGTTGATACATGCTCATTTAATTCTCTAATATTTAATGTAAATTTATCCATATTATCTTCATCTGCAACTTCACCATGCCATAAAACATTATCAATAATGATCAAACCACCTTTTTTTATTATTTTTAATGATTTTTCATAATATTCTTTATAGTTAAGCTTATCAGCATCAATAAAAACCATATCATATTTTTGTTTTTTTAATTCATCTAAACTATCTAGCGCAGGTTTTACAATCGTTTGAATTTTTTTATCTTGATTTGCTTTCTTAAAAAAACTTACTGCAATCTTGTTTGTCTCTTGGTCTTTATCAAGTGCTGTAAGTTTTCCATCATCAGGAAGTGCAAGGGCAATAGAAAGTGCACTTAAACCAGTAAAAGTTCCAATCTCAAGCACATTTTTTATATTAGATATTTTTATTATTAAATGTAGAAAATGACATTGAGATATTGCTACTTGCATTCTTTTTTCATTTCCAAGGGTATTATTATAATCTATGATTTCTTTTTGAACTGAGTTTAGTTTAAAACTAAAATTATTAATATATTTTTCGATTTTTTCAGAAATTTCAATATTCTTTCCCATCTATCTTAATTATATAATGACTATAGGTTTAGTTAAATTAAAGTTTCTTCTTTAATATTTCATTAATTAAATGAGGGTTAGCTTTTCCACCAGAAGCTTTCATTGCCTGTCCAACAAAGAAGCCAAATAGCTTTTCTTTTCCTTGTTTATACTCAATAGCTTTTTCTCTGTTATCATTGATTATTTTATCAATTAATGCCTCTAATGCTTTTGGATCACTTTCTTGCTTTAACCCTTTTTCCTCAACAATTATTTGAGGGTCTATGTCACCATCTAACATTAACTCAAATATTGTCTTAGCAATTTTTCCTGAGATTGTTCCATTTTTAATTAAATTAATCAATTTTGCCAAATTTTTTGCACTTATTGGACTTTGAGCAATTTCAATATTTTTTTCATTTAAAACTGCAAATAATTCTCCTGTAATCCAATTTACGGCTAGTTTCATGTCACGGTTTTTACCCATTTTGGCAACAACTTCTTCAAAATATTTAGCTGTATCGATATCAGAGACCAGTATTGTTGCTTCATAAGGTGACACTTTAAATTCATCAATAAATCTTTTCTTTTTATCATCTGGTAATTCAGGGATTTCAGATTTTAGTTTATCAATAAATTCATCCGTAACTTCTAATGGAAGTAAATCTGGATCTGGAAAGTATCTATAGTCATGAGCATCTTCTTTCGACCTCATTGATCTTGTTTCATTTTTTTTTGTATCAAAAAGCCTTGTTTCTTGATCTATTTCTTGACCTTCTTCTATTAAATCGACTTGTCTATTTGCTTCATAAATAATTGCCATTTGCATGAATTTGATAGAATTAACATTTTTTATTTCACATCTTGTTCCTAAATCTGTTGAGCCTTTTATTCTTACAGACACATTAACATCAGCTCTTAAGGATCCCTCTTGCATGTTCCCATCGCAAGTTCCTAAATATCTCATAATAGATCTAAGTTTTTTTATATAAGCATTCACTTCATCTGGTGATCTTAGATCAGGCTTACTAACAATCTCCATTAAAGCTACACCTGATCTATTAAGATCAACTAGTGTATTACTAGGATCAATATCATGAATACTTTTACCTGCATCCTGCTCTAAATGTAATCTTTCTATTCCAACCTGTTTTTGACCTTCAGGCATATCCAAAATAACATTACCCTCACCCACGATTGGGTATTTGTATTGTGAAATTTGATAACCCTGAGGTAAATCTGCATAAAAATAATTCTTTCTATCAAAAACAGACTTATTATTGATCTTAGCTCTTAAACCAATGCCAGTTTTTATAGCTTGTTTAACACAAAATTCATTAATTACTGGAAGCATGCCTGGAAAAGCTGCATCAACTAAGCTTACTTGAGTATTAGGTTCAGCACCAAATTTTGTAGAAGAAGATGAAAAAAGTTTTGAATTTGATGTTACTTGAGCATGAACTTCAAGTCCTATAACAACTTCATAAACATTATCATTTCTTTCAATTAAATATTCCGAATTATTTTTAGACATTATTTCATCCACCAATCAGCTATATTATTTTTATAATTGATTTTTTCCTCCATTGAATAAGCAATATTTAAAACTGTTTGTTCATCAAACGGTTTACCTATTATTTGTAAACCCAATGGATAATTATTTTTATCTACACCTGCAGGTATTGAAATTCCAGGTAAACCTGCAAGGTTTACTGGAACAGTAAATATATCATTTAAATACATTGAAACTGGATCATTAGATTTTTCTCCTATTTTAAATGCAGAACTAGGTGTTGAAGGTGTCAAAATAGCATCTACTTTATTATAAGCTTGGTCAAAATCTTGTTTAATTAATTGTCTAACTTTTTGAGCTTTAAGATAGTAAGCATCATAATATCCAGAAGATAAAACATAGGTGCCAATCATTACCCTTCTCTTTACTTCTTCACCAAATCCCTCTGATCTAGTTTTTTCATACATATCAATTAAATTTTTCCCGGAAGATCTTAGACCATATTTAACACCATCATATCTTGCTAAATTAGATGATGCTTCAGCTGGCGCTACAATATAATAAGTTGGTAAAGCATAGCTAGTATGAGGTAATGAAATATCAATTATTTTTGCTCCACAATCTTTTGCATACTCAATACCTTTTTTCCAAAGTTTCTCAATTTCGTCTGGCATCCCATCAACTCTATATTCTTTTGGAATACCGATTTTTAAACCTTTAATATTTCTAGTTAGCTTTGATGAATAATTATTTCTTTTAAAATCAATTGAGGTTGAATCTTTTTTATCAAATGATGAGATCACCTCTAAAAGAATGGAGCTATCTTTGACATCTTTGCTCATTGGACCTGCTTGATCTAGAGATGATGCAAAAGCAACAATTCCATATCTTGAACAGCTGCCATAAGTAGGTTTTAGTCCTACTGTACCAGTAAAGGAGGCAGGTTGCCTAATAGATCCACCAGTGTCAGTGCCTATTGTTACAGGTGTTAAATTAGCTGCTAAAGCCGCTGAAGAACCACCAGATGATCCACCAGGAACTAAATCTTCTGCGATTGGGTTTTGAACATTGCCAAAAAAACTTGTTTCATTAGATGATCCCATTGCAAATTCATCACAATTAAGTTTGCCAAGCAATATGCCTCCCTCGTTCCATATATTTTGTGTTACAGTAGATTCATATGTTGGTACAAAATTATTTAAGATATTGCTTCCAGCTGTTGTTTTTACTTCATTTGTGCAAAAGAGATCTTTTACAGCAATTGGAATGCCTGGAAGTTTTAAATCAAAATTTGGTTTATCATCAAACTCTTTTGAAAGTTTAAGACAATTTTCAAAATTTTCAGTTACATATGCATTTATTTTTTTTGACTTTTCAGCTCTATCAACAAAAGATTTTGCAGCTTCATTTGAAGATATTTTTTTCTCTTTAATATTTTTAATTAATTCATAAAGTGTTAAAGATGTTATTTCAGACATTACTCAACAACTTTCGGTACAACAAAAAAATCATCATTTTTTTCTGGTGAATTTTTTAATATTTTTTCTCTTATATTTTCACTAGTTATTTTATCATCTCTAAATCTTAAAGTTGTTTCAGCTATAGAAGTTAATGGTTCAACATTATCTGTATTTAATTCATTTAATTTTTCAATAAATTCAAATATTGAATTCATATCAGTTGCTAGTTTTTCTGCTTTTTTCTCATCTAGTGAGATTCTAGCTAATTTTGATATGTGTTTTACAGTTTTAAGATCTATAGTCATATGGTAAAAAATATTGTCGCAAAATACCACTTAAGTTAAAAATATACAATATGATCACAATTAACGAGTTCAAATCAAAAGTATCAGATGGATCAAGAATTATAGGTATAGATTTGGGTTCAAAAAGGATTGGAATTGCAATAAGCGATGGCAATCAAAAAATTGCTACGCCTTATAAAACTTTAGAAAAAATAAAGTCTTCTAAATTAATTGAAGATATTAAGAGTATAATCAAGGAGAACGATGTCAAAGGTATAATAGTTGGGAATCCAATAAATATGGATGGTTCATATGGAAAATCATCACAATCAGCTAAAGACATAGCAATCAATCTTGCAGATAAAATTAACATTCCTGTTTGTCTATGGGATGAAAGATTATCTACAGTTGGAGCTTTTAATTTGTCCAGTGAATTGGATATAAACGTTAGCAAAAGAGAGAAAGATATAGATAAATTTGCTGCAGCATTTATTTTACAAGGAGCCCTAGATTATTTACAGAATTAATGCTTGCATAGTTAACTCTATATAGTTATAGAGTTAATTTTAATGGCAATTAAATCCAAAAAAGCTATTAAAATTTCCCAAAAACATTTGTTAGGTATTCAAGACTTATCAGTCAATGATGTAAATATAATTTTGAATGAAGCCTCAAAATTCATTGAGTTAAACAAAAGCAAAAACAAAAAGCTTGATATTTTAAAAGGTAAAACGCAAATAAATTTATTTTTTGAACCTTCGACCAGGACTCAAAGTTCTTTTGAATTAGCAGGAAAAAGATTAGGTGCAGATGTAATGTCAATGAATATTACAAACTCTGCTATAAAAAAAGGTGAAACTCTAATAGATACAGCAATGACATTAAATGCAATGCATCCAGATATCATCGTTATAAGGCATCAAGATTCAGGTGCTTGTAATTTGTTATCTCAAAAAGTTAATTGTGCAGTTCTAAATGCAGGAGATGGACGAAGAGAACACCCTACTCAAGCTCTACTAGATGCGTTAACTATAATAAATAGAAGAAAAAAAATAGAAGGTCTTAAAATAGCTATATGTGGAGATATTCTTCATTCAAGAGTAGCAAGATCAAATATTTATTTACTAAACATGTTAGGTGCTGAAGTAAATATAGTAGCTCCAACTAATCTTATGCCAAATGAAATAGAAAGATTTGGTGTCAATATTTTTTCAGATATGAAAAAAGGAGTTAAAGACTGTGACATAGTGATGATGTTAAGACTTCAGAATGAAAGAATGACAAGTTCTTTTCTATCTTCTAACAGAGAATACTATGAATATTACGGTTTAACACCAGACAAAATAAAATTTGCTAGAGAAGATGCGCTTATAATGCACCCAGGTCCAATGAACAGAGGAATTGAAATTGATACAAACTTAGCAGACGATATTAATAAAAGTGTAATTAAAGAACAAGTTGAATTAGGAGTAGCAGTAAGAATGGCTTGCTTAAAGATATTTTGTGAATAAATGAAAAAAAAATACTTTATAAATGCAAATATAATTGATCCGTATAATTCATTAAATGAGACAGGTGGATTAATAATTGACGAAAATGGAAAAATTGAAGGTGTTGGTAAAAAAGTAAATACTAATAATATTCCATCTCGAGAAAAAGTAATCGATTTAAAAGGTAAGTATATATTCCCTGGTTTGGTAGATATGCGTGTATTTGTTGGTGAGCCTGGTTTTGAATATAAAGAAAATTTTAGAACATTAAGCGAAGCTGCTTTATCAGGTGGAGTGACATCCGTTGTAACAATGCCTAACACAAATCCAGTGATTGATAATGTTTCAATTGTTGATTTTCTTAGAAGAAGAGGAAGAGATAAATCTAAAATAAATATTTTTCCAACTGCTGCATTAACTGTAAATACAGAGGGAGAGAACATGACTGAATTTGGGTTATTGCAAGGAAAAGGGATTATTGGATTTACAGATGGAATTAAAACTATTCAAAACCCAAGAATAATGAATAGAATTATGAATTCAGCCTCAGATTTAAATTCTTTAATTATACAACATGCAGAAGATGCAGAGTTATCAAAAGATGGAATGATTAGTGATGGCATAATTGCTACAAAACTTGGTTTGCAGGGAATTCCTGTAAGTGCAGAATTGTTAATCTTAGAAAGAGATTTAACTTTATTAGAGTATAACAATTGTAGATATCATATATCACAAATTTCATCAGCGAATTCAGTTGAAATAATTAGAGAGAGAAAGAAAAAAGTTAATTTTAGCTGCGGTGTTTCAATTAATAATTTATCTTTAAACGAAAATGATATTGGTGATTTCAAAACATTTTTAAAGTTGTCTCCACCTTTAAGAACCGAAGATGATAGAAATGCTCTAGTTCAAGGGTTGGTTGATGAAACGATTGATGTAATAGTATCTGACCATAAACCTGAAGACGAAGAAAATAAAAGATTAACTTTTGCACAAGCAGAAACTGGTGCATCGGGTATCGAAACTTTATTGCCATTAAGTTTAGAGTTATATCATAACGGATCAGTAAAATTAGAAACTATTATAAAGGCTTTAACATCTAGTCCTGCAAAAATACTTAAAATAAATAAAGGTAATTTATCAATAGGTAATGATGGTGACTTTTGTATTGTAGACATAAACAAACCATGGATAGTGAGAAAAGAAAAATTAATATCAAAATCAAAAAATACTCCAATAGAAGATAAAAAATTGCAAGGTAAAGTAATGAATACTTTTGTTAATGGAGAAGAATTATTTAAAGCTGAATAATGGATTATATAATTACAGCTTTAATATCTTATTTATTTGGTTCAATTCCTTTTGGATATATATTTACAAAAATATTTCTTAAAAAAGATATAAGAGATGTGGGGTCTGGAAATATAGGAGCAACAAATGTTTTAAGAACAGGAAATAAAAGATTAGGATATTTAACCCTAATACTAGATATTTTAAAAGCTGTTATACCTGTTATTTATGTAAAGCTTTATTATCCTGATTTAATTTTTATTTCTGCACTTTGTGCTTTTTTAGGTCATTTATTTCCAGTTTGGTTAAAATTTGATGGTGGTAAGGGTGTTGCAACATTTGTGGGAATACTAATTTCAATAAATATTTATTATGCATTAATATTTGGGATTATTTGGGTTTTAACCTTTATTATATCTAAATATTCTTCCCTATCTTCTTTAATTGCATCAATCTCAATACCAATTTACATATTAATTTTAGGTAATGGTAATTTTATTTTTTTTACCATTATGTTTGTATTAATTTTTTATACACATAGAGAAAATATAAAAAGATTAATAAACAAAGAAGAAACAAAGAGTAAAATTTATTAATTTGACAGTTAAGTAGTTATAAGTAGTTTCAACAATAATGAATCTTGTAATTGTTGAAAGTCCTGCAAAAGCTAAAACTATAAATAAATATCTTGGTGCAGATTACACAGTTTTAGCTAGCTATGGTCATATCAGAGATTTACCATCAAAGAATGGTTCGGTTGATCCAGAAAATTCCTTTAAGATGATTTGGGAAGTTGACAGTTTTTCTAAAAAATATTTAAAAGAGATAACTGATACAGCCAAGAATTCAGACAAAATTATACTTGCTACAGATCCTGATCGTGAGGGTGAAGCAATAGCGTGGCATGTAAAAGAATTTTTAGATGAAAAAAAACTTCTGAAAGACAAAAAAGTTGAAAGAGTAGTTTTCAACGAAATCACTAAAAAAGCTGTAACAAATGGGATAGATAATCCTAGAAATATTGAGAATGAACTCGTTGATGCTTACATGGCAAGACGTGCTTTAGATTATCTAGTAGGTTTTAATATATCACCTATTTTATGGACAAAGCTACCTGGATCAAAATCCGCAGGAAGAGTTCAGTCTGTAGCACTTAGATTGCTTACAGAGAGAGAGCATGAAATAGAGGTATTTCAACCCAAAGAGTTTTGGACACTAAATGTAAATTTTTTAACGAAAGATAATTTAATAATAAATACAAATATTAATCAACTTGATGGAAAAAAAATTGAAAAGTTTTCATTTAAAAATAAAGTGGAAGTTAATTCAGGAGTAGAATTAATAAAAAACAAAAAATATAAAATTAGTGATATAACTTCTAAAACATACACTCGAAACCCATCTGGTCCATTTACAACTTCAACTTTACAACAAACTTCATCTAGTAAATTAGGGTTTGGGGCATCGAGAACAATGCAAATTGCACAAAGATTGTATCAAGGTATAGATATAGATGGTGAAACAGTTGGTTTAATTACATATATGAGAACGGATGGTACAAATATCTCAAAGGATGCTGTTACCTCATTTAGAGATTTCATTACTCAGAACTACGGAAATGATTATTTGCCACCATCACCATTAAATTATTCAGGAAAAAAAGCAAAAAATGCTCAAGAGGCCCATGAAGCAATTAGGCCAACAGAGATAAGTAGAGTTCCTGATGATATGAAAAAATATCTAAGTACAGATCAATATAAATTGTATAATTTAATTTGGTCAAGATCCCTGTCCTCACAAATGGAATCTGCAAAATTTGATAGAAAAACTATTACTATCTCATCAGATGATGAAAAAAATATATTTAAAGCAAGTGGCTCCACATTAAAGTTTGATGGTTTTTTAAAAGTTTCAAATTTAGATGGAAATAAAGACGAGGAAAATATTTTACCAGATGTAAGTAAAGGAGAAGTATCTTATAAAGATTTTAACGATGAACAACACTTTACTCAACCCCCACCAAGATATTCTGAAGCGAGTCTTGTTAAAAAACTTGAAGAATTAGGAATTGGTAGACCGTCTACTTATGCTAGTATCATATCTGTTATTTCAAACAGAGGATATGCTGATATTGAAAATAAAAGATTTTTTCCAACAGATAGAGGAAAATTGCTATCTGCGTTTTTAGAAAAATTATTTTCAAAATATGTTGATTATGATTTTACTGCAAAATTAGAAGATCAATTAGATGACATAACATCGGGTAAAGAGAATTGGATAAAAGTTTTAGAGGAATTTTGGAGAGACTTTAATTTAAATGTAACAGATGTTAAGGAAAAAAGAACAAGAGAGGTTCTAGACTTACTTAATGAAAGTCTGGGATCATTAATTTTTGAAGTAGATAAAGATGGAAATATAAATAGAAAATGTAGACTTTGTGATAGTGGCCAATTAAGCTTAAAAAATAGTTTCAGAGGTGGTGCATTTATTGGATGCTCAAATTATCCAGAATGTAAATTTACCAGACCTCTATCTAAATCTAAAGCTGCTCAACAATTAACATTGGCAGAACCAAAGCTAATTGGTCAAAATGATCATGGTAAAGATATATATTTAAAAAATGGAAGATTTGGCCCTTATTTGCAATACGAAAAAGAGGAAGAGGAAGCAAAAAAGAAAAAAAGAAAATTGAAAAAAGAGGAAAATAACATGAAAAATGTCTCAATACCAAAAGGTATTGATATAAAAAGTATAGATTTAGAGAGAGCAAAATATTTGTGCTCATTGCCATTAAGCTTAGGTAAAAATCCTGAAAATGACAAAGATATAACAGTCAATGTTGGAAGATTTGGTCCATATTTAAAATGTGAGAATAAATCTGCTCGTTTAGAGAATGTAGAGGAAATATTTAGCATTGGATTAAATAGAGCTGTAACACTAATTGCTGAGGCAAAGCCTGGTAGAATTTCATCTTCACTTATTAAAGATCTCGGAGAACACCCTGAAGATAAAAAACCAGTAAGAATAATGAAAGGTCAATATGGGCCTTATATAAAATACAAATCACTAAACGCTACTATACCCGAAGAAAAAGACCCAATTGAATTAACAATGGAGGAAGCTCTTATTTTAATTGAGAAAAGAAAAGAGTACGATAAGAATAAAAAGAAAAAGAAAGGTAAATAATGTCTATTGATGCAAAAATAAAAGATATGGGTTTAGTTCTGCCAAAAGCTTCTGATCCTGTTGGTTCATATGTTGCCACAAAAATTTCTAACAATTTACTTTATATTTCAGGACAAATATCAATTGATGCTGATGGACAGTTAATAAAAGGTAAAGTTGGAAAAGATTTTAATACGGAGCAAGCTTACAAAGCAGCACAAAGATGTGCATTAAATATAATTGCTCAAGCTAAAAAGGCATGTTCAGATGATTTATCAAGAATTAAATCATGCGTTAAATTAACAGGTTTTGTGAATTCTACTGATGACTTTATAGAACAACCTAAAGTAGTTAATGGAGCATCAGATTTAATCAAAGATGTCTTTGGAGATAATGGCGCACATACACGTGCTGCTGTGAGTACTAATAGTTTGCCTTTAGGTGTTGCAGTTGAAGTTGACGCAATATTCGAGATTAAATAGTTATCTGCCTATACTATAATATTTGATATTTTTATTTTTCATTTTTGAAGGTGAATATAAATTTCTTAAATCGTAAATCTTAAATTTTTTCTTATTATTTAACTTATTAAAGTTAATCTGTTTAAACTCATTCCACTCTGTATGAATTATTATAAGGTCACTCTTTGTGCATGCATCTTTGATATTATTAAAATAAGATACTTTCTTCTTATCAAAATCATTTTTAATTCCTGTAGGTTCATAGTATGAAACTTTTGCACCTTTTTTAGTCAAATATGGGATTAATTTTAGAGATGCCGAATCTCTCATATCATCAGTACCAGCCTTAAAAGTAACACCCAAAAATGTAATTTTTTTATTTTTCATCTTATTATTTAATATTTGTTTAATATTATTTAATAAATATTTGTACCTATTGTCATTAGAGTAAATTGTTGATTTAACTATTGATAAATTGGTTTTAAATTTTTTTGAAGTAGAAACTAATGCACGTGTATCTTTCGGAAAACAAGAACCACCATAACCTGGTCCAGCTCTTAAAAATCTTCCTCCAATTCTTTCATCGGCTCCCATACCAACTGAAATATCAGTAACATCGACGTTAAGTTTTTCACATAAATTTGAAATTTCATTTATAAAAGTAATTTTTGTTGCTAGAAATGCATTAGATGCATATTTTATAACCTCTGCTGCACGTCTTGATGTATTGAAATATCTTCCCTTCTTTTTAATAATTGGAGAATATAAATTTTTTAACACATTATTGGCCTTTTTACTGTTAGTTCCAACTACAACTCGGTCAGGAAACATGAAATCTCTGATAGCTTCGCCTTCTCTTAGAAATTCTGGATTTGAAACAACATCAAATAATTTTTTATTATTTTTTGTTGTTAATAAATTTTGAATTTTATCACCAGTAGTTACTGGAACAGTGGATTTAGTAACTATTATTTTATATTTATTTAAATTCTTTTTTATATCTATTAAAACTTGATAAACATATTTTAAATCAGCTTGATTAGATTTAGGATTGGTAGGAGTACCAACACATATAAATATAAGATCTGATTTTTTAATTGAGGCAGATATATTTGTTGAGAATTGCAACCTTTTTTGCTTCAAATTTCGTTTAATAAGTTCTTCTAAACCAGGTTCATAAATAGGAATTTCTCCATTTTTAAGTTTAGAAATTTTATTTGAGTTATTATCAACACAAATAACATTATTACCAAGTTCAGCAAAACATGTTCCGCTAACTAATCCTACATAGCCTGCTCCTATCACACATATTTTCATAATTTTGCTATCTCTAATGTTGAATTAATGTAGCCATTCATAGAACCGCAATCTAAATATTTTCCAGAAAATTTATGACCAATAAATAGTGATTTATTATCAATCATTGTTTTAATTGAGTCGGTAATATGTATCTCACCACCCTTTCCTTTTGTTTGGCTTTTTAAAATTTTAAATATATTCTTACTAAGTATATATCTTCCAATTACGGCATTATTTGATGGCGCTTCTTTTGTATTTGGTTTTTCAATAACATTAGATATTACAAAGTTTTGTTTATTTATTTTTTTTGATATTGAATATATACCCCAACGATTTACATTATTTTTTTTAACTGTCATACTAGCCATTATGGAAGCTTTGTATTTTTTATGTAGTTCGATCATATCCTTAGAACAATTTCTTTTCATGATTAAATCATCTGGCAAGAGCATTAAAAAAAATTTATTTTTAATAAATTTTTTTGTCTTTAATACAGCATCACCGGTACCTAAAGGTTTATTTTGATAAACAAATTTAATTTTTTTTTTATACTTTAAAATTTTTTTGTATTCTTTTATTATACGTGGATCTTTTTTCTTTTTAATGAGTGATTTATAAAATTTGTCATTATAAAAATATTTCTTTATCATTTTTTTTTTTTTAGAAATAATAAAGATTATTTCTGTGATTCCAGCATCAATACATTCATCAAGAATATACTCGATACCGGGCTTTCCATTTATAGGCAATAGTTCTTTCGCAAAGACACTGGTTAAAGGTAGAAGTCTTGTCCCTAATCCAGCCAGAGGAATAATGGCTTGTTTAATCATAAAGATAATTTATTTATAAGCATATATTTAAAATATGAAAATAATTACAAGTATTTTTGAATTAAATAAAGAGATTAAAGACTATAAAAATATAGGATTTGTGCCTACAATGGGTGGAATACATGCTGGTCATAAATCTTTAATAAAAGCTTCACAAAATAAAAAAAATAAAACTATTGTAAGTATTTTTGTAAATCCTACTCAATTTAACAATAGAGATGATTTCAAAAAATATCCAAGGAATATTAGAAAAGATATCACTATATTAAAAAAAATGAATGTAGAATATTTGTTCAGGCCAAGTGTCAAAGAAATATACAAATTTAAGGCTAAGAAATTTAATTTAAAAAAAGAAGATAAGATATTGTGTGCTAAATTTAGAACTGGTCATTTCGAAGGTGTTTTAAATGTAATGAATAGACTGATGACTATTGTAAAATCAAAAGATTTGTATATGGGTGAAAAAGATTATCAGCAGTTATATTTAATAAAAAAATTCTTGTCGAAAAAGTTTAAAGCAAGAATTAATTCATGTCCTACTGTAAGGGCAAATAAAAATATTGCATTATCTACGCGAAATAAATTATTAAAAACAAATTCCCTTAAAAAAGCTGCAGAAATTGCATTATTTTTAAAAAATATAAAGTATAAATCCAAATCACATGGTTCTAAATTGGCTTTTAACTTAACTGACTATAAAAAAAAATTAGAAAATAAATACAATATTAAAATAGATTATTTAGAATTTAGAGACGAAAAAAATTTAAAGCTTAACAATTTTAAAAACAATTATAGACTATTTGTAGCTTATAATATCGACAATGTTAGATTAATTGATAATTTTTAATTATAGAAAATAAGCACCAACACCTAAAAATGAGACAAAACCAATGACGTCAGTTATTGTAGTAACAAAAACACTTGATGATATTGCAGGATCTATATTCATTTTTTTTAGAGATACTGGTATTAAAATTCCAAAAAGTCCAGCAACTATCATTGTCAAGACCATTGAAATTGATATTATTAATGCAAGCTGGATGTCATTAAACCAGAAGTAAACAATTATCGAACTTATGATTGCAAAGATAATTCCGTTTAAAACACCTATATTAAATTCTTTAATTATATTATTTGTAAAATTATTCTTTGTTAAATCTTGTGTTGCCAATGATCTAACTGTAACAGCTAATGTTTGCATACCAGCATTTCCACCCATAGAAGCAACAATTGGCATTAAAAAAGCTAATACTACCATTTGTTCAATTGTTGCTCCAAATAAACTAATACAATAAGTTGCTAGAAAAGCTGTAAATAAGTTTAATAATAACCAGTTGAATCTACGTTTTGTCTTTGTAATTACTCCATCTGTTATTTCTTCATCTCCAACACCGGCTAGTCTTAAAGCATCCTCCTCAGCTTCCTCTTTAAGAACTGTCAATACATCATCGTAGGCAATCATACCTACTAATTTATCATTTTTGTCTGTCACAGCTGCTGAACTCAAATTATAATTTTCGAATAAGTTACCTACCTCTTCTTTATCCATATCAACAGGAATTAAAAGTTGAGACTCTGACATAATAGACATCATTTTTGTGTCTCTAGGTGTTCTTAAAACTTTTGATGATGGCACAGTACCAATTGGTTTGAATTCCTGGTCTACTATGAAAATTTCAAGAAATTCTTCAGGAAGATCTTTGTTTTCACGAAGATAATCAATTGTTTGACCCACAGACCAATTGCTTGGTATTGCTGTAAATTCTCTCTGCATAATTCGTGCAGCCGAGTCTTCGGGATAACTTAAACTTTCAAGTAAAGCAAACCTATCTTTTGGAGGAAGTGATCCTAAAATTGTATTTTTATCTCTTTCATCAACATTTTCTAAAATTTTGATTGCATCATCTGATTCTAAATTTTTTAAAATATTAACAATGGTATCTGACGATAAATAATTAATTAATTCAGATTGTATAGACTCATTTAATTCAATAAAAACTTCTGGATCAACTTTAAAATTATTTAATTTTATTAAATTTTCTCTATCATTTTCACTTAAATGTTCAATAATATCAGCTGCATCTGCAGGGTGCATGTCATTAAATGAATTTGTAATAAATTCCGCATCATTATCGGAGATCTTACTTGTTACAACTTTGATGAATTCTTTATTAAATTCAAAGTTTACTTTTTTATCTTTAATTTTTTTTACCAAAGTCATAAATTTATCTATAAATTAGTTGGCACTATTAATACAAAATATTAATATTACAAATTTATAATGATGATTAAGATCAAAAAGTCAATAAAACCGATAAAATATGAAAACGCAATTTCTTTATTAGAAGAAAGATTGAATGAAATTGTTGAAAAAAGGGGTGATGAGCTAATATGGATTTTAGAACATAAAGACGTTTATACGGCAGGAGTAAGTTATAAAAATAATGAATTATTAGATAAATCAATAAAGTTAGTTAAAACAAATAGAGGTGGAAAAATTACACATCATGGTCCTGGCCAACTGGTTTTTTATTTTGTTATTGATTTAAATAAAAGAGAAAAAAATATTCGTAAACTTATTACTACAGTAGAAAATACAATAATTGATACTCTACAAGAATTTAAAATTAATGTATTTGCTGATAGAAAAAATATTGGTATTTGGCATAAAAGAAAAATTAATAATAGAATTAAATTAGAAAAAGTAGCAGCTATAGGAATAAAAGTAAAAAAATGGATTGCTTATCATGGTTTTTCAATAAATATATCAAATAATTTAGATGCCTATAAAAAAATAATCCCATGTGGTATAAAGGATAAAGAAGTCACAAATCTGATTAGTATAAAAAAACAAAAATATAATAATTTATCAGATATATTAATTAAAAAGTTTTTAAAAGAAATTAAAAATTAAGTCTTTTTGCTTTAAGCATATTCCTAAAATAGTCAGGTGGTATGGCACGAAATGTATATTTTTTTTTATTCATTTGAAATTTAATTTCATATGAATGTAGCATAAGATTTTTATTATTTTTTTGTATTTTAAAAGAATTGTATTTTTTATCACCTATAATAGAGTGACCTAAATCAAATAATTGCTTTCGTAACTGATGCTTTCTTCCTGTAATTGGCTTCAACTGAATAAAAGTAGAATTATTATTTTTATCTAAGATTTCATATTGTGTCTCAGCATTCTCTATTATCTTTTTTTTTTCGTCATATCTTATAAGATTATTTTTTATTGAACCTTTATCTTTAATTGTTATTTCTCCATGACATATTGCAATATAGGTCTTATAAACTTTTCTTAATCTAAACAAAGTTGTGAGCAGTTGTGCAGTTGGTCTATTTTTTGCTATTAGAAACACTCCAGAGGTTTCTTTATCTAGTCTATGCACTGAATATGGCTTTTCATCTTTAAAAATTTCACTTTTAGAAAAAATATCTATAAGATTTTTTTTTGACTTTGTCCCACCTTGAACAGATATACCTGCTTGCTTATTAAGAACAATAAAGTTATCGTTATTTTCAATAATAAAATCCTCATTTTCCTTAATTATTGTATCTGAAGGTTTAAATTTGATCTTATTAGTAATAATTTTTTTTTTAATTTTAAAGTTGTGGAGTTCAATCAAATCGTTAATTTGTAGCTTGATTGAACTTTTGACTTTTTTTTTATTGAGTTTAATTTTTCCACCTCTAAGACTTTTCTCTATTAAACTTTGAGGTATTGATTCAAAATGATTACGTAAGAATCTATCAATACGCATACCAGCATACGTAGCGTCTACGTTGATAGATTTTTTCATAATGAATGTTATTTAGGCTGTAGCTTCTTTAGGTGCTTCTATTTTTTTATCTGTTGCTTTAGCTTTTTCAGTTTTCTTTTTATCTACTTTTTTTGCTTCTATATCACGATCAACAAATTCTATTACCGCCATAGGTGCGTTATCTCCATATCTAAATCCTGCTTTAATAATTCTTGTGTATCCACCTTTCCTATTTTGATACCTTTTTGATAAAGTTTTTCTAATTTTACTTGCTGATGCTTCATCTTGAAGTTTAGATATTAAAGTTCTTGTGTTTTGCAGCGTATCTTTCTTCCCTAAAGTTATTAATTTATCAGCTTGTGGTTTTAAAACTTTTGCTTTTGGGAGTGTTGTTGTTATTTGCTCATACTTCACAAGAGAATTTAGCATATTCTTTATTAATGCTTTTCTATGCTCAGAGGTTCTATTGAGCTTTTTGTAGCCCATTTTATGTCTCATTAAATAGCTTCCTCAAGTTTTTTAGATAATTCTGCAATGTTATCTGGAGGCCAATTTGGTATTTCCATTCCCAGATAAAGTGACATTCCAGTTAAAACTTCTTTTATTTCATTAAGAGACTTTCTCCCAAAATTAGGAGTTCTTAACATTTCTCCTTCAGATTTTTGAACTAGATCTCCAATATAAATTATATTATCATTTTTCAAACAGTTCATTGATCTAACAGATAGTTCCAATTCATCTACTTTTCTAAGAAGATTTTTATTGAATTCAGGCTCTGTTGGTTGTTCTCTTACAATTACTTCTTGTGGTTCATCAAAATTTACAAACATACCAAGCTGATCTTGGAATATTCTAGCTGAGTAAGCTACAGCATCTTCTGCAGAAATTGACCCATTCGTTTCAACCTCCATTGTCAATTTATCATAGTCTAAAGCCTTTCCTTCTCTAGCTGTACTTATAGAATATGATACTTTTTTTACTGGGCTAAATAAAGAGTCTATAGGTATAAGACCTAATGGTGGTTCCTCTGGTTTATTCATGTCTGCTGATACATAACCTTTACCGTTACTTACGGTCATTTCCATGTGAAAATTTGTATTTTCATCTAGGTTACATATTACTAAATCTGGATTTAAAATCTCAATATCAGCAGAAGTGTTTATTTTTGATGCTTTTATTTCACCAGGACCCTTAGCATCAAGTATCAATTTACTTGTAGTTTCAGAATTACTCTTCAAAGCTAGCGATTTTACATTAAGTACAATATCTGTCACATCTTCTCTTACACCTTTAATCGATGTAAATTCATGCAGTACACCATCTATTTGAATAGCTGTTACTGCAGTACCTCTTATTGAAGACAAGAGAATTCTTCTTAGAGAATTTCCTAAAGTAAGACCATATCCTTTTTCTAAAGGCTCAGCTACTATTTTTGCATAAGATTTATCCTCACTTAAATTTACATCTAATTTTGGTGGTTTAATAAGTGATCTCCAATTTTTAATATTTACCTCATTAGTTTCCATTTATACTCTCCTTTTTTTTGGCGGTCGCGATCCATTATGTGGCATTGGTGTTGTATCCTTAATCGAAATAATTTTAAATCCTCTGGCTTGTAAAGCTCTTAAGGCTGTTTCTCTACCTGATCCTGGACCTTTGACTTCAACAGACAATATTTTCATTCCAACCTCAAGCGCTTTAGCAGCAGCTGAATCAGCAGCAACCTGTGCTGCATATGGTGTAGATTTTCTTGATCCTTTAAAACCTTTTTGACCTGCAGAGGCCCAAGAAATAATATTACCATTTGTGTCTGCTATTGAAACTATTGTATTGTTAAATGTTGATTGAACATAGGCTATTCCGTTTAGTATATTTTTTTTATTTTTCTTTTTTTTTGAATAAGTGCTTTTTTTAGATTTGGTACTAGTATCTTTTGTTTGATCTTTATTTTCTATCTTGTCGTTTGCCATATTATTTTTTAAGTGGTGTTAGTTTCTTTCCAGCAATTGCAATTGCTTTTCCTTTACGTGTTCTTGCATTACATCTAGTTCTTTGACCTCTAACAGGAAGTTTTTTTCTATGCCTAGATCCTCTGTAAGAAGCAAGGTCAATTAATCTTTTTATATTTAAAGAAGTGTCTCTCCTTAAGTCACCTTCAACTGTAAACTTTTGATCAATAAATTCTCTTATTTTTAATATCTCATCATCTGTTAACTCATTTACTCTTTTGGTAGCTGGTATCTCTAATGAATTACAAATAGTGTTAGAATTTTTTTCACCTATGCCATAAATATAGGTAAGTCCAATTCTAACTAATTTGTTCTGGGGTATGTTTACACCTGCAATACGAGCCATAATATTGTGATAAAATTTAGCCTTTTATATAATAAGATCTTTCAAAGTCAATGTCTTAAACAGATAATATTTGCTCAATTTTATAAGATATATCATCAATTTCTTTACTACCATCTACCTCATAAAAATTTATATTTTTAGAATAAAAATCTAATACTGGTCTTGTAGTTTCCATATAAGTATCATATCTCTTTAGAATAGTCTTCAAATCATCATCTGATCTTTTTTCTAATATTTTTCTTTTTTCTATTCTTTTTATAATCGTAGATTTATTTACATTTAGAAAAAAAATATAATCTATTTTTTGATTTGATTTATTTAATAATTTTTCTAAATTTTTAGCCTGATTTAGCGATCTTGGATATCCATCAAATATTAGTTTATTTTTTAAATTTGGGTCGAATATTACATTTTGAATTAATTCGTTAACTATTTCATCTGTTGCGAAATCACCTTTTGATATAATATTTTCTATATCTTTTCCAATTTCAGTTTTATTTTTAATTTCATTTCTTAAAAGATCTCCAGTAGAAACTTGATGAAGATTAAATTTTTTTACAATATTAACAGCTTGAGTACCTTTACCAGCCCCTGGTGGCCCAAATATAATTACATTCACTGATAATTATCTTCCAAATTTTGTTTTTTTTATTAATTGTTCATATTGTGAACTCATTAATCTTGTTTGCACTTGAGTAACAGTGTCGATAGCTACTACAACGACAATCAATACAGACGCACCTCCTAAATAAAAAGGAATTGGATAGTTTGCAATTAAAAATTCAGGCATTAGACATACTAATGTTAAATATATTGCTCCTATAGTTGTTAACCTTGTTAAAATTGTATCAATATATAAAGCAGTACTCTCACCTGGTCTTATGCCAGGTATAAACCCACCATATTTTCTTAAGTTTTCAGCTGTCTCGTTAGGATTAAATGTGATTGAAGTATAAAAAAAAGTAAAAAAAATAATTCCTGATGCATATAAAATCATATAAAGAGGCTGACCTTGAGAAAAATACGATGATAGATTTAAGAATGTCTCATTTTGAGATACATTGAAATTTGAAAAGGTTACAGGCAACAATAATAATGCAGAGGCAAATATTGCTGGGATAACACCAGCAGAATTAATTTTAAGAGGCAAATGTGAGGATTCTCCTCCATACATTTTATTACCCATTTGTCTTTTTGGATAATTTATCAATATTTTTCTTAAAGCTCTTTCCATAAAAACAATAAATAGTATTGTTAAAATAAGTAAAATAAATATGAAAATTATCATCAAAGTAGAAATGGCTCCAGTTCTACCCAACTCAAATGTTGTTACCAATGCTCTTGGAATTTCTGCGACGATCCCAGAGAATATTATTAAAGAAATTCCATTTCCAATACCTCGTTGAGTAATTTGTTCTCCCAACCACATTAAAAAAATAGTTCCTGCAACAATTGTGGTGACTGTAGAAATTTTAAAAAAAAAGCCTGGGTTTATAACTAAATCAGCTGAGGACTCTAGACCAACTGCAAGACCATATCCTTGAACAGTTGCCAGTAAAACAGTTCCATATCTGGTTATTTGTGTAATTTTTTGTCTGCCAATTTCACCTTGGGCTTTAAGGTTCTTAAAATAATCTGTTACACCAGTCAAAAGTTGTACAATAATTGATGATGAAATATATGGCATTATACCTAATGCAAATATAGCCATTCTGCTAACTGCTCCTCCAGCAAAAACATTAAACATCCCAAGTAATCCTTTTTGATTACTATCCATCATTATTTGTAATTGTTCCGGGTCTATACCAGGAAGTGGTACAAAAGTACCTAATCTGTAAACTGCAAGAATTAAAACAGTAAATAATATTCTATTTCTTAAATCATTGTTTTGCGATGACTCACTCATTTCTATTTAGATTCTTTTATTTTTAAAATTCCACCAATTTTTTCTATTTTTTCTTTTGCGGAAATCGATGAAAAATTAGCTTCTATATTAATCTTTGTTTTAAGATTTCCACTTGCAAGAATTTTAAATTTTGAAAAAGATTTGTTTACAATTTTACTTTTATGCAAAACTTCTAAATTTATTTGATTTTCAGAATTTATTTTTTTATTATCAATAAAGCTTTGTAATTGATTTAAATTTATAGTTGCTATTTTATTCTTATTAATGGGATTAAAACCTCTCTTTGGAAGTCTTCTATATAGAGGCATCTGTCCACCTTCAAAGCTTTTAATAGCTACACCAGATCTAGATTTTTGACCTTTTATACCTCTTCCAGATGTTTTTCCTTTTCCTGATCCAATTCCTCTACCAAGTCTTTTTTTGGAAACTTTCACTTTTACATTATTTTCTAATATGTTCATTATCCTCTTTTCTCAATTATCTCAGAAATTTTCTTGTTTCTTATTAATGAGATATTTTTAGGTGAATTTTGATTTGATAATGCCTTCATACAAGCTCTAATTACGTTATGTGGATTTGCTGTTCCAAGAGATTTTGCGACTATATCTTTAATGCCTAAAACTTCACAAACGGCTCTAACCGCTCCACCAGCTATAATTCCGGTACCCTTAGGTGCAGCTCTTAATTTAATTTTTCCAGCTCCGTCTTTACCAAAGATATCATGGTGTATTGTTCTTCCCTCTCTTAACGGTATTTGAACAAGATTTCTTCTAGCTAATTCATTAGCTTTTTTTATTGCATCAGGGACTTGTTTTGCTTTTGCATGCGCTACTCCTATTTTACCGTTTTGATTTCCCACAACTACTAATGCAGAAAATCCGAACCTTCTTCCACCCTTAACAACTTTGGTAATCCTATTAATGTGCACTAATTTTTCAACAAATTCAGTATTTTTATCCATTTTTAAAAATCCAATCCATTTTTTCTAAGTTCTTCAGCTAATAATTTTACTCTTCCATGATATTTATAGATTCCTCTATCAAAAAAAACTTTTGTTATCTTCAAATTTATTGCTTTTTTAGCCAATTGCTCTGCAACTAATGTTGATAATTCTTTTTTTGTTTTCTTTTGTAATTTTATTTCTTTAGTATTTGAAGATGCTGATACCAAAGTTTTGTTATTAACATCGTCAATTATTTGTGCACTAATATTTTTTGAAGATCGATTAACGCTCAATCTAAATCTTTCTTTAGGTGCAAATTTTTTTACTTTATTTCTTATACGAAATTTTTTTCTTTCAATTTTTGTTAAATTCATTATTTCTTTTTACCTTCTTTTCTTAAGATATATTGACCCTGTTCTTTAATACCTTTCCCCTTATAAGGTTCTGGTGGTCTTATACTTTTAATTTCAGCTGCTACCATTCCAACTTGCTGCTTATCTGTTCCTGAAATTTTTAGAATATTTTGTTTTTCGACAAGTATTTTAACTCCCTCTGGAATATTGAAATTTATATCGTGACTAAAACCTAATTGAAGATTTAAAGTATTACCCTTTAACGTAGCTCTATAACCAACCCCAGATAATTCTAAAATTTTTTCATATCCTTTACTTGCTCCAATGATTGCATTATTGATCAAACTTCTATTCATTCCCCATAGTCTTTTGGTTTCTTGATTATTTTTTTTTGGTTTAATTGAAACATCTTTACCTTCATTAATTTGTAAATCAAAAATTTCTAAATCTATATTTAGTGATTTTTTACCTAGCGGTCCTTCAATATTAATTAGGTTACCACTAAGGATCACCTTTACTTTCTCTGGAATAGAAATATTCATTTTACCAATTTTAGACATTAAAATACCTTACAAATTATTTCACCACCGACTTTTTGCTTTCTTGCATCTATATCAGTCATGACACCTTTTGGTGTTGAAATTATCGCAATACCTAACCCATTATTTACTTTTGGTAAACTTTCCGCGCTAGAAAAGATTCTTCTTCCTGGTTTTGATACTCTCTCAATTGAGCTAATCACTGGATTTCCAGAGGTATATTTTAAACTAATATGTAAATTTGATTTATTTTCCTCAGATTTAACTTCATAATCTATTATATATCCCTCTGACTTTAATATTTCAGCTATTTTTGTTTTAAATTTTGATGAGGGAAGTTGTATTTTTTTGTGATTTCTCATTTGAGAATTCTTCAATCTTGCTAACATATCACCTATTGGGTCACTTAAACTCATATAATCCTTTCTACCAACTAGATTTTACCATACCAGGAATTTTTCCTTCAAGACCCAATTGTCTTAAAGCTATTCTTGATATTTTTAACTTTCGGTATACGCCATGAGGCCTACCTGTTATTTGACATCTATTTCTTACTCTTATTTTTGCAGAATTTCTTGGTAATTTCGATAATTTTTGTTGTGCTTTAAACCTTTCTTCAAATGAAATGTTTTTGTTCATGATTATTTTTTTTAAACTCTCTCTTTTTTTGTAATATTTTTCAGAAAGTTTTATTCTTTTATTATTTTTATTTATTGCACTTATTTTAGCCATTAATTACTCCTTACTTCTTTAAATGGAAAATTTAATTTTTTTAAAAGTTCAAAACTATGTTTTTTATTCATTGTTTTTATAACAATAGTAATATCTAGGCCTCTTATTTTATCAACTTTATCAAAGTTTACCTCTGGAAATACTATCTGTTCTTTTATTCCAAAAGTATAATTGCCAAATTTATCAAAACCTTTTTTATTTAAACCTCTAAAGTCTTTAATTCTTGGTAATGCAATATTTACAAGTCTATCAATAAATTCATACATCTTATTTTTTCTAAGAGTAACCTTTAAACCTGAATTTGTATTTTTTCTTGTTTTAAAATTTGCAATAGATTTTCTAAATTTTGTTATAATAGGTTTCTGGCCTGTAATACTTGCTAAATCATCCTGACAAGAACTTACAATTTTGGCGTCATTACCATCTAAACCTAAACCCATATTAAGAACAATTTTTTGTATTTTAGGACCCATATATAAATTTTTATATCCAAACATTTCCTTTAAACTTGGATTAATTTCTTTAGATATTAATTCTTTCAATCTTGGTTCCATTATTTTTTAGCCTGTTCTTTTTTACTATTTTCTAATTTTTGCAAATTTGACAAATGTATGAAATTTTCCTTGGATATAATGCCACCTTTTTTTTCTTTTGTCGTTTTCACATGCTTTTTAACTATATTAATCCCTTTTACTAATGCCCTATTAAGTTTTCTATCAATCTCAATTACTTCACCTTCTTTATTCTTATCTTTGCCAGTTATTATTTTTACTTTTAATCCTTTTTTAATCATCATAATACCTCAGGAGCTAATGAAATAATCTTCATTTGACCTTTGTTTCTCAATTCTCTTGTCACTGGTCCAAAAATCCTTGTACCAATTGGCTCACCTTTGTCATCTGTTAAAACTGCTGCATTATTATCAAATCTAACTTTAGATCCATCATTTCTATGTATGCCCTTTTTTACTCTTACAACTACAGCTTTGTGAACAGAACCTTTTTTTACTTTTCCTTTTGGTATTGCTTCTTTAACAGCAACCACAATAGTATCCCCAATGCTTGCATATCTTCTTTTGGATCCACCTAATACTTTTATACATTCTATTTTTTTAGCTCCAGTATTATCTGCTACAAATAATTCAGTTTGAACTTGTATCATTTTTGAACTCCGATCACTTCAAATTTTTTATTCTTAGAAAAAGGTTTGCTTTCTCGTATTGAAACTTTATCTCCTATTTTAAATTTATTTTCCTCATCATGAGCGTTATATTTTTTCCTGGCTTTCATTACTTTCTTAAGAAGTGGATGTTGAAACTTTCTTTCAACAAGAACTGTAACTGTTTTGTTTGGCTTATCACTTACGACAACTCCGTTTAAAATTTTTTTAGGCATTTTTTCTTTCTATTAAAGTTTTAAGTATTGCTATATTTTTTTTTGTTTCATTTATTTTTGATGGACTTTTAATTTGTCCATTTACTTTTTGAAATCTAAAATTGAAAAGATCTTTTTTAAATTTATTTATGTGCTCTAACATTTGCTTTTTTGTTAATTTTTTTAAATCTTTTTTTTTCATTTTATATTCTCTTTATAAATTTGCATTTTATGGGCAATTTTGCAGAAGCTTTATATAGAGCTTCTTTTGCTATTTGTTCAGATACACCATCTACTTCAAAAAGTATTCTTCCTGGTTTAACCCTACATGCCCAAAACTCAGGTGAACCTTTTCCTTTTCCCATTCTTACTTCTGTTGGTTTTTTTGAAACTGGTATGTTTGGAAACATTCTTGTCCAGACTCTTCCTTGTCTTTTCATATGCCTTGTTAATGCAACTCTTGCAGCCTCTATTTGTCTAGAAATTATACGATCTGGCTGTACTGCCTTTAAGCCAAATGATCCATAATTCATCAAATTACATCTTGATGCATTTCCATGTATTCTGCCTTTGTGTGCTTTCCTAAATTTTGTTCTTGTTGGTTGTAACATTATTATGATTTATTCCTTTCCTGGCTATATTCTTTTGTAAATATTTCACCTTTATAAATCCATATTTTAATGCCAATTATTCCATAAGTTGTTAGAGCTTCAGCCTCTGAATAGTCTATGTCTGCTCTTAATGTGTGAGCCGGAATACTTCCTTCTCTTAACCATTCTGTTCTGGCTATTTCATTTCCTCCTAACCTTCCACTTATTGAAACTTTAATTCCTTTTGCACCTAATCTTAATGCTGACTGCATAGCTCTCTTCATTGCTCTCCTGTATGAAACTCTTTTAACAAGTTGTTGTGCTATATTTTCTGCAACCAGATAACTGTTAGTTTCAGGTTTTTTTACTTCTTTAATATTTAAAACTACCTCATTTGATGTAAGTTTAGATAAATTCCCTTTAATCTTTTCTATATCAGTTCCTTTTTTACCAATTACAAAACCTGGTCTTGACGTATAAATAGTTACAAAACATTTTTTAGAAGTTCTTTCTATCATAACTTTTGATACTCCAGAATTAACTACATTTTTTTTAATGTATTCTCTAATTCTAAAATCTTCTATTAAGTTATTTCCAAAATCTTTTTTCTTTGCATACCAGACAGAGTCCCAGCCTCTATTGATACCTAATCTTAAACCTACTGGATTAACTTTTTGTCCCATGACTCTCTGTTTGTTTTTGCTGTTCGGTTAATATTATCGTTAAATTCGAATATGGTTTCATAATTTCAGCAGCCCTTCCTTTTGCTCTTGCTCTGAATCTTTTCATGATTACTTGCTTTCCACAATATGCTTCCTTTACAATTAATTTATCGATATCATATTGATAATTATTTTCTGCATTTGCAACAGCAGATGATATTGTTTTTTTTATATCTTTTGAAATTCTTTTATCAGAAAATGATAAATTTCTTATTGCTACATCAACTTTTTTTCCAACTATTGATTTAAGAATTGGATTTAATTTTTTTGTGCTAGATCTTACATTTTTATTTACAGATTTAACAATTTTGGTATCAATTTTATTTTTTAATTTTGACATTATTTTTTAGCTCCTCCCTCAACTTTTGCCTTCTTGTCTGCTGGTGTATGTCCAAAAAATTGTCTTGTAGGTGCAAATTCACCAAATTTATGGCCTACCATATCCTCAGATATTGTTATTGGTATAAATTTTTTTCCATTATAAATTAAAAAACTTATGCCAACAAAGTCAGGAATAATAGTTGATTTTCTTGACCATGTTTTAATAGGTTTTTTAACAGGATCATTTTTTAGTTTTTCAACTTTTTTTATTAAGTTCTGTTCAACAAAGGGTCCTTTCCAAACTGATCTAGCCATTTTATTTTCTCTTCTTCTTTCGTCTTCTAATTATAAATTTATCTGTTCTTTTATTATCTCTGGTTTTTAATCCTTTTGCAGATTGACCAGTTGGAGACACCGGATGTCTTCCACCTGCTGATTTTCCTTCACCACCACCATGAGGATGATCGACTGGATTTTTTACTACACCTCTTGTGTGTGGTCTAACACCCATCCATCTAGATCTTCCTGCTTTACCTATTTTAATATTTTTTTGGTCTGGATTAGATAATACTCCAATTGTTGCCATTGAATTTGAGTTAATTTTTCTTACTTCGCCTGATGTCATCTTAATTATACTATAATTTCCATCTATTCCTGAAATTGACACAGAAGTACCAGCAGACCTAGCTATTTTACCACCGCCACCAGGGTTAATTTCAACATTATGAATATTTATTCCTACAGGTATGTCTTTTAAAGGTAGACAATTTCCAATTTTAATTTCTGAATTAGATCCATTTTGAATTTTATCTCCAATTTTAATATCTTGTGGAGCTAAATAATAAAACCTTTCGCCGTCCAAAAATTTTACAAGCATGATATGACAAGATCTATTCGGATCATATTCTATTCTTTCTACCTGTGCAGTTTCATTTAATTTTTTTCTATGAAAATCAATTTTCCTATATTTATGTTTATGCCCGCCACCATGATTTCTTGAAGTAATTCTTCCGTAGTTGTTTCGTCCTTTGGAGGAGTTATTTGGTGAAGTTAATGATTTGAAAGGTTTGCCTTTCCACAAGCCCTCTCTACTTACAAGAATTGTACCTCTTGTTGATTTTGTATATGGTTTAAATGTTTTCAACGCCATTTTTAAATACCTGAAGTAAGATCAATATTTTGACCTTTTTTTAGAGTTATGATTGCTTTTTTAAAACCTTTTACTTTAACTTTTTTTCCTCTAGTGGTTTTAACTCTAGTTTTTTTGTTAATAATATTTACCTTTGTTACATTCACTTTAAATATCTTTTCAATGTTATTTTTTATATTTTTTTTATTTGCATTAAAATGGACTTTAAAAGTTACTTTATTCTGCGCAGAAAGATTTGTTGATTTTTCTGTAACTAATGGTGACAATATTTTATCGTATAAATGTAATTTTTCCATTTTAGTATCTTTTTTCTAATTCTTTTATTGATGTTTCTGTAAATATCACTTTTTTAAACTTAGCTAAATCATATGCACTGAAGTGATTGATATCTGTTATTTTAACGTTTGGTATATTTTTTACTGATTTATATATATTATCTTTGGATTTTTTATCTGCTATTATTATTGAATTTTTTGCTTCAAACTTAATAAGAATATTATTCATTTCTTTTGTTTTTAGTATTTCATTTTGAAAATCATCAAGAACTATTAAATTATTCAATTTATTTTTTTTTGTTATGAGTGAAACTATGCTTAGTTTTTTTTCACTTTTATTTAGTTTTCTCTTTTTATAATTTGTCTCTCCTTTTGGTCCGTGCGCAACACCACCACCTACAAATATTGGCGCTTTTTTGCTTGCATGTCTAGCATTACCTGTTCCTTTTTGAGCATATATTTTTGAAGTAGATCCAATTATTTCATTTTTTTGTTTAGTTTTTGCTTTTCTTCTTTTGTAATTAGCGTTGGTTTTGTATAATACATTGCTAATAAGTTTATTATTTATTTTAGCAGCAAATATTTTGTCTGAAACCTCAATTTGATTTTTTTTACCGTCAATATTTATCTTGTCAATTTTCATAAACTATTTTTTTTTATCTTTAGATTTTTTTGATTTTTCAATAATCTCAATTTTTTCATTAATTGTTAATTTTTTTATATTTTTTACAGCTTTTTTAAGTAAAACCTCAGAGTTTTTAGAGCCGGGTATTGATCCTTTTAAATAAATAAGTTCATTTTCTAGATCGGTTTTAATAACTTCAAGATTTTGCATAGATCTTATTTTATCACCCATATGACCAGCCATTTTTTTTCCTTTAAATACCTTGCCTGGATCTTGATTTTGTCCTGTTGAGCCATGAGCTCTATGAGATATAGACACACCGTGTGAAGCTCTTAGTCCCCCGAAATTATGGCGTTTCATAGCACCTGCGAAACCTTTTCCAATAGTTTTTGACCTTACATCTAAAAACTTAATATCTTTGAAAATTTCAATTCCAAATTCGTTTCCTTCTTTGTATTGATCAACGTTTTTTACTCTAAATTCTTTAAGAATTTTTTTTGCTTCGGTATTTTTTTTTGCATAATAACCTTTCATCGCCTTTGTTAATTTTGAATTTTTTATTTTACCAAAACCTAGTTGAATAGCGCTATACCCTCTTTTATCTTTGTCAATTATTTGAACTATTCTTCCTTTTTCAACTTTAAGCACTGTAACTGGAACTGAATAACCGGTCTTATAAAATTCTCTTGTCATTCCAATTTTTTTACCAATTAGTCCAATTTCACTCATTATATTTTAATCTCCACATCAACTCCTGATGCTAAATCTAATTTCATCAAAGCCTCAACGGTTGCTGGTGTTGGTTCAATTATGTCAATTAATCTTTTATGAGTTCTTGTCTCAAATTGCTCTCTACTTTTTTTATCTATGTGTGGAGATTTCAAAACCGTATACCTTTCTTTTTTCGTTGGCAGAGGTATAGGACCTTTGATATTTGCTCCTGTACGTTTTACAGTATTTACTATTTCTTCAGTAGATTGATCTAATACTTTATTATCGTAAGCTCTCAGTTTAATTCTAATATTTTGTTTATCCATTATTTAACCTGTTTTTTTTGTTACTTCATCTTGAACATTTTGTGGAACTTTGTCATAATGATCAAAGAACATAGAATATTGAGCTCTTCCTTGAGACATTGATCTTAAGTTATTAATGTAGCCAAACATATTTGCTAAAGGTACCATTGCAGTTATTACAGTTGCATTTCCTCTCTGCTCTTGTGTATTAATTTGACCTCTTCTGCTATTCAAATCTCCTATTACATCACCCATATAATCTTCGGGTGTTACAACCTCAACTCTCATTATAGGTTCTAAAAGCTTTAAAGTTGCCTTTGTACAGGCTTCTTTAAAACATTGTCTTGAAGCTAGTTCAAAAGCCAAAACACTAGAGTCTACATCGTGGTGTAATCCGTCAACTATAGTTACTTTATAATCAATTAGTGGAAATCCAGCTAATATTCCTCCATCAGCAACTGTTTCGACACCTTTTTCAACACCTGGAATAAATTCTTTAGGAATTGCTCCACCTTTTATTTTACTTTCAATTTCTCTTCCTTTGCCAGGCTCAAGTGGTTCAACTGTTAACTTAACTCTTGCAAATTGACCTGCTCCTCCACTTTGTTTCTTATGTGTGTAGTCATTTTCAGCAGATGATAGTATGGTTTCTCTGTAAGCTACTTGTGGTGCTCCTACATTAGCTTCAACTTTAAATTCTCTTTTCATTCTATCAACGATTATATCTAAATGTAATTCACCCATACCCTTTATAATTGTTTGCCCTGACTCTTCGTCGGATGTAACCCTGAATGATGGATCTTCTTTAGCCAATCTACCAAGGGCTTCTCCCATTTTTTCTTGGTCAGCTTTTGTTTTTGGTTCTACTGCAATTTCAATTACAGGGTCTGGAAATTCCATTGGTTCAAGTAAAACTGGTGTTTCTTTGTCTGCAAGTGTGTGGCCAGTTATTGTATTTTTTAATCCAGCTAGGGCTACGATATCACCTGCGTTTGCCTCTTTTATATCTTCTCTTGAATTTGCATGCATTAAGAGCATACGACCGACTCTTTCTTCTTTATCTTTTGATGTATTATAAATTCCTGTACCTGATTTTACTGTTCCTGAATAAATTCTTATAAATGTTAAACTTCCTACAAATGGATCATTTGCAACTTTAAAGGCTAATGCAGAAAATGGTGCGTTATCATCAAATTTCATTTCAACCTCGTCCTCTGAACCTGGTTTTGTACCTTTTATAGATCCTATATCTTTAGGGCTCGGTAAAAAATTCACGACAGCATCTAAAAGTGGTTGAACACCTTTGTTTTTGAATGCAGAACCTGTAAGAACAGGTACAAAATCAAAACCCAAGCAGCCTTTTCTAATACACTTTATTAAGTCTTCTTCTGAGATATCTTTACCACCAAGATAGTCTTCCATAAGTTTTTCATCTTGTTCAACTGCAGTCTCAACTAACTCTTGTCTATATTTTTTTGAAATTTCTATTAAATCCTCAGGTATATCAGTATGTTCCCATGCTGCTCCAAGATCTTCATTTTTCCATACTACAGCTTTCATTTTTATAAGGTCAACCACACCTTTTAATGAAGATTCTACTCCTATAGGTACTTGGATTACTAGAGGTTTAGCGCCCAATCTCTCTTTTATCATACTTACACATCTAAAAAAATCGGCTCCAGTTCTATCTAGTTTATTTACAAAACAAATTCTTGGAACTTTGTATTTATCTGCTTGTCTCCAAACAGTTTCTGATTGTGGTTCAACGCCCGCAACTCCATCAAAAACAGCTACAGCACCATCGAGAACTTTTAAAGATCGTTCTACTTCAATTGTAAAGTCTACATGACCTGGTGTGTCTATGATGTTGATTCTATGTTCATTCCAAAAACATGTGGTGGCAGCTGATGTGATTGTTATACCTCTTTCTTGTTCTTGTTCCATCCAATCCATTGTTGCAGCGCCATCGTGTACCTCACCAATTTTATGACTCTTTCCAGTGTAATAAAGAATTCTTTCTGTTGTTGTAGTTTTACCAGCATCTATATGTGCCATGATACCTATGTTTCTATATTTATCTAATGTGTGTGTTCTAGACATATTCCTTTACCATCTAAAATGAGCAAAAGCTTTATTAGACTCTGCCATTTTGTGTGTATCCTCTTTTTTTTTTATTGCCGATCCTCTATTTTGATAAGCATCATAAATTTCATTAAAAATTTTATCTGACATCTTTTTATCTTTTCTTTTTCTTGAAGCATCAATCAACCATCTCAAAGCTAATGCTTGAGACCTTTTGCTCTTAACTTCAACTGGAACTTGGTATGTAGCGCCTCCAACTCTTCTCGATCTAACCTCTACTGTAGGTCTAATATTATTTATTGCATCGTTAAATACACTCAGTGGTTCATCTTTAGACTTGCTTTTAAGTTTATCAATCGCATCGTAAATTATTTTTTCTGCTATTGTTTTTTTACCATCATACATAATAGAATTTATTAATTTTGGAATTATTGAAGATTTATATTTAGGATCAACTATAGTTAATTTTTTTGGTGCTTTTCTTTTTCTAGACATTTATTATTTACCTTTTTTAGTTCCGTATAACGATCTTCTTTGTTTACGATTTGCTACACCTTGGGTGTCTAAATTTCCCCTAAGTATGTGATATCTAACACCTGGTAAATCTTTAACTCTCCCTCCTCTAATCAATACGACTGAGTGTTCTTGTAAGTTATGACCCTCTCCAGGAATATAAGCAGTTACCTCAAAACCATTGGATAGTCTAACACGTGCAACTTTTCTTAATGCTGAATTTGGTTTTTTTGGGGTTGTTGTATAAACTTTTACACAAACACCTCTTTTTAAAGGTTGTTTTTGCAAAGCTGGAACTTTGTTCCTAGTTATTTGCTTATCTCTACTTTTTCTTACTAACTGGTTAATAGTTGGCATAATTTTTTTTTAATTTGAATGGAAATAACTGACATGTTATTTGTGGCAGCGTTTAGTGATCTAGTCACTACATTCCAACCAAAAACATGGCCAAAATACATTAGAAATTGTATTTGTCAAACTAAATAAGATTTAAAAAATGGCCAATTTATTGATTAATTTGAGTCTCAGTGGGCTCTTTCAATTCTTGATCTGACAAAAATTTTTGATCGTCATCTATTGCTTTTTTATTCCAAGAATTTTTAATTGTTCCGGTTCCAGCGGGCACAAGTCTTCCAACAATAACATTTTCTTTTAAGCCAGTAAGTTTATCTACTTTCCCTTTAATAGCTGCATCAGTTAGAACTCTTGTAGTTTCTTGGAAAGATGCTGCAGAAATAAATGACTCGGTTTGCAAAGAGGCTTTTGTTATACCCATAAGTACTCTTTCACCAATAGCAGGTTTTTTTCCATCTGCCTTTAATTTTTCGTTCATTGTTTCAAATTTTACTCTATCTACTATTTCGCCAGGTAATAATTTACTGTCACCTGCTTCTTTAACTTCAACTTTTTTTAGCATTTGTCTCAATATTGTTTCTATGTGCTTATCGTTAATGATTACTCCTTGAAGTCTATAAACATCTTGAACTTGATTAACAAAATACTCTGTCAATTCCTCGATACCAAGTATTCTTAAAATGTCATGGGGTAATGGTTGGCCATCTAAAAGATACTCACCCTTTTTAATTTTTTCACCCTGGTTAAAATTAATATGTTTTCCTTTTGGAATTAAGTAACTAGAAGTATCTCCATTTTCTGCCTCTATTGTTACTCTTTGCTTGCCTCTAACCTCTTTACCAAAAATCACACTACCATCATTTTCAGCTATAATTGCGCTATCTTTTGCTTTTCTTGCTTCGAATAATTCAGCAACTCTAGGTAATCCTCCTGTTATATCTTTTGTTTTTGTGGTTTCCTTGGGAAGTCTCGCAATTACATCACCTGCTGAAATTTTTACTCCATCTTTTACTGATAAAATAGAGTCTGGAACTAAATAGTATCTTGCTTCATTGTCATCAGCTTTTTTAATAACATTACCTTTTGCATCTCTTAATGTAATTCTTGGTTTAAGATCAGTATTTTTAGATTGAGTTTTCCAATCAACAACTGCTTTTGTGGAAATACCAGTTGCGTCATCAACAGTTTCAGCAATTGAAACTCCATCAATTAAATCAACATAATTAACAATACCATCTTTTTCAGCAATTACAGGGGTTGTATATGGATCCCATTCACAAATTTTTGCACCCTTTTTTACTTTTTGTTGATTTTCAAAAAATAGTTTTGATCCATATGGAACTTTATATGATGCAACTTGTAATCCTTGATCATCTTCAATTGATATCTCAGTATTTCGACCCATAACTATTTGATTGTTTTTTGAGTCTTTTATTAAGTTTGTATTAACAATTTTAAGAGTTCCTTCTGAATTTGATACTATTTGTGACTCTTGCTTAACTGAAGCTGTACCACCAACATGGAAAGTTCTCATAGTTAGCTGCGTTCCAGGTTCACCTATAGACTGAGCAGATATCATTCCTATAGCCTCACCTACGTGAACCATTTTTCCTCTTGATAAGTCTCTTCCATATGATGTAGCACAAACACCCTCTTTTGCACGACAAGTCATTACTGAGTATACATTTATACTTTTTACTCCAGCTGCATCAATTTTTTCACATCCACCTTCATCAATCATTTGATCTTTTTCTATTAAAATATCACCAGTTAATGGATTCTTTATTTCCTTTGCGGCAACCCTTCCTAATGCTCTTTCAGAAAGACTAACCATTATATTACCGCCTTCAAGTACTTCTGTGAGTTTTATAGAACCGCAGTTCATATCACATTTTGGTTTTGTTATTGTTAAATCTTGAGCAACATCACATAACCTTCTAGTTAAATATCCTGAGCTAGCAGTTTTAAGTGCAGTATCAGCTAATCCTTTTCTGGCACCGTGAGTTGAATTAAAATACTCTAATGCAGTAAGGCCTTCTTTAAAATTTGATGTAATTGGAGTCTCAATAATCTCACCTGATGGTTTAGCAATTAAACCTCTCATTCCAGCCAATTGTTTCATTTGAGCCGCTGAACCTCTGGCACCACTATCTGCCATCATAAATACAGAATTGATTTTTAACCCATCTTCTGTAACTTCTGTTGCTGAGATTCTCTTCATCATTTCTGATGCAACTCTATCTGTACATTTAGACCATGCATCAATAACTTTATTATACTTTTCTCCTCTTGTTATAAGTCCTTCAGCGTATTGCCCCTCATAGTCAGCAATAAGTTTTTTAGTTTCATCAATTAATTGTTCTTTATTATCTGGAATTAAAAGATCATCTTTTCCAAACGAAATTCCAGCTTTAAATGCATGTTTAAATCCAATATCTTTCAATTTATCACAAAAAATTACAGTGCTTTTTTGGCCTGAAAACCTAAATACATGATCAATAACTTCTGAAACTATTTTCTTTGGAAGAAGTCTATCTATTAAAGAAAATTTATTGTTTATATTTTTTGGAATTATACTTGATAATAAAAATCTACCAGCTGTGCTTATATGTTTTTCAAATTTAGCATTTCCTTTTTCATCAATAGTTTCAAATCTAGACACAATTCTTGAATGAACTTTAATCTGCCCAGTTTCTAATGCATGCTCTATTTCGGATGTGTTTACAAAATAACCTTCGACCTTCTCAGTTTGAACTGGAGGTTGAGATAAATAATAGATCCCTAATATCATATCCTGACTTGGAACAATTATTGGTTTACCATTAGAAGGACTTAAGATATTGTTTGTAGACATCATCAATACTCTAGCCTCTAATTGTGCCTCTAAACTTAGAGGTACATGTACTGCCATTTGATCACCATCAAAATCTGCATTGAAGGCTGCGCATGTTAAAGGGTGAAGTTCTATTGCATTACCTTCAATTAGTTTAGGCTCAAAGGCTTGTACTCCAAGCCTGTGTAATGTAGGGGCTCTATTTAATATCACAGGATGCTCTCTTACAATTAATTCTAATGCATCCCAAACTTCTGTTCTTTCTCTCTCAACTAATTTTTTAGCTTGTTTTATTGTAGAAGCTAATCCTAATTTGTTTAAACGAGCATATAAAAAAGGTTTGAACAATTCTAATGCCATTTTTTTTGGCAACCCACACTCATGTAATTTTAGGTCTGGACCAACAACAATTACAGATCTTCCAGAATAATCAACTCTTTTCCCTAAAAGATTTTGTCTAAATCTACCTTGTTTTCCTTTTAACATTTCTGCTAAAGATTTAAGAGGTCTTTTACCAGTTCCAGTTATTACTCGTCCTCTTCTCCCGTTATCAAATAGTGCATCAACAGACTCTTGAAGCATTCTTTTTTCATTTCTTACAATGATATCTGGTGCTTTTAAATCTATAAGTCTTTTTAACCTATTATTTCTATTTATAACTCTTCTGTATAAATCATTTAAATCAGATGTAGCAAAACGGCCTCCATCTAAAGGAACTAGAGGTCTCAACTCTGGTGGTATAACAGGAACTGTAGTAAGTATCATCCATTCTGGTTTATTTCCAGTTTCAATAAATGATTCAATTAACTTTAATCTTTTAATAGATCTTTCTTCATTAACTTTAGATTTGGTCTCTTTAATATTTTTTATTAACTTTTCTCTTTCTTCTTCTAGATTTATTGATTTAAGAATTTCTAGTATAGCCTCCGCTCCAATACCAGCTGTGAACGCTTCTTCGCCATAATCATCCTGATATTTTATAAGTTCTTCTTCACCTAACAATTGATGCTTTTTTAATCCAGTTAATCCAGGTTCTATGACAATAAAGTTTTCAAAATATAAAACTCTTTCAACTTCTTTTAATTTCATATCAACAACTAAAGAAATTCTGCTTGGCAATGATTTTAAGAACCAGATGTGAGCGACAGGGGTAGCTAGGTTAATGTGACCCATTCTTTCTCTTCGGACATTTGATTTAGTAACCTCAACACCACATTTTTCACATATAATACCTCTAAACTTCATTCTTTTATATTTTCCACATAAGCACTCGTAATCTTTGATGGGTCCAAATATTCTTGCGCAGAAAAGGCCATCTTTTTCTGGTCTAAATGTTCTATAATTTATTGTTTCTGGCTTCTTAATTTCACCAAAGGTCCATGATTTAATTTTCTCAGGACTTGCTAATGTTATTTTTATACTATTGAAATTTTGTGCTTCAGATATTTCTGATGATTTAAATAAATCTGATAATTCTTTACTCATGATTTAGTTTAACTCCACATTTAGCGCTAATGATTTTATTTCTTTTACTAACACATTAAATGATTCTGGAATACCTGACTCAAAATTTTCCTCGCCTTTTACAATTGTTTCATAAACCTTAACACGTCCGGCAACATCATCAGATTTTACTGTTAATATTTCTTGAAGTGTATATGACGCTCCATAAGCTTCTAAAGCCCAAACTTCCATCTCACCGAACCTTTGGCCTCCCAATTGAGCTTTACCTCCAAGCGGTTGTTGTGTAACTAAACTATATGGTCCTGTTGATCTGGCATGAATTTTATCTTCAACTAAGTGATGGAGCTTAAGCATATAAATAATTCCAACTGTTACAGGTCTATCAAATTTTTCGCCAGTTCTGCCGTCCCATAAAGTAGTTTGTCCAGACTTTGGTAAATTTGCTAAATCAAGCATTTTAGTAACATCTTTTTCTTTGGCTCCATCAAAAACTGGTGTTGAGATTGGCACCCCATTTTGAATATTTTGACACAAATCCTTAAATTCAGTATTTGATAAATTCTCAATATTTTCAGAATATACATCATCACCATACACAGATTTTAAAAACTTACTTATTTTTTCAATTTTTTCTATTTTTTTTTGATTTGAATTAATTAAATCAGTTAGTTGTTGTCCTAGCTCTTTGCATGACCAACCTAAATGAGTTTCAAGTATTTGCCCAACATTCATCCTACTAGGAACTCCAAGAGGGTTAAGAACAATGTCAACAGGTTTACCATTTTCTCTATAAGGCATATCTTCTACAGGTACTATCTTACTAACAACACCTTTGTTTCCATGCCTTCCTGACATTTTATCTCCAGGTCTTAATCTTCTTTTGATTGCCACAAAAACTTTAACCATTTTCATTACGCTTGGTAACAAGTCATCACCCTGTCTGATTTTTAAGACTTTATCCTCAAATCTCTCTTGAATATCTTTTTTTGCACTTTCGTATTGAGATTTTAATTGCAGTAATGTTTCATTTTTTTTATCCTCAGCAACCAAAATTTTAAATAAATCAGAAATAGATAATTCAAAAATTATTTCTTCATTGATTGATGTACCAATTTCGTGATTTTTAATCTTTTTATTAAGCTTTGTATTATTTAGTATTGATAGAGCTCTTTGTCTAATACTTCTCTCTAAAATATCTTCTTCAACAATTTTATCTTGTTGCACACTTTCTATTTCTGCTCTTTCTATAGTTATGGATCTTTCATCTTTTTCAATTCCATGTCTATTGAAAACTCTGACATCAACAACAATTCCCCCGCTTCCACTAGGCATTTTTAATGAAGTATCCGTCACATCAATAGCTTTTTCACCAAAGATAGATCTCAAAAGTTTTTCTTCTGGTCCTGATGCTGAGTCACCTTTTGGTGTTACTTTTCCAACCAATATATCTCCAGGTTTTACCTCTGCACCAATATATACAATTCCAGACTCATCAAGATTTTTTAGGGATTCTTCATTTATATTTGGAATGTCTCTTGTAATATCTTCTTCACCTAATTTAGTATCTCTTGCCATCACCTCATATTCTTCAATATGAATTGAAGTAAATACATCATCTGTTACACATCTTTCAGATATTAATATGGAGTCCTCAAAATTGTATCCCTGCCAAGGCATAAATGCTACAGTCACATTTTTACCTAAAGCTAATTCACCAGTTTTTGTTGATGGTCCATCAGCAATAATATCACCAGTTTTTACTTTATCACCTACTCTTACTAATGGTTTTTGATTTATGCATGTATTTTGATTAGACCTTTTGAATTTTTGTAGATTATAAATATCTACACCTGACTCAGAATAGTCTTTTTCATTTGAAGCTTTTATAACAATACGTTTTCCATCGATTTTATCAACAATACCATCCCTTTTTGCAACAATTGTAACACCGGAGTCTAGAGCAACATCACTTTCAATTCCTGTTCCAACAAGCGGTGCCTCAGGTTTTAGAAGCGGAACAGCTTGTCTCATCATATTTGAGCCCATCAGGGCTCTATTTGCATCATCATTCTCTAAAAAAGGAATTAATGATGCAGCTACAGAAACCAACTGTTTTGGCGATACATCTATATAATCAATATTTTCTGGTTTTGATAATATAAAATCTAAGTTTGCACGGCTTGATATAAGTTCTTCTACAAACTTTCCATTTTTATCAAGAACAGAATTAGCTTGAGCTATAGTAAATTTAGTCTCTTCCATAGCAGAAAGATATTCAATTTTATCTTGAACAATTCCATTCTCTACTTTTTTATAAGGGCTTTCTATAAAGCCATATTTATTAATTTTAGAATATGTTGAAAGACTATTAATCAATCCAATATTTGGACCTTCTGGGGTTTCTATTGGACATATTCGACCGTAATGTGTTGGGTGAACGTCTCTAACTTCAAATCCAGCTCTTTCTCTAGTTAAACCACCTGGACCTAATGCAGAAACTCTTCTTTTGTGAGTTATTTCAGATAATGGATTTGTTTGATCCATGAATTGTGAAAGTTGTGAGGTTGCAAAAAAATCTTTTAAAGAAATTGTTAATGGTTTAGCATTTATTAGATCTTGTGGCATTGCAGACTCGACATCTAGTGTTGTCATTTTTTCTTTAATCGCTCTTTCCATTCTATAAACACCAATTCTTGCTTGATTTTCAACCAATTCTCCAACGGATCTAACTCTTCTATTGCCTAAGTGATCTATATCATCAACTTCATCCTTACCATCTCTGAGATCTAACATTTTTTTTATTATTGCTAAAATATCGTCATTTCTTAAAATTGTAATTTTATCAGAGCAATTTAAATCTAGTCTTGAGTTCATTTTAACTCTTCCTACATCAGAAAGGTCATATCTGTCTGAGCTAAAAAAAAGATTGTTAAAAATTTGAGTTGCAATTTCAATTGTAGGGGGTTCGCCTGGTCTTAAAATTTTATAAATTTCTGTTATAGCATCATTTTTATTTTCATTTTTATCGCTTAAGATTGTTTGTAAAAGGTAAGGTCCTTTTGATATTGAATTAGTTTTAGATACATTAATTGTTTTGATATTTTCATCTAAAATTTTCTGAATTATTGTATCATTAAGTTCAGTTCCTATTTTAAAAATTTCTTCTCCCAATTTAATATCCTCATGAAGAAATTTCCCATATAAAGCCTCATTATTGACTAATATTTCTTTTAATCCTTCATTTTGAAGTTTTTTCGCTGTTAAAAAATTAATCTGCTCTCCAATTTTGACTAAAATTTTATTATTTTTGGCATCAACAACTTCCTCTGAAAAATTTTTAGCTTTATAGTTTTCAGGATCAAATTTTGTTTTCCATTTTTTAGAATTTAAGTCGTATGAATAAGATTCTTTTTCATAAAATTCATTTACTATATCTGACTTAGTAAAACCTAGAGCTTGCAAGAGTGTTGAAACAAAAATTTTTTTCTTTCTGTCAATTCTAAAATACAAATAATCCTTAACATCATATTCAAAATCTAGCCATGACCCTCTGTTAGGAATCACTCTACAATTGAATAAAAGCTTTCCACTAGCATGAGATTTACCTTTGTCATGATCAAAGAAAACACCAGGACTTCTGTGCATTTGATTTACAACAACTCTCTGAACACCGTTTGTAATAAATGTTCCACTGTTTGTCATCATTGGTACTTCACCCATGTAGACTTCTTGTTCTTTTGCAGATAAAATATCTTTTGTATTATTTTCTTGATCTATTTCATATACAACTAATCTTAGTGTACATTTAAGAGCAGCAGAATAAGTAAGCCCTCTTGTTATACATTCATCAACGTCAAATTTTGGCTTTTCTAATCTATACGAAACATACTCTAGTGTTGCTTTATCATTTAAATCTTCAATAGGAAAAATACTTTTAAATACTCTATGAAAACCTTTAACTAGATGATTTTCAACCTCACCTTTAAACTCAGTTAATTCTTTATATGAATTTTTTTGAACCTCTATCAGATTGGGAATTGACAAACTTTCTTTAAGTTTACCAAAACTTTTTCTAATATTTTTTTTCTCAGTAAAAGATAATTGCATATCTATTTTATTACTGAACTTATAAGCTCAGCAAATTGACTTTCTCTAATTAATATTTACTTAAGTTCTACTTTTGCGCCTGCAGCTTCTAATTTAGCTTTTATTTCCTCGGCATCTTTTTTGTTTACCCCTGTTTTAACTTCTTTAGGTGCACCTTCAACTAAATCTTTTGCCTCTTTTAATCCAAGTTCAGTTACTGCTCTAACTTCTTTAATAACATTAATTTTTTTATCACCTGCAGCTACTAACATAATTGTAAATTCATCTTTATCCTCTGTTGTAGAATCTCCTGCTGCTGGTGCTGGTGTAGCGGCGACTGCTGCTGCTGCTGTTACTCCCCATTTTTCCTCTAATTGTTTTGAAAGCTCAGCTGCTTCTACAACAGTCAAGCTTGATAAATCTTCTATAATTTTATTTAAGTCAGCCATAATAATATTTTTGTCCCTGGTTATTTTTTTGATTTTTCGAGCGCTAAAATAGCGATTTTTGAAGCGGGTGCAAGTAAAATACTTGCGATTTTTTGAGCTGGAGACCTTAAAATACCTACAATTTTAGCTCTTGCTTCCTCTAAGGATGGTAAAGTGGCTACATTTTTGACGCCAGCCACATCTAAAATGTCTTCTCCCATGATTCCACCTAATATTTTTAAGTTCTCATTTTCTTTAGAAAATTTTGTTAAAATTTTTGCAGAAGTAATTGCATCATCAGATAATGCAACTGCTGTGGGTCCACTAAATAAATCTGACAAATCTTTGCACTTAGTCTTTTCTAAAGCTAACTTTGTAATTCGATTATTAGTAATTTTAAATTTGATGCCATGCTCTCTCATCTGTTTTCTAAGATTATCTAATTGGGCTACTGTAAGTCCTTGATAATGTGTGACTATAACAGCCTCAGTTTTATCAAATTGAGTAGTCATTTCATTTATATATTGTTGTTTTTGGTTTTTATTCATCATAATCAGAAATTCTTTTCTAGTTTAATTTTGTATGATACTCCCATGCTTGAGGTAATAAAAATTTGTTTGATTAAGTCTCCTTTAATATTCAGGGTAGATTTTTCTTTTTCCAATTTAGCAATTATGGCATTAAAATTATCAATGATTTTATTATCATCAAATGATTGTTTTCCGATACTAAGCCCTATATTACCATCTTTATCATTTCTTATTTCAGCCTGACCTGCCTTTGCCTCATTAACTGCTTTCTCAATATCATTAGTAACTGTACCTAACTTTGGATTTGGCATTAAACCTTTTGGCCCTAAAACTTTACCTAGTTTTGATAACTTTACCATCATAGATGGTGTACATATTAGTTTTTCAAAATTTAATTCCCCGTTCTTAATTTTTTCTACAAAGTCGTCTCCTCCGACTATATCTGCCTTGGCACCTTTAGCCTCATTAATTTTATTGTCCTCACAAACTACTGCAACTTTAACTTTTTTTCCAGAACCACCTGGTAAATTTACAACAGTTCTTAAATTAATTTCATTTTTTTTTTGTTTATTATTTATTCTAAGATTCAAATCAACTGACTCATCAAATTTAGTTGTGCAATTTGCTTTGATAATATTTAAAATTTTATCAATTGTTTCAGACTTTAATTTATTACTATCTTTTGGTAATTTCTTATATCTTTTTGAAGTCATTAATCTTTAACCTCTATACCCATAGATCGAGCAGAACCTGCAATTATTTTCGCTGCCTCGTCTAAATCATGAGCGTTTAAATCTTCCATTTTTTTTTCAGCAATATCTTTTAATTGTTTTTGCGAAATTGTACCTATAATATTTCTTCCAGGTTCTTTAGAACCACTTTTTAATTTCATTGCCTCTTTAATAAAGTGTGAAGCTGGTGGTGATTTAATGACAAAATCAAATTTTTTGTCTTTATAAACTGTAATAATTACTGGAACTGGCTTACCAGCAAAAGATTTAGTTTTATCATTAAATGCTTTACAGAATTCCATAATATTTATTCCTCTTTGACCAAGAGCTGGTCCAACAGGCGGTGCTGGGTTTGCTTGTCCCCCTTTAATTTGTAATTTTACATATCCACTAATTTCTTTTTTTGCCATTAACTTGCCTTTTCTACCTGGTTATATTCTAGATCTACTGGTGTTGGACGACCAAAAATTGAAACTGAAACCTTCAATCTCAATTTATCTTCATCTATATCTTCAACTAATCCGCTAAATGATGCAAAAGGTCCATCAATAACTTGGACTTTTTCTCCGACATTATATTCAACACCAGATTTTGGTTGGGCTACGCCATCTTTTATCTGGCCTAATATTTTCTCGATTTCTTTGTCAGAGACAGGTATGGGAGTTCCTTTAGATCCAAGAAATCCACTAACCTTTTTTAAGTTTTTTATCATATGATAAATATTATTATCCATCTCACTCTTAATTAGGACATATCCTGGAAAATATTTTTTTTTTCGTTGAACTCTTTTACCTCTTTTTACTTCAGTGATGTCATGGGTTGGCACAATTATCTCTTCTATTTTGTCTGTTATTTTAGCTTTTTCAGCTTCTTCTTTAATTAATTGAGCTACCTTATTTTCAAAGCTTGAGTGCGATTGAACTATATACCAATTTTTCATTATATACTGACCTTAAGTACAATTTCTAAAAAAAATTTTAAAATTTGATCCAGTAGTAAAAAGAATAAAGATGCAACCACAGCCATTGCAAATACCATTAAAGCACCTTGAACTGTCTCTTTAGCAGTTGGCCAAGTTACTTTAAAAGCTTCTTGTTTGACATCCTGAATAAATTTTAATGGATTTTTCATAATTATAGCATTTTTATATGGCAGGAGCGAAGGGAATCGAACCCCCAACCTCCGGTTTTGGAGACCGGCGCTCTACCAATTGAGCTACACTCCTATAGAGTTTACTCTATAATTTTAGTTACTACTCCAGCTCCTACTGTTCTACCACCTTCTCTAATTGCAAAGTTAAGTTTTTCATCCATTGCAATTGGTGTGATAAGTTTTACTGTAAATTTAGCATCATCTCCTGGCATCACCATTTCTGTGCCAGACGGTAATTCAACTTCTCCAGTTACATCGGTTGTTCTAAAGTAAAATTGAGGTCTATATTTTGTAAAGAATGGTGTATGTCTTCCGCCTTCTTCTTTCTTTAAAACATATGCCTGAGCTTCGAATTTAGTATGTGGCTTAATAGATCCTGGTTTACATAGTACTTGACCTCTTTCAACATCAGTTCTTTCAACACCTCTAAGAAGCGCCCCAATATTATCACCTGCCTCACCTGAGTCTAAAAGTTTTCTGAACATTTCAACTCCCGTACAAACTGATTTTTTAGTATCTCTAATACCTACTATTTCAATTTCTTCCCCTGTTTTGATTACTCCAGATTCAACTCTACCTGTTACAACAGTTCCTCTTCCTGAAATTGAAAATACATCTTCAACTGGCATTAAGAAATCTTTGTCTTTAGGTCTATCGGGTTGTGGAATAAATTCATCAACAGCTTTCATTAATTCCATAATTGAGTTTTTACCAATCTCGTCATCTTTACCTTCAACTGCTGCTAAAGCAGATCCTTTTATAATTGGAGTTTTATCTCCTGGAAATTTGTAAGAAGTTAACAAATCTTTAATTTCTTCT
>CACPNO010000005.1 GCA_902635335.1 uncultured Pelagibacteraceae bacterium
CATTTCCCATTTGATTAGTTATTTTTTTTAAATACGGGTAGAAAAATTTATAAATTATTCCAAATATAATAATAATTGAAATTGCTATTGGTGCATTTAATACAATTAAAAAAATTAAAATAAAAACAGCAAGAGATCCTTCGACTACAAAGGTAATGAGTACTTCAACAACAGCTTTGACCGATTGGGATTGTGCAACAACAATATTTGATAATGAGGAAGTTGAATTTTTTAAAAAAAAATTATATGGCCGAGATATATAACTCTTATATATTTTTTTTGCAATTTTACTTTGAATATAGAATAAAAAGTTAAATTTTTTTTTGGTTATTAATATTATTGATAAATTTTTTATAATAAAAAGAAGTAAAAAGATTAATAATATTTGATATTTAAATTTTTGAATTAACGATTGATCAATAAATTTAGATAGAAATGTATTGTCTAAAATAGATGTTTCTGAAAAAAAAACGTTAACGACTGGCAGTACCATTGCCAAGCTAAATAACTCAAGAAAAATAATAATAAAATAAAATAATATAAGTAGAAAAAATTTTTTAATATCCTCTTTGTCTGAAAGTCTAAAAGTTTGATTTATCAATTTTATCATTAAATTTTGTCAGAATTTTATTTTTTTGATTATTGCTTAAAGTAATCGATTTTCAATTTATTTGTTAAAAGGTTTGAACTTTATATCTTGATTTGAAATTTTTTTAATCTTATATGGCCATTTAATATTGAAAAACTTGTCATTAAACTTAAATCCTTGGTATTTTGAACGAGGAATGTTTTCGTAATAATTATCCATGTAATAATGGATTATCGTGTTCTCTTGTAAAGTTAAAAATGCGTTTGCACAGCCACTTGGAATAATTAAACCCTGGTTATTATTTGATAGTTTAGTGATGTACTTTTTTAAATAAGTTTTAGAGTTAGTTCTGAGATCAATAATTACATTATATGTTGAGCCATTCATTAATAACATAATTTTATTTTCTTTATATGGCTTTCTTAAATAATGAAAACCTCTTAGAGTATATTTATTGGTATTAATTGAAATATTACTTTGTTTAATCTCGAAGTTAATTTTTTCTTTTTTTAAAGTTTTTTTGCAAAAGCTTCTTTGAAAAGATCCCCGTTTATCATTTTTTTTATTAAAATTTAATTTATAACAATCAATAATGTTAGTTTTCAATATTTTCATTTTAGACTTAAATTATTTAAACATCTTGCTTTTAATTTGAATATTTTTCTTAATATTAACTTTAGCTTTTTTACCTAATAACATTCTAAGTTGTTGTGGACCAAATTCTCCACCTGATGGTCTCTTTAATGTAATATTTTTAGAAGAAAATAATTCATTTTTTTCAATACGTTGTTTTGTTACCACTGAAGCAAATGCAAACTTAGATGTTTTCTTCTCTATTTTAGAAATTTCTTTTTTGACACCTCTAAAATCGTGAATTATTTTTGACATTTCTAATAATTTTTCTAAATCTTTGGGATCCATTGAAGAACTTACATCTGGACCTTTATTTTTTTTTGATAGAACAAAGTGTTTTTCTACCAAACAAGCACCTAATGAAATCGCTGACAAACAAGCATTTATTGTATTGTGATGATCAGAATAACCAATTAAAACGTCTGGAAAATTTTTTTTTAACTCTGTAATTGTATCAATTTTAATAAGTTTTCTTGGAGTCGGATAAATATTTGTACAATGGAGTAATGCAAATGGAACTTTCGCTTTTTTTAAAATATTTACTGATTTTCTGATATTTTTTAACAAATTCATTCCAGTACTCATTATAATTGGCTTTTTAAATTTTGTGATATATTTTAATAAAGGATAATTATTACATTCACCTGAGCCAACTTTAAATGCGGGTACTTTCATTCTAACTAGTCTATCGACTGCAGCAAAACTAAATGGAGTACTAATAAATATTTTTTTTTTTGATATAATATATTTTTGCAATTTTATTTCATTTTTTTCATTTAGAGAGCATTTATGTATTAAGTTAAAAATTGATTCGTCGGCATTTACTGGAACAATTTTTTTTGCTTCCTCAGACATTTCCTCGTGTGCTATATGAGTTTGATGTTTTAAAATTTCTGCTCCAGAATTTATCGCTTTATCTGCCAAAGCTATAGCTTTATCAATATTACCATTGTGATTAATTCCGATTTCGCAAATTATTCTTGTTGGAGTGGTATTACTTACATCTATATTTCCAATTTTTAATTTCATGGTCATACAATATTTTTGTAAATATTTTGAAAATTTATAAAACTTTTTATCACTTTCTTCATATGCTCCCAATCAGCTGCTGCTTGTTTGTTTCTTGTTGGCCCATAAAATTTTAAATTTTCATTTGTATTTTCAATATTACCATTCTTTACGTAATTTATGAAAAGTCTAATTGTATTTTTTATATATTCTGGGGTGGTATTTCGGGCTAACTTAAACAATTTATCATTTAAATAATTTTCTCTATTGTCTTCTCTTCTTCTAATTCTTTTGAAATATATTTTAAACACTTCGTCTACAATTTCATTCTTTTTTAAATTATTTTTTTCAAGTTTATTTATTCTCGCTAATTCTACTAACTTATTTTTTAATTTTGAATTAGTTGTGAAAATTTCTTTTGACATTTTTCTTATTGCTTTTTCGTTTCTTATAGTTGCATCAAGGTATATATTTGAGTCTTTAGCGTACCAAAAAAAATTATCGACTTTAAATTTCCCATATAAACCAACCACATAAGGAATTAATATTTCTGAAAAATGTAGATCTCTAGCTAAAGAAGATAATTCATATGCTTTTTTTAAGTATTTAGTGTAATGCAATGCATTATACCAATGTGGACGATTTAAATAAATTTTTTTAACCCTAGATAGTTTGTTTCTATCATTAAAATTTAAATCACTATTTAAAGTATCAGAATATGCAGCCAAATGAATTACTTTATTTATTTTATCAAGATATCTAAAAGATATATATTCACCATGATATGATACAAAGTCTTTATTATTTTCTAAAAAATTTATACCTTTATTCAATCCATTTAATGATAAAAAATCATCATCATTATTAATTACTGAATATTTAGTTTTTACTTTTTTAATTGCAAATAATATTTTTTTACAAAAGTTATTTTTACTAAAGTGAATATATTTAAAGTTTTTTTTTAATTTATAATCTAAAGTTTTTGTTGAGGAATCAATTATTATAAAATTGCAAAAATTAAATTTTTTTGACTCAAAATAATAAATTGCTCTTTTGAGCAAGCCATGCCTATTATGAGTAGGAATAATTATTGATACTAATTTTTTTTTTTTCATTTTAAAGATTTATTATCAAACTTATTTTTTAAAAAAACTTTTTATAATTAATATTAAATAATATTTTCATAATTAATTTTCTTTAACACTTTCCATCCAGTTTTTTTTAGCTTTGAATTATCTCCAACTAAGCCTTTCTGGTGAGTATCTATAAAATTTAAGTTCTTTTTATATTTTATATTTATTTTTTTTATTATTCTTTTCAACTCTAAACCTTTGCCCGAACAAATATTATAATCACCTTTTAATTTTTTAGTTATCATATGATCTATCGCACTGCATATATCTTTAATGTGAATATAATCTCTAATTGTATCAACACCTTTGAAGATAAGTGTATTTTTTTTTAATTTCATTTTTCTTATTACGTCATTAATAAAATATCCCTTTTTTTTACTATTATAATAATAATTAAATATTCTACCTATTCCTATTCTAAAAAAAAATTTTTTTTTCTTAAATTCATTTTCCATTTGCAATTTAGTTAGTCCATAATAATTAGTTGGTTTTTTTTTGGAATTTTCTTTTAATATTTTATTTGTAAAAGAGAAAACGTGGGAAGTAGATAATAACATCAAATATTGAAATTCTTTAAACTGCTTATTATTTAGAATTTTAGCAATATTTAAAACACTCTCACAATTAGTTTTAAGAGCAAGTCTTTTATTTTTAAAACATTTTTCTTTTGAAACAATAGCTGCAAAATTGATTAATACATTTATTTTGTTATTTTTTTTTAACCATTTTTTTGTTTGTTTTATATTATTTATATTGCCTTTATAATTATAAAATTGATATTTATTTTTATAAATATTTAGAAATTTTTTACAGATCTCGCTATTATACCCTGTTAAACCAATTTTTATTTTAGTTTGCTGCTGTTTCAAAAGCTTTTTCGATCTTTTTTAAAAATTGATTGTTTATTTTAGATGTGGGTAAACCAATAAAAAAACTATTTCTATAAACGAGGTCAGATTTAGGAAATTTTTCATTAATCGCCAATTTATACTTTTTAGCTCCAGGTTGGTTTGCAAAATTTCCACTTATAATTGGCCTTGTTTCAATACCATTTTTTTCTAATTTATTAACTACATTTTTTTTATTCAAATTTTTAGATACTTTAATTGAAAGACCAAACCAGGATGGAGTCACATGATCACTCGCACCATAAAATAAAAAATTTTTTCTTAATTTTTCATTTTTATTTATGACATTAATTATTTTTGCTCTGTTGTAATTTCTCATTTTTATAAATTTGTTTAATCTTTTAAACTGGTTTAGCCCAATTGCTGCACTAATTTCTGTAGGTCTTAAATTATAACCAGAATTAAAAAAGATAAATCTGTTATCTAAATGATCGTTTGATTTATATTTTTTTTCAAATGTAGTACCTCTTGACCAACCATGTGATCTCATAGATTTTATTAATTCATAATCCTCTTTTTTTTTACAACATATCATTCCACCTTCTCCGGATGAAATTTGGTGAGAGGAATAAAATGAAAACGATGAAAAATCTCCGAATGTTCCAAGAAATTTATTTTTATATTTTGATCCTAGAGACTCACAAGTATCTTCTATAACAATTAAATTATATTTTTTTTTAATTCTTTCAATTTTGCTCATATTGCAGCTATTTCCTAATACATGAACTAATAAAATAGCTTTAGTTTTTTTTGAAATTTTTCTTTCAATTTGATCTTCGTCAATGTTTAGACTTTCAGCGTTAATATCAACAAATACAGGTTTAAGATTGGCCTGCACTATTGGCCACAAAGATGTTGACCAGCACAAGGTAGGTATAATCACTTCATCACCTGGTTTAAGCCTATTTTTTCTGTATGGGTTTATTAAGCACTGAAAAGCAAGAAGATTTGCTGATGAACCAGAATTTACCATATTTGCGAATTTTGTATTCATTTTTTCTGAAAAAAAATTTTCAAACTTTTTTGTTACTTTGGACATTGTTATTTGTCTTGAGTCCAATATTTTTTTTGCTTCATTTATATCATCTATAGAATAAGGGTCTTTGACCAAAGGATGGAAATATTTACTCATACAAATTTAATTCATCATCAATCATTTCATTAATTAATTGATCTATGCTGACTTTTGGTTTCCATTTAAGTAGTTTTTTTGCTTTATTATAATCTCCTTTTAAAAAATCAACTTCTCCCGCTCTTAGGTATTTCTTATCAACTTTTACAATTTTTTTTTTTGTGGATAAATTTATTCCAACCTCATTTAAACCTTTGTTAATCCATTTTATTTGGATACCTAACTTTTTTGCGGATACTGTTACAAATTCCTTAACTGACATTATGTGATTTGTTGCAATAACCCAGTCATCAGGCTTTTTATATTGCAAAATTTTCCACATTGATCCAACATAGTCCTTAGCATGTCCCCAATCCCTAATTGCGTATAAATTTCCTAAAGTAAGAACTTTTTGTTTATTAAATTTTATTCTAACTAAGGCCTGTATTATTTTTTTTGTTACAAAAGTCGGTCCCCTTCGAGGCGATTCATGGTTAAATAGAATTCCATTTGCTGCAAATATTCCATGGGCTTCTCTATAATAAATTGTTGTATGATAGGAAAAGACTTTTGATACACCATAAATAGACATCGGATGAAATTTTGTATTTTCATTTTGAGACTTGTTTCTAGATTGTCTTCCAAACATTTCGGAACTTGATGCTTGGTAATATTTAGTTTTATTTAATTTTAAAAATCTTAAAGCTTCTAAAATTCGCAGCGAACCTAATGCAGTAGAGTTTGCTGTATATTCAGGAATATCAAATGATACTTTAACATGACTTTGAGCTGCCAGATTGTATATTTCATCTGGTTTTATACTATTAATTAAATTTATTGTACTAGAGCTATCAGTAACATCTCCATAATGAATAAAAAAGTTTTTGTTGGTAAAATTTATGCTGTCGTGTAAATGATCAATTCTTTGTGTGTTGGCACTTGATGATCTTCTTTTTACTCCATGTATGATATAATTTTTATTTATTAAAAATTCTGCAAGATAAGATCCATCTTGACCAGTTATTCCAAATATAAGTGCAATTTTTTTTTTTCTTTTCATATGAATTCAGATAATTTTATATAACTTTAAATTTTTTTTTAAAGAAAATATTATTTTTTTTTAAAATCTACTTTTAAAACAATGATTAAATCATTTTTAATATTTAATTTTAAAATTTTTTTTATGGAATTTAAAAGCAATTTTAAAAATACCTATTAATGAATTAATAATTTCATTTAGATTAGTATTACTTTTGCCTCTAATACGATTTTTGAAAGTTATTATAAATTCATCTATTACCATTTTTTTTGAAATAAATATTGATAAAGACTCCATTAAATAAATATAGCCTTTGTTTTCAGGTTTTTTTTTTAAAATTAAACATGCTGCACTCTTACTATAAAAGCGAAATCCATTTGTATAATCATTAATTTTTTTTGAAATTAAAAGCCTTGCTAAAAAATTAGCTAATTTGCTAAATATTCGCCTTTGAATTGGCCAATTAACGATAAGTCCTTTTGGGTATCTTGAACCTAACAATATATCAATTTTTTTTTGTTTTTTTTTGAATATTTTAATACCCCTTTTCAAATCTTTTAATGAATGGGAAAAATCTGAGTCCATCTCTATAAACAAAGAAACTTTTTTTTTATATAGTTGTTTAAATCCATCCCAAACTGCTGAACCTCTTCCATTCTTTCTTTTTCTTTTAATAAGTATGATTTTTTTATTTATTTTTGATTTAAATTTTTTTTTAACTTCCTCATAGGTCTTGTCTGGACTACTATCATCAACAACACAAATTAATATTTGGTTTATTTTTATTAACTCTTTAATAAGAGATATAATGTTTTTTTTTTCATTAAAAGTTGGAATGCAAATACCTATTTTATTATTTTTCATTAAATTATAGTATACAATTTATAAAAACTTAAATTTATGAATTTGCAAATTAATTTTTTTTCTAAATTTTGCAAAGAAAATTGTTTAGTACAATTTTTTATTTTTTTTTTAATCATCATTATTCCTCAATTAATTTTTTACCAGGATTTATGGGATGGAACAATTTATAATTATGCTCAGGAAATTAACAATTTTAATGGAGCAAAACTACATCTGTATGAATTTGGATGGGTATTAAATTATTGGTTTATTTTTTTTTTAATTAAAATTTCTAATTTTTTAAGCATCGACTATTATTTTTTTTGTTTAGCTTTATTGAGTATTTTTTACTATTTTTTTTTATATGAGTGTAAATTATTTATATTTAACTATGTTTCAAAAAACGAAATTTTTATTTCAAGAGCAATTTTTTTAATTTCACTTTTTTCAATACAATCATATTATTATTCAAGTATTTTCGTTTGGCATATTTTTTGCCAATTTTCAATTTTATTTGGTTTGAGAAATTATTATTCAAAAAATTTTAGTAAAGTATTTTTTTCTTTTTTTTTTTTATTTATCGCATTTAGTTTTAAATCATCTATATTATTTATTCTGACTATTGCTTTATATTATCAAAAAAAGAATTTTTTGAATTTTAAATATTATTTTTTAATGGTTTTTGGTATTTTAGTTTTTATTTTTTTCCACTTTTTTTTGCAAAATTCTGGAAGAGCAGAAAATTATGCACAAATACTAAATTTTTTAGATTTTAGAAATTTAGCTTTAATTATAAAGTCATTTTTAAGTTATATGACCTTTTTTATCCCAATATCTTTAATTATATTAATTTGTATTTTTAAAAGTTTTTATTTAAAAAAAAGATTAGATCTTAATATTTTGAAATATTTTATTTTAGAAAATAAATTTTTGTTTTTATTAATATTTTCTTCAATAATTCCTTACATGGCAATTGGAAGAAGTAATGTAATTTGGGATGTAGAGGATTGGTCAGGAAGAAATTCAATTTTAATAATAATTCCAATATCTCTGATTTCTTTATGTATTCTTAATTTATTTTTGAAAATAAATATTATTTCAAAAAAATTTGTTACAATTTCTTTTATTTTTTTACTGCTTGTTAACTTTTCTCTTTTATCTAAGGGTATTTTATTTAAGTTAAATAGAATTATTTATCAAAAAGAACTTTCTGATGCAGTTATCAAAAATCAAAATTTATTAAAAAATCAAAAAGGTATTTTGGTAATAGAAGATACATACCAACCTTCTCCATCATTTAGAAGAATTGAATTGAATTATCTAATTTTTAAAGCAATTGGAATAAATAATTTATGGACAACCTTTCAAAAAGAATACAATAAAACAATTATAAATTATCCAGATAATGATAAGTATAAGTATGTATATCTTTCAAATTTTTACTCTAATAAAAATATTGATGAAAACTGCATATTAATTTTTAAATTTAAAACCTCTGGTTTTTCAAATTTACCAGATAAAATTTTAAATCTAGTAACTAAAAAAAATTATGATGTTAAAATTCAAAAAATAAATTTGATTAACTGTAAAAAAAAAATAAATTTATTTTAACATATGACTTAGAATTTTATATAATGTTATTTTGTTGAAAGATTTACTATTTCCAATGTTTTCAACATTATAAGCTGCTGCCAAAGATGACAAAAATAGAGATAAATCTAAATTCTTTTTCCCAGCCAATAAAAATGATACCAAAGAGAAAAAAGTGTCGCCAGCTCCGACTTTATCAATTGTTTTGAAAGCGAATGCTTCAGTATAAAAGAATTTTCTTTTGTTTAAAAGAATAGCTCCTTGCGTTCCTCTTGTAACAATAAGGTATTCAATTTTAAGTCTTCTTTTTAAATCAACCATTAATTTCTCAACTTTTTCTGTCTGATTTCTCATTTCATATCTCATTTCGGACTCGTTAATTACTAGGTTTTTTGTATTCATATATTTGTTGAGGTTGTGTCCAACTTTATTTGTTGAGTTAAGCTGAAAATTTGAACTTGAAAAATGAGAGAGTTTACAAATTTTTTTTGCAACATCATTATTTAAAAATCCATGTCCAAAGTCAGATACTATTACTAAATCATACTTTTTAATATTCTTTAAATATTTAAATAATTTTTTTTGGTTTTTTTCATCTAAACTTTGTTCATTATATTTATAAATTCCAAAAGCTTTGTTGTTCGATGAATGATCAATAATTCTCCTTTTTACAATAGTAGGTGAATTGTTTTTATAAATAAATTTTAAATTAACGTTTTTTTTAAATTCTTTTCTAATAAAATTTTCATAGTCTCTATTTTGACCAATCATGGTGATTAAATCGATATTACTTGAAAAACTCATTAAATTTTTTGCGATTGCTCCAGCACCTCCAATATATTTTTCAACATAAAGATCTTTATATATCATAATTGGATCTTTATTTGATTTTCCAATTGCATTACAAAAATTATATTCATCAATAATCATTTCTCCAACAATCAATATTTTTAGATTTTTTATCTTTTCAACTTCTTTTTTAATTACATCAAATGAAAATAAGCTTTTAATTTTAGAAATATTTTTTTTTTGAGAATTTGAATAAAGGCTGAAGCTTTGATTAATTAAGTTGCTTGAGCTAAATGTTTCAGATTTAGATACATATAATTTTCCACCATGTTTTTTTACTGCTAGATTTTCACTTTTTATATTCATAGTAATATCATCTTTAAAAAATTTATAATCTGGACCTTTGCAGTAAAAATTTGGCTTTATGATGCTGATTACTTTTGTCGATGATATATTTTCACTCAAACAGACAAAATCAACTACCTGTAAAGATGCAATAGCATGAAGTCTACTTTTTTGATTGAAATAAGGTCTTCCAGGACCTTTATTAACTAATTTATCAGCAGTGATTGAAACAATTAGAATATCTGATAAAGATTTTGCTTCTTCAAAATGTTTTATATGACCAAGATGTAAAAGGTCAAACACTCCATGACAATGAGATATAGTTTTATTTTTTTTTTTTAAGTCAAAAATTTTTTTTTTTAATTCGTTCTCATTTAATATTTTATTATTCATTTTTTAGGTATTTAAACCAATCCTCTGTTGCTTTTTCAATTTTTTTTGCTGTCCAAACAGGTGCTTCCCTCCAATATTTTATATCATCCAAAAGAAATTTTATACCTTTTTCTATTGTAATCCTTGGTCTCCACTTAAGGTCTTTTTGAATTTTACTTATATTAGCAAACGTACAATCTGGTTCTCCAGGTCTTTTTGGAATATAAGTTATTTCATTCCCTCCTAATAATTCTATAATTTTTTTTACAGAAACAGTTTTTCCACTTCCTACATTATATACTTTATTTTTTTTTTTTGATTTTGAAGCTACAATAAATGCGTTTACTACATCGCTTACGTATGTAAAATCTCTAGTCTGTTTTCCATTTCCAACAACAGTATAAGGTTTTTTCGAAATTTTTTGTGCCAAAAAAACACCAAACATAGCACCATAAGTACCAGATGTTCTTGATCTTGTTCCATAAACATTAAATAATCTTAGAGATATTGTATTGATACCGAATAGTTTACCCCAATGGAGACATAATTCTTCTCCAAGGTATTTGGTTAAAGCATAAGGATAGAACGTATTTATCTTTTCGTTTTCTTTTGTTGGAAATTTTTTTGGTATACCATAACAAGATGAAGATGCTGCATATACTAAACTTTTTACTTTAAATTTTTTGCAAGTTTGTAAAACGTTTAAAGTTCCAGTAACATTTGATTGATAATATTTTTCTGGAAAATTTATACTTGGAACAATATCTGCTAAAGCTGCTAAATGAAAAACACAATCAGCTTTTTTAAAATTATTAATCCATTTACCTTTTTTGGATATATCTGCTTTTATAAAATTAATTTTTTTAAATTTTTTTATTTTTTTTAAGTTTTGATAACGTCCTGTACTGAGATTATCAATTACAACAACTTGATTTTTGGTACTAAGTAGCCTTTCAACCAAGTGACTTCCTATAAAACCTGCTCCGCCAGTTACTATATATTTCATTTAAATTTATCTTAATTATTTTTTTCCCATAATGTTACTAAAATAAATATTTTTTATATTTTTCTAAAAAATAAGGTGAAATTAAAGGTTTAAATTTAATCTGACTAGATACTATTTTTTTTGTCAAAACATCTTTTTGAATTCTGGGATAAATTTTCCAAAATTTTTGTTGCAATTGTTTTTGTTTTTTTGAAAGATTTAATTTACCTTTAGATAACAAATATATTTCGTTTAATAAATAATACATTTCATCTTTAGAATTTTTTCTATATTCAACTTTAAATTTATTTTGATCATCACGATCAAATCTATCTTTTTTATGATTTTTTTCTAATAATTTAGTTAAGTAAATATATTTTTTTAATTTAAATATTTTTTTATTATTTTTATCAATTAATAGGCAAGGTGATATGACACATTTTGATGGATAATTGATAAAATTAAAAGGGTTTCCAAGCATCATATTATATAAAGCTGTTGGTACATTATGAGCAAATGCAATTGTGTCTACTCCTGTTGAAGATCCAAAATGAAAACTTGATTTGGAAATATTTTTTAAAATTTCCGAAAAATCTTTTGAACTATTATAAAAAAATTTATTTTTTAAAAAATTTTTCTTAGAGAGTCTTTTGGCATCGCTATTCAACAAAATTCCTCTCATTTTTTTTTTATTTTTAAGAAATCTTAAAATTACATATTTAAAGTCATTTAGATTAGTGTCTCTATAATCTTGATAGTCACTTTGTGTCATTTGATTTTCTTTATGGTAAATACTTAACCTTATTGATGATGTGAATATCTCCTCAGAGGGATTAATTTTACTCACAAGGTATCCTTTTTTAAAATAACATTTTCTATCTATTGCTGAAAAATCTTTACAATTAAAAAATTCTAAAGATAAAGTGTTTTTCAATTTAAATAGAGTGTAACCTATAAAATTAGGAACAATGAAAATTTTTTTTTTCCATTCTTTAAGAAGATACTTATTATCTATTAAATCATCTGGGTAAAATATAAAAAATTTTTTTTTACTATATTTCTTTCGTAAAAAATATTCTGTGTTTATGTAAAAATGTCCAAACTTTGAGGAAAATAACGAGACAATAACTATATTTTTATAAAAAATTTTCAGATATAAAAAAATCAATAACGAAGGAATTAAACCAAAAAAAAATTTAATAAAATTTAATATTTTGTTTTTTAAATATTCCATTTAAAATTTAATTTATTATTTAAAAGTTATAAAGCTTGAAGTCACCAAATTGATCTACCACCATCTACAACTATATTTTGTCCTGTCATATAACTTGATGCATCACTACATAGAAACTGAACTGAGGATTTATACTCGTCATTTGAAGCCAACCTATTAAGTGGTATTAATTTTTTAATTTTATTTATAAATTCTTTATCTTGATTGTTAAAAATACCACCAGGTGAAAGTGAGTTACATCTAATATTTTTATATGCCCAATAGGTTGAAACATATCTGGTTAGACCTGTAATTCCTGTTTTAATAACTGAATAAGTAATAGGTTTGTAATATTGTGAATTTTTAACTCTTTTTTTATATATTCTATGATCAGGTGATATTACGGATAGATCAGACGAAATATTAAGTATTACTCCACTTTTTCTATTGCCCCATGTATTTCCAAAATATTTTATACATAAAAAATATCCAGTCATACCCACTTTAATTTCATTATTCCAAGTTTTCAGACTAAAATTTTCAAGATTATTTTGATTTTTTTTTTTCGTCTGCTGTGGATTTACAGCGGCATTATTAATTAAAATATCAACAAAAAAATTTTTTTTTTTTAAATAATTGAATGATTTTTTAATTGATTGTTCAGAAGAAACATCCATTTTTAAAGATAAAATCTTATTTTTATTAAATTCTTTTGAAAGTTTTTTTTTTAAATTTTCTAGTTTTGAATAATTTATATCTGTTAAAATAACAGTTCCATTAACTTCTAATATTGCTCTTGCATGTTGTTCTCCTAATAAACCACCGGCACCAGTTATTAAAACCTTTTTGTTTGATAAATTATATCTGTTTATATTTAATTTATTTGTCATAAATTTTTATTTATAATATTTATTAACCTAAAAATGATAATTTTAATACCTATAAAAAAGAATTCAAAAAGATTAAAAAATAAAAATTTTAAGTTGATTAATAAAATTCCTTTGTACAAATTGACAACTAATTTTGCAAAAAAATATTTTAGTAAAGATCAAATTTTGATATCTACAGATTGTGAAAAAACTGCAAAAAAACTTAAAAGCGAAGGTTTGCAAGTTCCCTTCCTTCGTCCGAAAAGTCTAGCTAAAAGTTCGTCATCAATTTTTTCGGTTGCAAAACATGCTGTAACAAATTTTGAGATAAAAATAAATAAGAGCATAGATACGATAATATTATTACAACCAACATCTCCTTTTAGATCAATAAATGAATTAAAAAAAGCAATAAAATTATTTAGAAAAAATAATCTACCAACAATGTCAGTTAGTAGACTGCAGGTAATGAGTGATAAAATTTATTTTTATAAAAGGAGAAATATTGTTCAAGCAATAAATTATTATTTTAAGAAAAAAAGTTACATACCAAATGGATCATTCTATATAATTTCCAAAAAAGATTTATTTAAATCTAAGAATTTTTATAAAACAAGAATGAATTTTGTAGAGTTAAAAAAATTTAAGAACAAGATTGACATTGATTATCATGACGATCTAGAATTAGCAAAAAAACAATTTTAATATTACCATTTTTTTCCTATTTTCTTATCTGTTTTTAAACTTATAAAATTTGGACCAAAATTTTTATACGAGCTAATAATTTTCTTTTCTGTCTCCAGACTATCTTTAGGAAAATATGATTTAATATTTGTAAATAAACTCATTAATTTTTTTGCGTTTTTTTCAGCATGTGTTGGTCCCAAATTTGGATAATCAGCATATCCTACTAATTTTACATTTACATTTTGTTGATCAATATCTAATTTTACTTGTTCAAATGGCCTTTCAATTAAAAAAGGTGTGATAGTGTATACCCATGGCTTAAAACCTTGTATAGCAAGTCCTGAAGCAAATCCAATTAGACTTTGCTCACAAATTCCTAAATTTAAAAAACGATCTGGGTGATTTTTTCTAAAATCATCAAATATTCCATATCCAATATCTCCAACTAATAGAATAATTTTTTTATCTTTTTTTGCTAGTCTATTTATAATTTTTCCAAATTTTCTTCTCATTTTATTTGAATATACCTAGAGCTTTTTTGCCAATATCAATCTCTTTGCCTTTCAATTGTCTCGCATGCCAGATAGGATCGTTTTCGAAAGATTTTATACCTTTACCCTTTACTGTATTTACGATTAGAACTTTGGGTTTTTTTGACTTAAATTTTTTATTAAAAGCATTTAATAAATCTTTAATTGAATGACCATCTTTTACGTTAATGCAGTTACAATTAAATGCATTAATTTTTTTTTTTAGGTTATTTAATGGGAGAGCATCTTTTAATTTTGATAGGGCTTGAATCTTATTATAATCAATAATTATAATTAAATTATCTAATTCGTGTTTTGAAGCAATGAGTAATGACTCCCATGTTGTACCCTCTTGGCATTCACCGTCACTTATTAAAACATATACATTTCTTTTTTCTTTTTTTTTCTTGATTGCATAAGCCATGCCAGTAGCAATTGGTAATCCATGACCAAGGCTACCGGTAGTGCAATTAATCCCATTTTTCCTATCGATTTCTAGATGCGTGGTTAATTTAGTTTTTAAACCTTTCTCTCTTAAAAGTATGCATAAAGGAAAGGATGCATGTGATTTACTTAAAACGAATACATCTATCTTTCTTAGGATTTTTTCATATAATACAATAAGGATTTCAATCATCGAAAAACTCCCACCCAGATGAGCTTCTCCTTTTTTGATAAAGGCAAGAAAAGTTTCTCTCCTTAGACTCAGTGACTTATTTATTAATCTTTTAAAATTCATCTAAAACCTTCATAGACAATCGCGATAGTGAAGCATTTTCATGAACATTAAGACCTCCATCTACATCAATAATTTGACCGTTTATATAGTAAAAATTTTCACTCATTAAATTGAAGACTATTTTGGCAAATTCTTCTGTATTTATCATTTTTCCATTGGGGATAATATTATTAATAAGATTGGTTAATTTTTTGTTATCTTTATAAAATTTTTCTGCTCTTTTTTTTAATACAAAAGCTGGAGAAATAGCATTTATATTACAATTAATTTTAGCTAATTGTAATGAATAAAATCTTACAATTTGATCAACCATTGCTTTTCCTAAATGATAACTAATAGGCTGTTCTAAGGCAATTTTTCTAGAAGCGGGTGATGTAAAAATTAAAATTGATTTTTTTGTCTTATTTTTTTTGTATCTATTATGCTTAATAAATTGTTCGATAATATTAATTGTTGGTTTTATAGAAATATTTATTTCACTATCAATTTGATTTTTTTCTGACCTACTTCGCTGTATAAAACATATGTGTGAAAAATCTGATTTAGAAATTAAATTTTTATATTTTAAATTTAATTTACTTTTTTCTTGAAAATCAAACTTTTTAAAATGTAAGTTTTTATTATTTATCTTTACTTTTTTCCTTCCAATATAAGTAACTTTGAAGTTTTTTTTTAAAAATGTCTCCATGCAACTTTGCCCTATCGGAGAGCTTCCTCCTAAGAAAAGTATTTTTTTCATTTATAAATTTTTAGTTTCGGCAATAAAGAAACAAATATAGATTTATTCTTAATTTGTCTATTTTTGACCATTATTTGTTTTAAATATCTCCAGGCTAGAACTACGATAAAATTAGGTTTTAAATTTTTTATTTCAGATGGGTTTATAACTTTAGCACTTGAACCTGGTAAATATAATCCTTGTCTTAAAGGATTATCATCATAAATTCTGTTAATAATTTTTTTCAGTTTATATTGATAAAATATTGTAGTACTTCCAGCAGCTGCTCCATAAGCATGAATTTTTTTGTTTTTCTTTAATAAATTTAAAAACGATGAAATAATTTTTTGATCTCTTTTATAAATTTTATCATATTTTTTCATTTTAATTATTTCATGAAAACCTAATTTTTTTTCTTTATTAAAATCTACTTTGAATTTTTTTAATTTCAAAATTTTTATATCTTTATACTTTTTTTCTGCAAAAACTCTAATTGATCCACCTTTTGACTCTAGTATTTTTACCTTAATCATTCTAAAGCCATAAATATCAAGTATTTTTTTTACAGAGATTATTGAGAAATAAAAGATATGCTCACTATTAATCATATCTATAAATTTATTTTTAATGATCTTTGGTCCATAAATCGTCTCAAAAACAAAAATACCTTTGGGACTTAACAATTTATATACACTCTTAAAGAACTCTGATAGGTTTGGTATATTTGCAATCACATTGTTTGCAGTAATTAAGCTGAATTTATTTCTTCTAGATAGATTAGATGCTAATTGTTCTGTAAAAAATTTATTGATCAAAGGTATTTTTTTTTTTTTACAATCTGACAGAATATTATTTGCTGGATCTATTCCCAAGACCTTATAATTTTTATTTTTAAAGAAATTTAATAAAGTTCCATCGTTGCAGCCAATATCTAGTATATTTTTATCTAGTTTTCTTTTCATAATTTCACTATTTATAGTTTTAAAGTATTTGCTAAAATGCATTTCTAAACCTAGTGAATGTTGAGTTTTATAAAGATATTTTTTGTATATTTTATTAGGATCAACTATATCTGAAAGTTGAATTAGTTTACAATTTTCACAAGAATATAAATCTAGTGAATAAAATTTCATATTTAACATTTTTTTTCTTGTGTAAAAATCACAAGGAGGAGTTTTTGCAATTTTAATAATTCTTTTTAAATTATTTCCACAAGCTTTACAGAGTCTTTTCATTTTTTAAATTTTTTATATAACTAATTTTAGTATCCCATCCGTCTGGAAGTTTTTCAAATAAGATAGCAAATTCTTTTTTATAATGATGAGTGCCAGCATTACGATCTTGTTTAATATAGTTAATTGTTCTATTTTTTATTAATTCCCAATTAAGAAAAAATAAATTAACCATTGATGCTCTAAGTTTTTTATATGTAGTTCTCAAAGTATCCTCATCAAAATACGTTAATTCACTTTGAGCTACAATATCACCTGTATCGATCCCATCGTCAATTAAGTGTATTGAGACTCCTTTTGGGGTATTTTCATAAATGCTCCAAAAATTTGAATGATAACCTTTGTTCCAAGGTAACAAAGATGGGTGTAAATTAATTATATTTTTTTGATTATATTTACTAAGTATATCTTTTTTTATTATATACTCATATCTATCACTAACAATAAAATCAAATTTAGTATATTCCGTAAAATTAATTTCCAATTTTTCAGTATAAATTGTTACATCATCACCACTTGCCCTTATGAAATCAGGAAGCTCATTTATATTTTCAGCATTTTTGTTAGTCAAATATAAGATTTTCATATCAATATTTTTTCAAAAAATAATTTTCTAAAACTTTCAAAAATTTTATTATTTTTAAATTATTTACTGTTGAGTCTATGTCTAATTGTGCAAGATGATAATTGCTTAATTCATAGGAAATTGGAAATTTTATTAAATTTTGTTTTTTGGGTATTTTTTTTGAATTAGAATATAATTTCCATTTCCATGGAATGCCTCTAGCAATTTTTTGCTCTGGATTAAAATTAGAGTGAGTATTTAGTGGTGGATAAGTTCTCTCAAAACCAATTCCATTATTATTCATCATGATTAAAAATTTATTTAAATTAAATTTATTTTTATCTTTAATTTTTAAAATTAATTTATGATACACACTATAAGAGTTATTTGATGGTTTTATAAATTTAAATTCATCAAATTTATTTGTTTTATCAAAAATAAAATCAGCTTTTTCATTTCTTATCTCATTCTCTTTATTAAGAGTTTTCAATCTAACTCTTCCAATTGCAGCACTAAATTCCGTCATTCTATAATTATAGCTTAATTGCTTTTCACCAAATGATCTTAATTTATAAATTTTATTACCAATTTCTTTTTTTTTTGAAACTACAATCCCACCCTCTCCACAAGAAAGATTTTTTCTTTGATGAACACTAAAAACTGCGATATCTGAAAAATTACCAACTTTTTTTCCTTTATAAGTTGCACCATGCGCATGAGATGCGTCTTCTATAACAAATAATTTATATTTTTTAGCTATTAAGTTTATTTCATCAATTCTAGCTGGGTTTCCAAACATATGAACGTATAGAATTGCCTTAGTTTTATTTGTTATTTTAGAAATTATTTTTTTTGGATCAATTCCAAGAGTATCTTCCTCAATGTCACAAAATATTGGCACAGCATTCTGCATGAGGATGCAAGATGCTGAAGAAATCCATGAGTAATTTGTTACAATTACTTCGTCTCCAACACCAATACCTAAAGCTGCAAGAGCTAAATGTAAGCCTTGGGTTGCATTTCCAACACAAAAAACATTTTTTGAGTCATTGTAAGACTCAAATTCTTTTTCAAATTTTGAAACTTCTTTTTCTGCAAATAACTGATTAGATTTAATTACTCTATCAACTACTTTCCTTTCCTCCGAACCATAAACTGGCCAATTTGTCCAATTAAGAGATTTATTATTTTTCACAATTGTATATATATTAAAGGATTTATAGAACTTTAAGTGGATATTCAATAATCAAATTTTAAATACTAACTAATGAAAGAATTTATTTCAAAAAAAATAAAAAAAAAAACACTTTTAGAGTTAAAAAAATTACTTAGAAATCATGTTTATAATGATAATTTTGCAGGTTCTAGAAGCAGAAGAGTAGATAAGTTTCCTGATTTACGTAAAAATATTTCATTTTGTCTTAATTTAGAGAACTTATTAAAGGAAGATATATATTTGATGTTACCAAAAAAATATCAAAGAAATGCCTCTCTACAATTTCCAATGAATATTAGATTTTTTAATCCAACGAATGAGCTATTAAAACATAATTATAGTACTGATAATATTCATACAGATGTTTGGTCAGGTGCTCCACTTAGAAGTAAACAATTTATATTATATGTTTATGCTGATAGAAATTCATCTTATTGTAGAATGTTCAGAAGCGTAGAGAGAAAAAGGAAATATTCAAATTTTAGAGGAAAATATCAAAATATAAAGATTAATAAAAAAGATTTAAATGAAATAAAATATAAAATTGAAGATGGAAGATTTATATCTTTTGACTCAATGTGTCCTCACTACACATATTATAGTAAAAAAACTAAGCATTTTAGGCTGAGTATTGATTTCAGAGTAAAATTTGGAAACCCTTATGAAATTAATAATAAAAGAATTACAAGAAAAAAATTTGTAGAGTCAAAGATCGGTCAACCAGGTTGGGGTTACTATTGGAAACTTTCAAACAAAAAATTTAAAAATATTTATAATAAAATTTTATATGAATTGGAATTTTCAAAATCTTTATCGAAATTTGCTTTTAATTTAAGAAAAGAATATATTTCAAATAAATTTAAAATAAAAATATAAAATTATAATGAAAAAAATATTTATCACTGGTGGAGCTGGTTACGTTGGAAGTCGATTAGTTGAGGATTTAATTTTAAATAATTATGCGGTTACTATTTATGACACTTTATATTATGGAAAAGACCATCTAAATTATTTATCTGACAAAATTGAAATCATAAAAGGAGATATTAGAGACATTGACCTATTATCAAATTCATTAAATAATCACGATATCTTTATTCATTTAGCTTGTATATCTAATGATGCAAGTTTTATACTTAATGAAAAATTATCAAAAACCGTGAATTTAGACGCTTTTGAACCCATGGTAATAGCAGCCAAGAAAAAAGGTATAAAAAGGTTTATATATGCATCTACAAGTTCAGTCTATGGCGTAAGCAAAGAAAAAAATGTGAGAGAAAATCATCCACTTGTGCCATTAACTCTGTACAACAAATTTAAAGGCGAATGTGAACCTCTTTTGTTTAAACATACTGATAAAGATTTTGTAGGTGTGGTTTTTCGTCCAGCAACAGTATGTGGTTATTCGACAAGACAAAGACTAGACCTAAGTGTAAATATACTCACTAATTTTGCAGTGAATAAAAATAAAATTATGGTGTTTGGTGGAGATCAAATGAGACCTAATTTACATATACTTGACTACATTAGAGCAGTAAAAATTCTAATGGAAAAAGAGAGTGATTTAATAAGAAACGAAATATTTAATGTTGGCTATCAAAATCTCTCAATAAAACAGATAGCAAATTTGGTAAAAAAAGTGACTGAGAAAGAATATACTGGCAAGGATATTGCTATAGAATATGAAAAAACAGACGATAATAGATCTTATCACATAAACTCAGATAAAATTAACGAAATGTTAGGATTTGTGCCCAAACATACTATTGAAGAGGCAATAATTGAACTTTGTAATGCTTTCAAAGGTGATAAACTTCCAAACAGTTTTGAAGATGATAATTACTTTAATGTAAAGAAAATGAAAAATTTAAACATTAGTTAATTATTCAAAGTAGATAAATTCATATTCACCTTTAACTCTACTTAATTTAAATAAATATTTCCATTCTTCGGGAGAAAAAAAACTGTCACATGTCAGTGCCCAACATTGTAAATTAAATAATTCTTTATTATTTCTATAACTTTCTACTGCAATATAAGTTTTTTTGCTTACTCTCTTTATTTCTTTTAATGTTCTAATATTTTCCATAAGATTCAGATTATGAAGAGTATTTATCGACACGACTAAATCAAAAAAATTATCCTTATATGGCAATTTTAATCTTGCATCAAAAACTTTTAAATTTCTTTTAATATGATTTATTGAGTTTTTAATAGCATATTTTGAGATATCTATTCCATGTATCTCCAAATCTTTATTTAATTTTGATAATTCATACAATAAAAAGCCTTTACCACAACCAATATCAAGTACACGCGGTTTCTTTTTCTTTAGATATTTACTGTTAAGATATTTTGCTATTGGCGTTAACCGACCTGGCATATATTTAAAACCACCATAACCATATTTTCTTGGACCGTCCCAATAATTTTTAGAATATTTTTTGGCAATCGCCATGCATTCTATTTTTTTATTATTCATTCTTTGAATATAATTTCGTTTAGTCTTTTTATGATTCTTTGTGATTAAATTTATTTTTTTCATGATACAGACTTAAAACATTTTGGAAGAGACTTCTTTATTTTCCATAAAGTTTCAATATACTTTACATCTGAGGCACTTTCTATTTTTATATTTTCAATAGCACATAGAAACATTTTTTTTTCTTTTAAAATTTTTTTTAAAAGTTTTGATCTATATGAAGATTTTTCGGGTAATTGAAAAACACTATAAGCAGCAATTCCATCATACTGATCTAGATTATAAATCAGCTCCTCTAGTATATGAAATGAATTTTTCATGGAATACTCTGTTCCAGATAGAAGAAACTCATAACCATTGATTTTGCAAAAGTTTCTCAAAAATAAATTTTGAACATTTTGGGGAACTCTTTCTGATAAAAAAGGTTTACTAGTTATATAACCTTTAATTTTTTTCATCACGGTCAATATTTGGAAGTATATAATTCATTCCTATTTCTGACATTGGTTTTAAAGTAATTGGTTTAAAAAATTCGCCAAACTTTTTATCTCCATAAGGTGAAAAAACTGACTTAAATCTGCAGTTCATAGACCATCTTGTAGATGTTTCTTTATTAACTCTGTTACCGTGTGGTAAAGACTGATTAAAAATCAGAACTTCACCATAATTTACCTTTAACCATTTAACTTTTTTTTCTACAGATTTAAAAAGTTTATCTCCATCTTTTATGTTGTTTTTTTTTATTCTTGAGATTAAAAATTTATAATCTTTTGGTTGCAAAATATACATTGACTTTGTTCTATAGCAATCTACCAGTGGAAGCCAAACTACAATTTCATAAGGAGAGTCACCCGACCATACATCAGAGTGTAAAGGCAATAAAGAGTCACCATCTCTTGGTAGTTGTATACTCAAATTAATATTATTTTGCATCACCAATTCATTTCCAACAAGAGCATCTAGATAATCCCTACATATATTATAATACAATGATTTAAATTGATTATCTTTATTTATATAACTTATTAAATCTAATCTTAAACTATTTAAATTTTTTTTTTTAATAATTTTGTGAAATTGATCAAATAATAAATTATTGTTTTTATTAATTTTAAGTTTCATTTTTAAAAAATTTTCAAATATTTTTTTAATTTTATTCAAATCTTTTTGATTACAAACTTTCTTTATTACATAACCATTGTTTAAAAATTCTTTTGAAAGTTGTTTTTCTTTTTGAGAAGATAAATACATATAATTTCTAAAAGTATTTGATTATTTATATATAACTAAATTACACAAAAAATTACATGATGGCTATAATTTAATTTAACAAAAATTTAAAGATTAATTTTTTTGTAAAAATATAATTTTTTTTTGCAGAAATGAAGTAACTACTTCCTCTAGTAGTTTCAAGAGTAAAATGAGACCTATAATTTATTTTTTTTAGATTTTTAAAAATTTTACTAAAATCTACTAAACCATTGCCTAGCATCACATTTTTCTTATATGAATTCTTATCTTTAATGTGTACATGCCCAATGTCTTTATTAAATTTAATAATATCATTATATAAATCTCTTTTTAATAAAGCTCTATTTCCAGTATCAAACAAGAATTTAAGACGTGTTGAATTTATTAAAATTTTTAATTTTTTAAAAGTTTCTGGACTGATATCACTTTCTATAAATAATTTGATCCTACTCTCATATTTTAAAATATTATTTATAACGTCTGAATATTTTACATAGTTTTTATCTGTCATTAAACTAGAGCCATACAAAGGCAATATTAAGTTTTTAATATTCAAATTAATTAATTTTTTAATCAGTTTTTTTATATAAAATAAATTTTTTTTTTTTAGTAAAGAATTTGAGATTATATAATTATCACAGAAAATATATTGTCTTAGACCATATTTATGTGACATTTCTAAATAATTTTTTTTTTTGTTAGATTTCCATATTGGATTTTTTTTATTGAACTTTTCTTCAGAAAAATATTCTAAAAAATCAAATCCAATTTTTTTTGCTATCGGAAATTCTTCTTTATAATTTTTAGGAAAGAATTGTAAAATTTGTTTTGGCGAATTTGATAATCTTCCTTGTACAATACCTAAAAGTATTTTTTTTTTTTCTTGCATTATTGCATATAGGTAATTAAAAAAACTTATTCTATAATATATTGATATAAATATGAAACTCGACATAATTTTACCTGATAAAATATTTATTGTTGCTGAGATTGGTATAAATCACAATGGATCAGTTGATATTGCGAAAAAATTAATTGATATTGCAAAAAAATGTGGCTGTGATGCAGTAAAATTTCAAAAAAGAGATATTGAAACAGTTTATACCAAAGAAGAATTAGATAAACCTAGAGAAAGTCCGTGGGGAAAAACTCAGAGAGAACAAAAAAATGGATTAGAATTTAGTGAAAGTGAATTTGACGAAATTGATTCTTATTGTAAAAAAATAAATATCGAATGGTTTGCATCTGCTTGGGACTTAAAAAGTTTAGACTTTCTAAAAAAGTATAAACTTAGTAATAATAAAGTTGCATCAGCATTAATAACTCATAAAGAGTTTTTAAAGCATTGTGCTAAGCAAAAAATTCATACATTTATATCTACAGGTATGAGCAATTTAAAAATAATAGAGGATGCAATTGAAATTTTTAAAAATGAAAATTGTCCATTTTCTCTAATGCATTCAGTATCTGTTTATCCATGTCCAAATGATATTTTAAATTTGAACAACATTCCTTTATTAAAAGAAAAATTTAATTGCAAAGTAGGTTATAGTGGACACGAAGCAGCGGTTAGTCCATCAGTTATTGCTGCAACACTAGGTGCTGATAGCATTGAAAGACATATTACATTAGATCGATCAATGTATGGGAGTGATCAATCTGCATCTTTAGAGGAAGCAGGTTTAAGAAATTTAGTAAACTCTGTAAGAAAAATAAGAGAATGCATTGGATCTTCAGAAAAAAAATTTCAAGAAGGCGAAGAAGCAGTAGCTAACAAACTACGTTATTGGGAAAGATAGTTTGAGTAAAATTAAGCATTATGCTGTAATCCCAGCTAGGAGAGATAGCATTGGTATTCCTTTTAAAAACAGAAAATTTTTTGAGAAAAAAATTAAATTTATAAAAAGTATAAATTTTTTCAAAGATATAATTGTTACAACCAATGACAAATTTTTAATTGATAAATGTAAGAAAAAAAAACTTTCCTATTTGCTCAGATCTGAGAAATTATCGAAATCAAATGTATCAATTAAATCTGTTTTTGTTGATTTAATAAGAAAATTTAAATTTTCTAAAAATGATTATTTGTGGTTATTTTATATTCCTTTAATTTATAATTCTAAATCAGACATCCATGATAGTAAAAATATTATTGAAAAAAAAAATGTTAAAAGTATTTGTGGCTTCATAGATATCAAAACTCATCCATATAATACATGGAGCATAAAAGGTAATCACTTAACAAAATTACACAAAAACGATTATTTTAGAAGACAGGATTTGCCCAAATTTTACGAGCATCATCATCATATTTGTGCTTTTGATGCTCAAATAATAAATAGTCTCAATTCTGAACTTATTGGAAAATTTACATATCCAAAAATCCTAAATAAAAAAACTCAAAAAAAAATCATTGAATTAGATACCTATAATGATTATAGAAAATATTTAAAAAATGAGAATTAAAAGACTTAATTTAAAAAAATCTGATCAGATATTTAGAAAAGCTATAAAGGTAATTCCTTATGGATCGCAAACATACAGTAAAGGAGTTAAAGCATTTAGTGACGGGGCTTCACCAAAATTTCTCGCTAAGGGGAAGGGATGTGAGGTTTGGGATGTAGATGGAAATAAATATATAGATTATGTAATGGGCAATCAGCCATTAATTTTAGGTTACGCTGATCAAGATGTTAATAGAGCTGTAACAAAACAATTAAATTTAGGTTCAACTTTTAGTGTGAGCAATAAATTAGAATTAGACGTATCTGAACTAATGATAAAACATATTCCTGGAGCAGAGGCTGTAAGATTTGGAAAAAATGGAGCAGATGCAAATTCTATTGCTGTAAGAATGTCGAGAGCAATTACTAAAAGAGATCATATAGCTTTTTGCGGTTATCATGGGTGGCATGACTGGTTTATAGGAACTACAGATTTGAATGCAGGTATTCCTAAATTTAATGAGCAACTAGCACATTCTTTTTCTTATAATGATATAGCAAGTTTAAATAAAATATTTAAAAGGTATAAAGATAAAATAGCTTGTGTAATAATGGAGCCGATAACCGTTGCTGGCCCAAAATCAAGTCCAAACGGATCTACTAAATGGAAGGACTTTAATAGTAAAAAAAATTTTTTAACTGAAGTAAAAGATCTTTGTAAAAAAAATGGTGCTTTGCTTGTTTTTGATGAGGTAGTAACTGGTTTTAGATATGACATGGGTGGTGCACAGAAAATGTATGAAATAACACCTGATTTATCATGTTTTGCAAAAGCTATGTCTAATGGAATTCCAGTATCTGCTATAACTGGAAAAAAAAAATATATGAAATATTTAGAATCTACTTTCTTTTCTTTTACATATGGAGGTGATTGCGTTGGTCTAGCTGCTGCAAAAGCTTGTATTAATAAATTAGAAAAGAAAAATGTGATTGACCATTTGTATAAAGTTGGTCGAAAACTGAAAAATGGTATGAACAACATTATAGAAATGCACGGACTTAGTGAGTTATTAGAGTGTTCCGGATATCCTTGTAGAACTGTCATGACAATAAAAAATTACAAAAAATATTCAAAACCATTAATTGTAAAAACACTTATTCAACAGGAATTGATGAAAAGAGGGGTCCTTTGGTCACAATACCACTCTATGTCTTATTCACACAAAAATTCGCATATAGAAACTTCACTGAATGCTTTTGAAGATAGTTTTAAAATTTTAAAAAAGATTGTAATGAACAATAAAAACATTGAAAATTATCTTCATGGCAAGCCATGTGAGACTGTTTTTACAAGAGTTGCTGACTTTCAATCAGTTGCAACAAGCCAAAAATTAAAGATTAGATGAAATATTATTTCAAAAGTATTCAATAGTTTTGACTCATATAACTATTTTAATTATTAAGAGAAAAACAGTTTTAGAAATTTTTAAAAAAATAAAAATAAATATTTTAATTTAAAATAACTGAAAAATTTAGTTATAAATTTTAATTATTTATCAATAAAAATTTTTTTCAGTGCATAAATCAAGCCAATTGAGCTATTAGTACTGGTCAGCTACATACGTTACCGTACTTCCACATCCAGCCTATCAACGTGGTGGTCTACCACGGCTCTATAGGAAGAACTAGTTTTGAGGTGAGTTTCCCGCTTAGATGCTTTCAGCAGTTATCTCTTCCGTACTTAGCTACCCGGCACTGCAGCTGGCGCTACAACCGGTCCACCAGTGGTACGTCCATCCCGGTCCTCTCGTACTAGGGACAGCTCCTCTCAATTCTTCTACACGCATAGCAGATAGGGACCGAACTGTCTCACGACGTTCTGAACCCAGCTCACGTACCACTTTAATTGGCGAACAGCCAAACCCTTGGGACCTGCTCCAGCCCCAGGATGTGATGAGCCGACATCGAGGTGCCAAACACTGCCGTCGATATGAGCTCTTGGGCAGTATCAGCCTGTTATCCCCGGCGTACCTTTTATCCGTTGAGCGATGGCCCTTCCACTCAGAACCACCGGATCACTATGACCGTCTTTCGACTCTGCTCGACTTGTCAGTCTCACAGTCAGGCAAGCTTATGCCATTGCACTCTACGAACGATTTCTGACCGTTCTGAGCTTACCTTCGCACGCCTCCGTTACTATTTGGGAGGCGACCGCCCCAGTCAAACTACCCACCATACAATGTCTTGATGCCGGATAACGGCTATCAGTTAGATGTCAAGAAAAACAAAAGAGGTATTTCACTGGTGACTCCACGATAACTGACGCCATCGCTTCAATGTCTCCCTCCTATACTAAATATGTTTTTCCTAACACCAATGTAAAGTTGCAGTAAAGGTGCACGGGGTCTTTCCGTCTAACTACGCGAACTCCGCATCTTCACGGAGAATTCAATTTCACTGAGTTGATGTTGGAGACAGCGGAGAAATCGTTACGCCATTCATGCAGGTCGGAACTTACCCGACAAGGAATTTCGCTACCTTAGGACCGTTATAGTTACGGCCGCCGTTTACTGGGGCTTCAGAAATGAGCTTGCACCCATCGCATTAACCTTCCAGCACCGGGCAGGCGTCAGACCCTATACATCCACTTACGTGTTAGCAGAGCCCTGTGTTTTTGATAAACAGTCGCTTCTCCCTGGCTTGTGCCACCTTCTATTGGTTGCCCAAAAAAAGGTCTTCTTTATTCCGAAGTTACAGAAGCATTTTGCCGAGTTCCTTCAACATCATTCTCTCAAGCGCCTAAATATACTCTATTAATCCACCTGTGTCGGTTTAGGGTACGGTCTTATGATGGAGCTATTTCCTGGGACTTTTTCGCGGCATGTTCAATCCATTAAGAACACACAACTTACAAAATCCGTCACTACCATCTGGTTAAGGAATATTAACCTTATTTCCATCGACTACGGCTTTCGCCCTCGCCTTAGGGGCCGACTAACTCTGCGCGGATTAACCTTGCGCAGAAACCCTTGGATTTTCGGCGAAGAAGTTTTTCACTTCTTTTATCGTTACTCATGTCAGCATTCGCACTTCTGATACCTCCAGGATCCCTCACGGGTATCCCTTTACAGGCTTACAGAACGTTCCGCTACCGCTTATAAAGTTATAAAACTTTATAAACCCACAGATTCGGTATGTGATTTTAGCCCCGTTACATCTTCGGCGCAGAAACTCTATTAGACCGGTGAGCTGTTACGCTATCTTTAAAGGATGGCTGCTTCTAAGCCAACCTCCCGGCTGTTAAGGAATTTCCACATCCTTTCACACTTAATCACAATTTTGGGACCTTATCTGGTGGTCTGGGCTCTTTCCCTCTCGACCATGGACCTTAGCACCCACAGTCTGTCTGTTGAAGAACTACGTTTAGCATTCGGAGTTTTATTAGGTTTGGTAAGAATCTCTTCCCCCTAGCCCATTTAGTGCTCTACCTCTAAACGCATATTTATTCAACGCACTACCTAAATAGTTTTCGCGGAAAACCAGCTATCTACGAATTTGGTTGGCCTTTCACCCCTTACCACAAGTCATCCAAAGACTTTTCAACGTCAACTGGTTCGGTCCTCCAGCAAGTGTTACCTTGCATTCAACCTGCTCATGGTAAGCTCATTCGTTTTCGGGTCTAATTCATAAAACTAATCGCCCTATTAAGACTTGCTTTCGCTACGCCTACACCTAGATGGCTTAAGCTTGCTTTATAAATTAAGTCACTGACCCATTATACAAAAGGTACGCCGTCACTCTAAAAAGAGCTTCGACTGATTGTAGGCATGCGGTTTCAGGTTCTATTTCACTCCCCTAATAGGGGTTCTTTTCACCTTTCCCTCACGGTACTAGTTCACTATCGGTCACTGAAGAGTATTTAGGCTTAGAGGGTGGTCCCCCTATATTCGAGCAGGATTTCACGTGTCCCGCTTTACTCAAGAAATTTGTTAAACATTACTTTTACGGGACTATCACCCTCTTTGGTTAGCTTTTCCAAACTATTCAAATTTTTTTAACAAATCTACTGGCCTTTTCCGGTTTCGCTCGCCACTACTCACGGAATCTCAATTGATTTCTTTTCCTCCGGTTACTTAGATGTTTCAGTTCTCCGGGTTATCTCTTTAAACCTATGAATTCAGTTTAAAGTACCACATAAAGTGGTGGGTTTCCCCATTCGGAAATTTACGGATCAAAACTTGCATACAGCTCCCCGTAACTTATCGCAGTATACCACGTCCTTCATCGGCTTTCAGTGCCAAGGCATCCGCCACACGCCCTTAAACGCTTGATTTATGCACAGAAAAAAATTCTGTGTTGAATCAAATTTTTAAATATTCATCTATTCGAATATTACTTGATTGTTTAAATCTTCAAACAATCGGATATAGATATTGATAATAATTATTAAATATTCACAATTAAAATAACTAAGTGTTTCTTGGTGGAGGATAGCGGGATCGAACCGCTGACCTCCTGAATGCAAATCAGGCGCTCTCCCAGCTGAGCTAATCCCCCCAGAAAAAATGGTGGGCCGAGAAAGACTCGAACTTTCGACCCCACCCTTATCAAGGGTGTGCTCTAACCAACTGAGCTACCGGCCCCTTTGTGCAAAAGGAGAAACACTATTTTAAAAAGAGAAATGAGGACGGTCAACATTAACCTGTTATATTATTTAGATTAAGAAATAATCCTTAATCAACCTTAGAAAGGAGGTAATCCAGCCGCAGGTTCCCCTACGGCTACCTTGTTACGACTTCACCCCAGTCGCTGACTATACCGTAGTCAAGGGTTTTAAACCTTGCCTTAAGGTAGAACCAACTCCCATGGTGTGACGGGCGGTGTGTACAAGACCCGGGAACGTATTCACCGCGGCGCGCTGATCCGCGATTACTAGTAATTCCAGCTTCATGTACTCGAGTTGCAGAGTACAATCCGAACTGAGGCATCTTTTTAGGATTTGCTTGATGTCGCCACCTTGCTTCCTATTGTAAATGCCATTGTAGCACGTGTGTAGCCCAACACGTAAGGGCCATGAGGACTTGACGTCATCCCCACCTTCCTCCAGCTTATCACTGGCAGTTCTTTCAGAGTGCCCAACTTAATGATGGCAACTAAAAGTGAGGGTTGCGCTCGTTGCGGGACTTAACCCAACATCTCACGACACGAGCTGACGACAGCCATGCAGCACCTGTGTTTCGTCCGGCCGAACCGAAAACTCTAATCTCTTAGAGTCGCGACGAACATGTCAAGTGTTGGTAAGGTTCTGCGCGTATCTTCGAATTAAACCACATGCTCCACTACTTGTGCGGGTCCCCGTCAATTCATTTGAGTTTTAACCTTGCGGTCGTACTCCCCAGGCGGTGTGTTTAATGCTTTCGCTGCGACACTGAAAATAAATTTCCAACGTCTAACACACATCGTTTACGGCATGGACTACGAGGGTATCTAATCCTCTTCGCTACCCATGCTTTCGTTCCTCAGCGTCAGTAATGATCCAGAAAGCTGCCTTCGCAATTGGTATTCTTTCTAATATCTACGAATTTCACCTCTACACTAGAAATTCTGCTTTCCTCTATCATACTCTAGCTAAAAAGTTTTGATGGCAGTTCCAGAGTTAAGCTCTGGGATTTCACCACCAACTTTTTTAACCACCTACGAACTCTTTAAGCCCAGTAATTCCGAACTACGCTAGGTCCCTTCGTATTACCGCGGCTGCTGGCACGAAGTTAGCCGGACCTTCTTATTCGGGTACAGTCATTTTCTTCCCCGACGAAAGAGCTTTACAACCCAAAGGCCTTCTTCACTCACGCGGCATCGCTGCATCAGAGTTTCCTCCATTGTGCAATATTCCCTACTGCTGCCTCCCGTAGGAGTTTGGGCCGTGTCTCAGTCCCAATGTGGCTGATCATCCTCTCAGATCAGCTATAGATCAAAGTCTTGGTAGGCCATTACCCCACCAACAAACTAATCAAGTGCAGGCTCATCCTTCGGCGCATAAAGCTTTCTCCGTAAAGACTTATGAGGTATTAGCACAAGTTTCCTCGTGTTATTCCTCACCAAAGGGAAGATACCTACATGTTACTCACCCGTCTGCCACTAAGTATTTCTACTTCGTTCGACTTGCATGTATAAGGCGTGCCGCCAGCGTACGTTCTGAGCCATGATCAAACTCTCAAGTTTAAAAACGGCGCACACTAGCTTCTATACAAATACTAAGAAAAATATTTGTATAATGTTGAAGTATGTACGACAAATTTTGGTAACCTTAACCGTCCACACTTCTCTTCTTAAAATATAAACAATTCAAATAGCTAATTGAGCAATAATGCCCAATAAATAACATTTATTACATGTTGAGTGTGACGCTTATATTGGAAATAATTTATAAATCAAGTTTTTAGATACTCTAAAATTATGATAAAAAGTCATAAAAATCAACATTTTTAGACAGTCAATTATATTGTGTTAATAAAATTTAAAAGAAAAGTAAAATCAGTATCACATTTTTTGTGGTTAATTTTATTAATTATAATAATTATTTTTGTAACAAATTTTCAGCAGACAATTAAGAACTCTCAATTCGAAAGCTTAAAAAAAACACTCAACAACGTTTACTTCCAAAAAACACTTAAAAAAATAACTGCTGAATTAGAGGATAGATATATACAATTTGAATATATTGTTAAAGAGGGTGACAGTTACGAAAGTATAATTTACGGAATTAAAATACCAAAAAGTGAAAAAAAATTATTTATTGAAACTGTAAAACAAAATAAAAATATAGAAATATTAAGACCTAATCAAAAAATTTTTTTCAAAATTGATAAAAAAAATAACTCTAGAATAGAAAAATTTAGAATTGAGATTAGTAAAAAAAAAGAGATATATTACGCAAGAGATTTTAAGAATAATGTTTTTAATTCAAAAATTTTGGAAAAAAAACTTACCAAAAATATAGCTTATAAAGAAAGTACAATTACTAACAGTCTTTATCAATCTGCTTTAAACTTAAACATTAAGCCAAATATTATTATTGAATTTGCTAGGCTATATGGTTTTCAAGTAGATTTTCAAAGGGATATTTGGAAAAATGATAGTTTTCAAATTATATATGAAGAATTCTTAAACAAAGATGGAAATGTAATTGAGACTGGTAATATAATATTTGCTAATTTAAATTTACAAAATCAAGATCTTAAACTCTACAGACATGAGTATGAAAAAAATAAAATTGATTATTTTGACGAGAATGGAAAGAGTATAAGAAAGACTTTAATGAAAACTCCAATAAACGGTGCTAGATTATCATCTTCATTTGGCAAAAGAAAACACCCTATTTTAGGTTTTACAAAAATGCATACGGGTACAGATTTTGCAGCACCAACTGGCACACCAATACTTGCATCTGGAGATGGTTTAGTTGTCAGAGCTCAATGGTGTGGTGGTGGAGGAAATTGTGTAAAAATAAAGCATAACAGAGTTTATCAGACAGTTTATGCACATATGTCAAAATTTGGCAGTGGAATAAAAAAAGGTGTTAGAGTTAAACAAGGTCAAATAATTGGTTATGTTGGTTCAACAGGTCTATCTACAGGACCACATTTACATTATGAGGTTATTGAAAATGGAAGAAAAATAAATTCGCAAAAACTTAAGCTTCCTTCTGGAAAAATATTAAAAGGTGACCAGCGTAAAGTGTTTGAGGTAAATAAAATAAAGATTGATGTTCTTAAATCTGACTTAATATCTAAAATGTAATTTATTTTGCTGTAGTTTCGTCTGGCTCTTTATTTTCAATCTCAACTTTTACTTGATTAGTATCAATATTTGGTTCTTTTTCGTGTTGATTTCTTGAAATTTCTTGAGACATAAGAATTCTAGAAAAGTGATCTGAATGTTGTAGGTAATTTTCAGACAAAATTTTATCACCATTCGAAAGAGCCTCTCTGGCGAGATCATTATATTTTTCAATCAGTTTTGATGCATTTTGATTATTTTTTCCTGGGTGTCTTCTTTTAAAAGAAGATCCGTTACTAAAATCACCATTAGTTTTATGTCCATTTCCGTTTCTTCTAAAATTCCTATCTCCATTAGGTTTAAAACGACTTCTTCTATTATTATTTTTGAAATTATTCATTATTATAATTTAGTACTTACTATACATCTCTCTTTACCAGATAAATCTTTAGATATTTTATTAATATAGTAGCCATTTTCATTTAGTATTTTCAAACATTGATTTTTTTGTCTATGTCCAATCTCAAGTATTAATTTTCCCTTTATCTTTAACAACTTTTTACTCTTTTTAATTACTTTTTTAAGATCTCTAAATCCATCAAAACCTCCTGATAATGCTAATATAGGTTCATGGAGTTTTATATCATCATCTAATCTGTTTAATTCAACACTATTTATATAAGGAGGATTAGATATTATTAAATCATAGTTATAAGATTTATATTTGTCAATATCGATATTAATAAATTTAATTTTATTTTCTAAATGATGCAATTTTGCATTAGTTTTGGCAACAATTAATGCTTTTAGAGATATATCTAATGCTGTAGCACTACAATTTGGTCTCTCTTTTATTAAAGAAATTATGATACATCCTGATCCGGTTCCAATATCTAATATTTTTTTTGACTTATCAATTGGTAGGCACTTTAAGGCCTCTTCTATAATTAATTCAGTATCTGGTCTAGGAATTAGAACCGATTTGTTAGTTAAAAACTTATATTTCCAAAAATGTTTATAGCCAAGAATGTATGCTATCGGCTCTTTTTGATATCTTCTTAATAAATAATTTTTAAATTTAATTATATCTTTAGTTTTTAACTTATTAGTGGTGTTTAATAATATTTCTTCTCTTTTTTTGTTTATTACTTTTGAAAGAATTAGTTCAGTATCAAGATTAGGATTTTTAATTTTATTTTTTTTTAAAAAATCTTCACCTTTTTTTAAAATTTGACTATAATTCATATTTATATATTACTAAGTTCATCTTCTTGAGCTTGAATAACTAAATTTTCTATCATCTCATCAAATATTTCACCTTCCATAAATTCAGTTAATTTGTGTAATGTTAAATTTATTCTATGATCTGTTACTCTTCCTTGTGGGAAATTATATGTTCTAATTCTCTCAGATCTGTCGCCTGTTCCAATTTTGCTTTTTCTATCTTTTGACCTTTCCTCATCTCTTTTTTGTCTCTCTAGTTCATAAATTCTTGATCTAAGGATTTTTAAACCTTTTTCTTTATTTCTTATTTGTGATTTTTCATCTTGCTGGCTTACAACTATTCCTGTGGGTATATGAGTAATCCTTACAGCAGAGTCTGTAGTATTTACACTTTGTCCACCTGGACCACTACTTCTAAATACATCAATTCTTAAATCCTTATCCTCTATTTTTACATCTACCTCCTCAGCTTCGGGCATTACTGCAACAGTAGCAGCAGATGTATGAACTCTTCCTTGAGTTTCTGTGTCAGGAACCCTTTGTACTCTATGAACACCACTTTCATATTTTAATGAAGAATAAATATTTTTACCTTTTATTGATGCAATAACCTCTTTTAATCCACCAGCATCGCTTTTAGAAATAGATATAACCTCCATCAGCCATTTTTTTTTGTGACTTACTTTTTCATACATCTTAAACAAATCGGATGCAAATAAACTAGCTTCTAATCCTCCTGTTCCAGCTCTTATTTCAATCATTGCATTTTTTGTATCTGCCTCATCCTTAGGTAGTAAAAATAATTTAATTTTTTTTTCATCGTTTTCATTATTTTTTATAAGCTCATTCAATTCATTTATGGCTAAATCCTTCATATCTTTGTCTGTGTCATTATCATTGATTAAATTTTCCAATTCATCTTTGTTTTTCTGAAAATTAAAATAAGAAACAGCTTCTTTAATAATTTCACTTAGGTTAGAGTATTCTTTTGACTTCTCAGCAAAAGATTTTTTGTCAATTTCCTGAGAGGATAGTTCTTTTTCCAAATTGGAATGTTTTGAAATTAAATCTTGAACTTTTGATAAAGGTACCATTATTTGGCTTTTTCGATTTCCTCTGCTTTTTCTTCAACTAATTGAACAATCTTGGAAATCATCTCATTACTTGATATTTTTTTACTTTCAACTCCATTTAAATAAAGCATGTTATTGCCCTTTCCTCCGCCAGTAATACCTATATCTGTTTGCGCCGCCTCACCAGGTCCATTTACTACACATCCAATTATAGATAAAGAAATAGGAGTTTTTATATGGGATAATCTGTCTTCTAACTTTTTTACAGTTTCGATCACATTAAAAGCTTGCCTGGCACAAGATGGACAGGAAATAATTTTTACCCCTCTATTTCGTAAGTTAAGTGATTTTAGTATTTCATTTCCAACTTTTATCTCCTTTACCGGATCATCAGATAAAGAGACTCTTACAGTATCTCCAATACCACTCATCAGAAGTGATCCAAAACCAATGGAGGATTTTATACTACCGGGTAGAAATGATCCTGCCTCCGTGATACCTAGATGTAGTGGATAATCTGTTGCCTTAGAAAGTTGTCTGTAAGCATTAATAGATAAAAATACATCAGAGGATTTAACACTCACTTTAAATTCATTAAAGTCAAGGTCTTCAACAATACTAATATTTCTTAATGCACTTTCTACTAAAGCTTCTGGACAAGGTTCTTTATACTTTTCTAATAAGTCTTTTTCTAATGATCCAGCATTAACACCAATTCTAATAGAACAATTGTTATTTTTTGCAGCAGAAATTACTTCTTTAATTTTTTTTTTATCTCCAATATTTCCTGGGTTAATTCTTAGACAAGCGGCTCCACTCTCTGCCGCCTCTATTGCTCTTTTGTAGTGAAAATGTATGTCGGCAACTATTGGAATAGAAGTGTTTTTAATAATTTCTTTAAGTGCTTTAGTTGAGTCTTCATCTGGACATGATACTCTTACTATATCGGCTCCTGCTTCTTCAATCTGTTCAATTTGTTTTACAGTTTCTTTAACATCTTTAGTTAATGTATTAGTCATTGATTGAACAGAAATTGGATTATCTCCTCCAACTTTTATATGACCAACATTTATCTCTTTTGTTTTTCTTCTTTTAATTTCCCTAAATGGTCTTATGTTCATAAATTAATTATTTAATTTAAATTCTTTGTGAAGAGAAGATATAGCTTTTCTTACATTCTTTTTATCTATCAACACAGAAATTTTTATTTCTGAGGTAGATATTACTTGAATATTTATTTTTTGCTTTGCAAGCGACTGAAACATTCTATAAGTAACCCCAGGAGTAGTAACCATTCCAACTCCAATTATTGATACTTTTGAAACATTCTTGTCGAAAATTAAATCTCTAAAAATTATTTTTTTATTTTGCAAAATAATTTTTTTTGTTTTGCTAAGATCATCTGATTTTATTGTGAAAGTTAAATCAGTTTCTTTTCCATCAGCAGAAATATTTTGTACTACCATATCTACATTTATAGAATTTTCAGATAGCGGTTTAAAAATTGACGCTGCAATACCAGGCTTATCTCTTACACCTAAAAGAGTAACTTTGGCATCATTAATTGTATTTGAAATACCAGTTATAATCTTATTATTTATTATATTTTTTCTTTTTGTTATTAGAGTTCCTTTATTATCTGTAAAAGAAGATCTCACCTCTATATCTACCCTATTCAATCTTGCATCTTGGATTGAGTGAGGTTGCATAACTTTAGCACCAAGTGAAGCCATTTCTAGCATTTCCTCATAAGAAATAACTTTTATTTTTTTGGCTGACTTAAGTTTGTTTGGATCTGTAGAATAAACACCATCTACATCTGTATATATTATACATTTTTCAGCATTAAAAAACTTAGCAAACATAATTGCGCTTGCATCTGTGCCACCCCTACCAATAGTTGTTATTCTATTTTTTTTATTAATACCCTGAAATCCTGTAATTATGGGGATCCCTCCTTTTTTTAAATAATTTACAATTTGACTTTTGTTAATTTTGTTAATTCTTGAAAATTTATATTTTCCCTCTGTGTTTATAGGGATTTGCCAAGACATCCAAGATCTGGAATTAAAACCTTTATTAATTAATTCTCCTGAAATTAATGCACAGGACATTTGTTCTCCTGATGAGACTAAAACATCATATTCAGAATCTGAAAAGTTTTTGCTAATTTTTTTTGATAAATTGATTAAATTATTTGTCACACCACTCATAGCAGAAGAAAGTACAATTACATTGTATTTTTTTTTATATTTAGCAATAATTTTTGCAACTTTTTTAATTCTATCAGTTGTGCCAACTGAAGTACCTCCAAATTTTAATACAATTATTTTCATTGATAAATTCTTTTAATATAAATTAAAATATATTGATAAAATACATCTTGATTGTAATGTCAATAAACAATGAAAAATAACACAATAAATAAAAAAGAAATAGAAAAATTTTCAAAAATAGCAGAGGAATGGTGGGATCCTAATGGAAAATTTAAGCCATTACATAAATTTAACCCCATAAGGATAAAATACATAAGAGATACAATTTTATCTGAGTTTAAAATTAAAAAAGAGCATCAGCCATTTAAAGGTCTAAGTATTTTAGATATCGGATGTGGTGGCGGATTACTTTCAGAACCCATGGCTAGACTTGGAGCAGATGTTGTTGGTATAGATGCTTCTTTTAAAAATATACAAGTGGCTAAGTATCATTTAAAAAAGAGTAAACTTAAAATTAAATATTATAATTCCTCTCCAGAAAATTTCACAATAAAGAAAAGATTTGATATTATTTTGAACATGGAAATTGTTGAACATGTTGAAGATGTTAATTTTTTCATTAAAGAAAGTTCAAAGTTTTTAAAAAAATCAGGTGTGATGTTTATTGCGACCTTAAACAAAACACTTAAATCATATTTATTTGCAATTGTAGGTGCAGAATATGTTTTAAAGTGGCTTCCCATCGGTACTCACGATTGGGAGAAATTTGTTAAACCAGAGTATTTAACAAATATTTGTAAAAAAAATTCATTAAAATTAAAAAAAATTGATGGAATAACTTTTAATCCTCTCTTAAATAAATGGTCTGTTACTTCTGACAAATCTGTAAATTATATTTCAGAATTCAAAAAAGTTTAATTTTTATCGTCGTCAATCCAGGGTATAATGTCAGTATCTATTCCTTCTTCTCTTAATTCCTTAATATCTTTAAGTGAAGCACTACCATATATACCTTTTTTTGGTTTCTTTTTGTTATAATGAATTGATCTTGCTTTATAGGTAAAATTTTCTCCAACATACTCAAAATTATCTTTTATAAATTTCTTGTAATCGGAAAGTTTTTTTCGAATCTCTTTATATTTTTTTTTATCTTTTAAATTTTCTTTTTTCTTAGTATTCAATAAATTTGGGGTCATCAATGACTTTTCAACATTTATTGACTCGCAGGATTGACAAGTTAAAAGTTTTAATTTTAGTAATCTATCGTATTCGTCAGATGTACTAAACCAGCTTTCAAATTCTTGCTCACAATCTTTACATTTTAGTAAATATTTAATCATACTAGTTATCTAAATATTGACCTATAAAATTTCAATATAGCTAAGTCCTATAATCAGCATTAATTTCTATATATTTTTTTGTTAAATCCATAGTGTACGATTTAAATTTTTTATTTCCTTGACCAATATCAACTACAATTTCAATTGATTTGCTTTTCATGTATTCCATAACTTTTTCTTCATCATAAAATTTATATAAAGATCCTTTATGATAAATTTTATATGGTCCTAATGAGATAGATAATTTTTGCTCATTAATTTTTGAGACACTATTTCCAATAGCCATAGCTATTCTTCCCCAATTTGGATCTTCTCCTGCAATTGCGGTCTTTACTAATAATGAGTTTGCAATTTTAAATGATATGTTTTTTGCATCTTTTTCAGTTTTACAATTAATACAATTAATAGAAATAAATTTAGATGCTCCTTCTCCATCAGAAACAACTTGTTTTGCTAAATTTAATAAAACATCATGGACTGCTTTATTAAAATTTTTGAGTCTTCTATCACTGTATTTTTTTATTTCTGAATGATTAACTTTGCCTGTTGAAAATATAGAAACCATATCATTTGTACTTGTGTCACCATCACATGAAATTGCATTGAAAGTTGTCTTTATATTATTTTTTAAGATATCTTTCAAAACTGATGAAGATAAAGTTGCATCTGTAAATATATAACCTAATGTAGTTGCCATATTTGGATAAATCATACCTGAGCCTTTTGCAATTCCATAAATTTTTATTTTAGATGAACCAATTTTAACTTCAGCCATTGACACTTTTGGTTTTAAATCTGTTGTAATTATGCCCATTGCTGCTTTCATCCAGATTAATTTATTTTGAGTATATTTTATTTTTCCAAGTAATTCTGGTAATGAAGATTTTATCTTTTCCAATGGAAATTTCTCACCTATGGTGCCAGTACAACCAAAAAGTATCTCTTTTGGAGAAACTTGTTTGGGAGCATCTTCATCTCTTTTCTGTATCTCAGTTAATTTTGAGGATAAGTCTAAAGCAATATTCTTTAATGCATCATACCCTTCTGAACCTGTTAATGCATTGGCATTTCTAGTATTAACTAATAATGCAAAAATTTTTTTTGCTTTAATTTTTTTATTCCATTTTAGATTTTCTGATATTAACTTTGATTGAGTATATACAGAGGCATAATTTGCACCATCTCTAAAATAAAATAAAACTAATTCATCTCTCTTAAATTTATATAAGCCAGCGCTTACTGCAGAAATTGAAACTCCATCAATATGATCTAAATCTTGAAAATCAACAATTTTAGAGGTTTGATTGTTTGTTTTTATAAAATTGTTTATGTTAAATTTCATGATATTTAAAATAATTAATTAATTACTATATATTTCTAATATTTAATTTTATATCAAAATGTTCAACCCACTTAATATATTTTCAAAGCTTATTAAAAGCGGAAATGAAAAGGAACTAGGTAGAATTCAACAAATAGTCAAAAAAGTTAATATTTTAGAAAAAGATTTAGAAAATTTGTCTGACGAAATGTTTCCAAAAAAAACTGAGCAGCTAATTCAAGAAGTTAAAAATGGTAAAAGTCTAAACGACGTGTTACCTGAAGCTTTTTCAATGGTTAGAGAAGCCTCTAAAAGAATCAGAAATGAAAGACACTTTGATGTTCAGCTAATTGGTGGAGTAGTAATCCATGAGAATAAAATTGCAGAAATGAAAACTGGGGAAGGTAAAACATTAACTATAGCTCTTGCAGCTTTCCTTAATGCTCTAGAAAAAAAAGGTGTTCATATTGTAACCGTAAATGATTATTTGGCTAAGAGAGATAGCGAAAATATGGGTAAAATTTATAATTTTTTAGGTTTAACTTGTGGATATATTAATACTGGACAAGATGATTTGGAGAGAAAAGAAAATTATTCAAAAGATATAACTTATTCTACTAATAGTGAATTGGGCTTCGATTATTTAAGAGATAATATGAAATTTTCCAAAGAGACCATGGTTCAAAGAGAACATAATTATGCGATTGTTGATGAAATTGATTCATGTTTAATTGATGAGGCTAGAACACCTTTAATAATTTCAGGAGCAACTGAAGATAAAACTAATCAATATATGGCTGTTGATAAACTTGTGAAAAATTTAAAACAAGAAGATTTTGAAATAGATGAAAAAGATAGAAATATTTTATTAACTAATAAAGGTGTGGATAATGTTGAAAATATATTTTCTAATGCTGGTATACTTAAAAATAAAAACTTTTACGATCCAGAAAATCTTCATATTGTTCATTTAGTTAATCAATCGTTACGTGCAATCCATCTTTTTCAGAATGGTAGAGATTATATTGTAAAAGATGGACAGATCATAATAATTGATGAACAAACAGGTAGACAATTGCCAGGAAGAAGGTTTGGTGATGGCCTTCATCAAAGTTTAGAGGCAAAAGAAAATTTAACAATTAATGCAGAAAATCAAACTTTAGCATCAATTACCTACCAAAATTTCTTCAAGCTTTATAAAAAAATAGCTGGATGTACTGGTACAGCATTAACAGAGTCTGAAGAGTTTTTTGAAATTTATAATCTTCCAGTAGTATCAATTCCTACTAATAAGCAGATGATTAGAAAAGATTCGAATGATCAAATATTTAGAACTAGTAAAGAAAAAGATGAAGCAATAATTAGTAAAATTGTTGAATGTAATGCAAAAGGACAACCATTATTAGTTTTCACTTCAAGTATTAATAAGTCTGAACACTTTTCAAATCTATTAGATAAAAAAAATATTAAACACACAGTTTTAAATGCAAAAAACCACCAAAGAGAAGCTGAAATTATTGCAGATGCTGGAAAAAGAAACTCAATAATTATTACGACAAGTATTTCAGGAAGGGGAGTTGACATCAAATTAGGAGGTCAGGATGAGAGTGATAAAGCTGAAATAAAAAAATTGGGAGGATTGTTTGTTATTGGTACAGAAAGGATGGAAAGTAGAAGAGTGGATAATCAAGCAAGAGGTAGATCGGGAAGACAAGGTGATGAAGGTAGCTCTATATTCTATGTAAGCTTAGAAGACGATTTAATGAGAATATTTGGGTCCGAGTCTATGAATAATATACTTGAAAAACTTGGGCTTAAAGATGGAGAGAGTATAGACCATCCATGGATAAATAAAGCGTTAGAGAGAGCACAACAAAAAGTTGAAGCAAGAAATTTTGAAATTAGAAAAACTCTTTTGAAGTTTGACAATGTTTTAAACGACCAAAGACAAGTAATTTTTTCTCAAAGAAATGAAGTAATAGAAAATAAAGATTCTAAGCAATATTCTGAAAATTTTCTGAGTGAAATTATTGATGATTTGAAACTTAAGAAAACAAAGAAGTTAGCGAATGTAGGATCAAATGAAATCCATATGCAATTAAAATCTTTATTTGGAAAATCATTTGAAGAAAGTGAAATTAATGAATTAGTTAATCTTGAAAATAGGGCGTTTGAAGAAAAAATAAAAGATAAATTTAAAAGTGCTAGAGAAGAGAGAATAAAAATATTAAACGAAGAACAATATAACGAGATAGAAAAAAGAATTTTTTTACAATTAATTGATCAAAATTGGAAATTACATATTCAATATTTAGAACAATTAAGACAAGTCATTGGTTTAAGATCTTATGGACAAAGAGATCCTTTAGTAGAATATAAGAAAGAAGCATTTACACTTTTTGAAAATTTATTAAGTAAACTTAAGTATGATTTAATTACAATTTTATTTAATTTAAAACTTATTGAAAAAAATGATGATCAAAATGACGTTCAAAATGAAAAAATCATAAATAGAAATAATAATCCAAAATGTTTACTTGTAACAAATAGAGAAGGAAAAATTTCTAGAAACGAAAGATGTGAGGCAACAGGGAAAAAGTTCAAGCATTGTTGTGGTGCTTTATAAAAGAAAGCTTAAAAATAATATCAATAAAACCGCAGCAGATATACCATAATAAATTTTAGAATTCTTCTTAAAGTTTTGATAAATACTTTCAAATACATTTGACTTCATTGATAGATCATTTCCATCATCTGATTGAGTTGTAAATCCTTTATTTCTTCCAATTGACAAAAATTTATTTTTTCTATGAGTAAGAATTTCATCTTTATCCATTGTCTGAAAAAAATCTAAATTTTTCTTTAATGAGTCTCTTACATTATCCAATATAAGATCTTTATCTCGATGGGCACCCCCAACTGGTTCTGGTATTATTTCATCAATAATATTTAATTTTAAAAGATCGCTAGATGACATTTTCATTGCAGTTGCAGCTTCTAGAGTTTTTTTTGGATCTCTCCATAAAATGGTAGCACATCCTTCTGGAGAAATGACAGAGTATATAGCATTTTGAAGCATAATTACTTTATTAGATGATGCTAAAGCAATTGCTCCACCAGACCCTCCTTCGCCAATTATTATTGCAATTGTAGGGACTGTTAACTTCATAGAGCATTCAATAGATTTTGCTATTGCTTCAGCTTGACCTCTTTCCTCTGCACCAACTCCTGGGTATGCTCCTGGAGTATCTACAATAGAAATAATTGGAATTTTAAACTTGTTAGCTAACTCCATAAGTCTAATTGTTTTTCTGTAACCCTCTGGTCTCATCATTCCAAAATTGTGATCTATTCTTTTATTAAGATCTGATCCCTTTTCTTGACCAATTACTAAAACAGATTTACCATCAAATTTTGCAAAACCAGCTATAACAGCTTTGTCTTCACCATAATATCTATCACCAGAAAGCTGGATAAAGTCATCAAAAAGATTTTCAACAAAAAATTTAGCTTTAGGTCTATCCTCATGACGAGCAACTAATGCTGTCTGCCATGGATCTAAGTTAGAATAAATTTTCTCTAACTTTTCATTTATTTCTTCTTCAACTTTGCTTATTCTTGAAGTATCGACTTCAGATAATCCCTCCTGATTATATGGGTCTTTTAGTTTATCTAATTCTTCCTCAAGATTTTTGATATCTGTCTCAAAATTTAGGTAATTTTTCATTATAAGTGTGTATTATAAACAAAAAAGGCAATAAATTGTTAAAATAAGTAATTTTGATTGCGCAAAAATGACAATTTATTATAAGATTTTCAATTTATGAGAGAGCAATACATCAAAATCCACAACTTATCTGTGGCAAAAGAACTAGCTGATTTTGTCAAAAATGAGCTTTTACTAGGTACTAATGTTGGTCCTGACGAGTTCTGGAAAGGTTTTGACAAAGTGGTGCATGAATTAACGCCTAAAAATAAAAAATTACTCGAAGTTAGAGAAACATTACAACAAGAAATAGATCTGTGGCATAAAAAAAATAGAGACCACGAGATTGACTATAATAAATATAAAAATTTTTTGGAAGAAATAGGTTATTTAAAAAAAGAAGGTGAAGATTTTAAAATAACAACTAAAAATTTAGATGAAGAAATATCTAATATAGCAGGACCACAATTAGTTGTTCCAATAATTAACTCTAGATATAGCTTGAATGCTGCGAATGCTAGGTGGGTAAGCTTATATGACAGTCTTTATGGATCAAACATAATAGAGTCTGAAGAAAGTGGAAGTGAAAAATATGATCCTTTAAGAGGACAAGAAGTAATTAAATACACTAGAAACTTTTTGAATAAATATTTTCCAATAAATGATCTTGACTGGAAAGATATTACTGGTTTAGCAGTAAATAATAAAAAACTCTCAATTTATAAAGAAAATAAAGAATATAATTTATCAGATTTAGAGAAGTTTATTGGTCATAGAGGGGATGCAGCCAAACCAAATGCTATAATCTTAAAAAATAATAATCTTCATCTTGAAATAATTATTAATCCTAGAGCATTTAGTGCTGCAAGAGATGCTGCTGGTATAAGCGATATTATAGTTGAGTCTGCTGTATCAACAATTTGTGACCATGAAGATAGTGTAGCCGCAGTAGATGCTGAAGATAAAGTAACTTGTTATAGAAATTGGCTAGGATTGATGAAAGGAAATTTAAAATCAATATTTGAGAAAAATGGTAAAGAATTAGAAAGAAAACTTAATCCAGATAGGAGTTACACTTCATTGAATGGTGAAAAGTTAAAACTTCACGGAAGAAGTCTTTTGCTTGTGAGAAACGTTGGACACTTAATGACAAACCCTGCAATCACTTTAAATGATGGATCAGAAGTTCCTGAGGGAATAATGGATGCTTTTATAACCTCAGCAGCTTGTATTCATGATTTAAAAAGAAAAGGTAATTCGAGAGAAGGGTCAATTTATATTGTTAAACCAAAAATGCATGGTCCAGAGGAAACAGAATTTACTAATTTAATTTTTACAAAAGTTGAGGAAGTTTTAAAATTAGAAAAAAATACAATTAAGTGTGGAATTATGGATGAAGAAAGAAGAACATCTGCAAATCTTAAGGAATGTATTAGGACACTTAAAGATAGAGTATTTTTTATAAACACTGGATTTTTAGATAGAACTGGTGATGAGATGCACACTTCAATGGAAGCTGGACCAATGATCAAAAAAGGAGATATGAAAGAGTCTAAATGGATTAAAACTTATGAGGATAATAATGTAGATATAGGCTTAAAATGTGGATTTTCAGGGGTTGCTCAAATAGGAAAAGGAATGTGGGCCATGCCTGACAAAATGAACGAAATGATGGAACAAAAAATTGGACATGTGAATGCTGGCGCAAATTGTGCTTGGGTTCCTTCTCCAACTGCCGCTGCTTTACATGTTATGCACTATCATGAAGTGAATGTTTTCGAAAAACAAAAAGTAATATTAAAAAGAGAGCCATCAAAATTATCTAACCTTCTCACTATTCCAATAGCAGATCGTCCTAATTGGTCTGTCGATGAAATTAATACTGAAATTTCAAATTCTGCCCAAACTATTTTGGGTTATGTAGTCAGATGGATTGATCAAGGTATAGGTTGTTCCAAAGTTCCAGATATAAATAATATTGGATTAATGGAAGATAGAGCAACCTTAAGAATTTCATCTCAACATATTGCCAATTGGCTTCATCATGGCTTATGTTCGAATAGACAGGTTCTTGAAATTTTAAAAAAAATGGCAAAAGTTGTAGATAAACAGAATAAAGACGACTCTAACTACGAAAGTATGTCACCAGAGTTTGATAAATCTATTGCTTTTAAAGCAGCATGTGAACTAATCTTTCATGGAAAATCACAGCCTTCTGGTTATACAGAACCACTTTTGCATTTAAACAGATTAATTAAAAAAAGCTAATTAAGCCTCTATCTTTTTTCTATTTTTAAATGCAGATATAAGAGTTCCATCATCTAAATTTTCGATTTCTCCACCTACTGGCAAACCTTGAGCAAGTTTTGAAACTTTGACTTCAGTTTTTTTTAGACTATCTTGGATATAAAATGCTGTAGTTTGACCTTCTACAGTTGCGCTAGTTGCTAAAATTACTTCTTCGATATCATCTTTATTTATTCTTTCTATAAGAGAGTTAATAAGCAAATCCTCTCTATTACTATTATTATTGTTTGATAGAGTCCCCCCTAAAATATGGAAGTAACCTTGAAAAATTGAAGAACTTTCAATTGCCCACTGATCTGAAATATTTTCTACAACACAAATTTTATTATATTTTTTTTCTACTATTTCGCAATTATTATAATTACAATTAATTGTATTAGGCTTCAATGTTCCACAAATTTTACATCTAACAATATTTTTAAAAACTTCACTCAAATTTTGAGCCAAAGGCTTTAGTAATTCTTGTCGGTTATTAATCATTTTTAATATTATTCTTTTTGCAGACTTAGGTCCTAGCCCTGGTAACTTAGATATAAGTTTAATTAAATTATCTATTTCAGGAATATTTTGCATTTAAATTATAAAGGCCACTTAAATCCAGGTATTCCAAAATTTCCTGAAGCCTTAGAAATTTCCTCTGCAGTTTTTGATTTAAGTTGTGATTTTGCGTTATTATGAGCAGCAATAATAAGATCTTCTAGTATTACTTTTTCCTCTTTCAAAACATTTTCACTAAGTTTAATTGAAATCATAGTGCCCTCTCCATTTAAAGTAACCTTTACATCATTGGCTCCTGAGACACCTT
>CACPNO010000006.1 GCA_902635335.1 uncultured Pelagibacteraceae bacterium
TGAACCTATTAGAGCTGCAGAAGCAGTGAAAAATGCAAGAGTTCTTGACTCTATTAAAAAAGGTGAGGGTTATGCATTTTATTGTTACAAACCACATGCAATTTGGGGAATGGCAGACGTAGTTATGCTTGAAGAACCAGCATATGATCCTGCAAAATATAAAATGATCCAACCAAAAGCTGACGCTGACTGGTATCAAAAATCTTATGTTGCTTCAAAGGATGCTTTGAAACAAATTCAAATTGGATGGGGCACATCTCTTGAGAGTAAATCTCCAGCAATTGTAGAATTTTTCAAAAATTTCCAAATTACAGCAGACGATGTTTCTTGGATGGCATATGAAGTTTCTGTGCAAAAAAGAGACCCAGGAGAAGTTGCTAGAGATTGGATGTCTAAAAATAAATCAACAGTTGACGGCTGGTTAGGTTTATAATTTAGTTAATTAAAGTTAATTTGCCTGGCGACCATTGGTTGCCAGGTATCATTTTTACTTATTTTAAGTTAAAATATTTTCATGGAAGCAGCTATACAAATTCAAAATGTCTGGAAAATATTTGGCAATACATCACAAGACGCATTAGATGCAATCCAAAATAAAAAAATTTCAAAACAAGAAGCGCTAGAAAAATATAATTCTGTAATTGGTGTTTCGAATGTTTCATTTGATGTCAAAAAGGGTGAAATATTTTGTGTAATGGGTTTATCTGGAAGTGGAAAATCAACACTTGTAAGACATATAAATAGATTATTAGAGCCAACATCTGGAAAAATATTAATAAATAATCAGGATGTAATGCAATTTAATAAGGAGGACCTTCAAAATTTAAGAAACAAAAAAATCGGTATGGTTTTTCAAAATTTTGCACTGATGCCACACAGATCAGTTTTAGATAATATAGCAATGCCTTTAGAAATTAGAGGTGTTAGCAAAAATGATAGGTTAGATGCTGCAAATAACATTTTAAATATTGTCGAATTACAAGGATGGGGAAATAAATATGCTCATGAATTATCTGGAGGAATGCAGCAAAGAGTAGGTCTTGCTAGAGCATTAGCAGCTGATCCAGAATTTCTTTTAATGGATGAACCTTTCAGTGCTCTAGACCCTTTAATTAGACGACAACTTCAAAGTGAATTTATAAAACTTTCAAAGCAAATGAAAAAAACAACCGTATTTATAACTCACGATTTAGATGAGGCAGTAAGAGTAGGACACAGAATAGCTATTATGAGAGATGGAGAGGTAGTACAAATTGGAACACCAGAGGAAATTGTAGTAAATCCGTCTGATGAATATGTTGCAGATTTTGTTAAAGGAATTTCAAGACTAAAAGTCGTTCAAGCTAAAACAATTATGCAATCTATCGAAGAATATAAGAAAACTTTTGGAGATAATTCAAGAAATAATGAAAGAGTTAATGAAAACGATATATTAAGCAAACTCATTGAAACTTCAGTAACAGAGGATAAACCAATAATAGTCACAAATAATGACAACCAAGAAGTTGGTATAATTACACAATCAGATTTGCTGAAAGCAGTTGTTGAGGGGAATGATAGTGAGTAAAGAAATTAAAAATTTATCTAGATCCGAATTAATTAAAAATTTTGTGATTTCTAATCCTAATTATTACATTGATGAATTTAAAAAAATTGGAAGCAAACCTTCTTATTCTTTCTCTTTTAATTTATTTGCTGCCTTATTTGGACCAATGTGGTTTGGATTAAGAAATATTTGGAATTATGCGTTAGCATTTTTAATAATTGAAACATTTGCTGTTGTTCAAATAATTAGAGGCCTATTTGGAAACATTACTAAAGATGCCCTAGAAAAAATCGATAAAATTCAATCAACTATCGATTTTAGATACAAACAATTAGAGGCTGCAAAAGAAAATAATCCAGATAAAGTCGAAGTCTACGAGAGGGCAATTAAATCACTCGAAGACGCAATGAAGGAATATGTTGTTGATGTTCAACAAATCGAAGCTTCAGCTATATGGATTGCTATTTCAGGATTTGCATTATTAATTTTTGTAAAATTTATTCAAGGGATATTAGCAAATACAGTTTTAGAAAAAAGATACTCTGAATGGTTATCAAATAAATCGATTAGTCCTGGAATGAAAACAAAAAATTATTTTTTAAGTATTGGTTTTACTATAATTATTATGTTTTTTTCAGTAATTCATTATAGCTTTCCAGGTTTCTTCTCAATAATGAATGATTTTCCTACACATCCAGAAATAAGACTCACCTCTATTAAATGGGTTGAAACAATTTTTGATTACGCAGTGATAAAAGGAGATGCAGTATTTACCGCAATAACAATTGGAATTAGATCTGTTCTTGATTTTTTAGAACTTTTATTTGTCAAAACACCTTGGATTGTGATCATAACTACCATTGTAGTTTTAACTGCTTTATCAGCAGGCATAAGAACTGCAATATACTCTGCAGGATTTTTAGCTTACATGGGTTTTTTGGGATTTTGGGTTAAAGCAATGACAACACTTGCTTTGCTTGGAACAGCTGCAATTCTAAGTATTATTATTGGAATACCTTTAGGTATTTATTGTGCAAGGCGTCAAAGATTTTATTCGATGATAAGACCAATTATGGACTTCATGCAAACAATGCCTGCTTTTGTATTTATGATTCCTGTCATCGCGTTTTTTGGCACAGGCAAGGTTGCAGCTGTAATTATTACAATGATTTTTGGAGGAACACCTGTCGTAAGACTTACAGTATTGGGATTAAGAGGAGTACCTGAAACTATTAGAGAGGCAGCAATTGCTTATGGAGCATCTAAATGGTATCTACTTAGAAAAGTAGATTTACCGCTTGCAACTCCATCAATTCTTGCTGGAGTAAATCAAACTGTGATGTTAAGTTTAGCAATGGTTGTTGTAGCCTCACTTATAGGAGCAAAAGGTTTAGGCCAAGACGTGCTAGAGGCACTTCAATATGCAAATGTTGGACAAGGAATTTTAGCTGGTATTGCTATACTATTTGTTGCTTTAATATTGGACAGAGTAGTTCAAGGTAAGAAAAGAGTATAATATCTTAATGAACAAAAATGTATGGTTGCTATTTGCAAGCAACGCATTTGCATTTTCTGTTGCACCTGTGACAGTTTTTTTAAGTGGAATTATTGGAACTAATATCAGTCCAATCAAATCTCTTTCAACATTACCAATGTCATTATCAATTGTTGGTACCGCTATTTTTATTATAGCTGCATCTAAAATTATGAGTATTACAGGAAGAAAAAAAGGTTTTATACTTTCATCTATAACAACTTCATTATTTGCATTATTGGCAGCATATTCTGTATTAAAGCAAAATTTTATTCTGTATTCATTTTCTTGTTTTTGTCTTGGATTTGGAATGGCTTTTGCTCATCAGTATCGTTTTGCTGCAGCGGAAAGTGTTGATAAAAAACAAGCACCAAAAGCTATTTCATTATTACTTTTTGCAGGGATTTTGTCCGCTTTACTGGGTCCAAACTTAGCAAATTTTGGAAAAAATATTATTTCAGAGGGATTGTATGTTGGCTCGTATCTTTGTTTATCTTTATTAACTTTATCATCCATTATTTTTTTAATTTTTTATAAAGAAAATAAAGTCATTAATAATAAAAAAACAGCAAAGGGAAGAACAATTTTAGAATTGATATCTCAACCAAGATTTTTACAGGCATTAGTCTCATCATCTTTTGCATATGCTGTAATGTCTTTCTTAATGACAGCAACTCCTATCAGTATGCATGTTCATGATGATATGACTTTGAATAGCACTAGTATTGTAATTCAATTACATATCATAAGCATGTTTTTGCCTGCGTTGATTACTGGAAATTTAATTAAAAAATATGGGCATAGCAAAATTATGTATTTTGGTGTTTTATTTTTTGTATTTACAATTATGCTTAGTTACTTTGATCAAACGGTAATCAATTATCTTTTTTCATTAGCTTTTTTGGGTCTTGGATGGAATTTTTTATTCATATCTGGAACAAGTTTGTTAGTTTTAAATTATAAGGAAGAGGAAAGATTTAAAGCACAGGGATTTAATGATTTTATAGTCTTTTCAATTCAAGCTACAGCTAGTTTAACAGCAGGAATTGTTTTAAGTTTTACAAGTTGGAAAATAATGAACATATTATGTATCCCATTTTTAATAATAATAATTTTCACTACTCTGAGGGCTGATAGATTATTAGATAAAACCAATTAAAGACGTGTCAACTTGTTACACCATATAGTTATTGTTTATTGACTTTAAAAGAATATATCAGCGCTATGACTAAATATGATAAATTAACAAGTTCATTTATAATATTAATCAGTATATTTTTTACGAATATAGCTTTAGGTGCGGATGTAACAGTGGAAATGCTTAATAGGCTTGATAAAGAATCAAATGTTTTTGAGCCTAAAATAGTAAGAGTTAACCCTGGAGAGACAGTTCTTTGGAAGGCAACAGATAAAGGACATAACGTTGAATTCATAAAAAAGGGTGTACCAGAAGGAGTTGGTAAGTTTAAATCAAAGTTTAATAAGGATGTTGAATATAAGTTCGAGGTCCCAGGAATTTATGCTTACTGGTGTACACCACACAAAAATATGGGAATGATTGGTTTTGTGGTTGTTGGAGACGATAAATCTAACCTAGATGCTATTAAGAAGTTAAGATTTTCATCAAAGTCTAAGAAATTAGCACCAGGTTTAATAGACCAACTATAAATCAGCAAATATTTTTGAGTTAAGACGTTTAACTTTTATAAATGAATCCTTGTACTTCCCGGAGCGGTGATAATCGCCCGGGAAGGCAACACATCTTAATTTAGCTTTTTTAGCATATTTAAAACTAATTTCTGTATCTTCAATTGCTAAACAATCTTTATTTCTAAGTTTTAATTTTTTTAGACAATGTAAGTAAATATCAGTTTTATTATTAAAGTTTTTTATAATTTTGTTGTGTCCGATGTAATCAAAATCACTTTTTTTTAAATATTTATTTAAAGATATAAATACTGCATCAATATTATTTTTTGTAGTAGAGGTTACAAAGCCAATCTTAATTTTATTTTTTTTACAATATTTGATTACATTAATTACCCCATCACGTGGTTTTATTTTATTCTTTTTTAAATAATTGTTAAAAATTAAGGTTTTTAAATTTCTGATTTTTTTGGCATCAACTAAAGTTTTTTTCTCTAAACTAAACTTTTTAACTCTTTTTTCGCCTCCAGATTTTTTTAACATAGATTGATATAATTTTTTACTCCAATACCATTTTAATCCTGAAATTTTAAAAGCTGAATTAAAGCAATTTCTTTGAATATTTGATGTTTCTACTATCGTGCCAATAGAACCAAATAATATGGCTTTGATTGCCATTACCCTTTAACAGCACCAGTGGTTAAGCCACTTATTACTTGTCTTTGAAAAAACATGACTAACATAAACAATGGTGCGGTTGCAGACACAACTGCTGAAACAGCCCACATTAAATTACCTTCATGCTGATTAGTACCAAGATAACTTTGTATTTTTGGAACCATTGTGTGGTTTTCTTGATTTAATAATAATGCAGTGACTGTAAAGTCGTTGTAAGCCAACATAAGACTAAACAAACCAGCTGTAATTACTCCAGGCCACATCACTGGCATAATTATATATCTAAATGCTTGAAAATATGAGCAACCGTCTATTAAAGCACTTTCATCTAATTCTTTAGGAACAGTTTTAAAAAAAGAGTAGAGAAGCCATAATGTAAAAGGTTGATTGATCGCAACTAAAACTACAATTGTGGTTGGTAAGATTCCCCAAATTTGTAATTCAAAAAAAGGAAAAAGATATCCTGAGACTAGAGTAATATGTGGCATCGCTCTAAAAATTAATGCTGCAATTAGAATCCAAAATGCATATCTTTCAGTAGATCTAGATAAAGCATATGCACCTAAAGTTCCTAAAAAAAGTGATATAGAGACAACAAAAACTGTTACTATAATGGTATTTCTTGATGCTTTCCAAAATTCACCTTCAGTCCAAGCTTCAGAATAAGCTTTTGAAGTAAACTGACCACCTGTTTCTAATAAAGTATTAAATGCTGAGATTGCATACCACCAATCAGCTCTAGAAAAAAAATCTGCTCTTACTTTAAACGATCCCCAAAAAGTCCAAATGAATGGAAAGCATGCAATTAATAACCAAATTATTATAAAAGTCGTGTTAAATGTTTTAAGTGCATTTGATCTTTTGTCTAAACCATATTCCATTATCTTGCCGTCCTAAATTCTTTCCAAGTCCTAATTAATACTGGTGCTAACAATATGGCTATACCAATAATAGTCATCATAGAAGTTGCTGCTGCAGAACCAAATAAGATTACTTCTTCGTTGACTAAATTATCATAGATTAACCATGATAAAGATTGAGCACTTCCTTCAGCGCTAAAACCAATTATTGGCTCAAAGACTCTAAAATTGTCCATTAATGATATTAAAGCTACAAAAGTAACAACCGGATAAATATGTGGTAACACAATATGTCTGATTCTTTGGTATCTTGACGCTCCATCTATAATTGCTGCCTCAACAGGTTCTTGAGGTACTGTTTGTAATGCAGCATAAAAAACTACAAAAGCAAAAGGAGAATGATGCCAAATTCCATAGATAATTATAGTAATCCATGTAAGCGTTCTAGATGATTTTAATGATAGATATGGATCTTCCATCATTAATTGTAAATTTGCACCAATAATTCCCTCTGCATCAATCATCCAAAATAAAACAAGGGATCCTACTAATGGAGTAACTATCATTGGTAATATTGTACCAAATATTAATGGGCCTCTTATTTTTCTAGATATTGCATTTAAACTTAACGCAATAATGAAACCTAGCAATAAAACATTGGGAGTTACAAATAAACAATACGTTAGAGTAAACAAAAGAGCTTTATAAAAAGGTAAATTTGTAACTTGATTGATAAATTCTCCAAAGGAGTTGGTTTCTTTCCAAAAATCTGAAATTTGCTCAATAGCTAAGTGATTTCTATCTATATAAGTACCAAACCCATTAAATTTACCCAAAGGTTTTTCATCTCTCAATATGGAGGTTGCTTCTTGATCAACAACTATTGAAACTGTACAACCAAAAGGATCACATTTTTTAACTTCTTTTACTACTTGATCATGTTGGGCATAAAAAGATTGGATACCAGTAGATATTATTGGCAGACCAATAAACAAAATCATCGCCAAACCAGTTGGCAAGAAAAACCAGAAAAAAGTTTTATTTGGCATTTAAAATTAAGTGGGGATTAAATCCCCACTTAAATATTTATTTTATAGAAAGCCTTGTTCTTTAGCTTTACTGATATAAGCAGCTTCAACATCTTTCAATGCTTGTTCTGCAGACTCTTTACCCTGTAAGAACTCAACTATTTCGCTTCCTAATGCACCATGCATCAAACCCATTTGTGGTAACATAGGGTAAGGTTTTGCTCCCATTTTTACAGCTTCAATTACACCAATAGATTTTGGTCCTGGTACAAAACCTTCAACTAACCAAACAGCTTGGTCAGCAGCATCTGCAACCATTTTTTTATTTGAAGCAGCATGAGCTAGAGCAATAAAAGTTGCTTCTGCATCACTGTCAGATCTATTTTTTGCTAAAGTAAATCCATCCCACCATAATGTAGCTGCAGGAATATTTCCTCCACCAACAGTTGCTGGTCCAGTTAATTTAGTTGCTGCAGTAATTTTTGCATCACCCTCATCATCTAGTAAAGTTCCAGATCTTGATGCCCATAATGTCATAAGAGCAACTTTTCCAGACTCCCATTCAACTTTGATTGCTTCACTATCGTGAGTAAGATAATCCGGGTTACTTAAACTTGCTAACTTTTTAAGCATGTTCAGTGTAGCCACACCTTTTGCATTATTGATATTTGGTTCAGCAGTTCCTGCTTTAAAGAATTCACCACCATGACCAATGAACATGTTTACAAATTCTTCAGCTAAATTCCATCCAGCTTTATACGCAGCTGCATACGGATGTTGCATTTTACCAGACGCTCTTATTTTTTCAGATGCAGCAACTACTTCTTCGTAAGTTTTAGGTACAGGTATACCTAATTCTTTTAAAACATCTTCTCTGTAATACAAATGTTGAGTGTTTGCCATAAAAGCAACAGCCATTACTTTTCCATCAATTGTAATTAATTGCGAGTCTTGTATTCCTTTTCCATATTTTTTAACTAGATCATCCATAGGTCTGATTAAATCTTGATTCATTAAAGGAACAATTGAACTATTAGCTGCAATTCTTGCTGAAAATTCAGAAGGATTTGCAGTTAAAGCTGGAACAGCAATTTTGTTGTGTTCTGATGAGTGAGTAACTTTAAAATCTGCACTTCCTTTACATCCTTTGGCTGTTTCTACAAATGTTCTTAATGCTGGAAAATCATTTGCTAAAATATTTATTGAACCACTTGGTTTACTGCAATGCCCATCAGCATATGCCGTTGTTCCAAAAAGCACGAACAATAAGGTTAATAGTATTTTTCTCATATTTTCTCTCTTTTTTTGGTTGTTTATAATTATTCTAAGAAAACTATATCTTTTAGAATTATGTAATAAAAGAGATTTTTAAATCACTTTTGACGCAAGTCCTGATCCAATCACAAGTGACTCAAGTTTTTTATAAACTATATTCTCATCAACATTTCCAAATCCGGCAAATGTGCTAAATCCACAATCAGTGCCGGCCATTAATTGGCTAGGATCTATTACTTTAGAAAAGGCTAAAATTCTATGTTTTACAACATCTGGATGTTCAATAAAATTGCTCGTGGACTCTATTACTCCTGGAATAATAATTTTATCTTTTGGTAGTTTTATATTTTCAAATACTTCCCATTCATGAGCATGCCTAGGGTTAGCAGACTCTATCAAATACATATTTATGTTGGCTTTAAAAGCTATATCAATAATTCTATTTAACCCAATATCATGAGTGTGAGGTCCCTCATAATTTCCCCAACAAATATGCATTCTTACTTTAGTTGGATCAATATTTTCTAATGACTTATTTAAAACCTCGACATGTTTATTTGCTCTTTCTAAAAAATTTTCCTCTGAAATGTCTTTATAAATCATATGCCTTGATAGAGCGAGGTCAGGGCAATCGATCTGAAGAGAAAGACCACTATCAATAATTTTTTCATATTCAAATTTCATAATATCTGAAAGCTGTTCTAAATATTCATCATCATTTTTATAAAATTTATTAGGTAGAAAATTACAAATAACTCCTGGTGATGGAGAATTCATAAACCCGTCACTATGAGAATTTTTATTTAATGCATCTTTAAAATTAAAAATATCTTTATTAATTGAAACATTATCTTTTAATTTTAATTCACTTGTGCAACATGGTCTTTTATATGTTGGGGTTCCACCAGATTGTACAAGTTTTTTTTTAAAAGATGGAAAATCATCTAAATCTTTTGGAGCTTTTCTTTCACTTTCTCCTGAAAAACCTTCAACTCTATCTTTTATATATGTTGCATAACTAATTTTTGACATTTCTCCATCACTTATTATATCAATTCCTGTATCAATCTGTTTTTTTACAACTTCTAAAACATTATTTCTTACAACTTCGTCAAATTTTTTTGTGCTTATTTCTTCTTTATTATCTTTCGAGGCTAAAAGACTTGAGAGTTCGTTTGATCTGGGTAGGCTTCCGACATGTGTAGTTTTTATTTTAACCATGATTTAATAAAATTTGTTTCCATATAGCAACTTCATCAAACAATACCCACTCCCTTATAATAAAGTTGGAGTAAAATTCTGCATGATTAATTCCCATTATAAATATTTTTTTATTTGAAGCTTTATCATAATCCATACTGTCTTTACTGTGAGTACCTTCTAAAAACCATCTAACTGATATTCTTGGATTTTGACCTGCTTCCTCTAAAAAACCTACATGTTCTATAGTAAATTTTATATTTGAAAATATTGCTTTTAGAGAATTCCATTTTTCTTTAATACTCTCTCTTCCATGACCAATTTTATTTCCAGGCCAAAAAATATTAGCACCCCTATCATATCCTTCAAATTTATAATTATAATTAAAAATATTTTTAAGCATCTCTGAATATTTTTCAGCTTTTGATCCTTTTTTATATCTCTCAGCTTCATAATTTGAACTTTTATCAGTTTCACAATCGAATAGTTTGGATGCAGTTGAAATTCCTCCCTCACTTTCAATTATTTTCTTTGCAAATTCTTTTGGAGAGTAGCCAATCTGTCTTACCATCGCTCCTTGATCTCTAACAATCCACTCGTCATAAACTTGATTTTCTTTACATGCACAATCAGCAATTACTCTATAATAAATATCTTTTCCACTAGGCTTTCCGTAAAAACCATCACCTAGGTGTGTTCCTTTACTTAATATTCTATGGGAAGAGTGATATCCAATTTCGTCATTACCATTCCAAATAACATCCTCACCTAACAATTGTCTGTTAGGAAATTCTTTTAAAGTTGCATATGTTGCGTCTATAACTGGTTTATTGCCATAAGTAACTCCAAATGGTGATCTTACTGGTATATCGTTTGTATAAAATCTACCAATTGACTCAACATCTTTACCTTCCCAAATTTGCTCAGTTATTTTTAATATATAGTCAGGAAAGTCTTTGTATTTCTTATCAAAACCTTTCATTATATTTGTGATACACAATTAAGAAGTGACTCATTTTTTTCTTCAATTTTAATACTAATGTTAGATCCAATTGGAACTGAAAATGTATCTTTATAATCTAATTCAATGGAAGAATTGTCTGTTTCAATGTTCCATTTCCCTTTTTGTGAAAAAAAAATTGTAGGTTTATCAAATTTTAAATTTTCAACTCTTCCTGTTGTAGATTTAAAAGTGCTTAAGCTAAATCCAGTATCTTGTTTTATAATTGGCGTTATTGATTTGTTTTGAAAGTTATTACCTAAAATATGTGAAATTTTAACATTATTTCCAATATTGCTTTCATTTTCAAGTCTCTTGTTAGTCTCGCATATATTTTTTTGTAATTGTTCTAGCTTATAATTATCAAATTTTATAATTTCATCCTTTGATATTGGGTTAAGTAATTTTCTACCATTTGGAATTTTTTGACTGTTTAAATCAATCAAAGAATTATCATCTAATAGCGCCATACCTGTTTGTTTTGCTTTTTTAAGAACCTCAGGTATCCATGTTACAATTCCAGGATCATCTCCACCAAGAACAACGAAAATAAAACCCTCCTCATCTCCTACATTTTCAAATGCTCTAAACATATTTGTTGGCATAGATATAATATCGCCTGGATTTAATATTGTCTCATCTTTACCTTTAGAACCCCAATAAAACCTCCATTTACCTGAATAAATTATGAATACTTCGGCAGTCAAATGGCTATGCAGTCCAGAACCATTTAAGGGTTTTGCAGAAACAGCACCCAAGTTAAATCCATGAGGTTCTGATATTTTTATTGATTGATTTGCATCTTCAGCGACACCTGGTCCTAAAATAGAATAATTTTTTCTCTCTTTATGACCTTTCAATTTACCTTCAACAAAAGGTAAAGTGCTTGGAGTTAAGTCCCTAAATTTAGCAAGTCTAATATTCATATTTTTTTAATTATAATATTGTGATACACGAATATTTCCAATAAATAAATATATGCATATAGAGCAATTTGATACAGGACTTAAAACTAAAACAAACGTTAAAGATATTGTTCTTTCACCAGAGCAAAATTTTCGAAATAAAAATTTAATTAGAAGCTATTTAAATCAAATTGTAAATTTAGGATTAAAAGAAATAGATAAAAGTTTGGATAAGGCGTTTATGAATGATGTAAAGGTCAATTGTTTTCATCCTTTAAATGAGTTTGTTGGAATAAAAAATTTAAAAGAAAAGCTCTGGACACCATTATTAGAAGCCTTCCCAGATTTAGAAAGAAGAGAAAATATTGTAGTAGGGGGAGCTTTTAGGGATAAAATTTTAGTAGGGTCATACTCAACGTTATCTGGATACTTAAAAAAATCATGGTTAGGGATTAAACCAAATTTTAAAATGATTAATCTCAGATGTTGTGAAATACATGAACTTAAAAAAGACAAGATAGTAGAAAGCCATATATTAATTGATGTTATAGATTTCTTAAGACAATGTGGTATTTTTCCAATCAATCCATCGAGAGGATCTGAAGGAGCTTGGTTACCCCCAATAAATAATGATAGTGTAAATTTTTTTGAAAAAGATATTGAAATTTCAAATTCAAGTTTGAGACAAGCTCTTTCAATGAATAGAAGTCTTAATTTTAAACCTGAAACAGAGAACCTATCTGATGAAGAATTAAAAAAAAGATTAATAGAACATCCTCAAAAAGAATATTGGCATGACAAAATGATATGGTATGGACCATGTGGAATTGGTACATCAAGATCTTTAGAGGGTTTTATTGATATGCATCAGTTGCCATTTAGAAAATCATTTACTGAAAGAGATTATTTCAAACTTGGTCATTATTGTGAAATAGGGGATGGTAAATTTTCTTTATGTGCTGGTTGGCATAGTTTAGAGGCTTATTATGGTTCAAATGATTGGTTAGGTTTTACTGCAAATAATCAAAAACTAACAATGAGAGTTATGGATTTTTATCACCATGATGAAGGAAAAATTCGTGAAAATTGGGTACCAATTGATATACTTCATATTTTAAAACAAATAGGCATAGATATTTTGGAAAAAGTTAAAAATTGAAATGGCAAATATAAAGTTCACAGGCGTTCATAAATCTTTTGGATCAAACAAGATAATAACTGAGTTTAACCTTATGGGAAAAGATGACGAATTTCTCGTATTAGTTGGTCCATCTGGTTGTGGAAAGTCAACTTTATTAAGAATGATAGCAGGTTTAGAAAAAATTGATGAGGGCGAAATATTTATAAATGATCAAAAAATTAATGATCTTCATCCCTCAAAAAGACAAACTGCAATGGTATTTCAATCTTATGCTCTTTATCCACACATGAATGTTTATGAGAACATGTCATTTGGACTGAAGATTGAAAAAAAATCTAAGGAGGAAATTCAAACAAAAGTTATGCAAGCAGCTAAAATTTTAAAAATAGAGGAATTACTTGAAAGAAAACCCAAGCAATTATCTGGAGGTCAGAGGCAAAGAGTTGCCATTGGACGTGCAATTACCCGAAATCCTAAAATATTTTTATTTGATGAGCCATTATCTAATTTGGATGCAGCTTTAAGAGCTGAGATGAGAGTAGAAATTTCAAAGCTTCATAACCAAATCAAAACCAATATGATTTATGTTACCCATGATCAAGTAGAAGCAATGACTTTAGCTGACAGAATTGTAATATTAAATCTTGGAAATATAGAGCAAGTCGGAACACCTGATGAAATTTACAATAATCCATCAAATATTTTTGTTGCTCAATTTATTGGAACACCAAAAATGAATATTTTACCATTAAATAGTGAAAATATTATTTCAGATAATAAAATTAACTTTTTAGGGAACGAAATTACCTTTGAAAAAATTAAGTTTGATAAAAGTAAATATTTTATTGGAATAAGACCCGAACATTTTAATGTATCAAATGAAACTAAATTTAAGTTCAAACCTAAAATTGAATTAGTAGAAAATTTAGGAAATGAAAAGATAGTTTATATGAGTAATGATAATTTAGAGCTTAGTGCAAAAATTTCTAGTCAAATTGATTTTCAAAATGAGCTTAGATTTGATACTAAAGATATTTTTATATTTGATGAAAACGGAAGTAGAATTTAAACTTCCTTGATAAGTATTTACCTAATTAACTCAAAATGAATTGGATTATAGTCACAATCATCGCTGCTTTTTTTCAAAATTTAAGATCATCATTTCAGAAAAAAATTAACAAAGATGTTTCTACAATTGCTTCAACTTATGTAAGATTTTCATTTGCTCTACCTTTAGCCTTACTGTTATTTTTTGTTTATTTTAGAGAATTCGCAATTATTAAAGATATACTTGTTCAACCAGGTTTTTTAATCAATGTTACATTAGCATCAATTTTTCAAGTTATTTTTACATTTAATTTACTCTACCTTTTTAAATTTTCAAATTTTGTAGTAGGTACGTCACTTAGTAAGACAGAAGTTGTACAAGTTGCTTTATTTGAATATTTAATACTCAATGAAAAACTAAATATAATAGGAATAAGTGGAATTATAATCTCAACTCTGGGAGTAATTATTTTATCAATAAAAAATATAAAATTTTTTTTCCAAAATATTTTTTCTAAAACTACATTAATTGGATTAATTTCAGGTTTATTCTTAGCTTTGAGTATTGTTTATTTTAGATCTGCAGCACTATCTTTGAAAAATTTTGAGTCAAATTTTGAAAAAGTAATATCAACACTACTATTTGGTCTTTTAATACCTACAATAATCTTAACTATTTATCTCTTAATATTTGAAAAAAGAGAATTTAGTAAACTCTATAATGATAAATATGATTGCATGCTAATTGGCTTAGGTGGTTTTTTTGCATCTTTATCATGGTTTTATGCATTCACATTAATTCAAGCATCATTTGTCAGAGCGGTTGGACAAATTGAATTATTATTTAGTTATTTTTCTTCAAAATATTTATTTAAAGAAAAAATAAAGCTAACCGAAATCCTTGGTATATTTATTTTTGTAATTGGAGTTTCAGTTTTATTGATTTCCCAAATTTAATATTTGCATAGCACTTATTAATTATAAACAATTCTTAAAATTTTTGAATTTGATAGGTATGGTAATGATTATTTGGATTGCATCTTATCCTAAAAGTGGAAATACATGGGTCAGATCATTTTTATCTTCTTATTACTATACAAATAATGGAGAATTTAATTTTGAATTATTAAAAAATATACCTCAATATCCAACTAGTAAGTTTTTTAAGACAAAAATTGAAAGACCAGAAGATATAATACACCAATGGTCACAATCACAAAAAGAAATTTGTAAAAGATATAAAATAATTTTTCTAAAGACGCACAATGCTCTAATTACAATAAATAATAAGCATTTTACATTACCAAGATTTACAAAAGGATTTATTTATATAGTTAGAGATCCAAGAAATGTGGTTACCTCATTGAAAAATCATTATTCTTTAAATTATGATGAAGCATTAGATTTCATGAATAATCAAAAGAAATACATTTTTGATAATAGAAAAAAATTTAAAATAGACTATTCAACAACTCATTTTTTAACCTCATGGTCGAGTCACTACAAATCTTGGATAAATACTAATTTATTTCCAAAATATATAATCAAATACGAGGATTTAATCAAAAAGCCTGCTAAGATTTTTCGTGGGCTTATTGAATTTACAAATAAAATTTCAAATTTAGAGAACGATGTTAATCAAATAAAATTAAATAAATCAATTGAAAGTACTAATTTTGCAAAACTTCAATCTTTAGAAAATGAAAACAAGTTTAATGAATATATTTTAGATAAAAATAAAAAAAAAATTAAATTTTTTTTATTAGGACCTAAAAATAATTGGAAAAGTAAACTTACAGTTAAATTTGGAAAAAAAATAAACTCAGTTTTTACTAAAGATATTAATAAACTAGATTACAATTAATTTGAAAAACCGTACTTTCTCAATCTAACATCTCCTGTTCGCGCATGTGCTTCCATGCCTTCGTACCTCGAAATTCTTGCACAAGCTGCACCCACTTCTTTAGTAGACTCTTTAGTCATTCTTTGAAAACTCAATGTTTTAATGAATTTTCCTACAAACAAACCACCTGTATATTTTCCTGCACCTTTTGTTGGTAAAATATGATTTGTTCCTGAGCATTTATCTCCATATGCAACTGTAGTTTCCTCTCCAATAAATAATGATCCATAGTTCTTTAATCGGTCATGAAACCATTGAAGGTTTTTAGTTTGAATTTCTAAATGTTCAGGTGCGTATTCATCACTAATTTTTGCCAATTCTTCGTCTGTGTCGCATAAAATAACTTCACCATAGTCTCTCCAAGCAGCGCCTGAATTTTCTTTTGGTAAATCTGGTAAATCTTCAATTAATTCTGGAACTCTTTGAATTACATACTCTGCTAATTTTTTACTTTTTGTAAATAACCAGGCTGGAGAATTATAACCATGCTCTGCTTGTCCGACCAAATCAAAAGCAACTAGCTCTGGGTCTGCTGTTTCATCTGCTATGACCGCAATCTCTGTTGGACCTGCAAATAGATCTATACCTACTTTGCCAAATAAAATTCTTTTTGACTCTGCAACAAATTGGTTTCCAGGACCAACAAGCATATCTGCAGGCGCATTTCCAAAAAGACCATAAGTCATTGCGGCAATAGCTTGCACACCACCTAAGTTCATTATTATATCTGCGCCACATAAATCCGCAGTATAAACTATCGCAGGATGAACACCCACACCTGGTTTTGGAGAACTACAAACAATAATATTTTTTACACCAGCAACCTTTGCTGTTGTTACACTCATCACAGCTGATGCTATGTGTGCATATCTTCCTGCAGGAACATAACAACCTGCAGTATTAACCGGAATTAATTTTTGCCCAGCATATAAGCCATCTGATAACTCTACTTCAAAATCCTGACCATAGTTTTTTAATTGTGCTTCAGCAAATTTTCTTACTCTTTCATGAGAGAATTGAATATCATCTTTAGTCTTAGGATCTAAATTTTTTTTAATTTCTTCAATTTTTTCTCTCGTAACAATTACTTCACCTTCATATTTATCATATTTTTTTGATAGTTCGATACATCCTTCTTCTTTAGTTTTTTCAATATCTTTAAGAATATTTTCAACAATCTCTCTGGTTTTTGTATCGTCAGTTGATGAAGTTTTTGGTGATTTTTTTAAGTAAGTTATTGCCATATTTAAATCCTAATTTAATTATTATTTTTTTTCAATATTCATTTAATCTAAAGCTACCACAGCTGCAGCAATTGAGGCTAGTCTTGCTGTCGCATCATCAGATCTACTTGTTATTACAACAGGGACCTTTCCACCAACAACTACACCAGCCGCACAAGCTCCCATAAAATATATCATCATTTTTACTAAAGCATTTCCTGTCTCAACGTTTGGAACTAATAAAACATCTGCATCTCCTGCAACTTCATTTTTAATTCCTTTTATAGTTGCCGATTTTTTAGAAACACTATTATCAAACGCTAGGGGGCCAAATATATCTGCATTAAAATTTTCTTTGCCAGCCAGTCTACAAATTTCCTTCGCATCAGTTGAACTTTGCATACTATCTAGAACCTCTTCCGTTGCTGATAGAATTGAAACTTTAGGTTTTGGTATTTTTATTCTGTGACAAAAATCTATAACATTTCTTAAAATATGCATTTTGGTTTTAACATTCGGATTAACATTTAATGCACCGTCAGTTATTATCAGAGGATCATCTTCTTTATCTAATGTCATATGCCAAATATGACTTAGTCTAGTTTTCCCTATTAAGTTATATTTTCTTAACAAAACTTCTTTCATTAACACATCGGTATGTATATGACCTTTGACTATAATCTTTACATCACCATCGCCTGCTAGTTTAGCAGCAATTTTAGCAGTATTATTTTCAATTGGCTCATGAATAATTTCATAATCAGAAACATCAAATTTTAATTCTTCAGCTATTTTTTTAATTTCCTCCTTATCGCCGACCAAAACAGGAACTATTAATTTTTCTTTAACAGCATCCATCACAGAGAGCATTGGTAATTGTTTACCAGCATTAACAATTGCAGCTTTAATTCCTCTTTTTTGTTGAGCAATATCTAATAAATTATTTGGGCAAACTGTTGATTTATCTGAAAGCATAAAATTTATATATACTAATATGAATAAAAAACTAATATATCAAATAAAGTATAAGGATAAAAAGTGGAAATAGTTACTAAAATAGCTCCAATCGCTTTAGCACTTATAATGTTAGGTCTAGGATTAGGTCTAACTGGAAGAGACTTTTTAAGGGTAATAAATAATCCTAAAGACTTTATAATTGGATTTTTCTGCCAATTGTTACTTTTGCCGATAGTTGCCTACATTTTAATATCAATATTAAATTTGCCTGTAGAGATTGCATTAGGTATTATGATTATTTCTGCTGCACCAGGGGGTGTTACTACAAATGTTATGACTAAATTTGCAAATGGAGATGTGGCTTTATCCATTTCGTTAACTGCAATAATAAGTTTAATAAGTATAATTTCAGTTCCATTTATTGTTTTAAAATCAGCAGATTTACTTGGTGTTACTAATATCTCAGCAGATATTACAATGACAGCAATTACACTTAAGATGGCATTGGTTGTTACTGTGCCAGTAATTTTAGGTATGATTATAAGAAAATTTGCAGATAATCTTATTTCCTCTAATCTTTCTATTATCAATAAAATAACAACAGCGTTGTTCATTATTGTATTTGCTGCAATTTGGATTGAAGAAAGAGAAAACATTTTTAATTACTTAAAACAAGCTGGCTTTGCAGTATTAGTATTAAATGTTGTGATGATGATACTTGCATATTATATAGCAAAATTCTTTGCAACTGGAATGAAACAGAGAAAATGTATTGCTATAGAATGCGGCTTACAAAATGGAACTTTAGCCGTGTTTGTAGCAACACAAATGTTTAATGATATTACTTATATGATACCAACAGCAGCGTATGCTCTTATAATGTACTTAACTGGTTTCGTGTTAATTTTTATACTTCGAAGATCTAATTAATTTTTACTTTTTCAAATATTTTACAAACTAAATCTGAAAAAGAAGAGATATTTTGCTCTTGAATTCTTATAGTATCCGTTAATGCTTGATCTTTAATATTTATAGTGAATTGTTTTTTTTTATTAACACTAATGTATTTTTTTTTTAACAAATAATTTAATTTTCTTACAACTGTAGGTCTTGGAATATGAGTAATCTCAGAAATTGACATAGTGTTTACTCCACTTTCTTCAATATTAACCATATCTTTCTCCCATTCTGAAAAATTTAAACCAACACCCCCATAGGATTTATTTACTATAGAGTGACATGTTATAACCATACCTACTGAATAAATTTCAAGATCTCCTAATTGCCTTTTCCATCTTGAGGTTAAAGAAAAAATAAACATATAAAAATAGTACCAGCAATATGAAAAGTTATTCTTTAAACGCTCTGATACTTCGTCGACATTTAAAGATTTTTCTATTAATTTTTCAATTTTCAGTAATTCAGAAATTTTTGATAATAATACACTCAAATTTTTAAGAGTATTTTTGGGTTGTACCAGTCTATAAGCTGACCTATCTATATAAATTTTTTTTCCAATTTTTTGAAGAACGCTTAATTTTTCAAGGTCGAGAATTTTTCTTCTAGTACTTTCCTTTGGAATATTTAAACTTCTAGATATTTCAATTATATTAATTCGATCTAATTCTAAGGATTTATCAAACATAAAAAAATTATCATAACTCTCTATTTTTTTTATTTGTATATAATGCTCAAAATCTTTGTTAATTAGATAAAGAATAATTCTGTACTTATCTATATCGTTAAAAACTTCATATGAAGAATTCATCCATTCAGATATTAATCTGTAGTATGTTGGAGCAAGTTTTTCAAAATTTCCAGTGATTAAATTTTGAATATTTTTTCCGTTGAGATTATTTATGATTTTAATCATTTTTTACTCAAATTTATTCTATTATTTGAAACCCAAAATGGACATAAAAATAATTGTGTACAACCCATTTTGGACACAGAATAAATTTTTACAAATTAAACATGTGTTTAAATTGAGTCATATGAGTTATAATAAAAATAGTAGAGCATCTGATATTGAAGTTTCTTCTCAATTAACAGGTAACACAAATATTGATACCCCTCAAAAAGTAAATATCAGTGCTCTCAAACTCAGAATTATTAAAAAAGAAAAAAAAGAGTCTTTAAAGAATAGAGCTTTCATTCTAACAATTTTCATGGTCTTGGGCACTATTGGATACTTTGTATCCAATTAAGTCTTTTTAGTTTCATAATTTAAATTAAATTCAAGCACTTCAAAGACATATCAACTGTTGTAATAAATAATAATTAGTTAATAATAAAGTAATGAAACCATTTACAGGATATCTAATATTAGCTTTAGGAATAACTACAGGAATAGCAGCAAATAGTTTTGCAAAAATTTCTGAGGGTTTTACAAAACTAACTCCTACAATTGCTTGCTTACTGTTAATGACTGTAACAATGTTTTCTTTAGCAAAAGCAATGTCTGTAATACCTGTTGCTTTTAGTTACTCTACTTATAGTGGTTTAACAGTAGCAGGAGTAGTAATCTTTGGTATGTTAAAATACAATCAAGTTCCTAATATGTATGGTTTTATTGGAATTTGTCTGATCGTGACAGGAGTTATAATGGTAAATTATTTAGGGCGCGCTGGCTAAAAATTTTTACTATTTTAGAAGAGTTTGAATATCTTCTTTTATATTTTCTGGTATTTTTATTTCAGATTTTAAATTCTTTTTAAATCTTCTTAATTTATTTTCTCCAGGGTATAATATCTCTTTTAGTCCTTTTAGTTTAGGAAGTTTCTTTATTCTTTTAATATTTTCTTTAATTCTTTTTTTAAAATTTGATTGAAATAAATTTGCTTTCATTACTATAAATAAATGACCAATATTTTGTGGTCCAGAAAAATCGTCGAATGGATCTTTTACTTTTCCACCGTGATTACCTCCTGTATAAACTCCACTTAAAATATCAACCATCCATGCAAGACCAGAACCTCTAAATCCTGCAATAGGAAGTTGAACGCCCTCAAGAGCTTTCCTGGCATTAGTAGTAGGGTTACCAAATCTATCTAAAGCAACACCTTCAGGTATTTTTGTATTTGTTCTTGATGCAACTCTTATTTTTCCTCTATTGATCATTGAAACAGATGTATCTAAGATGAATGGTGCTTTTGATCCTGTTGGCGATCCAAAGCAAATAGGATTTGTACCAAATAAAGATTTTATAGCTCCATGCGGAGCTATTGCAGGCGGTGCATTAGTAAAAACTAAAGCTATCATATTTTTCTTTACTGCTTGTTCTGCGTAATATCCAGACATTCCATAATGACCGCTATTTTTAACAGCCACCAATCCTATTCCTGTTTTCTTGGCATTTTTTATGGCTTTTTTTATTGCTATATCAGCTACAACAAAACCAATGCTATCATCACCGTTTATGTGAGCCACAGATTGAGAAATATTTTTAATTTTTATTTTAGGTTTTGGGTTAATTAAATTATGATTTATACGGTCACAATACATTTTTAGTCTTGATAACCCATGCGTAGGAGCCCCAACTAATTCAGCATTAATTATTGCATCTGCACATATTTTTGAATGATTTTTTGAAAGTTTATATTTTCTAAATATTTCAATTATAATTTTTTTTAGTTTAATTTTATTCATTTAGAGTTTTTTTAAATCTTTATTAAAAAACGAACATATATCATTAACCAACATATCTGGCTCCTCCAAAGCTGCAAAATGACCACCTTTTTTCATTTTAGTCCATCTTTTTACATTGAATATTCTGTTTACGTATGACTTTGGTGGCCAACTCAACATTTCTTTTGGAAATTCTGCAATTGCTGTTGGGACTCTTATTTTTTTAAAATTTTTGGGAAAGGGTCTGCCTCCTTCTTCTCTTCTACCAAAATAAATCCAAGCGGCAGAGTTAAAAGTATTTGTTATTATATAAATCATAATATTAGTTAGCAAAAAATCTTTTGTATATATTTTTTCAATATTTCCATTTTTTAAATCTGACCAAGAATAAAATTTTTCTAATATCCAGGCAGCAGTTCCTACAGGACTATCTATCATTGCATAACTTAATGATTGAGGTTTGGTAGCTTGTTGAGTTCTATAACCTTCTTGCATAATTTGTTCATTAAAAAATCTTTTTTCCCATTTTTTTTCTTCATTTGTTATAGCACCTTTTGGATGTCTCATATTTAAACAATTAATATGAATTGCCTTACAATATTTATGATGATCATGCCCTAACCAATTACATACTGCTGAACCCCAGTCACCCCCTTGTGCAAAATATTTTTTGTATCCAAGATTTTTTGTCATAAATTCATTCATGATTTTTGCAATTTTTTTTGGACCAATTGGTTTTTTTGGTATACCTGAAAAACCAAAACCAGGAAGTGAAGGAACAATTACATCAAAACCTTCTTCTTTATTTCCTCCGAATCTTTCAGGATGGGCTAGTTTTTCAATTATACTTAAGAATTCAATAAAACTTCCCGGCCAACCGTGTAAAATTAATAGTGGTTTAGGATTTTTTCCACTGCCTTTTTCTTTTATAAAATGAATTCTATTTCCATTAACATTAGCAATAAAATTATTAAAATTATTTATTTTTCTCTCTTGTAATTTCCAATTAAATTTTGAAATCCAGTACTTTGACATATTTTTCAAATAAGCATGATTTGTGCCATGAAGCCATCCATCCATATTTTGAATATTGTTAAAAGGAAATTTTCTTATTTTTTTATAAATGTTTTTTAAGGTTTTTTTAGATACATTTACCTTAAATTTTTTTATCATTATCTCTGTTATTAACCCTTACCTCGCCAAGGTATAGTTTTATCAATTATTTTTCTTAACGTGATATCAAACAACAATCCTAACATCCCCATAATGAATATTGTTATCCAGATTACTTCATATTGAAAATATTTTTTTGCAACATTTTCAACAAAACCAATACCTGTTGTTCCAGCTAAAAATTCAGCCGCAACCAAAGTTCCCCAGCACATACCTACAGCAACTCTTATTCCAGTAAGAATTTCAGGTAAGGAATTTGGAAATATAACATGTCTTAGTATTTGTCTTTTTGATGCCCCTAGTGAATGTGCGGCGTGAATTTTAGATAATTGCGTTCCTGATGCGCCAGCTCTTGCAGAAATAATCATAATAGAGAGTGAAACCATGAATAATAAAAATACTTTACCTGTATTATCAATTCCAAGAACAGAAATGATTAAAGGTGCCCATGCTAATGGTGGTACGGGTCTATATAGTTCAATTAGTGGATCAAAGAAACCTTTGGCAAATCTATTTAGTCCCATGAATAAACCCAATGGCACTCCAATAATTATTCCAAATACTAATCCTAAAAATACTCTTAAGAAAGAGTCCCAGATATGACCATAAGGAACAGGTATTTTAAATAATTTAAAATCACCTGTTACAATTTTTAATACTTTTCCTTTAAAGTTTTCTTTAACAACACCTTCACTTGTGTGAACAGGATATTCACCTGGTAAAATATCAGCAATCCAATCTGGCAAAATAAATCCAATTATTGAACTTACGTCTATCATTTCTATCCAAAGAAGAGGGATATTTTTATAACCAACACTTGGTTTAGACATTAATATAAATTTATTAAATGTATCTGAGGGTTTGGGTAACCATCTTCCTGACCCTTGTTCAGAACAACTTGGTCCACTAGAAACAATTGTTCCGGCTGGAAATAAAAGAATATCAATCAATCTTAGACCAGCTTGCTCACTTTCCTGAAGGTTATCAAATTCAATAATTGCCTTTTGCATTTCATTTAGAGCATTCGGTGGATAAATACTTGCAAACTCTATTCTTCTTGCAATTTTAACAATATTTTTTGCATAATCAGATGCAATTTCATCAGAGTCATCTAGATTTTTTCTATAAGCTTTGACCTCGTCTTTTAATTGTTTTATAGAACTTTTGAATTTTGGATTGTGATTTCTTAATTTGAAAAATTTATCATTTATGATTTTAAGCTCTTCAGCTGCTGCTTGAAATTTCAATCCTTTTGATGTTTCAGCAACAAATGGGACTTCTATAGTATTTTCTATTGATCCTGTTCCAGATCTTACTGTAATTATACCCCATTCACCCTGTTCTGAAATTGCTTTAAGTCTATCATTTTTTTGATCATTAGTTTCAAATGGATAATCTTGCTTTTTAAAATTAGAACTTAAAAGTCTAATTTCTTTAGTCATCTCATCAATTTTTATTTTTGTATCCATTTCAATTAAATCTTCATTTGTTAAAAGAGGTATTAATTGTTTAGTCTTATTTATAAAACCAACTAAAATTGTTTTTTGTTGATTATTTAAATCTTTAGAATTCTGTATTTCAGATGTAATTTTTTTTAGATTTTTGTTCTCGATTTTAATAATTGAGGTACTTTTAAATTCTCTTTCTTCGATAGGAAATTGATATTTTAATCCTAATAACGATTCATTAATTTTTGCAACTTGACATAATTCATTTGCAGATTTTGGATAAAAACCTTTTGCAATATCCCATGAATAATAAAGCCAAACTAATAATATTGCAGCACTACCAACAATAACCCAGTGTGTTCCTCCTTTTGCTCTTTCTGGATTACCAAATACTGCATCAACTTTTTCAGTTTGAATAAGTCTTCTCCCATAAAGTATACATCCAATAATAGATACAAAAATTAGTATTGTTACTATTTGGGTTAACATTTAATTTTCTTTCCCCATTATTTCTTCTTCCATGTTCCAAATCATGGATAATATTTCTTCACGCTTAGATGAAAATTCTTTATTCTTTTTAATTTCTCTTAAATCCTCTTTTAAACCCATTTCTGCAAAAGGAAGATTGTACTCTTTATGTATCCTGCCTGGTCTTGGCGCCATTACATATAATCTTTCACCAAGCAGTAAGGCTTCCTCTACTGAGTGAGTAATTAAAATAATTGTTTTTCCTGTTTCTTTCCAAATCTTAAGAACTAAAGATTGCATTTTTTCTCTTGTTAGAGCATCAAGAGCACCCAACGGCTCGTCCATTAATATTAAATCTGGATCATTTATAAGACATCTTGCAAGTGCAACTCTCTGCTGCATTCCTCCTGATAATTGATATGTAGGAGTATTACCAAAACCTTTTAATCCAACTATTTCTAGCCATTCATCAACTTTTTTAGCTGTTTTAATTGGATCTTCTTTTTTCATTCTAAGTCCGAAATCAACATTTTCAGCAACCGTTAACCATTCAAATAAAGCTCCTTGTTGAAATACCATTCCTCTTTCTACACCAGGACCATTAATTTCATTTCCACCAAGAACAATAGAGCCAGATGTTGGTCTTAAAAATCCTGCTGCTATATTTAAAAGTGTAGTTTTCCCACAACCTGAAGGTCCTAGGACTGTAAGTAGTTCACCTTTTTTAAGAGTGAAACTTACATCTTTTAATGCATGAACAGTTTCTCCCTTAGGTGTTTTAAAGATCATATTTAGATCTTGAGAAACTAAATCACTCATAAGATAACTTTATATAAAATTTTATTAAAAAAAATAGGCGCTAATTTTAGTTAGCGCCTATTAAATATTTTTACTCTTTAAATTATAAAGGTAAGAAACTTGTATCTACATTTCCACCTGGAGTTCCCATTCCTTTTAAGAATGCATCAAGGTTTCCACTTTCCATAGATTGTTTAGTTTCTTCTGGAGTTAAAAATTTAAATCCACTTAAAGTTTCTTTCATATCTGCAACTTTCATTTCAGAAGCTTTAGACATAGCATTCATATCACTCTTACCTGCTCTGTATCTGTCATTTGCTTCATGAGTTACTTCTATAAAAGTTCTTAACATTCCAGGATTTTCCTTCATAAATTTATCAGTTACTGAAGTAATATCTATTCCTAGAATTCCAGCTGCTCTTGCTTCATCTACTGTTAATAATCTTGAACCAACAGCTACTGCTGCTTTAATAGAGTTACCACCAAATAAACATGCCATTACAACATCACCACTCACTAATGCAGCGGCACCTTCTTCTGGATCCATTTGAATTATATCCATTTTACTTCTGTCAGCTCCAACAACTTTCATACTTTCATCAAATACATATTCAGCCATTGTTCCTAGTGGAACTGCAACTTTTTTACCTTCTAATTCAGTTGCATTAGCTTTTGTAATTCCAGAAGCGTTAGATGTAACACAAGTTGTTCCACCCATTCCATATTCCATTGCAATATCAACTAATTTGATAGGTGCATTAGATTTTACAGCATTAATAAAAGGCACTAAACCTTGAGAATAAGAAATATCAATATCCCCAGCTAGCATTGCATCAGTCATAGCTCCACCATTAGTGAAGTTCGTCCATTTTACTGGAACTCCTAGCGCTTTAGCAAAATTCTTTTTTTGCATGTCCTCTAAATTTGGACTTGGCCATTCTAGAAAGTATGCAACCCTTACTTCATTTGCAGCAGCATTTGCAGCTGATATTGATAAGTTAAGAGCAAATAAACTTCCTAAAATAAAGCTAATTAGTTTCTTCATTTTATCTCCTTAATTAAATTTAATTACCCTTATTTAAGTTCAATTTTGATTATAAGTAAATGTATTTTGTAAGCATATTAATCATAGGTGATTTGAAGATGTCTAAAATGGGTTCAACTTTTGGTTGTATTTAATATTACGTAATGACATACTCAAAATGCACAGAAATTATTTTCTATTTTTTTATTTTAGTCTATGAAAGAGTAATAATAACATTTTAAAAATATTTATGAGTTCAGAAAAGCCACAAATACCAAATTCTTTAAACGAACATTGGATGCCATTCTCTTCAAATAGAGATTTTAAAGCAAACCCTAGATTAATAGTTGAAGCAAAAGGTGTATATTTAAAAAACCACCATGGTAAAACACAAATCGATGCAAGTTCAGGATTATTTTGTAATCCATTAGGTCACGGAAGAGAAGAAATTATTGAGGCAATAACTAAACAACTAAGAACAGTAGACTATGCTCAACCATTCCAACAAGGCTTTGGTGGATCATTTGAATTAGCAACAAGAATTTCAAAACATACACCGGGAAATTTAAATAGAATTTTTTATACTATATGTGGGTCAACTGCAGTTGAAACAGCAATAAAAATTTCAGTAGCTTATCATAAAGCTAGAGGTGAAGGTGAACGATTTAGATTTGTAGGAAGAGAAAGAGCCTACCATGGTATGAATATTGGAGCAACCTCAGTTGGCGGAATGATCAACAATGTTAAAACATTTGCAAGTGTATTGATGCCAGGTGTTGTTCATATGAGACATACGCATTTACCAGAACATAAATTTATATCAGGTCAACCAGAAACAGGAGTTGAGATTGCAGAAGACTTAGAAAGAATTTGTACAAACTTTGGATCAGAAAATATTGCGGCATGCATTGTAGAGCCAATTGCAGGATCTACAGGAACTTTAGTCCCACCAAAAGGATATTTACAAAGACTAAGAGAAATTTGTGATAAGCACGGCATATTACTAATTTTTGATGAAGTTATAACTGGATGGGGAAGAACGGGCTCTCCATTTGCATCACAAGAATATGGTGTTACACCAGATATTATTACAATGGCAAAAGCTACAACAAATGGAATAAGTCCTTTAGGTGCAGTTGCATGCAAAGAAGAAATCTATGATACTGTAATGGATGGGTCACCAAAAGGTTCAATAGAATTATTTCATGGTTATACATATTCAGGAATTCCTGTGTCTGTTGCAGCAGGATTAGCTGTTCAAAATATATTCGAAAAAGAGGACATATTTAATAGAGCCAAAAATTTAGCACCATATTTCCAAGAAGGTTTGATGTCATTAAAAGATATAGACGTTGTTGATAATATAAGAGGCTATGGAATGATGGGTGGAATTGATATTAAAATGGATAAAAAACCAGGAGCAGCTGGATTTACATGTTTTAAACATTGCTATGATGCTGGAGTGAATTTTAAAGCTACAGGAGATTGTTTAATTATCGCGCCAATGTTTATTTGTGAGAAGAAACACATCGACGAAATAATAGATAAATTAAGAACAGGGATTACAAATTATTCAAAAAGCAAAAAAAACTAATTCACTTATATGAAAATAGGTGTTCCAAAAGAAATAAAGTCTCAAGAAAATAGAATTGGCCTAACTCCTGAAAGTGTTAAAATATTAACTTCAAACGGTAATGAGGTAATGGTTGAAAATAATGGCGGTTTTGAAGCTGGATTTTATAATGAACAATATAAATCTGCTGGTGCAAAAATTGTAGACAAAGCAGAAGACATTTTTAATGACTCTGAAATAATTGTAAAAGTAAAAGAGCCCCAATCAAGTGAAGTAAAAATGATTAAAGAAAATCAAATTGTTTTTACATATTTACACTTAGCGGCCGCAAAGGAACTCACGAAAGGTTTGGTAGACTCTAAATCAGTTTGTATTGCTTATGAAACTGTAACGGACAACAATGGTAGATTACCTTTGTTAGCCCCAATGAGTGCAGTTGCTGGGAGAATGTCAGTTCAAGCAGGTGCACATTGCCTTGAAAAAAACCAAAAGGGAAGAGGACTTTTATTAGGTGGTGCGCCTGGTGTTGATCCTGGAAATGTTGTTATTTTGGGTGGAGGAGTTGTAGGTGAAAATGCAGCAATTATTGCTACAGGTATGAAAGCTAAAGTTCACATAGTAGACAAATCCGAAAAAAGACTAGACGAATTATCAAAAAAATTTGGTGATCTTATAATACCAAAATTAAGCGATGAAATCGATTTAGAAAAATTAATTTCAGAATGTGATTTGTTGGTTGGAGGTGTTTTGATCCCAGGTGCAGAAGCACCAAAACTTGTCACAAAAAAAATGTTAAAAAATATGAAAAGAGGATCTGTAATTGTAGATGTAGCAATTGATCAAGGTGGATGTGTTGAAACAAGTAAACCGACCACATTCGCTGAACCAACATACATTGTAGATGATATTGTTCATTATTGTGTAGCCAATATGCCAGGAGGTGTTCCAAGAACATCAACAATTGCTTTAAATAAAGCAACCCTCCCTTTCTTATCTAAATTAGCAACAGATGGATATTTAAAAGCTTTAGGAGATGATCCAAATTTTTTAGCAGGTTTGAATGTTCATAAAGGTCAAATTACATATAAGGCAGTTGCAGATGTCTTTGGATATGATTATTTAACTGCAAAAGATGCATTAAATTAATTAAGAATTTTTAGTAGTTTTTTTTCAATATTACCACTTATAATTATAATTCCTTTTTCATTAGGGTGCATTCCATCGTCTAAATTTAATTCAGGATTTAAAGCAACTCCATCAAGCAAAAAAGGAATTAAATTTAAGTCATATTTATCAGATAGTTTTTTATAAATTTTATCAAATTTATTTTTATAATCTTTTCCGTGACTATCTGGTGCCACCATTCCTGCTAAAATTATTTGAATTTTTTTGTTTAATATCTTTTTTATTGTTTTCTCCAAATTTTTTTCAGTTTCATTTGGACTAATACCACGCAACATATCATTTGCACCAAGACCAATTAAGATTAAATCGATATTCTTTTCTGCAATTGTCCATTCTATTCTGTTTAAACCACCTGCAGATGTATCACCTGATACACTTGCATTGATTACCTTAACTTTTAAACCATTTTTATTTAAATTGTTCTCAAGCACTGAAGATAGATGATATTTTTTATCTAAACCATATCCTGCCATTAGACTATCACCGAATAAGACAACTTTGTAATCGGCTTTAGCTACAAATCCTGGTATTAATAAAATAATTATTTTAATTATTAATTTTTTAATCATGAATAAACTTTTAAAATTATCTAATGTTAGTTTGAATTATACCATAGATAACAACTCTATAAATATTTTAAAAAATATTAGCTTTGAGGTAGACTATAAAGAGACTATTTCAATAGTTGGAGAAAGCGGTTCAGGTAAAACAAGTTTAATTATGTTAATTGGAGGTCTCGAAAAGATTTCAGCAGGAAATATTTTTTTTAAGGACTCAGAAATATCCAATATGACTGAGGATGAAATTTCTGAAATCAGAAGAAAAAATATTGGAATAGTATTTCAATCATTTTATTTGATACCAAATTACACCGCACTGGAAAATGTAAGCCTATCTCTAGAAATAAATAAACTTGATAATGCAACACAAAAAGCAAAAGAAATTTTAGATAGATTTGGATTAAGCAACAGATTTAACAATCTTCCTAGTCAGCTATCAGGAGGTGAACAACAGAGAGTAGCTATTGCAAGATCTGTTGTAATGAAACCAGAGCTTATTTTGGCTGATGAGCCAACTGGTAATTTAGATAGTGAAAATACAGAGAATATTTCTAGTTTACTTTTTAATTATATAAAAGATGAAAACGCTAGCTTAATTATGGTCACTCACGACCATAATTTAGCTAATTTAACTAAAAGAAAAATAACTATTAAAGATGGAGTGATTAGTGAAAATCAATGATTTAAGTCTTTATTCTAAATATGCATTTCGTGATTTAATCAGAAGTTATTCGAAAATTTTAAGTATAATAATTACATTATTAATTAGCCTATTTATACTTAGCACTATCTTAACCATCGAAGACAGTTTAGAGAATGAACTTAATGAAAATTCAAAAGTTCTTTTAGGAGGAGATTTAGAAATTGATTATAATAACAGAGAAGGAGATAGTAATTTAATAAAACAGATTGAAAATATTTCAACAGTATCTCAAGTAGTTGAATTTAGCACGATGATTTCAACTATTGAAAAAAAACCTAATAAAACATCATTTACAAGAATAAAAGCTATAGATCAAAATTATCCTTTATATGGAGATGTAATTTTTGAACCAGTTGGGTCATTAAAAAAATTAAACGAAATCGATAATACTATTCTAGTAAATGAAAACATTTTTAAGAATTTGAATCTTAAAATTAATGATATTGTAAAAGTTCAAAATAAAAAATTTAAAGTTATTGGTGTTGTAAAAGTTCTTCCCGATATTGGTGGAGCATTCGTATTTGGTGATTTTGCATTAACAGGAAAAAAAACATTAGATAAATTAGAATTAAATACATTAGGAAGTTTCTTGAATTATGAATACAAAATTAAATTTGATGATTATAAAAACAAAGATAAAAAAATAAATGAAATTAAAAAAATTTTTAAAAATAATGATAAGGTAAAAATACAATATCCAGAAAATTCTGCAGGGGGCATAAAAAGAATTATTGATAATTTTTCACAATTTTTATCACTTGTTTCAATAAGTGCCATGTTAATTGCTGGAATAGGAATTGCCAATACTCTTCTCTCATTTATTAATCAAAAGAACTCATCAATTGCTGTTCAAAAAGCAATTGGAATAAATTCAGGAAATATTAAAACTATTTATTATTTGCAGTTGCTTTTTAGTTTAATCTTTATTTCTTTAGTTGCTTATGGGTTAAGTTTCTTCTTGGTTCCAGTTGTAGATAAATATATATCAGATGGGCTTGGATTAAATATTGAGGCATCATTTTCTTTAACAAATTTATTTATTGTTTTTGTGGTTGGATTGTTAGTTATAATAATTTTTTCAATCCCAACTGTTAATTCAATTGACCAAATTAAAGCCTCTAGTTTATTTAGAAATGTTTTTCAAAGTTTGCAGTTTAAATATTCAAAATTATCAATTAGCTTAAGTTTGTTACTTCTTACCATTTTAGTCAGCTTGTTTGCTTCCAGGTCTTCGATTCCTACTTATAGTTTGATATATTTTGCCTCATTCTTTATATGTCTAGCCGTCTTTTTTTATGTTTCCCGTTTTATAATATTATTGTTGAGAAAAAATCTACTTAATCTTGGTATTTCATCAAAAATAGCAATTAAAAATATTACACAATCAAAAAGTATTACACCTATAACTGTGATGTCACTTGGACTAGGTATGACATTGTTACTAACACTTGCATTTGTAGGCTCTAATTTTAAAAGAGAAATAGCAAAATCAATTCCAGAAATTGCTCCTGACTATTTTTTTTTAGGGATCCAAAATAATCAAAAAAATTTGTTTAAAAAAATAATTATTGATTCTGACAAAGAGGCAGTCATGGAAATTGTTCCTATGGTATCAGCAGGTCTTGTAAAAATAAATGGAATAGATCCAAATACATATATTTCAGATTCTAATGATAGTTATTGGGTAATCATGAATGATAGAAGAGTTTCATGGGTTAATACAATTCCAAAAGACAATCCTATTTTAGAAGGCAGTTGGTGGGATACTTCAAAACCAAATAAGTTGCAAATATCACTGGATAGTAAAGTTGCAAAAGATTTTGGAGTAAATATAGGTGACAAATTTACACTTAGAATTTATGGAAGAGAAATTGAGGGAGAAGTAGTAAATTTTAGATTGGTTAACTATCAAGATTTAAGTATCAATTTTGCAATGCTACTCAATCCACAATTCGCAGAAAATATTCCACACGAATATCTCTCTACAATAAAATTTAAAAATATTAAAAGTTTTAATGAAGTTAATTTCTTAGATAAATTTCCAAGTGTATCGATAATAAAAATTTCAGATTATTTGTCAAAAGTTACCGATGTTCTAAATAAAGTTTTTATAGCAGTCAGCATATTATCAGCTGTAACGGTTATTATTGGCTTAGTTGTAATCTCAAGCGCGATAATTGTTCAAGGAAAAATTAAAATTTTTCAAAATCTGGTTTTTAAAATTTTAGGTTTTTCTAAGAAGGAAATTATAATGTCTTCAATTATTGAATTTATAATTTCTTTTTTATCTATAATATTTTTTTCAACTATTTTTGCAGTATTAGCATCAAAGTTTATCATAGAAAATATTTTTCAACTTAAATGGTTATTTGAAATAAATATATTTTTCTATGTTACTATTGGAGTAGGTGTAGTAACACTAGCTCTAATTATAATTACAAACTTTAGGTATTTAAGTCCAAAAGTATATCCACTTGTAAGAAATGAGTAAGTTTAAATTATTTTATTAACTTTTTATCGAGGTTTTCAAAGCTTCGTAAATTAAATCTTCTGTAGTTTCTCCTATACTTCTATAAACTTCTTTATCACCCTTAAAAATCAATAGAGTGGTTTGATAGAGTACATTAAATGAGTCAGCTATATCTCTATTTGTTACATCGAACGAAAAATATTCAATGTTATCAAATTTAATATCAGATAACTCACCTTCTTTTTTTGCTGTTTGCAAAACTTTCATCTGATTTGCACATGATCCACAGTACTCTATCCAAGAACTAATAACTATAACCTTGCCTTCAGATTGAGCTTTCTCAAATAGTGCTTTATCAAATGTAGTTTTCTTTTCCAATGCATTTGCACCAAATGCAAATAAACAAAGTATAAAGATAATTACTTTTTTCATAATTTTAATTTATACGATGAAATCAATAGATGAACATACATTATAATGACACATGTAAGCTTAAATTTATTTAGTAATGAAAAATTTTTTTTTTCTAGGCTTCTATTTAGCGAAGCCTAGTATTATAATTAACTTATAATAAGAGAGAGATAGATATTTATAATCATTGTATTGATTTGAAACAGCGTTACTTATGAATATTAGCTATGTATAATCTGTATATATGTTCAAAAATGGCACTTTACTTATTTAAACTATGACTTAAATTGAATAATGGGGTGCCATATAGGCTGAGATATACCCTTTGAACCTGTCCGGTAATTCAGAAAGGGAAGAATGGATAACATAAATATATTAAATCAATTATCTGCAATATTATTAACCTTAACTATAAGTATAATTTTTGTCGTAATCGGACTTCTCTATTCAAAAAAATATCAAGGACTTAACAATTATTTAGTAGCAAGTAGATCAGTAGGTACTTTTTCTTTAACAACCAGTTTAGTTGCATCTGCATTAGGAGCATGGATATTATTTGGTCCTGCATCAGCAGCAACATGGGGAGGAATAGGGGCTGTTATTGGATACTCTCTAGGTACTGTATTCCCTCTTTTTATCTTAACTTATTTGGGAAAAAAATTTAGAGATAATTATCCAAGAGGGAAGTCATTAATTGAAGTTGTAAGATCTAGATTTGGCTCACAATTATTTAAACTGATTTTGTTTTTATCTATTTTTTATATGTCGATTTTTTTAATAGCAGAGATTACTGCAGTTTCAATTTTAATAAATTATATTTCAGGAACAGACTTATGGATTACAGCTTCAATCGTGATCATAAGCTCACTGATATATACTTTATACGGAGGGTTAAGAGCTTCAATTTTTACAGATAATATTCAATTCATAGTATTTGGTCTGTTATTGTTGATATCATTTTCATATTTAATCTCCTTTAACTCAAATGAGTTTAGTTTCGAATTTATAAAACAAAACAAACCAAATTTACTAAGCCCAGGTTACTTGCCAAATTTCACTGCTGGCTTAACTTTTTTTATAGCTGTAGCAGCAACTAATCTTTTTCATCAAGGTAATTGGCAAAGAGTTTATGCTGCTAAAGATAATAGAGTTTTAAAGAATAGTTTAATTGTCTCATTTTTAATAATCATACCAATAGTATTTATGATGGGTTTTTCAGGGTTAATTGCAACTTCTCAAAATTCAAACGTTATTCCTGATCTTGCATTTTTTTCTTTATTGCTGAAAGATAATGCAATTTCTCTATCAGTTATAATAATTGTTTTAGCAATTTCTTTAACAGTAAGCAGTATAGATACTTTAGTAAATGCTATTTCAAGCCTAATTATTGTCGATGGGAATAAAGTCTTAAAATTTAAGGGTGATTACTTAAAACTTTCAAAGCAAATAATAATATTAATCTCTATAATTTCATTTTTTGTAGCATCAAAAGGGTTGAGTATTTTATATTTATTTTTATTGGCTGATTTATTTTGTTGCGCAGCAGTACTAAGTATATTTTTTGGTTTTTACTCAAAAAAGTTTAATGAAAAAAATGCATATGTATCAATTATAGTTGGATTGATCGGTGGAATTCTTTTATTTCCCAGTCCTGACTTTTCAAAATCAATTCTGGTTGGAATAATATTGCCAATAGATTTTTTACCGGTATTTGTCTCTCAATCCTTACTGTTTTGTTCTTTTATAGTTGCAACATTTTTGCCCATTTTAACTTGGAAGCTAAGGTAAACCATTATTTACATCTTGTTAATATAAATATATTATAAATCAATTATGAGTTTTATTTTGCCATTTATAATATTAATTATTGTAGTTGTATTTATTCATGAATATGGACATTACTATTTTGCAAAAAAATATGGTGTTGGGGTAACAGATTTTTCAATTGGTTTTGGTAAAGAATTGTTTGGTTGGAATGATAAATCTGGAACAAGATGGAAGATTTGTTGGATTCCCTTAGGAGGCTATGTAAAATTTTTTGGAGATAGAAATGTTTTTTCTCAAGCTGATCAAGAGGAACTATTAAAAAAATATAGCAAAGAGGACCAAGAAAAGCTATTTGTAACGAAACCTCTTTACCAAAGGTCTTTAATCGTTGCAGGTGGACCTATAGCAAATTTCGTTTTAGCAATATTTATTTTTTTATTCATATATATGTTTGCTGGAAAAGACTTTACACCAGCAGTTATTGACGAAGTCCAAAAAGATAGTCCAGCAGAAGTAGCGGGGATGAAAAAAAATGACATAATTCTTGAAATTGATAACAATAAAGTTGAGAGCATTCTTGATGTTTCTAAATTAATTTTAATGTCAACATCTGAGATAGTTGATTTCAAAATTTTTAGATATGATCAAGAGATATTATTAAAGGTTAAACCAAAAATTGTTGCAGGTCTTGATAATTTAGGAAATAAAATTAACAAAAGAATAGTTGGTATTAAACTAAGTCCATACAATAACGAAATAAATCATAAACGATTAGGGCCAGCAAATGCATTAATAGAGTCTGTTAAAGAAGTCTATTTTGTAACTACCTCATCTCTTAAATATATGGGTTCAATGCTTACTGGATCTGGAGATAGTTCACAATTAGGTGGACCAATTAGAATAGCAAAGATTTCAGGCCAAGTGGCTGAATTTGGAATATTGCCATTTATTAGCATGATGGCTTACATATCGATAAGTTTAGGCTTAATTAACCTTTTTCCAATCCCACTTTTAGATGGGGGTCATTTAATGTTTTATGCATTTGAAAAGGTTTTAGGAAAGCCATTAAGTCAAAAAACACAGGAAGGTTTTTTTCGAATCGGAATGTTTTTATTGTTAACTTTAATGTTTTTTGCAACGTTCAATGACCTTAAAGATTTAGGCTTATTTTAAAGGGATTTTCTAACGTTAAAAAAAGCATTATAAATCAATACTTATTTACAACTATATATTGTGGTAAATTTAATTAGAGACACAAAAAAAAAGCTTGAATTATCAACGATTTTGTTAAGTATATAAATATAACCTTTTAAACCGGAGCTAAAATGAACAAAAAACAACTTATTGCAAAATTAGCAGGGTCATTAAATCAAAGTAAAGCTGATGCTGAGCGTACATTTGATACGATTACCAACACTATTTTGGACGCATTAAAAGGCGACGATAATGTGAAAATTGCTGGTTTTGGAACATATAAAGTGGCTAAAAGAAAAGCTCGAATTGGTCGAAATCCAAGAACTGGAGAACAAATCCAAATCGCTGCTTCTCAAAAGGTAAAGTTTTTGCCTGCAAAAGCGCTTAAAGAAGTTTTCAATAAATAAACTTTTAAAACAGCCTTTATTAAAAATTAGAATTTAATAAAGGCTGTTTTTTTATACAAGCATATGGTGTACTACATGCAAATACTGCATATCTCTTTTAAATAACAATCAATAGTTTTTAGTTTTATTAATTCTATAACTGCACCTTTAATTAAACGGAGGTGAAATGGTTAAACTTTTAAAAAAACTGGCTGGTCCATTAGTAAGTATATTTTTCTTACTAAATATGACTAGTGCAGGTTATGCTGAAACTACAGTTTCAGCTGAAGTTGGTTTCATATTCAATACATTTCTTTTCTTGGTTTGTGGTTTCTTAGTAATGTTTATGGCAGCAGGTTTTGCCATGCTCGAATCAGGGATGGTGACATCAAAAAGTGTATCAGTAATATGTGCGAAAAATATCGGATTATTTTCAATAGCTGGAATTATGTTCTGGATGGTTGGATATAATTTAGCATACGGAATTCCAGAAGGCGGATACATTGGAAGCTTTACTCCATGGTCTGATGCAAGTTCAGTTGATACTGGATATGCAGATGGATCTGATTGGTATTTCCAAATGGTTTTCTGTGCAACGACAGTTTCAATTGTATCTGGAACATTAGCTGAAAGAATTAAATTATGGCCGTTCTTTTTATTTGCGGCTATTCTATCAGGAATTATCTATCCAATCGTTATGGGTTGGCAGTGGGGAGGTGGCTGGTTAGCAGCTGCTGGTTTCTCTGACTTTGCTGGTTCAACACTTGTTCACTCAACTGGAGGTGCAGCAGCATTAGCTGGAGCAATTCTTTTAGGAGCTAGAACTGGTAGATTTGATAAATCTGGAGCAGCTAAACCTATGAAGCCATTTGCAGCATCTTCTGTACCATTGGTAACAGTTGGTGTATTTATTTTATGGCTAGGTTGGTTCGGATTTAATGGTGGATCACAATTAGCGATGGGAACATTTGATGATGCAGTAGCAGTCTCAAATATTTTCATTAATACAAACTTAGCAGCCTGTGGTGGTGTATTAGCAGCTGGTGCAATAACAAGATTAATGTCGGGTAAAACTGATGTCATTCAAATGCTTAACGGAGCAATTGGTGGTCTTGTTGCAATTACAGCTGAACCATTAATGCCTTCACCGCTAGCAGCAATTCTTATAGGTGCGATCGGTGGAATAATAGTTGTCTTTGGAACTAAATTATTATTCTCACTAAAAATCGATGATGTAGTAGGTGCAGTACCTGCTCACTTGTTTGCTGGAATTTGGGGAACTTTAGCAGTTCCACTAACTAACGGTGATGCATCATTCGGAGCGCAGCTTCTAGGAGTAATCTCAATCAATGCATTTGTATTCGTAGTATCTCTAATAGTATGGGGAATTATGAAGGGAACAATGGGTATAAGATTGAGTAAAGAAGCAGAAAGACTTGGAACTGATGTTACAGAGTCTGGAGTAATCGCATACGCAATAAGAGACTAAAGAATAACTATCTCTCTCTCTCTATAGTTGATAAAAGGCCCCTTAACTGGGGCCTTTTTTTTAGATATTTTTTATGAAGTCTAAAACCTCTGCAGCATGGCCCGCTGCTCTAACGTTTCGCCATTCCTTAATGATGTTATTTTTCTCGATAATAAAAGTACTTCTTACTGTGCCCATAAATTCTCGACCCATAAATTTCTTTTTGACCCAGACTTTGTAAGCATTTAACGAAATTTTATCTTCGTCTGCCAATAGTTCGAATTTTAAATTAAGTTTTTTACTCCATTTCTCATGACTTTGTAGACTATCTTTAGATATTCCAAAAATTGTGCATCCAAGTTTCTGAAATTTACTTAAAAGTTTATTAAAATCATTAGTTTCAATTGTACATCCACTTGTATTATCTTTTGGATAGAAATAGAGGATGACGAATTTTGATTTTACTTTGTTTAATTCAACAATTTTGCCTGAAGTTGATAATAATTTAAAGTTTGGTGCTTTCATAATTTTGTTTTTAGCTTTTACAGAATTTTATCTAAAATGAAATTAGAAACTTTATCCACAGTTAAATTTTTCATACCGTTTCTGTCTCTATTCAAAGTATTTTCTTTATAGTTATCGGGAGTAATTGCTAAAATTTTGCTATATTTCAGTTCGCTTACTGGATCATTACAAACTAGTCCAAAACTTTTGACACCAAGAGCTGCAGCCACATTCACAGGTCCAGAATTATTTCCAACATAAAAAGAAGATTTTTTCATTATACCCATAATGTTAGCTAAATCATATTTTGAGCAATTAATAAAATATTTATTTTTTGATAAATTTATGATTTTAGATGCCATGTGATCATTCTTTTTGCTACAAATTAAATAGACTTTCTCAAAAAGATTTTTTTTAAATAAAATATCTGCTAATTCAACGAATTGTTCTTCATACCACATTCTAAATTCTTCACTTGAGTCAATTCCAAAAGATATAATTTTTTTATCAATTTTTTTTATATCTATATCAATATCATCTCTTTCAAAATTAATTTTTAATTCTGGAAATATATTTTTAATTTTAATGTTATTTAGTAATAATAATTTTTGAGATTGATCAGAGTAGCTTAATTTCCAATCTTCTTCATCGAAAAAATTTTTACAAGTTAACCATTTTTTCTGATTACCCAATCCTGGGCCAATTATATTTTGGATGCCAGCAAATTTTGCTGCTATAGCGGGTCTACTAATTTTATCTAATACATATAAATGACTAAAATGGCCATTTTTTAAAAATTTATAAAGTTTAAAAGTATCTACCCAATAATTAATATTCTTTCTAAATTTATTGTATTTAACATTTTCTATGTAATCTAAATCCTTAAAAATTATTTTTGCTCGCGTTCCTTCTCTAGTAATTAAAATAATGTTTTTTTTATGATGTAAACTAATAGCCTTGATATATGGTAATTGCCATATTAAGTCTCCCACTTTTGTATGCGAGTAAACAATACAAATATTTTTATATTCCATTAATAAGTTTATTAATTTTAAATATCATTATTTAAACATTTCAGTATTTGTCCAGTTTTTTGTTTATTATCACTTTCAGAGAAATTTCTTAAAATAAATTTTAATTAAATCAAGATTTATAAATATTACTTATTTATAAAATTACAATTAGGTGTTAATAATAGGTATCTTAAAAACTGAAAAAATTTTATAAAAAATATGAAAATTAAATCTTCAAGAGATCTAGTGACAGAGGCCTTAAATGAAATTAAAACTATTTCACCTCAAGAGGGTTTAAAAAAAATAAATAATAAAAGTTGTAACTTAATAGATATTAGAGACATAAGAGAGTTAGAAAGATTAGGAAGAATAGAAAACTCTTTGCATGTGCCAAGAGGCATGTTGGAATTTTGGATGGACCCTGAAAGTCAATATTTTAAAGACGGTAAAATTGATATTAATAAAGAAATGGTTTTATTTTGTGCTGGTGGATTGAGATCAGCATTAGCTACTAAATCTTTACAAGAAATGGGTTTCACAAATGTCTGCCATATTGAAGGTGGGTTTGGAGCGATGCAAAACTCAGGTTTTAAAGTAGTAAAATAGCTAACCCTTTTAATCTAACAGGTTAACTCTTCTAGCATAGAACATTCTTATTATCCAATATACAACTAAACCTAGTGGACCAATAAAATAAGTTATTATTATTGGAATGAAGACTATATATCTAGACATAAATAATTTTTGACTATCTTTCATTATCCACGTTCCACAAAATAAGTTTATTGCTAAAAAGTGTGTCCAAAACATTATCAAAAAAGCTTCAGCTTCAAAAAGATTTCTCAAGTCATACAGACCAAGGTACAACGTAAAATTATAATCAAAATCATATCCAGAAATATAGAAATAATAACCTAGATAAACATAGACAGCCGTTAAAATAAAAAATGGGAATACAGAAGTAACCAATAATCCACAAATCTTTGACTGTGGAAAAATAATCAGAATTAACCAGAAGGGTATTACACCTATATTTAACCACAAATAAATCATCTCAATGGTAAAAAAAGCTGCTATTTGTTCAATCATATTATTTTTATATTATATTAAATAAAACAATGATTCCCATAAAAAATAAAAAAAAGACTTTAGAAGTAACCGTTGATGAGATGACGAATTTTGCACTTAATTATGTAGAAAAATTTGCACCTTCTAAACAACAGTTAAGAACTTATCTACTAAAAAAATACTTAACATCAAGAACTCCCAATATAAAAAAAAATGATGTTTCTAATCTTATAGATATTGTTCTTGAGGATTTAGAGAAATCAAAGTTTATAAACGACAAGTTTTATTCAGAGTCAAAAGCAAAAAGTTTAATTCAAAGAGGATCATCCATCAATAAAATAAGAAATTACTTAATGAATAAAGGTGTAGGTGAAAAATATATTAAAAATACAATTGAACAAATAAAAGATAAGAATGAAGATCAGGATTTTTTTTCAGCCATAAAAATCTGTAAAAAGAAAAGAATTGGACCATCAAGACAAGAGAATAATCGAGCTTTGTTTTATAAAAAGGATATAGGAGTATTAGCTCGTTCAGGTTTCGATTTTGAAGTTTCAAGAAGAGTTATGGATCTTGAAAAAGATGAATATTTAAAAATAATTAATCTTCTTTAGTTTTTTTATTTTTTTCTTCTAAATAGTATTGAATTTTATTTCTTATATAGTTTTTAACCATCACAAATACAATTAAACCAAATATTGTTACAGATACAATTATAATTAAAATTATTCTTAATTGTTCGCTCATTATAAATTTTTACTTCTCTTTAAAATTATACTTGGATTTTTAAAATCTTTTTTACCATACGTAATTTCATTGCCATTAAAATCTGTTACTATTCCACCTGCGTTTTCAAGAATAGCGTGCCCTGCAGCTATATCCCATTCGCAAGCTCTTGGCTCAGCAACATATCCATCAAATTCTCCTGTAGCTATTACACAAAATTTAAGAGAGCTTTTCATTCGAACGTATTGAGTAACTCCTAAATCCTTATGAATTTTTTCAATTTCAGGTTTTAGTTTGTTTGAATACGAAACTACTTTTATTGAACCTTTAGGACTAATTTTCTTACAGTCTAATTTTATAGTTTTGTTAGAAGTAATTTCATATGATTGACCTTTTCCAAAACTATAAAACATCCTTTTTTTTGCAGGCACATTAATTAAACCGGCAACAGCTTTTCCATTTAATATTAATCCAGCGTTAATAGTGAATTCCTCACCATCATTTATATAGTCGTATGTTCCATCAATTGGATCAACTAGCCAGAAGTTTTTTAAATTATTTTTAGATTTATTGTGCGAAGTTTCCTCAGAAACAATGGGTATATCTGGTGTCAATTCTAGCAATTTTTTTGTGACAATTTTATTTACCTCAAAATCACCATTGCTTACAGGGGTATTGTCTGATTTGATTTCCTTTTTTAAACCCTCATATCTTAGATTAATTGAAACTTCTCCAGCCACTAGAAAAGTATTAATTAAATCTTCGACAACACTCTTAATTTTACTTTCATCCATTATGATCAATTCTTTCGAGTTCAATATTATTTGCATTTATTACTTTTTTTCCAACATTTTGGAAATTAACAGTTACTTTGTCATTAATAATAGACTGAACTTGACCAATACCCCAACTTTTATTAGCTGGATTAATAACTTTGTCACCTGGTTCAAAATCTAAAATCATTTAATTTAACTTATAATGGAAATAAGTATAAATACCATCAAATGAATTTAGAAACTAACTCATTAGGATTTAATAAAAAACCGTCAGAAACTACAGTAGTGGTAGCAATGTCTGGAGGTGTAGACTCATCAACTGTTGCTGGGATGATGAAACAAGAAGGTTATAATGTAATTGGAATTACTTTAAAACTTTACAATGATGGCAAAGAAGTTGCTGCTTCAAAACAGTGCTGCTCAGGTCAAGATATTATGGATGCAAAAAGAGTTGCGCATAAATTAGATATTGAACATAAGATTTTATATTACCAAGATAAGTTTAAACAAGGTGTTATCGATAACTTCGTTGAAAGTTATTTAAAGGGCGAAACACCAATACCATGTGTACAATGCAACCAGACAGTTAAATTTAAAGATTTATTTGAATTTTCGAAAGATTTAAATGCTGATGCGCTAATCACAGGTCATTATGTGAAAAGTTTAACACAAAATAACTTAACTAATATGTACCAAGCAATTGATGAAAATAGAGATCAAAGTTATTTTTTATTTAATACCACAAGAGAGCAATTAAATTATATAAGATTTCCACTAGGTGGACTTCTTAAAGACAAAACGAGAGAAATTGCAAAAAATTTGAATTTGAATGTTGCTGATAAACCAGATAGTCAAGATATATGTTTTGTGCCCAATGGAGATTATGCTTCTGTAATAAAAAAATTTAAACCAGAATCGTACAAGAAAGGAAATATAAAAAATTTGGATGGTAAAGTGGTTGGAGTACATGATGGAATAGTTAATTTTACTATTGGACAAAGAAAAGGAATTAAAGTTTCAAATGAAGAGCCATTTTATGTAATTAAAATTGA
>CACPNO010000007.1 GCA_902635335.1 uncultured Pelagibacteraceae bacterium
GAAGAGTAATGAGAACATTAAAAAGATTTAACTCTGCCATCGAAGTATATTCTATCGATGAAGCATTTCTAGATTTGTCAAATTTTTCAGATGATGAAGTTGAAAAAGTCGGAAGAGAAATCAGAGAGACAGTTTTAAAGTGGACAGGTATTCCAACTAGTATTGGTATTGCTAAAACAAAGACCCTAAGTAAAGTTGCAAATCATATTGCGAAGAAAAAGAAATCAGGCGTAACAAGTTTAATAGGAATTGAAAATATTGACCCTATATTAGAAAAAGTTGAAATTAATGATGTATGGGGTGTAGGAAGACAATTAACTAAGTTTTATCACAAAAATGGAATTTATAACGCTAAGCAACTAAAAAATAAATCAAATACGTGGATTAAGAAAAACTCAAATGTTTTAGGATCAAGAACTGCAATGGAATTAAGAGGAATTCCTTGTATTGATTTAGAGACAACTCAATCAAAAAGAAAAAGTTGTGTTGTATCTCGTTCCTTTGGTCAAAGAATTGAAAAATATCAAGAATTAAAAGAAGCAGTAGCAAATTATTGTTTGAATGCGTCTGAAAAAATAAGATCTGAGTCTTTAATTGCAAAGTCAATTACAGTTTTTGTAAGAACAAGTCCTTTTCAAAGTAGATTTGGATATTATTCAAACTCGAAAACAATAGATTTTGCAATTTCTACAAATAATAGTATTGAAATAGTTAAGACTGCTTTAGTTGCTTTAGACTCTATTTTTAAAAATGGCTACCGTTATCAAAAAGCAGGTGTGATGCTTACTGGTTTATCTAATGAAGATCGTAGTAAGAACCTATTTTATTCTGAAAAAGATGAGAAAATTAAGGGTTTAATGAAATCTATTGATAATACTAACTACCGGTACGGAAGATCTACGTTAAGTCTTGCTAGCGCTGGTGTTCAAAAAAGATGGAACATGAGAAGAGAGCATTCTTCTAAAATAGATACAGCTGATTTCTACCTACTACCAACAATCAGGACTTAATTTAAAGGTGCTAAAACAATCTTAATATTCTCTACTTTTTTATCGGAACTGTCAAATATCCCCATACCCTCAAATAAACCGCCATTAGCTTTTAAAATAATGGTAACATGCGAAGTATCATCGGTATCTAAATCTAATTTTCCATCAATTACTATTAAATCATCTCTACGTTGTTGAATTTTAATTTTTTTGCGGTGCTTGTCAGATATAATATTACTAAGTCCAACTTTATCATAAAAATATTTACCTTTTTCAAAGTTTATTAAATCAGAAACTATGAATTGATCACTTATAATTTTATTTGTTTTTTTTTCAATATTTAACCAGTACCAACTAAGTAAATATTTTCCTTCAATCTTAAGTTCATATGAAGGTAAATTATTGCAATCATGCCACAATGCAGTTTTTTTACATGTCAAACCTCTCTTAAAAGAATCGTAATAAAGTACTTGGGGCTTAATAGGATCAAATCTATTCCCATTATAAATTCCAAATCTAAAAGCAACGCCAGGATTTTTACCCTTATGAGCTACGGGTATTGAAGAATTAATTCCTTTATGTTCATATAATTTGTCTTCGTTTACCCACAAATTTATAAACCCATCTTTCTCAAATGACCAATTAACATGCATTAAAAAATCAAGCCAATTATTTTTTTTTTATTTAATTCAATAGCAGGTATAATAATTTGTTCTTCAACACTGTATTCTGGAACTTTACCGTTTTCTCTTATATAACAAGTTTCTCTAAATAATGTTAAGCCCTCCTCTTTAATTCTAAATCCTAATCTAAGACCAACTTCTTCACCAGGATCTGTACATGAAGGATATTTTTTATTTCTATATTTAGAACCTCCTAATTCTTTGAATTGACCAGTTAGGGTCCATGCTTCGTCAATATGATTTGTATCTTTAGGCAAATACATTGACCATGCATACCAAACCTCTCCATGATCTCCTTTATATTTTTTATTTAAAGGTTTAAAAAAACCTACCTCAGATCTTCCCATAGATCCTATCTTTTTTCCTCTCAGACAATCCTCTTTTGAACAATCTCCGTCTCTCATTTCAAATCTCAGTGAATATTTACCATCCCGTACGATTTTATTCTCGTATCTTAAATTCCAAGGATTTTGTGAAATTAGGCCATGGGTTTCTGGCTTTCCCCAATTGCCTGTTTTTTCAAGCCATTTTAATTTTTTTTCATGCTTAAAAACGTAATTCTTTTCAAGATATTTTTTTGGAATATCACTTGAGTACCCATAGTTAACAAATACTAAAAATAAAAATATAAAAGTTAGGATTATCTTCATTTTTTTAAACAATTCGGATTAAAACCAATAAGATCATCGATGCCATCTTTTAGCTCCTTTTTTCTTTTTTGTAGATACACAGGATCGTTTTCTAATTTAATTCCTGTAACAATCTCCATTAAAGTATCAATTCCAAAAGCATTTTGATGAGTATGTTTTCTTGCATTTAGAGGATCAGAAATCACATTACTTTTCTTTCCATCAAATTTTCTTTTTCTGAATTTATCCCAATCTTTAATTGCTAAATTAGCAACTTTTGAGGAGTTTATTAGTTTTTTTTTGAGCTTTCTTGGTATCTTTGCACCCCATAAATCAGCTATATATACGTATCCTAAAACTATGTTTAACCCATAAGTGTGATACCATTGAGCTCTATATCCTCTAAATGAGTTATTATTAATATATCCATCTTTAAAAATTAATTTATTAAATTCTTTAAATCTAAAATTAATTTCATTTGCAGCTAAATTTTTATCATTAATCCAAGAGGAATAAACTAATACTGAAGTTCCTCCATTTGCCATTTGATATATTCCTGACTGCTCCTCTTGAAATTCAATGGGTTTTAAAAATTTTTCATACATTTTTATTATATATTTATTCACAATTTTAAATTCCTCACTATTCAATTCTGATTTTAACCATACAGCTGCAATCATATAGTTTGAAAATACTCCTCGGGCAAATTCATATTGATGGAACCAGCATGGAGAATTTGGATCATTGTTTACCCAACATTTAGGTTTATTTTTTAAACCCTCAATACTTATACTGTTATATAATGTGTCCTCTTTTGCTAAATTAACTAATAATTTCTTAGACACATTAATACTTTCTATATCATTTTTGCTTATTGCATTGTGTATGGCCGCTAAAAATATTTTAATTGGTCCAGTAATTTTTTCATGTTTTACTGTCATGGAATTACTATTTGCCTTCCAATCAGCTGGCCAATCATAACCAATGAGGCTCTCGACCTTTTTGACATAAAAACTCAAATCAAAAGATATATAGGGCATTAAAGGGCAAGATTCAATTTGATTTGTATAAAAATATTTTGGAAAAATAATATCTTTAGATTTGACTTTTGCTTGTGCTGGCAAAATTAAAAACAGACCTAAAAAAATAGATAAAATTTTTTTCACTTCAAAAATGATTTTGAAACTTCAAGTATGTGATTAGGATTTAATTTTTTATTATTTTTTCTATATGAATAAACTTCATACTTTTCTACAGTCTGAGTTTCAAGTTTTTGACACTCAGATTTATTAAATAATTTTTCGCATTTTTTTTCAGATCTTACGCCGTCAAAAAAGACAATTCTTTGGGGCATTTTGTTTGTTTCAAATATATTTTTATATCTAGACATAAAGCTATTATATAATCCATATCTTAAACTTTGCTCCTTACCTTTAGTTGGATGATTTGAAATACCCTTAAAATCGATCTTTAATTGTCCATCTATCCAAACTCTCATAAAACCCTTCTTGGGATCTGGATGCCAATTAGTATTAAAAATAATTTGAGTCCAATTTCCTAATAAATCCTCATTTTTTTTTAACAATACATAAGAGTCTATAAATGTATCTCCATTTCTATTAAAAGTTAAACCGGCATGCATATGCTGAAACATTACTAATACTTTAGAAGGTTTGTGCCTTTTCCATTGTATTAAAGACATCTTAGATGGTGCAACAGAATTGTAATCTTTTGGTAAGAAAATATAAAATTGATACCATCGCTCAGCTTTTGATGAGTATCTTTTGTAGTATAGCTCAGTTCTTTCTCTGTCATTTTCACAATCACTCCATTTTGGTTCGTAACCACATTCACCATCATTTAGTTCAAATCTAACTGATTTTTCTCCAACAATAGAAAAATCAGATACAGAAACAGGATTAATTGCATGTCTTGCGTTTAGAAAATGAAATTGTTCGGGAATAGCTCTTCCATATTTATCTTCTTTTAAAGCTTTTTTGACTTGCGAAAATTTTGTTTTAGCAAATGCAGCCCCATTGATCATAGAAAATATCATTAAAAATAATAAAAATTTTTTTATCATTAAAAAGGTCTTGGGTTTTTTGGATAACCTAAATTTTTACAAGTTGCAGATTGTGTAGCAGTTTTACACAATACAACAACCCTAACTCCTTTAAGTTGTGATTGATCTGATAGTTGACTTATAATTTCATTGCATCCACTCCATAAATCTTCACATTTGTCAGCTTTACCAACGTTAGAATATCTAATTTTAAGATCTGGAACTTCTAAACCTTCATTAGTTGCCTGATGCATATGGTGTCTGTATGGTCCAAATTTAAATCTAACACTTGACGCCCCTGCTAAAGTATCCCCGAAATAACTAGATCTTAAAGTGCCATCAATCCATAAATGCATAAAACCTTTTTCAGCCCATTTAATATTTAATAAAACATTAACCCACTTACCTTTTAATGGAGAAAAGTTAGGATCAAGATTAACAACATAATGTTCTGGATAAAAGTATTCAGCACCCATTTCATTTTTATACGCTGTATAGTTTGGAGAGTTAAAGTTCCATGTAAATCTATTATTTACAATATTAAACGCTCCATCATGGGTTTTTTCTCCTTTACCGTAAAGTTTTTTAAAATCAAATAAAGATATTGTATGATTGTCAGTTCTTATATCCACTGGAACGAAATAACCAACCCTATACCATTTTGTTTTATTTTTTTTTGTAGTTTCTTTATAAGGTTCCATGATTTGGAATCTTTGAGCATGACCTTCAATGCCAAATCTTTTCCAATCGAGTTTATGCCCCTTATATGAATACTTTAAATCGAATTCTATTCCTTTTTCGGCAACACCCAGTCTATCCTCAAGATTGTCAAAAAATTTATAAATATTTGGATTTTTAATATTTCTTAAAGTAAAAACCATTTTATTATCTGATTGAGCTTTTAGTACATAATGAGCAAAATCTTTTTTCTCTTTTTTATTCATATTGATATGCTTCTTTTCAGCATAAGTATTTGATGATATTAAAAATAAGATTATAAAAAATATTAAATTGATTTTTTTCATTTATGTATTTTAAAATTTTCCAACTTTACTTTCATAGTGGACATAGCATGCATTATTCTCTTGGTCAGAAAAATTAGTGAATTTTTCCATACACTTAGTCAAACCCTCTTTAGCTGCACCAGCTTTACTATATCCTATAAACTTTAAAAGATATTTATCGTCATTTTTATTTTTAATAATCGCTAAAAAGTTACCTTTCATTTCCTCAAATTTTATTTCTTCAGGAACAACTTTAGAAGTAATTCTCTTTATTTTTTTTGCCCCCTCAGGCATATATTCTGAATCACGGATTTTATATTTATATTTTGATCTTGCTATTTTATCTTTAGATTTGTAATCACATTTTTCTTTATCCATAATTTTTTCACAATTTTTACTTATTACATACTCTTTGATAGATAGAGTTGATGGTTCAATTAAGTCCGGGTCATAAGCTGTACTCCAATATCTATACAGACCAATTTTAAAAGCTATACCCCCAGTTTTGTCTAAAATCATGTTTGGTCCGTAAAACTCAATTACTCTTTCATCATTTAACCACATTATAAATTCTCCATCCTCTTTTTTGGATGGTTTTATTTTAAAATAAGCGGTGCTAAATTCTTTTTTATAAGCGCTTAAACTCCCTAAATCAAATTTATACAACTTTTGTTTAAATCTATTTGCTACTGGGTCAATATCCGTCCAATAAACCTCTTCTATTTGTTTGTAAAAAAATTCCATTCTATTTGGAAGATCGTCTTCGTCGGTAGTGTACCTAATTTGCATCGAGGGATAAATTATCTCTCCTCCTTTTTTAGTTCCAACTACTTGCCAAATATTGGCACTATGATTTTGTCCCGCATTTAATTTAAAAGTATATTTTAAGTAAACTTCCTTACCAAGTTTATGATAATTTTTCCTTTTAGTAACAAATTCCCATCTTTGAGCTTGATCATCTGAGAGATCCCAGTCTTCAGGATGCCCCTTCATACTATAATCAAGCGTAATCTCTACAGCTTCCTCATCTTCATTGTAATTAAGTATTTTTTTATGTTTTGTCAAAGAGTCATATGCAAGACTCATTTTTTTCTTTGCTTCTTCACCAAGAATTTCTTTTTTAAATTTTTTCAAAGCATCAATTTTTTCTGCAAAAACATTTGCGTTTAAGAAAAATATTAAAGGAAATATTAAACTGATTTTTTTCAATTGTATATTTTAGTTAATTTTTAAATTTTTTGTAGAACCATCTTTATAAGTAAATTCTACTTCTTCATTTGAAATAGATTTTATTGATGTAAAACCATCATATTCACTAATAAATTCGTTTAATTTTTTTCTATTTTTCTTCGACATTTTTTTTCCTGGTGCGTTTACACCTACATCAATGATTAATTCAGCACCATTTAGAAAAGCATTTACATAAGCTTTTATCGGAGGACCACAGGTCATGGCCTCTGTCATCCAAATTGGTTTATCAACATCAACACTTTTTAATAAATCAGCAAATTCATCTACCCATAGCTCTTTATCACACTGTCCATCTGGACCGCTTATATGGTGAATATTTGCAATATCAAAATGGTCCTTAATTTTTGGCAAAGCTGATTTCCAATATTTTTTATTTTCTGGAAACATTCCTGCAGCTCCAGCCATAACGATAACTGCATCTGGTTGCTGTTCTTTAATTACTTTTGAAGAAAAATTAAAAATTTCAACAAAATCTTCCTCACTTCCTTTAAAAAACATATCAAACTCAGGTTCATTCATCACATCCCAATATGTAATTGGTTTTGTTAATCCAGGCATATCATTTGAACCATCTCCATCATATCTATCCACCAATTTTATAAGAAACGTTTTATAATCCTCCATTGAACATGGTTTGCTTAAATATTTTGTAAAACGTTTTCCAAATGGACTTCTGGCTTTTTTTCTTTTACAAGATTTTTGGTCCCAATTTGTATGAGGCCAGATGGTTGCTAAAATTGTTTGATTGTGTTCCTGTGCATATACAACGTATTTATCTACATCTTCCCAAAAAAATTTACCTTTTTCACTTTCTATATGATTCCAAACGAAAGGTCCTGGATGAGGTCTTACCCATTGACCATCTTTGCCACGCATTTTTTTGTCTCTCATTTCAGTTAATTCACCAAATCTAGATTGAGAATTTGCAAAATTTGTTAACAATAAAAATGATAATAAAATTGTAAATATTCTTTTCATCAAACTTTGAATAATTTGTCAGACAAATTTACTAATTTATCTCCCCAGAAAACTTCTTTATTAATTCTTTTGAAATCAATATCAAACACAGTTGACATAGCTGATGCATATACAGATCTAGCATCAATTGTTGAATTTAAGTCTCTTCCCTCAAATAATTCTTTTCTCTTAAGTCCTGGCCAATCGGTATAAACTTGAGTTTTTTTTAATAAACCACCTGCCATAAAAATTGCAGACCCATAGCCATGTTCTGTGCCACGTCCTCCATTTTGTTCTATAGTTCTACCAAACTCAGTTAGAGTTAAAACTAAAGTATTTTCAATCTCATTTCCTAGACCCTTCTCCAAACTTTTAAAAATAGAGTCCATTTCAATTAAACTATCTGAATGAGAACCATTCACTCCTCCTTGTGCAGCATGGGTATCAAAACCATCAACTTCAAAAACAGCAACTCTTGGACCATTTATTTTTTTTAATTCCAAACCTGCTTTTAATGCTAAAGATGAATTCTTTCTAGACATTGATGTCCCACCACTACTCATCATTGACCTATTAGCTATTATTTCCATCATGTTAGCTAGTTCATGTTCAGATTTTTCTGCATAAATTGATTTTAAAAGTTTTAAAAGTTCTGTTCTTGGAAGTCTTTTCTTTGATGGATAAAAATTATCATTACTTGGAATGCCTCTAAGTAGTAAAGGCATCGGTAAAGCTAATGCAAGACCATCACCTTTTAATTCTGCCAACTTCATTCCTCTTCCTAACCAACCTGTTTTGACAGCGTAAGGAATATGACCACCTGTCTCCATTAGATTTTGTCCGTCAAAATGTGATCTTTTAGTGTATGGAATATTTGTTGCGTGAACAACTGCTCCAAGATTCTTTTGCCATAAATTATGAAAATTTTTTAATTTAGGATGTAGAGCAAAATCAGAATCTAGTTTAATTGTTTGATCTAAAATTAAATCTTTTCTTCTTTTTTCGAAATTTTTGTCACCAATTATTGGGACAGCGCACAAACCATCCATTCCACCTCTTAACATTATAACTACAAGGTTTTTTTTCTTGTCTGTATTTGCTAAAACTGGAAAATTAAAACCAGCCAAAAATAACGTAGTGGCTGACCCTTTTAAAAAATTTCTTCTTGATATCTTCATGATTTAAGTGTCTCCGGTAAATTAAATAAAATAACATGTTTATGAACAAGCTCTTTATGCTGATTTATAATTTGTAAAATTTCACTTGGATTATCATAATTTTTTTCAATCATTTCTTCATAAAATTCAGTTGTCTGTGACTTCCCTGACTTTTTGTAATAAGCCTCTCTTGCATAAACCAGCCTTCTAATTAGTAACTCTGGTGACATCCAATCCTCTGAAATATCTGACCATCCATTTGGTTGTTTTGCTAAATAAGGATGTTGTCCAAGCTCATCCATCAATCTTTCTAAGGCTCTTTGATCTTTAATCGGTTTATTTCCAAGTTGATAAAGATCCATAAATGAAGGAGATGGGATTAAATCAACATCAGCCATTTTGCTCATTTGCAATAGCCAGTTTTCTGGATTCTGAAATTTATTATATTTATCAGAATAATTAAAAGCAACCTCTATAGCAGCTTTGTGAACCTCTGGTAAAAAACCATCTGATTTTTCCCAAGCTTTTATAATTGGTTCCATCATTTCTTCAGTCGGGTTATCTGTGATTAAATATCTACAGAGTTTCATTGCAATAAACTTTCTGCAGGAAGGGTTGTTAACAAGATCTGTGATTGCAACTGATAAACTTTTTCTACCTCTTTTATATTTTTTACCTAAAACCATTTTAGTACCAGGCTCATGAGCATCAGGGTTAAAATGAACATCTCCTGTCTCTAATCTTTTCTTTCCCCACTTAGGTCTCCAACCACTCATTATATATGCCATTTGGATTACATCTTCTTGTGTATATCCACAATCTGGCGATACAGTATGAAGTTCAAGAAGCTCCCTTGCATGATTTTCATTTACACCTTTTGTCTTCCCTTTTTCTCTTGCCCATTTAGCTTCTTGACTCTTAGGTCCTATGTTCTGTTCATTATCTAAGTGATGTATCATCGACCAACCAATAGTTGCCTCTTGGGCCATTTTTTCAAAGTTTTGGTTCATGTTAGCTCTAATAATCTCTCTTTGGTAAGCACCTGTTGTATACTGTGCTAAAAAATCTTTTTCACTGATTGCGAAATGATTTCCCCAGAAGTACCAAAGTTTTGCTAAAACTGGTGTTTCACTTTTTAATGCTTCTGAATACCTTATACAAAGTTCAAGGTTCCACCAAAATTTTTGACCAGTTAGGTGCCTTAACTTATTTTTTTCCCTTTTGTAGCCTTCTTTGTCATTTTTAAATTTTTTTCTTAGAACTTTTCTATCCCCATAAACGTAATCTCGATAATAATTTCTAAGTTCTTTCTCTGGTAAAATTTTTCCTTTCCAAGAAAATTCGGGAATATCGTTCAATTGGTTTTTTGCCCATTCTAATGGATCTGATGGTGCCTTTTCATTAGGTCCTAAACCAAAAGCAACTTTACGATAAAAATTTTTCATTTGATTATTTAAAATAACTTATTTTATGATGTCAATATCTGAAATATTTGTTAAAGAATTATTAAACGCAGCCATATTTTCTCTTCCTGATATTTTTAAAATAACTAGACCAAAAATAATGATTAGCACTAAAGGTATAGCTGTAATTACACTTATATATTCAGCAATAATTATTAAATATATTGCATAAAATGCTATCGATCTAAAGATTACCCCAGTTTTAAACACAGCAATAATTGCCAAAGAATGATTTATTAAATTGAAAAAACTCATCTTTGAATGACCAAAGTATCTTGAGCCTCTTATTGATGGAGATTTAATTAAATTATTTTCAGTTTTTGCCAAAGAACCAGAAAAACTACTCCAAGTTGCTTTCTCTTCAATTAATTTTTTAACAGTTTCCTTTGTAAGGCAAGTGAAATTTCCAAATTTTATAAATTTTCCAGTAAAAGTGAAAGTAATAATTTTATGTAAAAAGTAACAAATTTTAAAAATAAAACTTTCTGATCTTTTAACTCTTTCTCCAACAATAGTACTACTTGGATAATTTTTAATCTTTTCTACAAAATTTTTTATTTCTTCTGGTCTATCTTCTCCATCACCATCCATTGGAATAACATAATCAAATTCCTCATTTTCTGAGATATGTTTTAGTCCTGATGCAATACATCTTGCGTGACCTCTATTATTTCGCATATTTATTAATTTTAGTGATTTAATATTTTTTAAATTTTTAGTTTCTAACGTTTTTTCGTCTGTTGATGCATCGTTAACTACAATTACTGAAAATGAACCATTTAAATTAGAAATATTGCTATCAATTTCTTCAATTAATTTTGATACAGATTTAAAGTCATTAAAGACTGGGATTAGAATTACTATTTTCATTAACTTACTGAGCCTATCAGTCTAAATAAAGAAGCAAAAAAACCATATCCTGAGAGTTCAATTAAAACAACAATTCCGATAATGAAAAAAAGTTTCTTGTTTTTTTGGTTTAATTGAAATTTCATTTATATATTAAGCATTTCATATCTTTGTTGCACAATTGGACTTCGTTTGAACTATAAATCCATTTTGGTCTTTCTGGAAGATGGTAAGATATATTTCCTGCAATCCATTCATTACCCTTAATGTATTCCATTTTTCCAAGGTTCTTGCCCTCAGTATCATAAAATGCTTTAGCCTGTTGAGCTAACTTTTTACCATCAAAATCAGTTCTTTTATCAGTTTGAGAGATTGAAACATAAGAATACAGAATTGGAGATAATAAGAATAATATCAAAAAGATTGAAGAAAAAGCTCTCATTTTTTCAAAATTGATTTGTGATTTTAAAATATAAACAAATAATAAGCCAAAGCTTATATAAAAAGGCGTCATCCACATAGTTCTTATTTTTACGCCCATCGTAAATGATGTAAGAAAAATAAACAAAATTGGAATTAAATTAATTGACACTAAAAACAAAAACTTTTCATCATTTAAGCTAATATTGATTTTAAATTTTTTTATTAAAACAAAAATCATTATTAAAAATGGTAATAATAATGCAATTTGCTTTACTAAAAATATTAAAGGATGTTTAATATGGGTAAAAAAACTTGCTTCTTCTGATCCAGTTCTAATAAGTCCATAAGCAATAGTTACATAATCATTCTCGGTTAACCAAATAATGTGTGGCAATAAAATTATAATAAATGGAACAAAAGAAACTACACACTTAAAATTCAATCTTTTTGTATAAATCATGTAAATTAAAAGAACATCTATTGCTAAACCTAAATAGACAAATAAATATTTAGATAGAAACCCAAATCCAGCGAATAGACCAAGTAATAACCAATCTAAAATTTTATTGTTCTTAATTCCTCTCCATAAATAAAAAACTGAAAGAGACCAAAAAGGAATTAAACAAACATTTACATTAAATTCAGGTGTAGTGAAGTTATAAAAATATATTCCCTCTAATAATAAGACTGATATTAAACAATATATTTTGTTTTCGAAAAAATCTTCAGCTAACTTAAAAATTACAATGAATGAGACTATAATACAAATTTGACTTAACAAATAATAAGCCCAGTCTTGAGGTCCAAAAATTTGGTAAAAAATTTCTGGCAGTAATGCGCTCATTGGAGGATGCTTATTAAATCCCCAGTCTAAGTTACTGCCCCAAGCCAATGCCTCGATTGTATCAAGGGGCAAATTATGATTTGTTAAACTTGGAACTAATGTCCAGATTAATAAGTGCGCTGTAATAAAAATAAAAAACAGATTTGTAATATTCTTTTTATAAATGGCCATTTTTACTAATTTATACAATTAATCCATTCTTGACACTGAATAAATGATGAATATATTCACCAAATTCATAAATTTGAGTATGGTGAAGATCTCTAAAAAATATATTCCAAAAGAAACTGAAAAGTACATGTGTGCAAAACATCTTGCATATTTCAAACAAAAATTAATGGACTGGAAAAAAGATCTTAAAAGGACAAATAACGAAGCAATATTTAATGCATCCATGGATGACAATAGTGCTTCAGCAGACATAGTCGATCAAGCAAGTTCATATACTGAAAAAAATGTTGAGATGAGATCAATAAATAGACAGATTAAATTAATTTCTAAAATTGATGGAGCTTTGAAAAAGATACAAGATGGAACTTATGGCTTCTGTGAGGAAACCGCAGAACCAATAGGTCTTAAAAGATTAATGGCGAGACCAGTTGCAACTTTATGTATAGCAGCACAAGAAAAGCACGAAAAAGAAGAAAAAGTTTACGCTGACATTTAAGGGTAATCTATCTCAGCATCTTTATTTAATACTTTAAATCCTTTAATGACAGCAGGGCGTTTAGCTATATCAACATACCATCTAGATAAACCTTTAAAATTTTCTAATCCAATATCATGTCTTTTATGTCTTGCAATCCAAGACCATGTGGCAATGTCTGCAATAGAATACTCTTTACCAGCTAAATATTCACTTTGTGAGAGTCTTGCATCTAAATCTTCATAAAGTTTTCTTGTAATCTTAAAATATCTTTCTTCTCCCCATTCACTTTTGCCTTGATGGTAATAATGAAACTGATGATGTTGTCCTATCATTGGACCAATCAAACCCATTTGGGCCATTAACCATTGATTTATCTCTAGTCTGTTCTCTTCAGGATAAAACATTTTACTTTTTTCGCCCAAATAAATCAAAATCGCACCTGATTCGAAGACTGATTTATTATTTTCGTGATCTGTAATTACTGGAATTTTATTAAAAGGACTAATTTTTTTGAATTCTGGTTTATGTTGTTCACCTTCACTTAGGTTGACTTTTGTTATTTTATATTCAAGATTTATCTCCTCAAGCATTATACTAATTTTCCAACCATTTGGTGTATCAGCTGTAAATAGCTCAATCACTATTTTACGCCCAATCTGTCTTTAATAGTATTAGATGCCGTTGTAAATTCAAATCTATATTTTTCGTTCGGTCTTGCGTACTTGAAACAGCCTCTGGCAGCTAAAGCACCTTCATGAAAACCTGATAAAATTAATTTAAGTTTTCCTGGGTAAGTACATATATCACCGATAGCAAATATACCTTTCTTATTAGTTTCAAAGTTTTCAGTATTAACTGGGATTGCTTTTTTATCTAAATTAAGGCCCCATTCTGCTATTGGTCCAAGTTGCATTATCAAACCAAAAAAACCTAAAACATAATCTGCTTTCAATATTTTACTCTCTCCTTCTTCATTTTTAATTTCTACTTCTTCTAAAGATCCATTTCCTTTGACATCCTTAATTGAGTATTTAGTAAATAAATTAATTATATTTTTTTTACTGAGTTCTTTAATTTTTTGAACACTTGCAGGTGCGCCTCTAAACTCATCTCTTCTGTGTATTAGCGAGACCTTAGAAATGTTAGAAAGCTCTATCGCCCAATCAAGAGCACTATCTCCACCGCCAAATATAGCTACAAATTTGTCTTTAAAAATTGTTTTGTCTTTAATTGAATACAAAACTGAGGTTCCATCAAACTTTTCTGCACTTTTTGTAGGAAACTTTCTAGGTTCAAATGACCCAACACCTCCAGCAATTACAACATTTGGTGTTTTAAATTTTTTTCCGTTAGTTGTTTTAACAATCCAATTACCGTTTTCATTGATAATTTCTTGTACTCTGTCATTTAAATGAAAATTAAATTTGAATGGTTTAATTTGTTCTATTAAATTATTTGTAAGTTCTTCTCCGGTACACTTTGGAACTGCGGGAATATCATAAATTGGTTTATCTGGATAAAGTTCTATACATTGACCACCAATTTTATCTAAGTTATCAACTATTTCACACGTTAATCCAATAATACCAAGTTGATGCGCACAAAATAATCCTGTGGGACCTGCACCAACTATAACAGCATCAGTTTTGATCATTAAACTTGTTTCTCCGGTATGTGTACTTTTAAACCATCTAAATCATCTGACACACTAATCTGACAACTTAATCTACTATTAGAATTTGGTTCATAAGCTTGGTCTAACATATCGTCTTCTCCCATTTCTTTTTTTGGTAACTTATCGTACCAATCTTCTTTGACATAAACATGACACGTGGCGCAAGACATGCTTCCTCCACAATCTGCATCAATACCTGGAATATCATTTTGAACAGCCCCCTCCATTACAGTAAGCCCATTTTGGACCTCAGCCACATGCTCTTTTCCATTGTGTTCAATATATATGATTTTAACCATTGCTTTTATATAAGCACAAAAAAAAATAGGGCAAGTAATCAAACTTGCCCTATTTTATATTTCGTAACTAATTGTTACTACGCTCTTCTTGTAGAGTTAGATACTGCACAAGACCAGATAATTAAACCAAATGCGATTTTATTAACAAAGTCTGCTAAGTTATAGATAACGTTTAACGCGTTACCATCTATTCCACCTGTTAGGTAACCAAAAATGTAACCTAGTGGGTAAATAGCCCAACCTACAGTAACAATCATTCTTAAAGCTCCAAATGCAGTTACTAAAGATTTATTTCCAGATTTAGCAGCAACTTTTCCTGCTTCTCCTGAAAAGATTTCATAAAGAATGTAAATCCATCCAGCCATACCGATTATGAAACCTAGTGTAGCGTTGATGAATCCAGCTTCTCCAAGATATCCACCTATTAACATAACTAGTGAACCGATTAAGATTCTCCAGAATATGTTTGTGTCAACTTTTCTTACTGCTGAAAGAATTAAGTAAAATTCTACTAGCTGTAGTGGTACAGTAATTAACCAGTCAATGTATCTGTAAACAGTTGGAGTATCACCTGTTTCGATCCAAACCGCTCTCATATACATATAGTGAATAAATGCTATACCTGTTACTAATCCAGCTACGTTTACTGATTTTCTCCATTGTGAACTGACATTAGCCTGTTCCATAAAGAAAAACGCTGTAGCTGCTAACATACCCATTGATATTAACCAAAACGAAATACCTACGAAATCGTCTGTAGCTAAAAAGGCTGTTGCTGCGTTAGCTGCTGTAGTTGCTCCGAAAAGCACTGCCGCTAATGCTAACATTTTCATTGTCTTCATAAAAAACTCCCTCATAGTTAGTTTTTTTATTAGTTTAAATTTAAACTACAGACTAATCTAATGATTAGCCTAAAGTTAGGGTTAGATAGCAAAAAAATTTACTTTATTGAAGAGTTTTTGACCTCTAAAAAGTATTGATTTTACTTACTTTGTAAAATTAAATACAACCTGTTACATAAAATCATTATAAAAGTGAGTCAAAAAACAAATCACTATGAAAAATAGTTTTAACAAAATTTATCAAGAATCTATTCAAAATCCCGAGGAATTTTGGAAAAATGTATCTGATGATGTCTTCTGGTTTAAAAAACCTACTAATATTTTAAACAAATCTAATCCTCCATTTTATAAATGGTTTGAAGATGGCGTTACAAACACCTGTTACAACGCTATTGATGTTCATATTGATAAAGGTAACGGTGAGAAGGCTGCTTTAATTTATGATAGCCCTATAACTAATAGTAAAGCAAAGTATACATACAATCAATTAAGAGAAAAAATATCAAAATTCGCTGGAGCACTTGATAATCAAGGTATTAAAAAAGGTGACAGAGTAATAATTTATATGCCTATGATACCTGAGGCAGTTATTGCAATGCTTGCTTGTGGGAGGATTGGTGCAATACACTCGGTTGTCTTTGGTGGATTTGCTTCAAATGAATTAGCAAGCAGAATTGACGATAGTAAAGCTAAAATTTTAATTACCGCATCCTGTGGGTTTGAACCTGGACGAACTGTTGAATATAGACCTTTAGTTGATAGAGCATTAAAGCTTTCAAAACATAAAGTTGAAAAAGTAATTTTCTTTCAAAGGAAAGATAACGAAGTAAAACTCAACTCTCCACTTGAAATCAGCTGGGATGAAGCACTTGTTAATGCCAAAAATAAAGATTGTGTTGAGATTGGAGCAAATGAATTTGCTTACATTTTATACACTTCAGGAACAACAGGAATACCGAAAGGAATAGTTAGAGATATAGGAGGTCATATAGTTGCTCTTAAATGGACTATGAAAAATATTTATAATATTGACGAGAATGATGTTTGGTGGTCAGCAAGTGATATTGGTTGGATCGTAGGGCATTCATACATTGTTTATGCTCCATTGTTCAAAGGATGTACTACAGTTCTATTTGAAGGAAAACCAGTGGGAACTCCTGATGCAGGAGTTTTTTGGAGAATAATTTCTGAATATAAAATTAAATCTTTATTCACTGCTCCAACAGCATTTAGAGCGATCAAAAAAGAGGACCCTGATGGAAAGTTTTTTTCAAAGTATGATTTGAGTTCATTCGAGTCTTTATTTTTAGCTGGAGAAAGAGCTGATCCTGATACAATAAAATGGGCTGAAAATCTTTTAAATGTTCCAGTTATAGATCACTGGTGGCAAACAGAAACTAGTTGGGCGATTAGTTCAAATTGTACTGGGATAGAAATGCAAAAAACTAAGTATGGTTCAGCATGTAAAGCAGTTCCAGGTTATGATGTAAAAATAATTAAACCAGATCATTCAATTGCAGAACCTAATGAGATGGGAGATATAGTTGTAAAATTACCATTACCACCAGGAACATTTCCAACACTTTGGAATGCTGATAAGAGATACAAAGAAAATTATATGACTAATTATGAGGGTTACTATCAAACCTATGATGCAGGTCACATAGATGAAGATGGATACATATGGATTATGTCACGGACAGATGACATAATTAATGTTGCTGGTCATAGATTATCGACAGGTGCAATTGAGGAAGTTTTATCTGAACATCAATCAGTTGCTGAGTGTGCCGTTCTTGGAATTGCGGATAAATTAAAAGGACAATTGCCAATTGGTTTAGTTGTTTTAAAATCTGGAGTTGAAAAAGATAATGAAACAATTTCAAAAGAATGTATTCAAATGGTTAGAAATAAAATTGGACCAGTGGCTGCGTTTAAAGTTGTTATAGTTATTAAAAGATTACCTAAAACAAGATCAGGAAAAATATTGAGAGGAACTATTAGAAAAATTGCTGACAAGGAAGATTACAAAATGCCAGCAACAATCGATGATCCAGCAATTTTAGATGAGATCACACAAAGTTTAATAGATAACAATATTCTCACCAGATAGATTAGATTAATTATCAAACTTCAAGGGCTTGCCTGACGCTTCACCAAGGATTTTTCCATCTTTCATTTTAATCTCTCCATTTATGATTGTATAAACTGGAGTTCCCTTAAACTTGTGTCCATCGAAAGGTGACCATCCACACTTACTCTCAATTTTTTCATTTTTTATTTCTATAATTTTGTTCATATCCACAATTGTAAAATCTGCATCATAGTCTTCCTTTATATATCCCTTGCCTATAATACCAAAAATTTTCACTGGATTTTCACAAACAAGATTCATAAGCTGAACTAAAGTTAGTTTTCCTTCATTTACATGGTTCAACATCACAGGTAATAAGGTCTGAACCCCAGGCATTCCGGAGGGGGTATCCGGATATTCTTTATCTTTATTGACTTTAAGATGAGGAGCGTGATCTGAACCAATAGTATCATTATAATTATTTCTTACCGCATACCACAGCCTATCGTAATGACTTTTTTCTCTAATTGGTGGATTCATCTGAGCATAAGTTCCAAGTTTATCGTAACAATCTGGTGCATACATTGTTAAATGCTGTGGAGTTATTTCAAAAGTTATATCCCCTTTATTCTGAGATAAAAAATCAATCTCCTGTTTCGTTGTAATATGAAGTATATGGGCTTTTTTACCTAATCTTTTTGCTATTTTAACAATCTTCCTTGTAGAAGAAATTGCACATTCTTCGTCCCTCCATATTGGATGAGAATGAACGTTGCCTTTTTCTCTTAACTTTTTTCTAAGATTTAAAATATCTTCATCTTCTGAGTGTACTGCAACGATTTTAGAAGTACTTTCAAATACTTTTTCAATATCCTCTTCTTTATGAACTAATAAAGTTCCAGTGGAAGAACCTGCAAATAGTTTTACTCCACAACATCCATCTAAACCCTTAAGATCAGCTAATTCGTTTTGATTAGTAGGAGTTGCACCAAAATAAAACGCATGATTACAAAACATTCTATTTTTTGCTAAATCTATTTTTCTTTTAAATTCTGCTTTGTTTGTAGTTGCAGGATTGGTATTTGGCATTTCAAACACTGAGGTAATGCCTCCAACAATTGCCGCTCTACTTCCTGAAGCTAAATCCTCTGTATCTGTTGAGCCTGGTTCTCTAAAATGTGTTTGAGTATCAATGCAACCGGGAAGAACAGTAAGTCCGCTTGCATCTATTGATTGACTTGATTCTTCTTCTAACTTACCAATTTTTACAATCTTGCTATTTTTAATACCTATATCAACATCTTTAAGATCTTTATCAATATAACATTTACCATTTTTGATTATTAGGTCTAACATTTATAAAAAAAGTACTTATATCATTTGTTATAGTATTACAATATGAATAGAAATAGTATTTACATTCTCGAGAATAGAGGTCTCCTTTATATAAATGGAGATGATGCTAAAGAATTTTTACAAAATATAATTACAAACAATATAGAAAGTGTATCAGAAGTTAGAAGTTGTTTTTCAGCTCTTTTAACTCCTCAAGGCAAATATCTTTACGATTTTATAATTATTAAACACAAATCTGGTTATTTTTTAGATTGTGAAAAAAAGATTATAGAAAGTTTATATAAACAGTTAAATTTATATAAGTTGAGATCTAAAGTAGAGATCATCAATCTAAGCAATGAGTTTGTTGTTGCTAACTTAACAAAAGAAAAATTTTTAGAATTAGAAAATTCAAAGGATGAGATAGGTTTTACAATTAAATTTAGAGAAGATCCTATTTTCTTAGATCCAAGGTCTGATAAATTAGGAGCTCGATTAGTGATTAATTTAGAAAAATTGTATCTTTCTATAAAAAAATTGGGATTAAAAGTCTCTGATGTTAATGAATATTATAATTATAGTCATGAATTAGGAATTGCTCAAGTTGATACAAACAAACTTCAGGATAAAATATTTGGAATCGAATGTAATTTTGAAGAATTAAATGCAATTGACTTTAAAAAAGGATGTTATGTAGGACAAGAAAATACAGCAAGAATAAAACTTAAAGATAAACTTAATAAAAGACTATTCGCAATTAAAGTTTTAGATGGAGAAATCAATAGTGACGAAATTACTTCTGAAAATAAAAATATTGGAAAGTTATTAATCAATAATATAAATCCATTTGCTTTACTAAAACTGGAGGATAAAAGCTTTAATTTTGACAAAGACCTTAGATGTGGAGATGCAAAAATAAAGGTGTTAAAACCATATTGGTTTTAGATTATTTAATAAATTTTGATAAATCTGGTTTGAAATAATCTGGTCCTTTCATAACTTTTCCAAATTCATTATATATTGGTTTTCCATCTTTTCCTAATTTGCTCATATTGGACTTTTGAACTTCCTCAAAGCATTTGTCTAAATTAATTCCAAAAGCGTGTCCGGCACCATAAGTAACATATAAAATATCTGTTAATGCATCTGCAACTTCAGTTAAATTTTTTTCTGATATTGCTTGCTTTAGCTCTTCTAACTCCTCATTAATTAATGAAATTCTTAATGAATTAATTTTATCTGTGCTTAAACTTGAAGAATCTTTAACATCTTGATTAAAGGTTTTCATGAAGACACCAACTTTTTCGAAATTTGTCATTATACTCCTATATGATTTTATTATTATTTAATATATAAGTGTTAAAATATACTCTCAAAAGTAAAATATGAAATTCAGAAAAGAATATGACAGTATTGGTTCTATAAATGTGCCTGTGGATAAGTATTGGGGTGCATCCACACAAAGATCAAAAAAATACTTTGATATTGGAGATATATTAGTCAGACCAAAGTTAATAAAATCCATAGCTATTATAAAAAAGGCAGCAGCTATTACAAATTATAAAAATAAAGATATTAGTTCAAAAGTTTATAAATCGATTGTACGTGCATCTAATGAAGTAATTAATGGGAAATTAGATAATCATTTCCCCCTTAAAGTTTGGCAGACTGGTTCTGGCACACAAACAAATATGAACGTGAATGAGGTTATTTCTAATAGAGCAATTGAAATACTAAAAGGTAAAAAGGGTACAAAAAAACCTGTACATCCCAATGATCACGTAAATAAATCCCAGTCTACTAATGATGTATTTCCGACTGCAATGCATATTGCAATAGCAATGGAAACTAGAGAAAAACTATTACCAAGCTTAGTATTATTAAATAAAGAATTAAAAAAAAAGGTAAGTGAATTTAATAAAATAGTTAAAATAGGTAGAACACACCTGCAAGATGCTACTCCTTTATCATTAGGTCAAGAATTTTCTGGCTATCAATCTCAACTAGAAGAATGCATTAAAAGAATAAAAAATTCATTGAATGAAATTTATTATTTAGCGCAAGGTGGGACGGCAGTAGGTACAGGTATTAATACCAAAAAAAATTTTGATAAGAAAATAGTTAATGAAATTAAAAAAATTACCAAGTTACCTTTTAAGCCTGCTAAAAATAAGTTTGCTGCACTTGCCGCTCATGATGCAATAGTAAATTATTCGGGCACATTAAATACAACTGCAGTATGTTTAATGAAAATAGCAAATGATATTAGATTTTTAGGCTCAGGACCAAGAGCTGGATATGGAGAGTTGATATTGCCAGAGAATGAACCAGGATCATCAATTATGCCTGGTAAAGTAAATCCTACTCAATGTGAGGCTGTAACAATGGTATGTGTGAAAGTAATTGGTAACCACAATGGAATTACAATGGCTGGTTCACATGGTCATTTTGAGCTTAATGTTTTTAAACCTTTAATAATTCACAATGTACTTCAATCAATACAAATTCTCTCAGATAGTACAAAAAGTTTTGCAAATTTTTGTATCTCTGGACTAAAAGCTGATAAAAATAGAATTAAACACTTAGTAGAGAACTCTTTAATGCTAGTGACTGCCTTATCTCCAAAGATTGGCTACGATAATGCTGCAAAGATTGCAAAGAATGCATTAAAAAATAAAACTACTCTAAAAGCTGAAGCACTTAAATCAGGATTAATAAATGAGAGAGATTATAATAAAATTGTTAATCCTAATAAAATGATAAAACCAGACTAACTATTTATAATATTTTTAACTAAAGACTTAAGTTCTTGGGAATTTCTAATATTATATCTAGAATTACTATTTTTTTTGTCTTGATTGATATCTTCATTAATTTTTATATCAAATATTGATATTAATCCGGAGTTTATATTTTTTTCAATTTTAAAATTGATGACATTAATATTCTTAACTTTGTCTAATTTTAGCTGAAATTTTTTGGCAAACTGATTTTTATTTTTTATTGATAAAGAATTTGATGAACTAAATATTGTATCACCACTTTCCTCACTATATTTTATTTCAGTTTTAATTGTGCCAATATCACCAATATTGAATAAAAGTTCTGTTAAATTGATAGTTTTTTGTCTTATATTAAAATTTATACTTCCATTTCTTATAAGTTCATGCTCAATATTAGTTAAAATTAGTTTAACATCTCCATTTAAATTTCCTAATAAATCAGGCTTTAAACTTGCAATAGAAAATAATAATTTATCAATCAAAAAATTTAAATTTGGTTTGTTTAAGGTAATATTCGAATTAAGATAAAACGGTGATAACTCTATTTTTGTGTCAAATTTAATATTGTTAGTATTATCAGGTGAATTTAAAGTAATTAGATTATTTGTAAGGATATAATCTACTTCAATATTTTGATTTAAGAAATTTATTATTGTTGATCCTTTAAATTCAGAACTATTACTATAATTTAACCTATTTTTTAGTAAAATATTAGGGTCTTCAAAATTTACTTCTATTTGTGAATTCATTTGAGAATTAAATTTTTTTTTCCAAAATGATTTAAAGTTTAAATCAAACAAATTTCCTTTGATATTTAATTTTTTAAAATCATCTGATTTAGAGGTAGTAAAATTAATTTTTTCTATTGGAGATATAATTAAAGTTTCATTATTATCATCAATTATAAATACCTTACTTTTTTTTATATAAAAAGGTTTACTTTTACTATTGTGAAAAAAATTTCTGAGAATTTTGTATTCTTTTTTTTTTAATAGAAAATTTATATTTTGTATCTCAAATTTTTCAAAATTAATTTTAGATTTTGGATATAAACTGTTAGATAACAAATAGATCTTAAGATTCTTAATATCTATTAACATATCTTGATCATTATTTTCATTTATTGATAACGATGAGTCACTAATTAATAAATGAGGTTTTGGAAGTAATTGATACTTTATGTCACCATTTATGTTCAGGTTAATATCAAAATCAGAATAAAATTTACTCTCGATGATGTTTTCTATACTTTTATAATTAAATAAAACTGGTATTGATAAATAAATGCCAAATATAAAAAACAACGCTATTAATATGAAAATGCCTTTGATAAATACTGGTATTTTCTTAATTTTATTCATTAATTTAATATCGCTTAAATTAAAAAAAAATAAATGATGAATTTAGATTATTTAACAAATCTTAATAGAAGTCAGGAAGAGGCTGTTCAGCATTTAAACGGACCTCTTTTGATTGTTGCAGGAGCTGGGTCAGGAAAAACAAGGGTTCTTACTGCTAGAATTGCTCATATTGTTAAACAACATAAAGCATTTCCTAATCAAGTATTGGCAGTAACATTTACAAATAAAGCTGCGAAAGAAATGCAATTAAGGGTGTCAAAATTCTTAAGAAAAGAAGCAACTGGTCTCCCTTGGTTAGGGACCTTCCATTCAATTAGTGCAAAAATATTAAGAAAACATGCAGAAGCAGCTGGATTAAAATCAAACTTTTCAATTATTGATCAAGATGACCAAGTAAGATTAATAAAAAATATTTGTAAATCTGAGAACATAGATACAAAAAAAATATCTCCAAAATATATATTGGCAGTAATTGATAAGTGGAAAAATAAAGGCTTTTACCCAGACGAAGTTGTACTCAAGCGTAAACACATATTAGAAAAAAACTTTCTTGGGATATATAAAATATATCAACAAAAACTAATAGATTTAAACACTGCTGATTTCAGTGACTTAATACTTCACACTGTAAAAATTTTTGAAAAACACAGTGATATATCAAAAATGTATTCTAAAAAATTTAAGTATATTTTAGTCGATGAATATCAAGATACAAACTTTATTCAAAGCGAGTGGCTGAAACATTTAGCAGAATATAATCAAAATATTTGCTGTGTTGGAGATGATGACCAGTCAATATATAGTTGGAGAGGAGCAGAAATTAAAAATTTTCTTCAATTTGAAAATATTTATGAAAATACAAAAATAATAAGATTAGAAAAAAATTACAGATCAACCCAAAATATTTTAAATGTTGCATCTAATATAATTGAAAACAATCAAAATAGAGTTGGAAAAAAACTTTTTACAGATCAAGAAGACGGAGAGCTTGTGACATTAAATTGTTTTAGAAATGTAAAAGACGAGGCAACTGAAATAGCTACTAATATTGAAGATTTCAAAAATAAATTTTCATTAAATGAAGTTGCAATTCTTGTTAGAGCTATTTTTCAAACTAGAGAATTTGAAGAAAGGTTTTTAAAAATTGGTATTCCATACCGAATTATTGGAGGTATTAAATTTTATGAAAGAGCAGAAGTAAAGGATTGTGTTGCGTACCTAAAAACAGTTTTTCAACCTCAAGACGACTTGGCCTTTGAGAGAATCTTAAATGTACCAAAAAGATCTATAGGAGATACAACAGTAAAAGCTATAAATCATTTTGCTAAATTAAATAAATGTTCACTGGAAGTTGCTTCAAGACATTTAATTGAACAGAACAAAATTAAACCTAAAACAAAAATAGGTTTAAATTCTCTCCTAAATCTTTTAGTCAAATGGAGACATGATTTAAAGAATAAAGTGAGTCATAATAAATTATTACAAACAATTCTTGATGAGTCTGGATATAGTGAAATGCTTAAAAATAAGAAAGACTTAGAAAATGAAAATAGATTAGAAAATATTAAAGAATTATTAAGTGCGATGAAAGAATTTGATAATTTGGAGAGTTTTTTAGAGCATGTTGCTCTCGCAACATCATTAGATCAAGATTGGCAAAGTGAAAAAGTTAATTTAATGACAATACACGCTTCCAAAGGACTGGAATTTGATGTCGTATTCTTACCTGGGTGGGAGGAAGGTTTATTTCCACATCAGAAAAGCATTGAGGAAAAAGGTGAGAGCGGATTAGAGGAAGAAAGAAGACTAGCTTATGTTGCAATTACCAGGGCAAAAAAGCTAGCAAAAATATCATTTTCTATGAACAGATTTTACCAAGGAGATTGGATTGACAGCATGGCTTCAAGATTTGTAGATGAGCTACCAGATGAATATATTAAAAAAAATAATAACTTTATTGATGAAAAAGAGGAAGATTTTGAATTCAACCAAGATATAGATTTTGATACTGATAGTGAAATTAGAAGTCCTGGTTGGATACGTTATCAAAAAAAATTAAAATGAGTGTTGAAATAAATAATATTATTTTATCAAATAATTTAGATGGATATATTTTACCAAAAAATGATAATTATTTCACTGAGTATTCTAAAATAAATAATCTTCAATCAATTACGAATTTTTCTGGGTCGGCGGGGTTTGCTATTTTTTTAAAAAATAAGAAATACTTATTTGTTGATGGAAGATATACTATTCAAGCAGAAAAAGAAGTTGGAAAAAATTATAAAATTTGTGAAATTCCTTATGTATGGCCTAAAGATATTTTGGATAAAAAAATTAAAATTGGATTTGATCCAAACCTTTTCACTTGGGAAACCCTTTATAAATATTTTGGAGTTGAATACTCATTAGTACCTTTAAATATTAAATTTCAAAAAAAAATTAATGAAAAAAAAAGTTATCCTTTCTTTAGTCTTACGAAAGCTATAGCAGGTGAAAGTGTAACAAGTAAAATAAGCAGACTAATCAAAATAATGAAAAAAAAGAAAATTGATTACAATTTTATAAGCTCAAGTGAAAATATTTGCTGGCTTCTTAATATAAGGGGTAAAGATCTCCCAAATTCTCCAATTGCAAATTGTAAAATGATATTAACAAAAGATAGAAAAATTTATTTTTTTTCAAGAAAAGAACAAATAAAAAAAATAAAGTTAAGTCATAAAAAATTTAAAATGCATTTTTTAAAAGAAGATGATATTTTGAAATGCTTAACAGAACTTAAAAATGGAAATTTTTGTATTGATAGTAAAACTTGTTCAGTATTTGAAGAAAGCCTAATTGGCTATAAATTTAAAATTGTTGACAAAGAAGACTCTCTTTATATTTTTAAATCATTAAAAAATAAAACTGAGATTAAAAATATGGTAAACGCACATATTGAAGACGGCGTTGCTTTAACTAAATTTTTATATTGGATTAAAAATGTAAAAATAAATAAGCTTACAGAAAAAAAAATTGAGAGGAAGTTAGAAAGTTTTAGAAAAAGAAATAAAAATTACCTATATCCAAGCTTTGACACAATTGCTGGATCTGGACCAAATGGAGCAGTTATACATTATAGATCCGATAAATTTTCAAACAGAAAATTAAAAAAAGATGATTTATTATTACTTGACTCTGGTGGTCAATATAAATGGGGAACTACAGATGTAACAAGGACTGTGTGTTTTTCTGAAGTTTCAAACAAAATTAAGGAAATATTTACTAGGGTTCTGAAAGGTCATATTGGTGTTGCCTTATCAAATGTAAAAAAAGAGAAAAATGGCCATAATATTGATAAAATTGCTAGAAAAAGTCTCATTTCTATTGGTCTTGATTATCGCCACGGAACTGGTCATGGAGTTGGGGCATTTCTAAATGTTCATGAGGGCCCACAAGGAATTTCAAAAAATAATTATGTGCAGCTAAAAGAGGGAATGGTTTTAAGCAATGAACCCGGTTTTTATAAAAAGAATGATTTTGGAATAAGAATTGAAAATTTGGTTTTTATTAAAAAGATTAACTCTAACCTTTTATTTAAAAATCTAACAATGGCACCAATCGATACTGACCTGATTAATCTTAAAATGCTCAATAAAAAGGAAAAAGATTATTTATTCAAATATCACTTTGAAGTTTACAATAATATTTCACCATTTTTAAATAAAAATGAAAAAAAATGGTTAGCTAGCCTAATCTAATAAACTAATCCATTCTTTTTGAGATAATATTTTTATTCCTAATTCTTTAGCTTGTTGAACTTTTCGGTTAGTTGGTTTTTCACCAATAATTAGATATTTTAGTTTTTTATTTACTGAGCTCACAACAGACCCTGAATTTTCTTCAATTAAAGATTTTGCTTCAGCTCTACTCATATTTAACAATTTTCCGGTAAACATAAATGTACAATTACGAAGTTTCCCATCTTTGTTCAATTTTAGATCAGAAATATTTAATATTTTAGATAATTTTTCGATTACAACGTAATTAATTTTATTATCAAAAAATTTTTTTAAGGAATTAATTTGAGTTTCTCCAATTCCATCTATATTCAAAAAATCGTTTAACTTATTTTTATTAACAAAACTCATAAAATTTTTAATTGACTTCGTATATTCTGATAAAAGTCTAGCATTTTCCACTCCTATATGTCTAATACCAATTGCATATAAAAATCTTTCTAAAGAGACTTTTTTTGATTGGTCGATTGAATATTTTAAATTTGATACTGAAAGTTCTCCCCAGCCTTCTAAATTTAAAATTTTATTGTAGTCTAAATTATATATATCTTGTGGGAATCTTATAAAATTTAAATCCCAAAAATTTTCCACTACTTTTTTACCAAGTCCATCAATATTCATTGCTTCTTTAGATATAAAATGTTTAATTTTTTCAATTGCGATTTTTTCACAGTCATAACCTTCATTTACACACCTTCTTACTGCATCGTATTTTTTTGTTATTCTGTTGAACTCTTTAATTGTATCAGATCCACAAGAAGGACAATTATTAGGAAAAACAAATTTTTTTGATTTTTTTTTTCTTTTTTTAATATCAACAAGTATGACGTGCGGTATCACATCTCCTGCTCTCTCAATTTTTACGGTATCACCAATTCTAATATCTTTTCTAATGATTTCATCTTCATTATGAAGTGTTGCGTTAGAAACTACTACACCTCCAATATTGACCGGTTTTATTCTTGCTACTGGGGTTAAAGCACCAGTTCTACCTACTTGAATATTTATGTCTGTAATTTGTGAAAATGCACTATTAGCTGAAAATTTATGAGCTATTGCCCATCTTGGAGAATTGGCAGTAAAACCCAATCTTTTTTGAAGATCAAGACTGTTAATTTTATAAACCAAACCATCAATATCATACTTTAAATTAAATCTATCATTTTCAAATTTTTTGTGAAAACTTTCTAAATCTTTTATAGTTTTTAAAACTTTATTATACTCGTTTATTTTAAAACCCCATTTTTTCAAATAACTTAAAAAATCAGATTGCTTCTTTATTTTATCATTTTGAAAGTAACCATAAGTGTATGCTATAAAGTTAAGTGGAATTTTTTTTGTTTCTGATGGATTTTTTTGTCTAAGTGAACCTGATGCTGCATTTCTAGGATTAGCAAAATCATTTTTTAGGTTATAAAAATCATCTTTTTTTATAAAAACCTCGCCTCTGATATCTATATCTTTAGGGAAATCTAGATCAGTTATTTTGTGCGGTATGTCTTTAATAGTCTTTAAATTTTCAGTTATTACTTCACCTGTGGTTCCATCTCCTCTTGAAGTGCCCATGACCAATAATCCATTTTTATAAGTTAATGAAGCTGAAATCCCATCAATTTTTGGTTCTACACTATATTCAATATCGATTTTATTATTAAGATAATTAAATATTTTTTTTTCGAAATTTTCCAGATCCTCAACACCAAAAGCGTTTGATAGGGACAACATTCTCACTCTATGTTGAGATTTTGTAAAATTTTTTGAAGGTGTGTAACCTAAAGTCTCAGACGGAGAAGATGGACTTTTTAAATAAGAGTATTTATTTTCTAAGTCAAAAATTTCCTTTTTAATTTGGTCATATTGTTGATCGGATATTTTTGGCGAGTTATCTTGAAAATATAATTTATTATGTTTTTTAATTTCATCAATTTTTTTTTTATAATATTTCTTAATTTCACTATTTTTCATTTTTTTTATTGAAATAGTTTTTTGAAATTATTTAGTAAAGATTTTTGTTTTTTAAGGTCTTGTTTAATTTTAGGATTTTTATAATTCATATTTAATATTTTATAAGATCTTTCATACCATTCACTGGATTGGTAGTTATAACCTAGTAAAGCAGTATATTTTTTTGCTTCCTTTGTAAGACCTAATTTATAGTTTAATTCAACAAGTCTGAATAATGCCTCCTCTACAAAAATAGTAGTATCATATTTATTGACAATTTTTTTATATCTATTTAAAGCAGGAATCCATTTTTCTCTATCGAGGTAATAGTTTGCTAGATATAATTCTTTAGAGGCAAGAACTTCCTCGATTAACTGAAGTTTAAATTTTGCATCCTCTGCAAAATCTGTATTTGGAAATTTATCTACTAATATTGTGAAATAATCTTTTGCTTTTATTATTTCACCAAGATCTTTTTTTTCATCTACAATTTGATTATAATGGCAAATTGCTAATAAATAATATACATAATCTGTGTTTGGATGATTTTGATATTTTTCCAAAAACCTTTCTAATTCAATTATTGCATCGGTAAAATAGAGTTGTGAATAATACACATATGCCGCCATTAAAGTTGATCTTGGTGCCCATAATGATTGGGGATATAATAGCTCCACCTCATTAAATTTTTTTGCAGCAAAAAAAATATCTCCCTTTTTAAACTCTTCAAGACCTTCATTATAAGCTTCTATCATTTGCATTTCTAAATTATCTTCTTTTATTAATGAGACTTTATCTTTTTTTTCTGAACAAGATATAAATCCCAATATAAAAATAAAACTTATAAAAAATATATGAAATCTCATTAAAGAATTTTAACAGAATATTTTTAAAATTCTAATTTTTAAGCTATTGATTTAAAGTTGTGTCGATTATTGATTAATGAATGAGGTAAATTCTTGCCTTTAATTTCAATTAATGAATAATTTCTTTGATCAGCAAATACTTTTCTTAACAATTTATTTGTTAAACTGTGGCCCCCATGTCTGCAAATAAGTGACCCTATCAACCTAAAACCAACTAAATACAAATCTCCCATACAATCAAGAATCTTATGATTTACAAACTCTTTGTCATTTCTCAATCCATTATCATTAAGGATTTTATCATCTTTGACAACAATAGCATTTTCAAGAGATCCTCCTTTTCCGAGACCTAATGCTTTAAGCTTTTCAATATCTTCATAAAGACAAAAGGTTCTAGAGTTATAAATATCTTCTAATTTATCCTCAAAAATATTTACTTTATTTTTTTGATTTCTAATAAGCTTATTTTTATAATTAATTTCAAATTCTATATCCAATGTAGTGTTAGATTTATCAAGAGAGATGTATTTGTCTCCTTCCTGAAACTCAACATGATTATTAATTTTAATTATTTTGATTGGAACATCGCTATACTTTAGTCCAACTTCTTTTAAAATTTTTACAAAATTTTTTGCAGAACCATCTAAAATTGGGATTTCTTGAGAGTCAACTTCTACTATTGCATTGTCAATACCCAGACCTAAAAAACTAGCCATTAGGTGTTCGATTGTAGAAACTTTTACTCCATAATTGTTAGATATAGTTGTACAAAGTGTAGCTTCGCTCACATTTTCAAAATTTGGAACAACAATATTATTAAATTTTAAATCTATTCTTTTAAAAATTATTCCTGAATTTGGAGATGATGGTAAAATGTTAAGGTTCACTGTTTTACCTGTATGAATACCAACTCCAGATATAGACACTTTATTTGCTAATGTGGACTGTGATAACAGGGACATAATGAAATTTATATTAAAATTAAAGAAATTTTAATATTCAAGTAATATTACAAGAAAATACGATTATTTTGAAAATAGATTAAAAAAATTTTCAAAAAAGCCTGATTTCTTATGCTTTTTTTGATTATGTGTAAGAAATCTTTCATCACTTCTATGATAATTTATTCCTGCATCACAAATTTTGGAGTCATCTTCCTCAAAAAAAATTAATTCTGAAAAATATTTTTTTGAATTAAGATCATTAACATTTGGTAACAACTTTGATCCACTTCCTATAAAAATTATTAATGGTTTTTCTTTAGAATTGATGTTTCTAAAGTAATTATTTTGTGTTACGGACATATTAATAATTTCGTTTACTCTTGCTTCAATAATTTGTTTCAATAGATCAGTCGAGATACTTTTTTCCACTATTTCTTGGTATAGATTTCTATCATTTACAGAATTTTTATTAAAAGATATTTCATTCTCATCTTTATTAAATTTTATTTTTAAATCTTCAGAGTAATTAATATCTAATTTTAGAACTTTCGAAATATCCTTAGTTATATTATTTCCACCAATAGGTACAGAATTAAAAAATTGAAATTTATTATTATTAAAAAATAAAGCACTAGTTCTTTGGTAGCCAATATCTAAAAAAATAAAATTATTTTTAGTAGCTATATTTTTTTTATAGAAAATTGATTTAACATAGCTTGAGCAATATATGTTTAAGATATTTAAATTATTTTCTTTAAATTTATTTGACAAATTATTTATTAATGATTTTTTTAAACAAATAAACTTTAAATCTAATATTAAAGATTTAATTTTTAAATTCTCTGATATAGTTTCTAATTTTCTGTTTTGGTCCACAATCATATTATTTATTACAATGTGTATGACCTGATCTTTAAAATTATTTTCTGAAATAATAAATTTAGCTTCTTCAACTAGACTTTTATAATACTTTGATATCAAAGTAGGTTGATCAAAGTTTTTTTTTATTGAAATGTCTATAAAATTAAATTTTGAAGTATCGTACAATACATTCACATCAACTAAGTGAGTTGATAATTTCTTTTCTGCATCTCTTATTAAATTGTTTAGAGATTTATCTAAATTTTCACTTTCTAAAAATTCGGTAATTTTAATGTTTGAAGAATAAATTATCTTAGATGATTGATCAAATACGCCTAATCTTAAATTTTGAGATCCAAAATCTATTACTGTATCTAAATTACTCATTCTTATTTGTAATTATAATTTGATTAGATACTCTAAGATCAACAATTTTTGTATTTATTAAATTATTATTATGGATCAATTGTTTAAAAATTTTAATTGAGTCACTTTTATTTTTAGAAGGTAGCTTCAGTACTAAATTATTAGAAAATACCAAATCCCATCTTTTATTTTTAAAATAGTAATACTTCTCTATATTTCCAATTTCTAACTGGTGATTATTTAAAATATTATGTAAATTTAAAAATTCTTTTATTTCAAATTCTCCAAATACTGTTGCGGTTTTAAAATTTTTAAAAATTTGATCAGAATTTATATATTTTCCATTTTTTCCAATAAAGAATTCCTCTCCATTTATAAAAGTTTTTGCGAGGATAGATGTTTTTGATAAATTTATATTTAGTGAGGAAGGTAAAATTTTCTTAACATATATACTTTCTATAATATTAAATTTAATTAAAATTTCTATAACATTACTTTTTTTTATATCGAAAATACTTTTATTTTTTAGCTTATCTAATTCCTCTTTAATATATTCTTTTTCTTTATCATATACTCCATTAATATTAATACTCTTTAATCTAAACTTATCTTGATAATTTTCTAAAAATTTAAAATTAAATATTGAACTTAAAAAAATTAGAAAAAATAAATAAAGATATAATTTATATTTACTTATTGATTGTAGCATCTCTCATTATTTCTTCTATAAGTTGTATAAAACTAATATTTTTATACCTCGCTATTTCAGGAACTAAAGAAAGTGAAGTCATACCTGGCTGAGTATTAAGTTCTAATAAATAAAATTTGTTTTTATAAAATCTAAAATCTGACCTGGAAACACCTCTACATTTTAAAAGCCTATGTGCTTTCATTGCTATTGAATTGATTTTATTAAAATTTCTTGAACTTAAGTTGACTGGAATTATATGCTCAGTTTTTGCACTAGCGCTATACTTGGCTTTATAATCATAAAATTTCCTTTTAGGTTTTAGCTCGATTATTCCTAGTTTTTTTTTACCTAAAATAGCAGCTTGAATTTCTCTTCCAGGTATATATTTCTCAATTAAAATATCTTTAAATTTTTCTAATTTCATTAAACATCTAATAAAATTTTTTTTGTTACAAATATATACACCTACGCTAGAGCCTTCATTAATAGGTTTTAAAACTACAGGAAATTTTAAATTTTTATCAATTTTTTTAATTGTATTTTTAATATCAATATTATTTTTAAAGGAAAATTTAATATATGAAGGTGTTAGAATATTATTTTTAATAAAAATTTTTTTTGATAATTCCTTATCAATTGCTAAAGATGATGATAGAACTCCAGAATGCGAATACTTTACCTTTTCAGACTCCAATACTGACTGAATATAACCATCCTCTCCATACCTCCCATGCAAAAGGTTTAAAACCAATTTTGGCTTAAATTTTCTTAGTTTTTTTACAAAACTTCCATCTGGTTCAATTAATAAAAGCTTGTACTTTTTATTTTTTTTTAGTTCATGTATTACACTTTTGGCAGTTATTAAACTAATCTCTCGTTCATTGGAATATCCTCCAGCTAATATTAAAATTCTATCCATTATTCAACCACCACAATTTCTAATTCTAATTTTACTCCTGTCTGATCTTTTACTTTTTTTTTAACATAACTAATTAAAGACTTCATATCTGCAGATTTTGCATTTTTTTTATTAACAAAAAAATTGGCATGCTTCTCAGAGATAGTCGCATCCCCATAACTTACTTCATTAAGAACACTAGATCTAATTAGTTCCCAAACCTTTTTGTCTGTTTGATTAATTGGATTTTTAAATGTACTACCACTTGTTTTAATTTTAGTTGGCTGAGCAGCGTTTTTAATTATATTTAGTTCATTCATATAGTTACTTATTTCTTCACTATTTTTTTCTTTTCCTTTAAATGTTGCACTTAAAAATATTAAATCTTTTGGTAATTCTATCGATCTATAATTAAAGACAATTTTATTTGCAGGTATACTTCTTACAACACCTTTAAAATCAACTAATTGAATAGAAATTAGAATATCTTTGAATTCTTTTTTAAAGCATCCAGAATTCATCCTAATACCACCTCCTATGGAACCTGGTATACATGACATAAACTCTAATCCAGAAATTTTACTATCCTTTGCAAATTCTGAAACCTTTTTTTGGGTAGCTGCAGTTCCAGCAATAATTGTTTCATTGTCTAGCAGAGAAATTTTTGAGAAACTTTTGCCTAACTTTATTACTGTACCTTGGTATGTATTATCATCAAACAATACATTTGACCCATTTCCTAAAACAAATATTTTGCCTCTTGATGCATAAAGTTTTAGATAATCTCTTAAACCCTTAAGAGAGTTTGGTTTAAAAAAAATTTTAGTTTTTCCTCCAATATTAAACCAATTAAGATTTTTAATGCTCAGATCGAAAAAAATATCTCCGTCTATTAGTAATTTTGATTTCTTAATATCCTCAATTTCCATTAAAATATATTTTTCAAATTTTTCATCCAATTTGATATGGATCCTGCACCCATACCTATATAAATTTTTTCACCAAACACATTCTGTTTTATAAATTTTCGTAATTGTAATTCATCATTAACTAGTATTATCTTAACATTTGAATTTTTTATTATTAGTTTTGCAAAAGAATCATATGTGAAATTAAGTCTTAGTTTTTCATTAGCAGTGTAAATAGGACACAATAAAACTATATCTGCCATTTTAAAACATTTTGAAAATTCTTTTTTCAAGCTTGCTACTCTTGAAATTCTGTGAGGTTGAAAAACACATATAACTTCTTTATTTTTGTAGACATTTTTAACACCGGTTAAAACTGAACTTATTTCAGTAGGATGATGTGCATAATCATCATAAAAACTAATTTTGTTATGAGTAAATAAATAAGAAAACCTTCTCTCAACTCCTTTAAAATTATATAATCCAAATTTAATATATTTTTCAGGCAACCCAATTGTAAATGCTAAAGAAACAGCTGCAGTTGCATTTTGAATATTATGTATTCCAATCATTGGAATCTTAATTCCTTTGATTATTTTTTTTTTACTTGGAATATTAATTTTAATATCAAAGCTAGAAAAATTGGTGGTTTGATTTATATTTATTATTTGGAAATTTGAATTTTTATTTTCACCATATGTATAAAAATTCTTGTTTTTTGATTTTTTTAGAACTTTTTTAAGATTTTGATCATCGTTACATATAAAACCTTTACCTACTGATGGTATTTTTTCAATAAATTTCAGAAAACTTTTTTTAAGGTTATTGATATTTTTATAAAAGTCCAAATGTTCAGAATCTAGATTAGTAGTTATTGAATAAGTAAAAGGAATTTTTAAAAAACTACCATCTGACTCATCAGACTCGGTTACACACCAGTTACTTTTACCCAATTTCGCAGAATTACCAAATGAATTTAATACACCACCATTAATTATAGTTGGGTCTAATTTTCCTGCAGTAAAGATACTTGATACTAATGATGTTGTTGTAGTTTTTCCGTGCGAACCAGTTACTACAACATTTCTCATGAAAGATACTATATGACCTAACATATCTCCTCTTGTATAAACTGGTAAATTTTTTTTGATAGCTTCAACTAATTCTGGGTTATTTTTTTTTATTGCTGAAGAGATCACAAGAACAGTTGTTTTTTTTATATTTTCTTTTTTATGATTTAAAAATACTTTTATTTTTTTTTCATTTAATCTTTCAATATTTCGGTTATCAGCAATATCACTTCCTTGAACTTTGTAACCTAATCCATTCATAATCAAAGCTAAACCACTCATGCCTATCCCACCAATACCAACAAAGTGAATAAGTTCATTTTTTCCTAAATCAATTTTCATTAATAAGCTCTATTAGTTTAGATTTATTTTTTTCCCAAGTATTTTCTTTATTTAGTTCAATTAAATTGTTTTTTTTTAAAATATACTCATTTTGATCTTCAAATATTTTTATCATCAAGTCTTGAAAACTTTTTTCATCTATATCTTTTTGCATTATTAACCAACATGATTTTTTTTGTTTATAAAATTCTGCATTGTAATATTGATGATCATCTTTAGCATACGGAAATGGAATTGCCACAAATGGAATATTTAAATAACCTAATTCTGAAATTGTAGATGCGCCAGACCTTGTAATAGCTAGATCATAATTAGCCGCTTTAATTAATAATTTATCATCAAATTCAAATAATTCATGTTCTATATGATTTTTTTGATAAAACTCTTTGATATTATCTTTTGAATTTAGATTAATTACTTGTTGTAAAACTTGAATTTTGTAATTTTTTGAGAGTTTTATTATATTTTTAGTAATAAATTCATCAAAGAACTTTGCGCCCTGACTTCCTCCAATAATTAATAATTTTTTCGTTTCGGCAATTACAGTGTTATGGTTTTTTTGATACTTATAGATTTCTTTCCTAAGTAATGGCTTAATCAAATAAATCTTTTTTAAGTATTTTTTTGAAATGCCCTTTAAATTTTTATCATAACAAATAATTTTTTTTGCAAAACTGAGTATTAATTTATTAGCTCTTCCTAAAACAGAATTTGGTTCAAAAATATAAATTTTTATATTAAATAAATTTGCCACTATACATAAAGGTAGCGACATATATCCACCAGTACTAATTAGTACATTGAAATTATTTGATTTTAAGTATTTATAAGATTTAATTATTGAGACACATAATTTTATTAAATTGTACGGAAGTAATAAAAAATTTGAGAATAAATTAGGTACATCTATTAATGAACAATTATAATTATCATTATTAATATACTTTGATCCTCTTAAATCTGTTGATATTTGTACTTCATAGTCATCCTTTAAGGCATCATATATACTTAATGATGGGATCACATGTCCACCTGAACCACCTGTTGTAATAAGAATTTTTTTCATCAGTTTAATCTAATTTTCTTTTTGTTAAATTTAAAATTAATCCTGATAGAATTGCTGTACTAACTATAGATGACCCTCCATAACTTAAGAAAGGCAAAGTCATTCCTGTAGTTGGAAGTATTCTTATATTTACACCAATGTGAATAAAAGTTTGTAACAAAATTAAAGAAATACATCCAATCAAAATAAGTTTTGATAAGTCTTCGTTTATTAAATTAATTTTTTGAATTACTCTATATGAAAAAATGAGATATAAGAATAATATTGCAATGACTATTATTGCACCAAACTCTTCGGATATCACTGAAACTATGTAATCTGTATGTGCTTCAGGGACCCTGGAATTCAGTGTGCCCTCTCCAATACCTTTTCCAAAAAAACCACCATTTATAATTGCATCACTTGCTTTTTCTGCCTGATAATTGTTCCCGGAACTTGAGTCTAAAAAAGCTAAGAGCCTAATTTTAATATATTCAAATTTTGGAACGAATAAAACTAAATAACTTACAGTTGAACCAACAATGAAAAAAAATATAAAAAAGATAAAAATGTTAATACCTGATATAAATATTAAAGATAACCAAACCATTGATATCAGAATGGTTTGCCCAATATCAGGTTGATAAATAAGCAACATTAATATCGGAAGTATCAATAAAGTGCTTAAGAAATATTTAAAATATAATCTTCTATTTTGAATAGTTAACATTAATGATAATGATACAATAAAAAAGGGTTTAACAATCTCAACAGGCTGAAATCTTGGTAAAAATAATAAATCTAGCCATCTTTTTGAGCCCTTTACCTCAATCCCTATAAAAGGAACTAACAGCAAACTTAGAAATGCAACTAAAAATAAAATTAATGAAAGTCTTGATAAAATTTTTTGATTTAAAAATGAGAATATAATTAAAACCCCTATTGCTATAACTATATAAGCAGAATGTTTTAAAAAAAAATAATATGATTTTGTATCTAATTTGTCTGAGGCTATGAGAGAAGTAGAGACTAATGAAAAGAAGAGACCTAATAAAAATAAACCCAAAATTAAGAATAAGAGAAATTTATCTATATTTTTCCACCAATCATAAAAGCTATCTAAATATTTATTCATGTTTTAATTTTTTGAGCATGACTCCAATAATGTTATTAAAAAATTTTCCTCTTTCCTCAAAGTTTTTAAATTGATCGAAAGAGGCAGCGCATGGACTAAAAAGAATTACTTTTTTAGTATTATCGTTTTTGATATTATTGATCAAACTTTTCATGATCTTTTTAAGTGTTGATGAAGACTTATAAGAAATTTGATTTGGAAGTGAATTAATAAAGAAATTTTTATCTTTTCCATAAATATAAGCTCGAACATTTGGAATATATTTTTTTTTTAATTTGAGTTTATCCCCCTTTTTAGCAAGTCCTCCTAATATCCAATAAATATTTTTATAACTTTCAAGTAAAGGGACTGTTGATGAAAAACTTGTAGATTTTGAATCATTAATAATTAATAATTTTTTTGATCTATGAATTATTTGTTGTCTATAATCCAAACCCTTAAATTTGTTAGCAGTATCTATAACTGTTCTTAAATTGAGTTTTAATACCTTTGCAATACTAACAACAAAACTAAGATTTTTTTTGTTACTAGAATTATCAAAGTAAATATTATCTATCTGTTCAAAGGATTTTTTATTTTTTAAATAGTCAATTTTTATTATTTTTGATTTAATTTTGTTTATTTTAACTAATTCATTTAGAAAATTATTTTCATTTTCTATAAAGGTAAAATCTTTGTTACTTTGAGATTTTACTATTTTAAATTTTGCTTCAGCGTAATTTTTGAAAGATCCATGTCTTTCTAAATGATCTGGATTTAAATTAAGGATAATTGAATACTTAGACCTAAAGTATTTGCTATAATCAAGTTGATAAGATGATGCTTCAATTACAAAAATCGTGTTATTTTTAATTTTTTTTTCCTTTAATATCGGATATCCAATATTACCCGTTAATCTCACGTCTTTTTTACTATTTTTAAGAACCTCGTAGAGCAGTTTCGAAGTAGTCGATTTACCATTTGTTCCCGTTATTGTGATTTTATTTATATTTGGATAGCTAATTGCAAATATATCAAGCTCTGTAATAATTTTAGATCTGTTCCTTCTCAAAAAATTTGAAAGTTTACATTTCTTAATATCTATCCCTGGGCTTAAAACAATAAAATCAAAGTTTGCCGATGATAATTTACGAATATTTATTAACTTTTTTTTAAAATTAGCTGGGATATTTTTTTTGTTATCATCAAAAATTTTGCAAATATTTTTTTTTTTTAAAAAATTAAAACAAGCAATTCCTGACTTGCCAAAACCATAAATTAAAACTTTTTTATTTATAAAATTAATTTGTTTTTCATTCATTATCTTAGTTTTAATGTTGCTAGTCCTATCATTGCCAAGATAATTGAGATGATCCAAAATCTAACAACCACAGTAGACTCTGGCCACCCTTTTTTTTCAAAATGGTGGTGTATTGGTGCCATTTTAAATATCCTTTTGCCAGTAAGTTTGAATGATATCACTTGAGCAATCACCGAAACTGCTTCTAAGACAAATAATCCTCCCGTAATCGCAAGAACAATTTCATGTTTTGTAATTATACCAACTGCCCCTAATGACCCTCCTAATGCTAAGGAACCTGTATCACCCATAAATATCTTAGCTGGTGGTGCATTAAACCACAAAAAACCTAAACAAGATCCTATTATTGCTCCACAAAAAATTGATGCTTCTCCTACTCCCTCAATATATGTAATTTGTAAATAACCGGAAAAAACTATATTTCCTGTTACATAGCTAATAAAAGCAAAACATGCTGCAACTAATATTACTGGCACTGTAGCTAGACCATCTAGTCCATCAGTCAAGTTAACTGCATTAGATGATCCTACAATAACAAATAAATAAAATGGAATGAAAAACCAACCTAAATTAATTATTAGATTTTTAAAAAATGGAAAATATAGATTTTGAAGTTCGTTAGACCCACTATAAAAATAAAGTATAAATATTCCAAATAATGCTAAAATTATTTGAATTATTATCTTATTTTTTGAACTTATTCCATTTGAATTATTTTTTTTAATTTTTTGATAGTCATCGTAAAGTCCTAGCAATCCAAAAGATCCAGCAATATAAAGTAAGAACCAATTATATGGATTTGAAAAGTCACCCCACATGAAAACACCTGAGAAAATACCTAGTAAAATCATAAGACCTCCCATTGTAGGTGTACCTATTTTTTTAACTATATGATCACTTGGTCCATCTTCTCTAATTGGATTGTGAATTTGATTTGATGAAAAATAATTAATAAGTGGACCTCCAACTAAAAAGACTACTATCATCGATGTAAACATTGATAGACCAGTTCTTACAGTTAAATATTTAAAAACATTAAGAAAACTAAAAATTTCAACTAGATTAGAAAACAAACTAAAAAGCATGAATTTTACCTGCTTTTAAGCTTTGACTTATTTTATTAAGGCCTGTTGAGTTGGAACCTTTAATCATTAAATAATCTCCATTCTTAATATCATTTATTATAAAATTTAAGACATCTTTTTTTGAATTAAGTATTTTTCCTCTTTTTTGTGGTTTAATTTTGTTAAATGTTTCAATAACATCTTTGCCATATACA
>CACPNO010000008.1 GCA_902635335.1 uncultured Pelagibacteraceae bacterium
GCTTGGCAAAAAAATAATGGAATGAGGATTGATCACTTTTTAGTGACTAACAGTTTACTGAATAATATTAAAGATGTTAAAGTTAATAAATATCCAAGAGGTAGAGAAAAACCATCTGATCATACTCCGATTGAATTAGAATTAGCTTAATGATTTAATTTTATTAACTAGATCCTCATTAATATGTCTAGGTCCTTTATCTAATCTATTCTTGTGTCTTCTTTCACCAGGAAGTCTGACATCACCCATCGATTTCATTTTTTCAAAAAATTTTGATGAATGTTCGTCCCAATTATTTTGTGATAATTTATCTGGAGATATGGCTAAAATGAACTCTCCACCACTTGGAGGACCTCCATCATTATTATCCTTCTCAGCTGTCTCAAAACTGAAATTATCCCCTACTAAGGCACCTGCAAGCAATTCGACCATCATCGCAATCCCTGAGCCTTTATAGCCGCCGAAAGGCAATAAAACACCCCCATCTGCAATCTCAGCAGGATCAGTTGTATCTTTTCCCTCTTTTGTTAGTCCTGTTCCTAGTGGAACTTTATGACCCTCTCTTTTAGCAACTTGAACTTCACCCATTGCCATTGATGCTGTTGCCATATCATAAACGACTGGAGGTTTGTTTTTTCTTGGCCAAGCAAATGATATTGGATTTGTTCCAAACAAAGGCTTGATTGCTCCAGCTGGCGCTACAGCAGGTTTATATGATGTACATGCAAAGGCGACTAAACCTTGTTCTGCAATCATTTCTGTTTCAGGCCACATAGCTGCCATATGATGAGAATTAGTTATAGCTAAAATCGCAACACCATTTTCTTTAGCAAGTTTAATTAGTTCTGGAATACTTTTTTTTAAAACCACAGGAGCTAAACAATTATTTCCATTTGCTTTAATAACTGATGCTGATATTTTTTTTATATCTGGTTTGCCTTTTCCATTAATTTTTTTACTTTTTAAACCTGCTACATAAGCTGGCACTCTGAATAAACCATGCGATAAGGATCCATCCTTCTCAGCTTTAGTAACCAAGTCTGCCATTATAGTTGCTGTTTCATCATCACAACCACTATTTAAAAAGGTATTTTTTGCTAAATTATAAATTTCATCTAGCTCTAAAGATATATTGCTCACACATCTATTAGATATTATTTAAGATTTATTTCAAATAGAATATTTATTTATTTTTATCTTCCCACTCAAAACGTGGAAAAGAGTCAAAGATTTTAAAAATACCATTTGACCATTGATTACAGACTTTTGAATACTCATCATCAGTAAGATTTAAGCACTTTTGTGATGCAATTTTATATTGGTCTTTTCTATAAACCGTAAAATCAATTGGTGGACCAACAGTTAAGTCACTTTTTAATGTTGAGTCCATTGATATTAAAGCACATCTTGATGCATCACCAACAGTGACTTCGGGTTTAATAACTCTATCTAAAATTGGTTTCCCGTATTTAACTTCACCAATAACTAGATATGGCTTGCTATCGGCAGGTCTTATATAATTTCCTTGAGGATAAACTAAGTATAATTCCATTGGTTGTCCCTTAATCTGACCACCAATAACAAAAGTAGATCCCAATAATACTGTGTCTGTGTTAATACCTTTAGGTGCTGAATGTTCAATATTCAATGAACCAATATATGAAGCAATCTGATCGAAATTTTCGCAAGTATTCAAATTCATTATTCCAGAGGATTTCTTCAAATCATTTTGAATTGATTTATAAACTGCTTGAGAAGTTCCTAAATTACCTGAAGTAACAATAATAATTGTTCTGTCACCTACATCGTACGTGAACATTTTTGAATAAATATTTACGTTATCTAAACCAGCATTCGTTCTTGAGTCTGACGCAAATACCAATCCATCTTGTGCTTTAATGCCAATACAATAAGTCATTTGAATAATTTACTATTGAATTATAACATTAATTAATAATCTATTAAAAGCATAACTGCTATATCTATTATGCATTTGCTTATTCTATCCAATTATTAAACATTATCTCGTTATGGTCTCTAAACTATGGAAAAACTATAATGCTAAAAATGCTTATGATGGTTATTTCACAAAAGATAATAAGCTAAGAAAACATGCAACTATAATTTCAGGTATCCTAGAAAGATACGGTAAGAAAAAACTTCAGGAAATAGAAAAGAATTGCCAAAGTACAATTAGTGCAAGAGGAATAAATTTTAGAGTTTATGCTGCTAACAATCGTGCTGAAGAAAAAAAATGGCCATTGGATATAATTCCTAGAATAATACCAAAAAAACAATGGAACAAAGTTTCAAAAGGTTTGCAGCAAAGAGTAAAAGCCTTAAACCTATTTATTGATGATGTTTATAATCAAAAGAAAATTTTTAAAGATAATGTAGTACCAAAAGAAATAATTTTTAAATCTCCATTCTATGTAAAAGAATGTGATGGATTTTCACCCAAACATAAAGCCTGGTCAAATATTTCAGGAGTTGATTTAATAAGAAATACCAATGGTGATTATTTAGTTTTAGAGGATAATTTAAGGGTTCCATCAGGTGTTTCTTACATGCTTGAGAATAGAATGGTGATGAGAGATGTTTTTCCGGAATTATTTACAAGGTATAAAGTTGCTTCTATCCATCAATACACAAACAAATTATTTAATTGCATGGTTGAATGTATTCCTAAAAAAACATCAAATCCTCATATGGTTGTATTAACACCTGGTATTTATAATTCAGCTTACTTTGAACATTCATTTTTAGCAGAGCAAATGGGTATTGCTTTAGTGGAAGGAAAAGATTTGTTTGTTGAAAATGATATTGTCTATATGAAGACAGTTAAAGGACCCCTCAAGGTTGATTGTATTTATAGGCGATTAGATGACAATTTTTTAGATCCAAAAGTTTTTTTTAAAGGATCATTAATTGGTGTTCCTGGACTTTTTAAAAGTTGGAGAAAAGGAAATGTCGGTATTATTAATGCAATTGGAACAGGTGTAGCTGATGACAAGGTTGTTTATTCTTACGTAAATAAAATGATAGTTTATTATTTGGGAGAACAACCTATTTTAAATCAAGTAGAAACATACCTTTGCCATAACAAATCTGAGAGAGATTATGTAATTGAAAATATTGGTAAATTAGTTGTAAAGCCTGCAAATGCATCTGGGGGTTATGGGATCATGATTGGTCCAAAAGCTCCAAAAAAAGAACGTGAGGAAGTAATTGCCAAAATAAAGAAAAATCCAAGAGAGTATATTGCTCAACCATTAGAAACTCTTTCAACAGCTCCAACAATCACTGAAGATGATATAGAACCTAGGCACCTTGATTTAAGACCTTTTGTTTTGAGTGGAAAAACTACATACGTAAGCACTGGTGGACTAACTAGAGTAGCTTTAAGAAAAGGCAGTACAATTGTAAATAGCTCTCAAGGCGGTGGTTCTAAAGATACACTTATTGTTGAAACATAATAATATTCATTTTATGTAAAATTAATCAGCCTAAATTCATTTTGATGAAAAATAACATAATAGTTTTTACTGATCTAGACGGATCTTTGTTAAATACTCAAAATTTTAAATTCGAAACAGCTAAATCACTTATTAAAAAAATTATTAAAGATAGTAATTTTATAATTCCTAATTCAAGTAAAACAGAGTTAGAGATAAATAATTTTATTAAGAAGTTAAAAATAAAACTTCCTTTTATAAGCGAAAATGGTTCTGAAATTCATAATCTAAATAAGATCGAAAGAAAGCTTCCTAAAAAAATAACATTAGCGCGTGATAGAAATACAATTTTGAAAATTTTTTTAAAAAATATGAGTAAAGAGATTTTAATAAAATGTGATTTTTTATATAAAATGGACAATAAAAAAAAATCTAAAATTTTAGGTTTAAAAGGGAAAGATTTAATCGCTAGTTCAAAACGGAAATTTACTTATCCTTTTATTTTTAAAGGAGATAATAAACTAAAAAAATTATTATTTAAAAAAACTTACAAGGCAGGTTTAGGTATTCAACAAGGAGGCAGAGTGATGAATTTAGGCGATAATGTAACTAAAGGCATGGCAATTAAAAAAACATTAAATTTTATTAAATCAGTTAATAAAAATAAGATTATAACCATTGCTGTTGGTGATAATCAGAATGATTTAAGTATGTTAAAAGTCGTAAAATATCCCTGTATTGTTTCAAATAGATCCATCAAAATTAATAACAAAAATAAAATTTATACTAATAAAAAGGCTCCGGAAGGATGGATTGAGGTAGTCAAAAAGGCAATGGATAAAATAAATAAATAAATTAATTTATAAATATGGGTGATTTTTCTCAAAACGGAATAGTAGCAAATCTTCATGATTTTTCGATACGAAGTACTGAACAAATTGAAAAAGACTTATTAAAATTTTCTAAAGAGAGAAAATTAGAATTAATTTTACCTTGTCTTTATTCAGAGCTTGAAGGAGACGCATTGCCAAACATAGTAAATGAAATAAGCAAAACTAAATATCTTAATCATGTCATAATTGGCTTGGATCAAGCTAATAAAGCACAAGCTAAAAAGGCATGGAAATTTTTTAAAAAGTTAAAAACTCCATTTTCTATTTTATGGAATGATGGTCCTAAACTGAAAAAATTAGATAAAGAACTAAAGAGTATTGATCTTGCGCCAAAACAAATGGGTAAAGGAAGAAATGTTTGGTATTGTATTGGCATGGCAATAGCTAGAGATGAAGCTAGATCTGTTGCTTTACATGATTGTGATATTAAAACATATGACAGAAGGTTATTAGCAAAACTATTCTACCCGGTTGAAAATCCATTATTTAATTATGAATTTTGTAAAGGTTATTACCCAAGAATTGCCGATAATAAAATGCATGGAAGAGTAGCTAGATTACTTGTTAACCCACTTCTAACGGCAATGGAAAAAACAATAGGTAAAAGTGATTACATAGACTTTATGAAGTCATTTAAATACCCTTTAGCTGGAGAATTTTCATTTAGAAGAAATATTCTACCAGAACTAAGAATTTCATCAGATTGGGGAATTGAAATTGCTATTTTATCTGAAATGCAGAGAAATTATTCATCTAACAACATATGCCAAGTAGAATTGGCCGACAACTACGATCATAAACATCAGATATTATCTATCAAGGATAGTTCTAAGGGGTTATCTAAAATGTCTATTGATATAATTAAAACACTAGTAAGAAAACTTGCAACACAAGGTTATTCTTTTAGTAAAGAAACTTTTAGATCAATTAAAGCAACTTATTACAGATCTGCTTTAGATTTAATTGATATTTATAGAAGTGACGCTCAAATGAACGGATTAAAGTTTGATTCTCACAATGAAGAAAAAACGGTTGAATTATTTGCTTTAAATATAATGAAAGCTGGTGAGTCATTCTTTGAAAATCCAATGGATACACCTTTTATACCAACTTGGCATAGAGTAAAAAGTGCTATCCCCGATTTCTTAGATAGATTTAAGGAAAGTGTTAAAGCGGATAATAAAGAGTTTAAGTAAACTTAATAGATTAGTTTAATGTTTGTGATTGTGCTCTTCGTTTAAATTATTAATATCAATTTCTTGAATTTCATTAATTGGCTTTGCTATACGCCAGTTCCTTACTTTCCCATCCTCTGCTCTCTCAGTTATTATTGTCTCTATAGGAGGGCAATTAGGTTCATGACAACTTAACTCGGCCATACTTAAAATAGATTTTTCTGGAATTTGATGTTTTTTTGAAAATACAAGTTTTAAATTTTTAATAGTTTCAGCATTAGGTTTTTTTTTATTAAACATAGATTATTTTTTTTCCTCATCCCAGATTGATGTCCATAAAATATTTCCTCCCATGTCACCAATTAATAGATGTGAGCAATCTTTGGTTACTGCAATTGCAGAAACTTCAAATTCAGTAAAGCTTCGAATAATAATTGTATTACTTGCTTTTTCGATTTCTGACAAAAAAACTGAACCGTCACTTAACCCAGTTAAAATTGCATTTTCATTTGGGAATGGTTCAACGAATGTAACTAATTTATTGCCTACATAAGGAAGACAAATGGGTTCTCGACCTACTGGTCCATCTCCATCGAATGGCCAACATACTGCTTCTTTAGCTCCCGATGTTGCTAAATATTTTGAATCATCTACGAAGGCAAAACTTTTAATTTTTGCGCCATATCCAGACATTGCTGAGTCAATTTTGTCTTTTAATCGCCAAAAATGTAGTTGGTTTTCCTGCATTGACGTAACCAAGTATTTACCATCAGGACTAAAAATTACTTTGTTATGAGAACCCTTCCAGTTTAATTCCGATGAATTCCATTTGTTGCTATAATCTTTTTTCCAAAGAGTTACTCCTCCGTAACGAGAAACTGCTAATCTTCTACCTTTAGCATCAAATGCTATACCTCCAATAGTGCTATTATGCTCAAATAATTTTGGCTCTTTATGATTTGGTGACCAAAGATAAACAATATTTCCAGATGAACAAACTAAACTTCCATTATTTGCTGTAACATGATCAACCCAACGAGTACCAAAGTTACCAATCTCATTAATCTTTCCATCAAGGGAAATGTTTAAAAATCGACCATCATCTCCACCAGTTAAAATATTATCACCATCTTTAGACATGCAGAGTACAATGCCTTTGTGAGCTTTTATTGGTTCAGAACTTTCACCAGATGTAAAAATTCTTACCGTACCATCGCCAAATCCAACTGCTATTGAATTACCAAGTGTGACTGCATTAGTTACAGGAATACCAAGTTTAAACTCTGTTCCTCTTTGTTCAAATTTGGTCTTATCTAATTCTGGGAATTGATTTGTATCAGCCTTCATGCCGATTTACAGTTTTCAAATCCTTCTTTTAAATTCATACTTTCAAGGTTTCGACCAATGAAGACTAGTCGAGAACTTCGTTCTTTACCCTCAGGCCATTTACCCATTGGTGAGGCATCCATAAGCATATGAACGCCTTGAAATACATATCGATCACTTTCTCCTGTAAAATCGAGAATTCCCTTAGTTCTCAGTATATCTTGACCCTTTGTCTGTAAAAGCTTGCTGAACCAATCTTGAAACTTTTCCATATCTAAAGGGGTATCAGAGACAAACGATAAGCTAGTTACATCATCATCATGCTCATGGTCATGATCTGATGTAAGAAAATCAGGCTCAACATCTAAAACACGTTTTAAACTAAATGCATCAAGATTAAGAATTTCATTTAATGATACTCCACATTTAGTAGTATTAATGATTTTTGCAAAAGGATTAATTTTTCTTATTCTTTCTTTGACTGCTTCTAAACCACTTTCGTCAACAAGATCTATTTTATTTAACAACACAACATCAGCAAAAGCGATTTGTTCCTCAGCTTCATGGTGATCAGTTAGTTGAGAACTTAAATGAACAGCATCTGCAACGGTAACAATCGCATCTAACTTTGTTCGATCAGCAACATCTTGGTCAACAAAAAAAGTTTGTGCAACTGGGGCTGGGTCAGCTAATCCAGTAGTTTCTACAATAATTGCATCTAATTTATCTGCTCTTTTCATAAGGCCACTTAAAATTCTGATTAGATCACCTCTGACAGTGCAGCATATGCACCCATTATTCATCTCAAACACCTCTTCATCAGCATCAACAACTAAATCGTTATCAATGCCCTGCTCACCAAATTCATTAACTATTACAGCATATTTTTTGCCATGCTGTTCTGTTAAGATTCTGTTTAAAAGAGTAGTTTTTCCAGCACCTAAAAAGCCTGTTAAAACGGTAACAGGAACCTGTTTGTTAGTTTCTTCCATTAATTAGATTAACATCCTTTAAAGGATTTTGACATATTTTTTATTAAATCAAAATATAAACCTTTTCCAGGATTTAAAGTTGCACCCAACGGATCAACAATACCAGTTTTAATATTCATATCTTTTGCAACAGCTTTAATGATATCTGGGTTAAATTGAGGCTCAGAAAATACACAAGCTACTTTATCGTGCTCAATTACTTCTCTGATCTCTGAAAGTTGTTCCGCGCCAGGTAATACATCTGTGTTAACTGTGAAAGCTCCTAATATATTTACATTAAATCTTTTCTCAAAATATTGGTAAGCATCATGAAAAACAATTGATGCAGTACTTTCATTAAGTTCTGCAGTTACATCATTTGTAAGTTTATCAATTTCTTTATAAGCCTTACTTAAATTTGCTCTATAAGCAGCTTCATTTGTTGGGTCATTTTCAATTAAGTGCTTAGACATTTCAAATAAAATAACTTTTGCATTAATTGGGTCTAACCAAATATGTGGATCAAATTCACCGTGGTGGTGTCCTTCATGTCCATCATGATCATCGTGATCATCATGTCCACCCTCTTTTTTTGCATGTTCGCCATGTCCATGATCGTGACCATCACCTTCTGGTTCTTGAGCAATAGCCTCTAAATCTTTACCAGCTAAATCTTTAAAGAAGTGTTCGTTTGCTTCAAATTCAAATGGCATATGCTCTGTAAAAAAAGCATATTTGCCATCTTTAGCAATTTTTACATCAAATACAGAAACATCTTTATTGGCATCAAAATTTAGACTGTAAGAATTATTTTTAGCTACAAGTACTTCGCCATCTTTTTTTGCTTCAACTGTTTCGCTCTCAAGTAATTTCTCAGCTGCCTCTTCAACTTCTTCAATGTCATGAGCAGATAATATTACCATTTTCATAGCTGGGTCAGCGTAGTCACCATCAACTTTAGCAAATGACCATTTGTAGGTACCAGCCTTTAATTCAAAAAGACCTGCCCATTCAAAAGCATGAGCTCCATGACCATGATCATCATGATCATCTTTTTTAGCATGATCGTCATGATCACCATGTCCGTGATCATCATGATCATCAAAAATATTTCTCTCTCTAAATTTTAATTTTATTAAACCTTTTACGTCCATGAACTCAATCTTTTCAGCTTTTGCAGCGATTGAATCTAATGGTTTCTCTAAAAAATTTTCTAAATCTTCACCTACCCAAAAAACAATGTCAGCATCTTGTAACATTTTTGCATGCGAAGGCTTCATGGCAAATCCATGTGGAGAAGCGTATCCATCGACTATTAAATCTGGTTTAGCTACACCATCCATTAAATAGCTCGCTAAAGAGTGTATTGGCTTAATTGATGCAACGACTTTGATGTCGGCATTTGCTGATGTAAATAAAGTTAAAAATGATAGTATTGTTAAGATTATTGAAGATTTTTTTAGATTTTTCATAATATTTGGTTATTGTTAATTGTTATAATATAACGCTGTGTAATAATATAACATATTTAAGTCAAGTGAATAAATGAGCATAGGAAATAATATTTTAGTAAAATTAAACAATGTTGGTTTTCAACAAAATCAAAAGTGGCTTGTTCAAGGTGTTTCTTTGCAAGTCGAAAAAGGTAAAATTGTTACCTTAATTGGTCCTAATGGTTCTGGTAAAAGCACAACTGCAAAAATTGCTCTAGGTTTATTTAAAAATATTGAGGGTCAAGTTGAAAAATTCACAAATAATATTGGATATGTTCCACAAAAAATATCAATAGATTGGACACTTCCTCTAAGAGTTAGAGATTTTATGCTTTTAACAGATAATCTTACAGAAGATGTAATTGATGAAGCACTTTCATTAACTGGAGTAATTAATTTAAAAGATAAAAGTCTGGGAAATTTATCTGGTGGAGAGTTTCAAAGAGTTTTACTTGCCAGAGCTATTTCAAAAAAACCTGATTTGCTAGTACTTGATGAACCAGTTCAAGGTGTAGATTTTACAGGAGAAATTGCCTTGTATGAATTAATTAAAGAAATTTCAGAAAAATTAAATTGTGGTATTTTATTAATATCTCATGACTTACATACAGTAATGAGCGCTACCGATCATGTTGTTTGTTTAAATGGTCATGTCTGTTGTTCAGGTTCACCTAAAGAAGTTGCAAAAAATAGTGAATACAAAGCATTGTTTGGCGAACAAGCCTCTCAAACTCTTTCAATTTATGAACATAAGCACGATCATGTTCATGCTAATGATGGGGATATAAAAAAAAATTGATATGTTTGACGATTTTTTTATAAGAGCGTTGGTTGCAGGTATTGGTATTGCTTTTGTTGCGGGACCACTTGGTTGTTTTGTTGTGTGGAGGAGATTGTCTTATTTTGGAGATACACTCGCCCACTCCGCATTACTAGGTGTAACAATTGCATATTCATTAGAATTTAATATTGCTGTTTCAATATTTTTAATTTCATCAGCAATTGCATTAATTTTAATACAACTACAAAAAAAAACTAATCTTCCAAGTGATGCATTGTTAGGGCTTTTGGCCCACTCGTCATTAGCAGTTGGATTAGTGGCGATTGGATTTTTAACCTTTATTAGATTTGATATTATGGGATTGTTGTTTGGGGATATATTAGCAGTTAATAAAAAAGATTTGATAACAATATGGGTTGGTGGAGCCTTAATTTTATTGGTTTTAAGATTAATATGGAAACCTTTGTTCGCCTCAACTGTAAATTATGAATTAGCACAGGCAGAAGGTCTAAACCCTGATAGAGCAAAAGCAGTCTTTACAGTCTTATTGGCCGCAATAATTGCCATATCTATCAAATTAGTTGGAGTGCTATTAATTACAGGAATGTTAATTATACCAACTGCTATGGCTAGAAATCTTTCAGATAACCCGAAAAAGATGGTGATTTTTGCAATAATAGGAGGATTGTTATCAGTGTTTATAGGATTATTCTCATCTTTAGAATTTAACACTCCATCAGGTCCATCTATAATTGCTGCAGCTCTAGTGTTGTTTATTTTTTCATTACTTAAAGTTAAGCAAACGATACAATTGAAAAATTAATGGAATATTATAAAAAAATAATTAAATGCAAAAACAGGAAACATTAACTAAAAACCAAAAAATAATTTTAGATTTAATTGAAAAATCTGATCAACCATTAAAAGCATACTCAATTTTATTTGATGTTAAAAAAAAAGGTATTAATGCTCCTTTGCAGGTTTATAGAGCCTTAAACAAACTAGTGAAAATTGGAAAAATTCATAAAATAGAAAGTAGAAACGCTTTCATAGCTTGTAAAAATTCAAAATGTCAAATTGCTAATGCTACTATTTTTTCAATTTGTGAAAGTTGTGAAGATGTAACTGAAATTCATGATCATAAATTATCAGAACATCTAAGAGATTTTAAAGATAATAAAGGAATGAAATATAATAAATACAATTTAGAATTTTTTGGTCTGTGCAAGAAATGCGTTTAAAAAATGAAAATTGAATATTATTTTAGTGTCCTATCTCCGTTTAGTTATTTAGGAGCTGATAGATTTACAAAAATAGTAAGCAAATATAATTTAGAGGTTATAGAAAAACCACTTGATTTAGTTGGCGAAATTTTTCCAAATACTGGTGGGTTGCCAGTTCCTAAAAGACATCCTGCAAGACAAAAATATAGACTTGTAGAACTGGAGAGAATTTCAAATAAACTGGGTTTGCCGATTATTAAAAAGCCAAAATTATTTCCACCTAAAGACCCACACTTACCAGCAAAATTTGTAATAGCTTCAAATAAATTGGGTAATAAACTTCATTTTGGAAATGAATGTTTAAAATATTTATGGTCTATGGATAAAGATCTTTCTGATCACAATACACTTCAGGAAATTTGTGAAAAATTAAATTTAAACTTTGAAGAAATGAAGAAATTAGCTTTAACTGACGAAGTAAACATTGAGTACCAAAAAAATTCAAAAGATGCAGTTAATAACCATGTATTTGGTGCTCCTTCATATGTCTTAAATAACGAGATTTTTTGGGGTCAAGATAGATTGGATTATCTTGAAGATGCATTAAATAAATTAGTAAAAATTACTTAATTTCATAAATCCTTAACAAAACTGACATAAACAAAAATCAAGGAGTGATTATGTTTATAAAAAAATATCTAAAATGGATAAGTACATTTTTAGTCTTAACTGGAATTTTACTTACTAATCTTAATATCTACCCTATAAATATTTATTTTCATGGACTGGGTGTTATGGGGTGGACTGTAGCTGGATTTATTTCAAAAGATAAGGCTATTTTAACAAATTTTGGATTACAAATACCTCTTTTTGTAATTGGAATTTATAAAGTGATTTTCTAATGAAAAGAGTTTTATTTGTCTGCACAGGAAATTCAGCTAGAAGCATTATAGCTGAGAGCATAATTAATAACTTATATTATGATAAATTTATTGGTTATAGCGCAGGTAGCAATCCTTCAGGAGAAATTAATCCAATTATAGAAAAATTTTTAAAAGAAAAGAAATTTGATTTGTCAAATTACAGTTCAAAAAATTTTGATACTTTTATTAACTCAGATATTAAATTAGATTATGTAATTACGGTGTGTAACAATGCTAACAATGAAGTGTGTCCTATTTGGCCTGATAAAAATCAAATTATTCATTGGGATATTGAAGATCCAGTAAAAAAATTTAATTTAGATACTGATACAACAAATCAAAAAAAAGTATTTAATGATACATATCAAACAATATTTAAGAAAATAGAAAATTGGATTAACAATGAAATATAGTAAGTTTTTTCTTGGAGAGTTTATTGGTAGTTGTTTCCTTGTAATGATTATTGTTGGCTCAGGAATAATGGCTGAAAATCTTACAGATGATACGGGTATTATGCTTTTAGCCAATACGATAGCAACTGGCGCAGGACTTTTTGTGCTAATAACTGTTTTTAGTGATGTTTCAGGAGCACATTTTAATCCATTTGTAAGTCTAGCAATGTTTCTTACAAAAAAATTAAAAGGAAATTTATTACCTACATATATATCTGCACAAATTTTAGGTTGTTTGTTAGGTGTAGCACTTGCCAATTTCTTTTTTGAACATCAAATTTTTGAATTATCAACAAAATCAAGGGACGGAATACATATATTTACATCTGAAATTGTAGCAACATTTGGATTAATTCTCATAATTTTTGGATCTTTAAAGAAAGGAAGTGTGGTAGTTGCCTCATGTGTAGCCTTTTATATCACTGCTGGTTATTGGTTTACATCGTCTACATCATTCGCAAATCCTGCTGTGGCAATAGCAAGAACATTTACAGAAAGTTTTACTGGAATTAATTATATGCATACTCCAGTTTATATATTAGCAGAAATTATCGGTGCACTTTTTGCTGTATTTGTGGCTAAAAAAATACTTTTCAATAACAGGACAAGAGATAAAACTATCTCGTAGAAAAATTGAACCTATAAGATTTAAGGTCAATTTTCTAAATCAGTTTTTAAAAAATTTATTGAAAATCAAAAATTAAAATAATAATGAAGAATATCTATAAGTTAAAACTATTACAGGCTAGAAGGATTAATACTTTCAAACTCCAGCATGTTTTTAAAGGTACACATTTCAGGTTTTGTGAAAGTAATTTTTGGAAATTTTTTATTAAAATCAGAGGATAATTGTTTATTAAATTTAGTTAAATTTTTTATTTCAGTTTCATTAAGTTGTCTCAAAATATAAGCTAATGTAATATGGAAAGTATATCTTTGATGATTTTCAAATTTAATTTTCAATAAATCACTTAGTTCATCTCTACAATTTCTTAAAATTTTTTCGTCCTCCTCGGAAAAGGGTTCTAAAACAATGCTGTAGCCACCAAAAAATGTTTTTATTTTTAAATTGATTTCTTTTGGAAAATTATAGTTTTCAATTCTTTTATTTAATTGAATAGCTATATCTTTGTAATCCATATCAAGATCTATATCTGTTGGCCAATAATAAGTATTTTTTGTATTTAAATTACAACAGTCAAATAATGTCATATGAAAACTAGATGGAGGTAAATAGGAATAAGTTTTTTCAGGATTAAAATTTTCTAAATTTTTTTGAAAACCAATAATTTGATCAGATAAATATGTATTAAGAGGAATATTACAAATTATTGTGCACCCTGGAAATGGTAAAGGTTTTCCTTTATCGTCAAATTTATTTTCTGCACCTTTTAAAGTATACCCTCTAAGTTTACCTGCTAAAAATTGCTCTTGGTTATTAACTATATTTAAATCCATTAAAATAAACTAAAACCAGTTTATATTTTCTTTATCACAAAGTTCTTTCAGCCTTAATGGATAGTCTGTCATGATACCATCTACACTATACTCAATCATTTTTAACATATCGTACTCTTCATTAACTGTCCAAACGTTCACTGGCAAATCTTCCTGATGAGAAATTTCTACTAGTTTTTTTGTAATATCTTTATGGTATGGATGCCAAGCCTTTCCACCTTGTGATTTTATAATTTTTGGTAACTCATATTTTTCAAAAAAAGGTAAGAAACTCATCCATGGAGATCTATTGTAAATTGTATTTTTAATTTTAATTCCTGTCTGTTGTTGAAAACTTAAATAAGCTCTCGAAATTTCAGGGTAATGATTTTTGATTTCTGTCAGTGTTCTCCAATCAAATGAAGAAATGATTATTTTATTTTGTAAATTTGATTTATTTACTTCTTGCATAACAAGTTTTACCATTTCCTCTGGGGTTGGAGTTAAATTTTCCTCGTCAGGTGTAGATTTAATTTCTAAATTTATTAATAAATTTTCAGATTTGTTTTTTGAAGATAATTCTAATAACTCAGAAAGTTTTGGTATCTTTTGATTTTCTAAAGTTTTTTGATTAACAAATCTTCTTCCATATCTAGATAATTTATTTAAAGCCCCAACATCAAATTTTAAAAGCTCATCGTAACTTAAGTCAAATATTATTATATTTTCATCCGTTATCCAATTTCCCTCATTATCTTTTGTAAAACTTGGATCTAATCTAAAGTCATGTGTAATCACAGGAATAAGATCTTTGGAAATCAAAATATCTGTTTCGTATGCATTAATATTGTTTTTAAATAAATATTTAAAACTTTCTAGAGTATTTTCAGGAAGATCTCCTCTAGCGCCTCTATGGCCGTAAATTTTAATATAATTTGGCTTTGATAAAATCAAAATTAATTTACTCGATTACCATTAGATTTATCAAAAACATAATAATTGTTATCATTTATGTTCAAAGATAATTTACTTCCTTTTTTAATAATTTGACTTCCAGGACATCTAAAACAAAAATCTTTTTTATTTTTTATTTCTCCATAAATCAAATTATCTGAACCTAATTGTTCTACCAGATCTACAGATAAATTTATTAAACCTTTATCAGTTTGCGACATATGCTCTGGTCTAATTCCTAATATAACTGGTCCATTAAAATCACTTGTAACATTATTAATTTCAAAACCTTCTGAAGTAAGAGTTTTATTTTTTAATTCTCCTTCAAGAAAATTCATCTGTGGCGAACCTATAAATCCTGCGACAAACATAGATTTAGGATTATTATAAATTTCTATCGGTGTTCCAAGCTGCTCAATAAGGCCATTATTTATTACTGCCAGTCTATCAGCTAAGGTCATAGCTTCTACTTGGTCATGAGTTACAAATATACTTGTCACTCCAACTTTTTGCTGAAGTTTTTTTATTTCAAGCCTCATTTGTATTCTTAGTTTTGCATCTAAATTAGATAATGGCTCATCAAATAAAAATATTTTAGGACTTCTTACAATAGCTCTTCCCATAGCAACTCTCTGCCTTTGACCTCCTGACAACATGGATGGTTTTCTTTGCAAGTATTCAGAAATTTGTAATAACTTTGCTGCCTCATTAACTTTTTTTTCAATATCTTCTTTTGAAATACCTCTATTTTTTAATCCGTAAGCCAAATTGTTGTAAACATTCATGTGAGGATAGAGTGCATAATTCTGAAAAACCATCGCAACATCTCTCTCTGAAGGGTCAACTTTATTAATTAATATTCCATCAAGATTTATATTACCTTCAGTTATGTCTTCTAACCCAGCAATCATTCTTAAAAGAGTAGATTTTCCACATCCGCTCGGTCCAACAAAAACCATGAATTCACCATTTTCTACATTCATACTTGTCTCATGAACAGCTTTAGTTCCGTTTGGATAGATTTTAGTAACTTTATTTAATTCTAAAAAACTCATTTATTTCTCTGTTTGAATTAATCCTTTTATGAACCATTTTTGCAAAAATACTACCACTAAAACTGGGGGGATCATTGATAAAATAATATAAGCAAATCTCTCTGCTGTTCTTGGTAAAGCAACTCCCTCATAATTTTCAGTAAATATAATTTTCATTCCCATTACTACAGTCCAATATTCCTCACTCGTAGTCATTATTAACGGCCATAAATATTGACTATATCCGTATACAAACATGAATATAAACATCGCTGCAATCATTGTTTTAGATAATGGAACTAAAAAATCTATAAAAAATCTCCAACTATTTGCACCATCTAATTTTGCTGATTCAAGTAATTCATCAGGTATAGTTTTATAAAACTGTCTAAAAAAAAAGGTAGCGGTGGCTGATGCAACCAATGGAAGAACAAGACCTGTGTATGAATTAGTTAAACCTAAATCTGATACAATCTTATAACTTGGAAAAATCCTAACCTCCAGAGGCACAAGTAAAGTAATAAAGATTAACCAAAAAATTGGTACAGCAAATTTGAATCTAAAATAAACTAAAGCATAAGCTGACATTGCTGAGATAATTACTTTAAGGGTTGCAATTCCCAAAGCCATTATAAAGCTATTTATAAACATTTTTGCAGCAGTCACTTCCTCTGACCAACCACCCTTCTCATTTAAAACTTCGTTATAATTTCTTTTTAATTGATCGCCAAGACCAAATTTCATTCCCTCTTTTAAAATAGTTACAGTATCGTGGGTAGAGCTAGCAAATGATAACCAAATCGGTATTACCATTAATAAAACACCTAGTATAAGTACAATGTGTGCTAAAATTTGTGATAATTTAATTTTCATTTGTCTTGAAAGATCCCTTTAATAAAATATTTTTGTAATACAATTATAATTAATACTGGTGGTATCATTGACATGATAACAAATGCAAATTTGTTAACAATTGATCCAGACATCATCTTTAATCCCATGACAACAGTCCAATATTGTTCAGAAGAAGTTACTAATATCGGCCATAAATATTGATTATAACCGAATACAAACATAAATATGAACATTGCAACAATCATTGTTTTTGACAATGGCACTAAAAAGTCAATAAAAAATCTCCAAGTATTTGCACCATCCAATTTTGCTGATTCAAGTAATTCATCAGGTATAGTTTTATAAAACTGTCTAAAAAATAAAGTAGCTATAGCAGAAGCTGAAATTGGAATAATTAGTCCCCAATATGAGTTTACTAAGTTAAGTGTAGACATAACAGAATACGTAGGAAAAATTCTTAACTCCAGAGGGACTAGTATAGTAATAAAAATTATCCAAAATAATAATGTTGCATATTTCACTCTAAAATAAACTAAGACATATGCAGTCATAAGAGATGAAATAACTGATAAAAAAGCAACTCCAGTTGCCATTAAAAAACTATTTAAAAACATCTTTAATGCAGTAATTTCTTTAAAAAAACCACCTTCATATAATAAAACTTTTGTATAATTCTCTAAAAACTTATCTCCTAAAAAAAATTGAAGACCTTGGGTATTAATTATCGAAGCTGTATGAGTTGAGCTTGCAAAAATTAACCAAACAGGAATTATCATAATAAAAATGCCTATCAAAAGAATTAAATGAGAAAAGTTTGATGAAAAATATCTAATCATTTTAATTGTAATGTATTTTCCCTTCTATGTATCTAAATTGAAAAATTGTAATAACTAAAACAATCAACATCATCATAATTGATTGAGCACCAGCACTTCCTAAGTCTAACCCCCTAAATCCGTCCATGTATGCTTTATAAACAAGAGTTCTTGTTTCACCTGAGGGTGCACCAATTGTTGTAGTGTCAATTATTCCAAAAGTATCAAAAAAAGCATAAGTTATATTGATAATGATTAAAAAGAAAGTTGTGGGCATCAATAGAGGGAAAGTGATTGTCCAAAATCTTCTTAAACTACTTTTACAATCAATTATGGATGCTTCAATAACAGATTTTTGTATTGCTTGAAGACCGGCTAAGAAGAAAATAAAATTAGCACTTATTTGTTTCCATGATCCTGCTATTATTAAGTAGATATAAGAATCAAAAACACTTTCATACCAATTAAAACCCCATAAATCGTTAAATAGATGATACAATAATCCAAATCTTTCACTAAAAAAATAATTTGCCATAACACCCACCACCGCTGGTGCAATAGCATAAGGCCAAATCAAAAGAGTTTTGTAGGCACTTTTTCCATGCATTACATTATTGGCTTGTACAGCAAGTAACAATCCAATGGCTCCTGTAACAAGTGTAATCACAAAGCTATAAATAATAGTAAACTTAAAAGCTATTAAATAAGCCGGGTCATCAAAAATAAATAAAAAATTATCAAACCATACAAATTGTCTTCCAAATCCAAATGCATCTTGCATGGTAAATGCATCTCTAAAAGTTTGTATTATTGGCCAATATAAAAATATTAATAAAATACCTAGCTGTGGTGCTAAAAAAAAATACTGTGAATAGTTTGATTTAAACTGAACTTTTTTCATAAAATAAATAGGAGGGTATATTAATACCCTCCTAATTTATATTATTTTTTAAAGAGTCTTAGCAAATTGTTTTAACAATTTAGCTGCACCCTTATCCATGTTCTTTAATCCTTTTTCGATTGATATTTTGCCATTTAACATTGGCTCAACATTTTCGTAAATTACTTCACGAATTTGAGGCCAGTTACCAGCTCTATATCCACCAGGAATAGTTGAACCTTCTAAGCTTAATTGTTCACCAACAGCTTTGTGATATGGAGAAGCTCTATAAAAGTTTATAGTTTCTGCTAATTCTATACCACCTTTAGTTACAGCAGAATAACCTGTCATGTTGTGATAGTATAAATCCATTTCAGGAGAACCCATAAATTCTATGAATTTAGCAAGTCCTTTATACTCTTCTTCTGTATGACCATTTAAGATCCAGTTTGCTGCGCCACCAATAAATGTTGGATACTCTTTGCCACCAGTTACTGAATCCCAATAAGGAATATGATTAACTGTAAAATTTGGAACAACACCTTTCATTCCACCAAATGATGCAGCAGATCCAAACCAAAAAGCAGCCTCACCTGCTATAAATGGTGCTTGATTATCTCCCCATGCTCTTCCTTTATAACCGTAGAGACCTTTTTCGTACCATTCTTTTACTTTTTTCCAATGATAAACAAATGCATCTGTTTCAGCAAATAAAGTTTTTGTCGGAACAGCATCGTAACCATTGTTTCCATCTGTCATAAGTAGATTATGTCTTGAAAAGAAATTTTCTGTCCAGATCCATGGAAAGTGACTTTGAACTAAAGGAATATATCCAGCAGCTTTAATTTTTGGAGCCATAGCCTCAAATTCTTCATAAGTTTTTGGAACTGATTCTATTCCTACTTCTTTCAATATGTCCATATTTGCATACATTAAGCAAGTTGAACTATTAAAAGGAACACCTATCATTTTTCCGTCAGAGTCAGCATAGAAGTTTTTAATTCCAGGAATATAATTATCTGCATCTACTTTAATTCCATATTTCTCAGCCATATCTTCAAAACCAATAACAACGCCATTTTTAACTTGGGCTACCATAATTGCAGCACCAGCATCGTAAACCTGTGAATAATGTGGTTGGTCTCCCGCTCTAAATGCAGCTATAGTTGCCGCCATGTTATCTTCATAACTTCCTTTACCTGTAGGAATGACGGTGTATTCATCTTGTGAAGCATTAAATCTATTTGCAATTTCAATAATTACATCACCAAGAAATCCACTATTTCCATACCACCAATGAATTTCTGTTTTTGAATAACTGTGTGATGTAAAAGAGAAAGTAAATAGAATTGTTAAAACACTCAATATTTTTTTCATTTTACCTCTTTTGTTAATTTATGATTTATTAATGATAAATTATTTATGTTAAAGTATCGTTAAATTTTGATTACTTAAATGTAAAAATATATAATATTTCTAAAAGAGGTTGTATATTTTAAAACAAATCATAATTTAAATGTCTAAAATATTCGATTTATTCATAATAGGTGGCGGTATAAACGGTGCAGGTATTGCAAGGGATGCTGCAGGTAGAGGCTTATCAGTTTGTTTAGCTGACAAAGGTGAGATTGGTGGAGCAACTTCATCCTGGTCAACGAAATTAATACATGGTGGTCTACGTTATTTAGAAAATTATGAATTCAAATTAGTTAGAGAGTCTTTGAGAGAAAGAGAAATTGTTTATAAAATTGCTAAACATATTTCAAAACCTATTCCTTTTATAATTCCTTATGCAGATAAAATTCGACCAGCCTGGTTAATTAAAATTGGTTTATTTTTGTACGATAATTTAGGTGGTAAAAGTAATATACCAAAATCAAAAACATTTGATCTTAGAAAAAAATTTTCAAATATTCTTAAAGAAAAATACAAAACTGGTTTCCAATATTTTGACATACAAATTGACGATAAAAAATTAACGAAATTAAATACCAAAGATGCAAAAAGAAATAACGCTAAAATACTAGAATACAACAAAGTTAAAAAAGCTGAAATTATTGGTAATGAATGGATTATTAGTCTTGAAAATGGTGAAAAAGTAAAGTCAAAAATTTTGATTAATGCATCTGGACCATGGATAAATGAAACCTTAAATAAAAATATAAAAATTAAATCTAAGAAAAAAATTAGATTGGTTAAAGGAAGTCATATTATTACAAAAAAATTGTACAAAGAAAATGTTGCGTTCACATTTCAAAATACTGATAAAAGAATAATATTTGTAATACCTTATAAAGGGAAGTTTTCTTTAATTGGAACTACTGAAGAAGAGGTGAAATCACCTGAAAATAAAGGAATATCAAAAAAAGAAATTAGATATTTAATTAGTTCAGTAAATAATTACTTAAAAAAACAAATAACATCAAAAGACATCGTAGATACATATTCTGGGATAAGACCTCTAATTGAAGATTTTAAAACAGCCTCAAAAGTCACAAGAGATTATGTTTTTGATTTAAAAATTATAAAAAAATTACCTTTATTGAATATTTATGGAGGAAAACTTACCACCTACAGAAAATTGTCTGAAAAAGTCCTTATTGATCTTGAAAAATTTTTACCTAAAACAAAAAAAGGTCCATGGACACACAAAAAGAAGCTTTTGTAATTTCCACTGTCTTAGAAAATGCTTTTCACTAAGTAATTTTATTTAATTCTAGTTTGAATTATTTTGATAATTTTAGGTAAATCTTTAATTGTATCTATTACATAGTGAGCACCTACTTTCTCAAATTTTTTCTTGATCTTTTTTCTAAATTTAGTTTTATCTTTAAAAGAAAGTTTATTAAATTCGACTTCTGTTTTACCAAATTCATTACCTGAAAAAATAACACCCACTACCCACATCCCAGCATTTACTCCCTCTAACAATCCAGGAATAGTGTCATCAACTTTTATACAATTTGATCCCTTAGTAATATTTAATTCAGAAAAAATTTTATATATTATTTCAGCTGAGGGTCTTCCAATTCTTGTATGCGATGAACTATAAGAAATATCTGGAGTAAATCCTTGTTTTTTTAATTCTGGCAATATAGTTTTTAAAATATCATCAGAATATCCAGTATTTGTAGCTATTTTAATTTTTTTTTTTTTTATAAATTCTATGGTTCTTTTACTGCCTGAAATAAATTTAGAATGTTTTTTAATAATTTTTTTTAATTCTGGATTAAAAAGTTTAAATAATTTATCGATATCATTTTTACTAGGTTTTTTTTTATATTTTTTTTTCCACTGAAGATTTATTTTTTTTGTATTAATTAATTGACTTATATGTGCTCTTTTTTCAATACCCATAGGACCAATAGCTTCTTTTCTACTAATTGGTATTCCAATCTTATTAAAAATATGAATTAGAACTTTTGATGGTGCCAAACTACCAAAATCTATTAGGGTGCCTGCTAAATCAAAAACAATTGCTTCTATTTTATTATTTTTCATTATATTTTTTAATTATATAATTAAAGTTAAATTAAAATAATATTAAATTAATTTGAATAAATTACCCTAGGTTCTAGAAATAATTCCCTTGATAAGGCTTTGAATTTTTTAGTCACTTGTTTTGAAATAATTTCCTGGTGCTGGGATGGAATTTTTAAAAATACTGAATTACCTCTTTTATAAAGTTTAAACTCTTCTAAAAAAATTGTAGATATTGATGTAAGAGAATTAGCAAATCTTAAGGCTGCACCAACTTGTTTGCATGAATATATCTCGTTGTTATTTAAAAACGTTAAGTATTCTATCTTTGGATTGTATTTTATACTACAATATCTCCAGTAACAAGAAAGTGCCAATTGTATTCTTTCTTTATGTGAAAGTTTTAATAAAGGCGTATTTAATGTTTCTTGAAAAACCAACTCTGCTTTTTGGAATGCTCCCAAACCCCAATCCATATGACTTAGTACACAAGATAGATGAAGCAATTTTTGATTAAAATGCTCATTTCCCTCAAATATAGGTTTTATAAAATCAAAATATTTCTTATATGTAGATCCTAAATCGCCTCTTTTTTTTGAAATATGCTCTAATGATTTATTAAAAACAAAATTACTATCTGAGTGTTTAAATAAATCTTTGGCAAGAGATCCTTCTCTAATACCACTAATTGAGCAAATAACATTTTTTGGATTTGCTATGTTCATAATTTCTTCTAGAATTATTGAGCTATAAGGAAGATAAGGCGTTCTAGACTTTGATATGTATTCAACTGATTTCAATTTAGATTTATTAAATGAAGAAATTTTTTCTAAAAATTTTGTAAGTTTTTGATTTTCAATTGAGTATTGATGAATAATATGGACTGGATATTCATTTTGAAATAAGTGTAATTTAAACAAAGCTCTCCACGTACCTCCCACCAAATATAAATTATTAAATTTTTTTTTAGATAACCATTTTTCATCTCTTAAAAGATTTTTGAGATATTTAGGTAAATTTCTTTTTTTAACAATAGGATTATTAATTAATCTTAAAACACCAACTGGAAGTGATGTTTTATTTGTTACAATATTGTTTTCAACTCTAGCAAGCTCTAAACTTCCACCACCTAAATCAGCAACAAGTCCATCCACATTCTCAAATCCAATTTTAACGCCTTCAGCTGATGATTCGGCTTCTTCTTCACCAGTTAAAATATTTATATTTTTTTTAAATAAGTATTCTACTTCTTCAATAAAGGGCTTTGCGTCTGTAGCTTCTCTTAATACAGCTGTTGCAATAATTTTAAGGTTATTAATTTTTGAAACATTAAGAATTTCTGAAAATCTTTTTAAGACTTTTAAAGCATATATCTTGCCTGATTTATGAAGTTTTTTTGATTTATCTAAGTTTTTACCAAGTTCACAAACTGCTTTTTCGTTAAAAAAAGGTACTCTAGATGATGTAAAATCATCGTAAATTAACATTCTTATAGAATTTGAACCTATATCAATAATAGCTAATTTTGATTGTCTTAATTTTAAATTTTGCTTATTTTTAATTACTTTAAGTTCCACCTTTAACCAACCTTAAGTTTAATTTTTTAGGTTTAATTTTTAGTTTTGCTTTTCCTCTTCCTGATAAACTTGGATTATTCATGAAATAATCATGTGCAGAAAAAGAATCTTTTCGACTATATTTAATTTTTTGATAATTTCCATCAGGATAAAGTTCCCAGCTCTGATTCGTGTCGAGATAATTGGCCATCATTATTTGGTCTAAAACCTGTTCATGCACAGTTTGATTTTCAATTGGCACGAGAAGTTCGACTCTTCTATCAAGATTTCTTGGCATCAAATCTGCAGATGAAATATAAACTTTTGCATTTCTGTTAGGCATAAATTTTCCATTTGCAAAACAATAAATTCTTGAGTGTTCAAGAAATCTTCCAATGATACTTTTTACAATAATATTTTCCGATTTATTTTTAATACCAGGTCTTAAACAACATACACCTCTTACAAATAAAAAGACTTTTACACCGACACTAGAAGCCTCATAAAACTTATCAATTATTTGTGGATCAACTAATGAATTCATTTTAGCCCAAATCTCAGCGTGTTTCCCTTTTTTTGCATTACTTATTTCCTTATCTATATTCTGATTTAAAGTTTTTCTTAAATTTACTGGAGAAATGGAAATTTTATTTAAATTTCTTGGTTTTGAATAACCAGTCACATAATTGTAGAATTTTTCAACATCTGTAGCCATTTTTTTATCAGAGCTAAATAGAGATAAGTCTGTGTATATTTTTGCATTTACAGGATGATAATTGCCAGTACCCAAATGGAAATATGTTTGAATTTTACCACCCTCACGTCGATGTATTAGTGATGATTTAGCATGTGTTTTGTATTTTGCAAAACCATAAACAATTTGAACTCCAGCTTTTTCAAGACTTCTTGCCAGCTGTATATTTGCTTCTTCATCAAATCTAGCTTTGATTTCAATTAAAGCAGTAACTGTTTTACCATTTTCGGCAGCACTAATTAATGCTTTAACAATTGGTGAATCTAAAGTAGTCCTATACAATGTTTGTTTAATAGCAATTACTTTTTTATCTATAGCCGCTTGATTTAAAAATTCAATTACAGCATCAAAAGTTTCAAATGGATGATGAACTATTAGGTCTTTTTTCTTAATTGTCTCAAAAAAATTATTATTGTATTCTTTTAATCTTTCTACGTCTCTTGGTGTAAAGTTTTTAAATTTTAATTTAGAATTTTTAATTTTACAAATTTGGTCTATATCCTGGATTCCAACTAAACCTGCTACTTCATAAATATAATTTGGATTAATTTCTAATTTATTTGTTATAAATTTTACAAGTTCTTTGTCGCTTTTTTCTAAAATTTCTAATCTAACAATATCACCAGTTCTTCTTCGCTTTAATGCTAGTTCAAATGATCTGACTAAATCCTCAGCCTCTTCTTGAATTTCTACATCACTATCTCTTATTACTCTAAATATCATTTTCTTTTCTAATAAATGATCTGGAAAAATTTCAGAGGCAAAGTAACCAATAACATCATCTAGAACTAAAAATTTCTTAAATGATTTTCCTCCGTCTATTTCAATAAATCTTGATAAAGCTTTAGGAATTACAATAATTGAATTAAGAATTCTCTTTTTTTTCTTTTTCTTCAGCTTCATAACTAAAGCTCTCCCTTGATTAATAATAAATGGAAAAGGATGAGCAGGATCAATCGCTGATGGTGTAAGTAGAGGATAGATTTCTTCCTTAAATATTTCTAATAATTTCTTTTTTTCCTTTGTGTTAAGGTTTTCTGGCTTAGTTAATAAAATATTATTTCTCTTCAGCTGATTTGATAAATTATTAAATATGGTATTTTGTTTATTTAATAGATTTTTTGTATCATTGATAACCATCTCCATCTGTTCTTCAGGTGTTAATCCATCTGAACTTAGTGAGTCGACTTCTTGTTTAATTTGACTGTATAGTCCAGCAACTCGAACCATAAAAAATTCGTCTAAATTTGAGCCTGCAATAGATAAAAATTTTACTCTCTCATAAAGAGGATTTTCAATATTTTGCGCCTCAAAAAGAACCCTATCGTTAAATTTTAACCATGATAATTCTCTATTTATATAATTAGATTTAAGCTCTTCTTTGTCTTGTTTTTTTAATGCAGTCATATATTTAGAATTGATGCGCGAATTATATGTCATGAGACATGCAAAATCTAGTTGGGAAGACCCAAATTTAAGTGATTTTGAAAGACCATTAAATAAAAGAGGCATCAAAAGTGCAAAAATTATAAGTGAATTTTTTGTTAAAAAAAAATATTCCTTTGATTATGTGCTTTTATCTTCATCAAAAAGAACAAAAAAAACTCTAAATTTAATACTGAAAAAAATAAATAAACCAAAAAAAATTAAAAGTTCCTCAAAGCTTTATTTAGTTAATGAAAATGAAATTATAGGGTATATAAAAAATATCCATAAAAGGTTTAAGAAAGTATTGCTAATAAATCATGAACCTGCTCTTAAAAATTTAGTTATAAAATTAACTAAAAATAAAGATAATAGTAATTTTAAACTATTAAATTATAAATTCCCAACTTGTGCATTTGCTAAAATAGTTTTCAATACAAATGATTGGATAAATATTGAAGAGAAAGGAATTATTTCTGAATTTGTAAGGCCTAAAGATTTAGTTATCTAACGAATAGCCTGCAGATCTCACTGTGCGAATTAAACTTTCTAATCCACTTACATTTAAAACTTTTCTCAATCTTCTTATGTGAACATCAACCGTTCTACTTTCTACATAAATATTTTCACCCCAAACATTATTTAGTAATTGTTCTCTTGAATAAACTCTTTTTGGATTTTTAATAAAAAAATCTAATAATTTAAATTCTGTGGGTCCCAAAATTATTTCCTTATCATTTCTATAAACTCTTTTTGCTAATCTATCAATTTTAAGGTCTTTAAATTCCACAACATCAGTTGATGACAAAGGTTTAGCCCTTCTTAACAAAGATTTAATTCTTGCATTTAATTCTTTTTGGCTAAATGGTTTAGTGACGTAATCATCAGCTCCAGTTTCAAATGCTTTTAATTTATCTTCCTCCTCTCCTTTTGCAGTAAGCATAATAATTGGAATGTCATTATATTTTTTATCCCTTTTTAACTGTTTACATATTTCAACACCTGATAAATCTGGCAACATCCAATCTAATAAGATTAAGTCTGGCATTTTTTGTTTTATTGATTTTAAAGAGTCCTCTCCATTTTCACTTGAAGAAACCTTATGACCTTCTTTTTCTAAATTATATTTTAATAAGGTTGAAATTGGCGCCTCATCTTCTGCAATAAATATGTGTGCACTCATTACTTTGTTAATACTGAGTCGCTACCCTTAGGTCTTTCTCCCTCCAAATAATCACCTGTAACTAAATAATATACTTGCTCAGCAATGTTGGTTGTATGATCTCCTATCCTTTCAATATTTTTAGTTACAAATAAAAGATGTGAGCCATATTCAATATTTTCCATATTTGATTTAAGTAATGAGATGACTTCTTCCATACATTGATTTGTTAAATCATCAACTTGTTCATCACTCTCCCATACTGTTCGAGCTACATCGCTTGATCTACTTAGATATGAGTCTAAAACAATTTTTAATTGTTTTTGAACCAAAATGCAGATTCTATTCATTGCTTCAATTAAATTATTTGGCAAATGCGTATTTATAAGTTTTGTTCTTTTTGCAATATTTTTGGCAAGATCACCTATTCTTTCTAAGTCTGAAGACATCTTTAGAGCTGCAACTGTTTCTCTAAGATCCACAGCCATTGGTTGTCTTAAAGCAATTAAATTTACTACCTCATTCTCTATCTGGGACTCAAAATTATCTATAACTACATCTGAATTTATAACATCATCAGCAAGGTTATGATCATTTGTTGATATTGCTTTCATTGCTTTACCTAAAGCGGTTTCGCAATTTGCCCCCATTTCAACTAAATCATTGTTTAATTTTTTTAATTGGTCTTCGTAAGATTTTACTGTGTGTGGTTTTTCATTCATTATCCAAACCTTCCTGTTATGTAATCCTGCGTTTGTTGTTGAGTCGGATTCTTGAATATCTTATCAGTAGAACCTACTTCAATCAATTTACCAAGGTGAAAAAAACCAGTATTTTGAGAGACTCTTGCAGCTTGGGACATTGAGTGAGTAACAATTATTATAGTATGTTCCTTTCTTAATTCATCAATTAGCTCCTCTATTTGTGCTGTTGCAATTGGATCAAGAGCTGAACATGGCTCATCCATGAGTATTACCTCTGGCTTAATTGATATTGTTCTTGCAATACAAAGTCTTTGTTGTTGTCCACCTGATAAACCAGTACCTGGTTCGTGAATTCTGTCTTTTACCTCTTCCCAAAGTGCTGCTTTTCTCAAACTCTCTTCAACAATATTATCCATTTCACTTTTAGATTGAGCTATCCCATGTATCTCAGGTCCATAAGAAATATTCTCATAAATGGTTTTTGGAAAAGGATTTGGTTTTTGAAAAATCATTCCAACTTTTTCTCTAAGCCTTACAACATCTGTATCTTTTTGATTTATGTCATAGTCATTAATTTTTACGACACCACTGACTTTACAAATATCGATCACATCATTCATTCTATTTAGACATCTTAAGAATGTTGATTTACCACAACCAGAAGGTCCAATAAGAGCAGTTACTTTATTTGCTTCGATATCCATATTGATATCAAATAAAGCTTGTTTCGCTCCATAATAGACATCAACATTTTTTGCTTCTATTTTATTCATATTTTAGTTCCATTTCTTTTCAAATTTATGTCTAATTAATTGTGCTCCTAAATTCATAAAAATTAGGAAAAATAATAATACCATTATGCAAGCAGACACTTTTTCTACAAATCCTCTTTCGGCACTCTCCGCCCATATATAGATTTGAACAGGCAAGCTAGCTGCTGGATCCATAGGGGTTCCTGGTATTGTGTTAACAAAAGCAACCATTCCAATTAATATTAAAGGCGCTGTTTCACCTAATGCTTGAGCTAAGCCAATTATAGTACCTGATAAAGTTCCAGGTAAAGCCAATGGCACGGTATGATGCATCGTCGTTTGCATTCTGCTAGCTCCCATTGCTAAAGCTGCTTCTCTTATACTGGGTGGAACAGCCTTCAATGATGCTCTGGCTGCTATTATAATTGTTGGAAGAGTCATTAATGAAAGGGTTATACCTCCAACTAAGGGTGTTGATCTAGGTAAACCAAATACAGCCAATAAAACACCTAATCCTAATAATCCAAAAACAATTGAAGGAACTGCTGCTAGATTATTGATATTTACTTCAATAAAATCTGTAAATCTGTTTTTTGGTGCAAATTCCTCTAGATACACTGCAGCTAGTAAGGCAACAGGAAAGGCAATTGACAGACAGACAAGTATGGAAAATAATGAACCCATAAATGAGCTTGCTATTCCCGCTAACTCAGCTTCTCTAGAATCAGCATTTGTAAAAAAACTGGCATTAAATTCACTTATAACTCTTCCATCTTCATTTAATTTATCAAAAATTTTTAATTGATAATCAGATGCTCTTCTTCTATTTTCAGGTATATCTCTTGGATAATTTCCTTTAAATACTTGATCTAAGTCGTCAGAGGCTGTTAATTTTACATCAACTGTTTTTCCAAAGCTATCAGGATTGTCTAGAAGATAATATTTTAATTCTCTCTCAAAAGTAAATGCAAACATTTTTTTTAATTCCATAATTTGATCCTCACTTGCGTCTGGATCGAGAGTGATAAATGTTTCTATCCCAAACTCATAAAAGTCTGCATCATTAATATCTTCGGTTGTTGGTTTTTTATCTGGATCCAAATATAATAAATCTGCATTATAATTGACTGGTATTACCAACCATGTTTTTTGAAATGCTGTGTAACCAGTAGAAAATATCTTTGTTAGAAATACCACTAGAAATAATAAAGCCATAAATATTGCAGCTTTACCGTAAAATTGAAATCTTTTTTCAGCTTTGTATCTTTTAATTAAACGTTCTTCTTTATTCATATTTCTTTATTCATATTTCTCTCTATATTTTTTCACAACAGATAAGGCAACAATATTTAAAACTAAAGTAACTATAAATAAACTTAATCCCAGTGCAAAAGCTGCTTGGGTTTTCGGATCCCCAAATTGTTGATCACCAATTAAGATAACAACAATTTGAGCAGTTATTGTTGAAGTGGACTCTAATGGATTAAGAGTTAGGTTTGCTGCCAACCCTGATGCCATTACAACAATCATTGTTTCACCAATAGCTCTAGAAACACCTAATAAAATAGATCCAACAATTCCAGGTAAAGCAGCTGGAAAAATTACTCTTTTTATTGTTTCAGATTTTGTTGCTCCCATGGCATAGCTACCATCTCTAAGATTTTGAGGAACACTTGTAATTACGTCGTCACTTAAGCTTGATATAAATGGAATAATCATAATTCCCATAACACCACCGGCTGCCAGTGCGCTTTCTGCTGACACCTCTAGTCCTAATGATAATCCAAGGTCTTTTAAAAAAGGTCCAACTGTTAAAGCAGCAAAAAAACCATAAACAACAGTTGGAATTCCTGCTAAAATTTCAATGACAGGTTTGGCATATTGTCTTAAACGTTTGCTCGCATATTCCGCCATATATATACCACTTAACAAACCAATTGGTATTGCAACACACATTGCAATCAAAGCTATAAAAAAGGTGCCTGCAAATATCGGAACTGCACCAAAAGTATCACTATACATTGATGGATCAAGTGCTTCACTTGCATCTCGAACAAAAGCTTTTGCAGGATACCAGTGCATTCCAAATACAAAATCAAATAGTGGGATAACTTGAAAAAATTCTATTGTTTGAAACAAAAGGGAAAAAATAATACCAATGGTTGTTAATATCGCTGCCAGTGATGATAAAAAAAATACTCCTTTAAGAAATATTTCAACTGGTTCTCTTGTTTTAGTGTTGTTTGAAATCTTTGTATACGCATAACCTGTTGATGCAATTAATAATGATAAAACTATAACGACCTTAGACCACTTTGCTATGTCTCTAAAGTTTAAATATTTTTCTGCTGATCTTTGTAACTCTGCAGTAAGTTCTCCTGAATACTGGTTTCGAGAAAGTGATTTTACTTTTTCATAAAATAAATTCAACTCTCCTTCTAGAAGTCCTTGCGAAGAATAATCACTAAGTATAAAAAATCTTACTATGCTAGGTTCAAATATCGACCATAAAGCATACAAAAGAAAAGCGGGTGCGCCACACCATATAGCAAGATAGTACCCATAAAATTTTGGAAGAGCTGTTAACCGTTTGTTAGATTGAATTAAAATAGCTTTTTTTCTTCCAAAGAAGTAACTGGATAAAGCTAAAAGAACGATTGTTAAAAATATTACTGAATTCAATTATTGGCTCCTTTAGATTTATACAAAAAAAAGGGCCCATTTAATAGGGCCCCTTTTGAGTTTATTAACAAATATTATATTACTCCATTGACATTGCAGTAAGAGATTTCGAATTATCTCTAACTGTTCTGTAAGTTGCAGCATCAAGTGGAACAAGTCCTATTTCCGCTAAGTAACCTCTTTTACCAATAGCTTTAGTTGTAGTGAATTCTTTTACAAATTCATGTAAACCTGGAATTACACCAACATGAGCTTTTTTTACGTAAAAGAATAATGGTCTAGCAACAGCATAACTATAGTCTTGGATAGATTCTAATGATGGTTGACCACCTTCTATACTTGCAGCTTGCAATTTATCTCTAGCAGCTAAGAAGTAACTAAATCCAAAGAAACCAAACATTTCTTTGTCTTCAGATAATTTTTGAATAATTAAACTATCATTCTCTCCAACTTCAATTGCAGCACCATCTTCTCTGTAAAGTTTTTGTGGTTTTTTATATTTTTTATTTCCAGCTTCGAAACCTGCTTTGTATAATGCTTTAGCCTCTTTAGGCATACCTTTTTTCATTACTAACGAATTCCAAGCATCTCTTGTTCCGGATGTTCCTGGGGGAATCATAACTGAAATCTTTTGTTTTGGTAAACTTGGATCTATTTGATCCCATGTTTTGTATATGTTGTCTACTAATTTACCATCAACAACTGAGTGTTTTGCTAAAGCTTTCCAAAGTTGTTCTTTAGTGAAGTTTACTGGTTCAGCATCAACACTGTATGCTAAAGTAATACCATCGTTACCGATAATAACTTCAACAATGTCATTAACACCATTTTTTTTGCAAAGAGCTTTTTCTTTATCTTTCATTGCTCTTGATGCATTTGTTATATCAGGGTGAGCTTCTCCTACACCTGCACAAAATAATTTTGCACCACCACCTGTACCAGTTGACTCGATTACTGGTGTTTTAAATCCAGTTTGCCCGAATCTTTCAGCAACTATTGTTGCGTAAGGGAATACAGTAGATGATCCAACTATTTTGATTTGATCTCTTGCTTGAGCAATAGTGGCAACAGAAATGGCAACT
>CACPNO010000009.1 GCA_902635335.1 uncultured Pelagibacteraceae bacterium
TAATCTTTTAAAAGAAATTAAAATCCAAACTAGAAAATTAGCATTAGCACTAAAGGTTAAAGGGCTTTTAAATATTCAATTTGCAATAAAAAAGGATGAAATATTTGTAATAGAGGTAAATCCCAGAGCAAGTAGGACAGTACCATTTGTTTCAAAAGCTAATGGGGTTCCGCTTGCTAAAATTGCATCCAGAATAATGGCAGGAGAAAAACTTTCAAAGTACAAATTAAAATATAAAACTAATAAAAAATATGCAGTAAAAGAAGCAGTATTTCCATTCAATAAATTTCCAGATAGTGATCTATTGCTTGGACCAGAAATGAAATCTACTGGAGAAGTAATGGGCTTTGATGATGACTTTGGCATGGCAATAGCAAAAAGTCAAATAGCTGCAGCAAATTCATTACCAACAAAAGGTTTAGCATTTTTATCAGTTAAAGACTCTCATAAACAAGAAATTGTTGGAGTTGCTCAGAGATTATTAAAACTCGGATTTACACTATCCGCAACTAAGGGAACTGCAGATATTTTAATTAAGAATGGTATGAGATGCAAAAAAATTAATAAAGTAAGTAGCGGCAAACCTCATATTGTAGATATCCTAAATTCTAAAAAAATATCATTGGTAATTAATACTGGTGGAGGAAATAGTGAAAATAGAATTAGTGATGCAAGAGCACTTAGAAGAGGGACTTTGGCTAATAAAATTCCTTATTGTACTAACATGTCTACAGCATATTCATTTTTAGAAGCAATAAATGCATTAAAGACAAAAAAACTTAAAGTAAAAGCTCTCCAAGAAAATTAATCAACTTTCCAATCTGTCTTAAATGTTACATAGTTTACTTGTAAACACCTTCTCTCTTTAATTATTTCTTTCTTTTCCATTCCATGCCAGGTATTGGGTCCGCTAGAAAAAAAATATCCATAATTATCTTTATAAGGTAATGTTTTAATTAGCTTTAAATCACTATCATAAAAATCTGTACCAAGTTCCTCACTTTCATTATGTTTATTAACGAATAATAAACATGACATAAGTTTTTCCTTAATATCACAATGTGGTTTCAGCCAAAAACCTTCTCGATCACATATAACCTCAACTCTCACATAAGAATTAGACAAATCTTTATTGATTAATTCAGAAATTTTTAGATGAGTTTCTTTACTTTGAAGTTCTTTGATTAAATTTGTGAGACCTGGAAATTCTCTGGTATTTTCATCAGTTACAAAACATCGAAATTTTAAAGCTTTTCCACCATCTGAAATTCCTTCTCTAAATTTTCCCTCACCTCCATCAATAGCTCTGGTTCCATCATAATTAAGGTTATGTTTTGCTGGGTCAGATATATCTGCACTTATTATCTCATTTATTTGATCATCTGTTAGAGGTTTATTTAATTCCCAATGCTCAAATGGATTATCAAATTTTTTTGAGTCGTTTAGTATTGAGTTTAAAAATGACATTAATAGTTAATTTTTTCTTTTATAATTTTTGCTACCCTATTAGTTTCATCAAGACTTTGATAGGTCCAATTTTCGACATCTTCTCCAAGATTTCTAGTAATATTTAAATCTCTAAACAAATTTCGAAATCTTTGGAACCGAATATCATTTTTTTTAGGCAAAATATTTGCAATATAAATAGGTTTTCCTGTTAAAGCAGCTTCAGAGATCATTGAGCTTGAGTCACAGGTAACTATAATGTTCTCTGAAATGGCTAATGCAGATAAGTAGGCTTTTTTATCTACATCCATTATAACTGTATGATTTTCACCAAAAAATTCTTTTGCATAATGAATGGTATTTAATGGTGTCCTCATTGATGGAATTACGACAAGTTGAAAATCTTTTTTCTTTAAAAGCTTATAGAAAATTGAAAAAATATGTTTCATATTTTTTGTTGAATAATCATAGTATTTTGTTGGTCCACCCATAATTAAGCACCAAACCTTTCTGTTATCTTTTCTTATAAATGAGTTTAAGTAATCCTTATTTTCCTGTATTTCGTCTTTTGTAAGATAGTGAATTGCACCTTTCGTATTAATTATATTTGAACCAGTAATTCCGTCATGTTCGGGTGCTACAATAAAATCAAAATAATCAAAGTTTATTTTTGGATCTTGTATATGAATATTAAAAATTTTTTTGTTTGAGATACTTTTTAAATGGATTGATGGAATTATACTTTTTCTTCCACAAGAAATTATTATATCAAAGTCTGAATAGTTTATTTTTTTATAAACATTTTGAGAAATTGGCGTGAATTTTGGTGGAATTAAACTCCATAAACTTTTAAGTTCAACCTTGTGGTGAGTAAAGTCAAGATCAAGAGCTTTCGCCAAACCTTCTACTTGGCTAATCATGCCGTGCATGCCCTCTGTCAATAATATACCTTTTAATTTGCTCATTATTTACTATATAGACCTGTATGAGTGAAAAACCAACTAAACATACAAAAGTGTTAATAATTGGATCAGGACCAGCAGGTTATACTGCTGCTGTTTATGCTGCGAGAGCAATGCTTAAACCAATGTTAGTTGCAGGTATGCAGCCGGGTGGTCAATTAACTATAACAACTGATGTTGAGAACTACCCTGGATTTGCAGATGTTATTCAAGGGCCATGGCTGATGGAACAAATGAGAGAGCAGGCAAAAGCAGTTGGAACAGATTTAGTTGAAGATCATATCCAATCAGTAAATTTAAAATCTAAACCGTTTGAGGCGATTGGTGACGGAGGACAAAAATATACCGCAGACTCGATTATAATTTCAACTGGAGCACAAGCAAGATGGTTAAACATTGAATCTGAACAAAAATTTAAGGGATTTGGAGTATCAGCTTGTGCAACATGTGATGGCTTTTTTTTCAAAGATAAAACGGTTGCAGTTGTTGGTGGAGGAAATGCTGCAGTAGAAGAAGCTATGTTTCTTACAAAATTTGCATCAAAGGTACAATTAATTCATAGACGAGACGAACTTAGAGCTGAAAAACTTTTACAAAAAAAATTAATGGAAAATAAAAAAATTGAGATCATTTGGGACTCTGTTGTTGAAGAAGTAATAGGTGATGATGAGCCAAAAAATGTAAAAGGATTAAAAATAAAAAATGTTAAAAATAATGAAACATCAGATTTAAAGATAGATGGATTATTTATAGCTATTGGACACGATCCTGCTACATCTTTATTTAAAGATCAGCTAGAAATGGATAGTACAGGCTATTTAATTACGAAAAGCGATTCTACCGAGACTAACATTCCAGGTGTTTACGCAGCTGGAGATGTGAAAGATAAAATTTATAGGCAGGCAGTAACAGCAGCAGGAATGGGCTGTATGGCTGCATTAGAGGCAGAGAAATATTTAGCTGCAAATTAATAGAATATCATTTATAAAATAATTTTATGGAGAATATTGTAAAACAAATTCAATTATTAGCTTTAGTAATAATACTTGCAGCTACCGTGATAGCCTTTGGTATTGAGGTATATCAAATGATAGAAATTCGAAAAGTTACTTTAGCTGATTTATTATTACTTTTTCTATACTTAGAAGTTTTAGCCATGGTTAGAGTATTTTGGGAGAGTCAATCTATTCAAATAACTTTACCATTGTTTATTGCTATAACAGCACTTGCTAGATTTATAATATTACAAGGAAAATCAATAAATCCAGAAGTATTGCTGTATGAAGCAGGAGCAATTGTGCTAATTGCAATAGCTATATTAGTTCTAAGATTCAGGAATTCTCCTGTTTTTGGCTTAGAGAAAAAAAGAAAATCAAAATAATTTTACAATTACATGAGTGAAAAAGTTTTATTGACTGGTATCAGTGGATTTATTGCAAAACATGTTGCTATAGAATTATTAAATTCTGGTTATGAAGTATTAGGTACTGTTAGGGATATTAATTCAATTGAAATAACAAAAAAAACACTTGAGGAAAATAATGCTTCAACAGAAAAACTATCCTTTGCAGAATTAGATTTATTAAAAGATGATGGGTGGGATAGAGCTGCTGAAGGTTGCAAATACATAATTCATGTTGCTTCTCCTTTCCCATTAAAAGTTTCAAATGATAGAGAGTCACTTACTCCAGCTGCAAAAGATGGAACTTTGAGAGTTTTAAATGCAGGAATTAATGCAAAAGTAGAACATATTGTAAAAACATCATCTATAGTTTGTATGTATAGAAAACCAAACCGAACAAATACTTATACATTTGGTGAAAATGATTGGACTGACTTAGAATGGGACAAAACTACAGATTATTTTGTATCTAAAACTAGAGCTGAAAGAGCTGCTTGGGACCTTATGAAAAGCAAAGGTATTAAAAATAAACTTACTTGTATTAATCCTGGTTTTGTTTTGGGAGATTTTTTGAATGAGAAAAGTTGTACATCAATGGAATATATTAAACAATTACTACAAGGCAAATATCCAGCTGCTCCAAAATTTTCAGTGATGATATCCCATGTTAAAGATATAGCCAAAGCACATGTTTTATCATTAAATAATAAAAAAGCTGAAGGTAGAAGATTAATTGTTGGATCTGGAACTAGATCAATTCTTGAATTATCAAAAATAATGGCTGAAAACATTCCAAGTCACTCCAAGAAACTTCCTAAGAAAGAATTACCCAATTTTATGGTTAAGCTTATTAGTTATGTAGATTCAAGTGCAAAAAATTTAGTTCCTGATTTAGGTCTTAAAATGGAGACAGATACAAAATATGCTGAGGAGATTCTTCAAATGAAATTTATAGAACCAGAAGTCTCAGTAGTTGATGCAGCAAAATCAGTAATTAGACTAAATTTAGCCTAAACTTTCACAAAAAAGCTTAATCCTTTCCATAGCAATCTTTAATTTTTTCATTGATGTTGCATATGAAATTCTAAAATAACCATCAAGACCAAATGCAGAACCTTGTACGACGGCAACATTTTGTTTTTCAAGAAGTTTTTGTACAAAATCTGTGTCATTTTTTATTTTTGTTTTTTTTCCAATTAAGCCTTTACAACTTGGAAAAACATAAAACGCACCTTTTGGCATTAAGCAAGTAATCCCTGGAATACTATTTAGATAATTCACAACAAAATTTCTTCTGTCGCTAAAAGATTTAGCTCTTTTTTTAATAAAACTCTGAGTTCCATTCAAAGCTTCAACAGCAGCTGCTTGACTTATAGATGATGGATTAGAAGTCGATTGCGACTGGATTTTTCGTATAGCAGCTATAATATTTTTAGGACCAGCTGCATAACCAATTCTCCAACCAGTCATAGCATATGCTTTACTTACACCATTCATTGTAAGTGTTCTATCTTTAAGTTTTTTTATCTGTGCTATTGTAAAAAATTTAAAATTATCAAATTTTACATGCTCGTAAATATCGTCACTCAAGATAAAAATATTCTTATTTTTTAATAATATCTTTCCTAAATTAATAATTTCTTTTTTTGTGTAAGCTGCACCAGTTGGATTTGAAGGAGAATTTAAAATTATCCATTTTGTTTTTTTAGTAATTGCTTTTTTAAGTTTTGATGGAGTTAATTTAAAACCATCTTCTTCTCCACATTTAATAAATTTTGGTTTACCACCAGCAAGTAAAACCATATCTGGATACGATACCCAAAATGGAGCTGGGATAATAACTTCATCGCCTTTATTTAATGTTGCTACAAAAGCATTATACAAAACTTGTTTTCCACCAGTACCCACTGTTATCTGGTCTGAGGTATAAGTTAAGTTATTTTCCCTTTTAAACTTTTTAATTACTGCGTTTTTAATTGCGGGTGTTCCATCAACTGGCGTATATTTAGTATCCCCTATTCTAATCGCTTTAACTGCTGCCTTTTTTATATTATTAGGTGTGTCAAAATCAGGTTCGCCTGCACCTAGAGCAATTACATCTTTGCCAGCAGATTTCAGTTCTCTTGCTTTCTGAGTAACTGCAATGGTAGGAGATGGTTTAATTCTTTTAAGACTGTTAGATATTATGCTCATTGAAAATTGTTTATATTCTATTACTTTATTTATTATATGGAAAATACTTATCAAGATTTAATTACAGATATTCAAAGTAAAAATCCAAAAATTGGTGGAAAACTTGAAGGTGGAAAGAAATTTAAAATTAAATCTGATTTTAAACCAGCTGGTGACCAACCAGAAGCTATTAAAAATTTAGTAAATGGCGCTAAGAAGAATGAGTTTAATCAAGTTTTATTAGGTGTTACGGGATCAGGCAAAACCTTCACTATGGCTAAAGTAATTGAAGAAACAAATAGGCCCGCTCTTATACTTGCTCCAAATAAAACCCTTGCTGCCCAACTTTATGGGGAGATGAAAGGGTTTTTCCCAGATAATGCCGTTGAATATTTTGTGTCCTATTATGATTATTATACCCCAGAAGCATATGTTCCAAGATCAGACACATACATAGAAAAGGAAGCATCTATAAATGAACAAATAGATAGGATGAGACACTCAGCTACTAGATCACTCTTAGAAAGAGATGATGTCTTAATTGTTGCAAGTGTGTCCTGTATTTATGGTTTAGGATCAGTTGAAGCTTACAGTAAAATGACCTTAACTCTTCAAAAAAATTATGATTATAATAGAGAACAAATAATCAAATCTTTAATTGCTCTTCAATATAAAAGAAATGATCAAAATTTCTATAGAGGTACATTTCGGGCGAGAGGGGAATATTTAGAAATTTTTCCCTCTCACTTAGAGGATAGAGCTTGGAGACTAAGTTTATTTGGAGATAAGCTGGAAAAAATTGAGGAATTTGATCCCTTAACAGGTGATCTTGTAAGAGAACTAAATTTAATAAAAGTTTATGCAAACAGTCACTACATAACTCCTAAGCCAACAATTGAACAAGCAGTAATTAATATTAGAAAAGAGTTGGAGATAACACTTAAAAAACATAAAGAACAAAATAAATTGCTAGAGGCTCAAAGATTAGAAGAAAGAACTAAGTTTGATCTTGAAATGATAGAGGCAACTGGTTCATGTGCTGGTATTGAAAACTACTCAAGATTTTTATCAGGAAGAAAACCGGGTGAGCCCCCTCCCACTTTGTTTGAATATTTTCCAGATAATACATTAATATTTGTAGATGAATGCCATGTGACAGTTCCACAACTAAACGGTATGTTTAAAGGAGACAGATCAAGAAAAAGTACATTAGCAGAGTACGGATTTAGACTTCCATCTTGCATGGATAATAGACCTTTAAAATTTGAAGAGTGGGATATGATGAGAACTCAAACAGTTTTTGTCTCCGCTACACCTGGTCCATGGGAGTTAGAACAAACAAAAGGAAAATTTATAGATCAAGTTATAAGACCTACTGGACTAATAGATCCACCAGTTGAAATCAAACCTGCTAAAAATCAAGTCGATGATCTAATGCATGAATGCAAAAAGACTATCGAAAAAAATTATAGAGTATTAGTTACGACATTAACCAAAAAAATGGCTGAAGATCTGACAGAATACCTGCACGAAAATGGTATAAAAGTTCGATATTTGCACTCAGATATTGATACCCTTGAGAGAATAGAAATTATGAGAGACTTAAGGCTAGGTGTTTTTGATGTTTTAGTTGGTATTAACCTATTAAGGGAAGGACTTGATATTCCCGAATGTGCCTTAGTTGGAATATTAGATGCTGACAAAGAAGGATTTTTACGATCTGAAACGTCCTTAATTCAAACAATAGGAAGAGCCGCAAGAAATTTAGATGGAAAAGTTATTTTGTACGCTGACAAAGAGACAAAGAGTATAAAAAAGGCAATAAAAGAAACTGAAAGAAGAAGAAATATTCAACTTGAATACAATAAAAAAAATAAAATTAGCGCCTCTACTGTTAAAAAAGAGATAAGCGATGTACTAGAGAGCGTCTATGAAAAAGATTATGTTACAATTGGTACAGGAGCAAATGTTGGTGGTAATTTAAAAAAACATATAAAGGCACTTAATAAGAAAATGAAAGAGTCTGCCACAAATCTAGAATTTGAGGAAGCAGCTAAAATAAGAGATGAAATTAGAAAACTTGAAAGTACCGAGTTAGAAGTTACACTTAATCCCAAAGTGAAACAATATAACTTAAAGAATAAAATATACCCCAAAGGAAGATCTACAATGGGTATGCCTGGCACTAGAGCTCAAAAAGGTAAAAAGAAATGGAAGCAAATAAAATAATTATTACAGGTGGAGCCACTAGAATTGGTGCTGCTATTGCTAAAAAACTATCTGGCAAGGGGGTTGAAATAGTTATTCATTTCAATAGATCAAAAACAAAAGCAGAAATCCTTAAAAAAGAATTATCACAAAATGGTACAAAGGTTTATTTAGTAAAAGGAGATTTAAGTGTAGAAAAAGATGTAAACAAAATTGTTAAGTTTGCAAAAAGTAAACTTAAATATTTTGACTGTCTGATAAACAACGCATCACTATTTGAAAATGACAAATTAGAGAATTTTACTACTGATAGTTGGGGGCATCACTTGAGAACTAATTTAAGAACACCTGCTCTTCTATCAAAAGAATTTGCTAAAAATATTAAAGGAAAAAATAACAATATAATTAATATAATTGATCAAAGAGTATTTAAACTAACACCATACTTTTTTTCTTATACTATCAGTAAAACTGGTCTTTATACTTTGACCAAGACTAGCGCAATGAGTTTAGCTCCAAAAATAAGAGTAAATGGTATTGCGCCAGGCCCTACAATCAAAAACAAGAGGCAAAGTGTGAAACACTTCAAAAAACAATACATGGCAACTCCATTAAAAAGACAGGTAGATGTTGAACAGATATGTAATGCTGTTGACTTTTTTATAAAAAATATATCTATTACAGGGCAAGTCTTAGCTATTGACAGTGGACAAAATCTGAACTGGCAAACACCAGATATAATGGGAGGAAAAGAATGAAAAAATTTTTAGGTGTCATCTTTATTAGCTTTCTATTATGCACCAATATTTATGCAAATCCAAAAGAAAGCATAAAAAAAGATGGTTTTGTAATACCCACAAATAACTGGAAAGATAAAATTAAAATTGATGAAAATTTTGAAGTGAAGAATCCTAAAGATAAAATAATAATAATTTATAATCATGGTTCTAATGGAGCTGACGTTAAATTAAAAGATTGCTTCTGGAGATCAGAGCTAAGGAATTGGGCACAAATAGCTGGTGATATGATAAATGATAAGGAAATTATGGTTTACATTCACTGCCAAGGCCAACTAGAAGGCGATTTGGGTGCTAAACTATCAAGAGCCAAATATTGGATGAGTAAATGGGAGGGACCTTATCCAGGAACATCAAAGATGGACCGAAGAGTTGCTGGTAACCTAGAAGTTATTAAAAAATTTGTTGATTTAGGAGTACCAAAGAAACAAATCTTTATGTCAGGACACTCTTGCGGAGGATGGGCAACACTATTGTTAACAGCGAAATACATGAATGAAGTAGGAGGAGGTATATCATTAATGCCAGCATGCAATTGGACAATATCAAAAAAATTTAAAGTCAAGAAAGTTGGATATGAAGAAGCTATGAAAAAATTTCATAAAAAATATCCTGGGATTGCAGAATTAAGACAAAAACATATTGACATAATAAAAGAAGGAAATGCGCCAATTTTAATTTTTACTCATCCTATGGACCATTTTGAGGGCTTAACCTCTGACTGGATGGATGATGTACCTAATTTCAATAGAGTAGTGGTTTCTGAAAAGAAAAAAATTAATGGAAAAAAATGTAAAATAGCTGGATCAAATTGGGAAGAACCATTAAAAAAAGCTCATTCAATTGATTGGGCAGATTGTTTTATGTATTATCATCCACTAATTAAAGAATATATTACTTCTAGACTTTAGTAACATGAAAAAAATTTTCTTAATTTTAATATTTTTATTAATCTCTAATAATGTTTATGCTACTAAAATTTTAAAAAGTGGCTTTATTACTAAATCAGCTAAAGTAAAAGAAGGTTTTGCTGTTGAGGACCCTAAAAATAAAATTATAATTATTTTTAATCATGGTCAAAACACAAATGACAAGGCAAAAAAGAATGAATGTGTTTGGGCAATGGATCTAATAAATCAAGCATCACTTGTAGATGAAGAAATCAACGGTAATAGAATTATGGTTTATAACTTTTGCTCTAATGACTTTGCGGGGGATATGTCATTGAAAAAAAGTTGGTGGAAATCTAAAACCCCTTATGTGGGTAAACATAAATTAGATAAAAGAGTTGAAAAAAATTTAGAATTAGTTGAAAAATTTGTAAATATAGGAGTTCCCAGAAAACAGATTATAATATCAGGTCACTCTTGTGGTGGTCTATTAACCTTGATGTTATTATCAGCTCATCCTGAAAAAGTAGGAGGAGGAATATCATACATGCAAGCCTGTTTTGGTAAACTTTCCAAAAAATATAAAGTGAAAAAAGTTGGTCCTGAAGAGGCACTAAAAAAATTTGCTAAAAAGTACCCTGGTCCTGCAGAGCTAAGACAAAGACAGATTGATAATATTAAAAAATCAAATAATGTACCTGTTCTAGCTTTTACTCATCCTAGAGATAAGTATGAAGGACTGTTATCAGATTGGTTAGAAGAAGTCCCAGGTGTAAAAAGAATTGTTATTTCAGAGAATTATAAAGTTAATGGAAAAAAATGTGTGGTAGGAGGATATGACTGGAAAGATAATGTTTCAAAACAAAAAAATCCAGGACACGTGATGAATATGGCTGATTGTTTTCAATATTATAATCCAGTCATTTTAGATTATATTGCCTCAAGAATTAAATAATATGAGAAAAAATAATCTTAAAATTATTAAAATAGATAAGAATAAAACTCTATTCAATTACGAAAAAAAGGTTCTTATTAAGGAGCTTATTCTTGACTTAAAACTTGGGTATTTTGATTTTGAAAGGAAAGCTCCCCAGAAAGTAAAATTTAATTTAGAGGTAAATTATGAAGACAAAAAACCTTCTAACGATAAAGATATTAAATCAATCGTAAATTATGCAAAAATTGTAAAATTGATAAAAAAACTAATTAAAAATAAACATTATAATTTTCTTGAAACATTAGCGGAAGATGTATTCGATGAACTATTCAAAGACAAAAGAATTGATAAAATAAGTCTTCAAATTGAGAAATTAGAAATCATGAAAGATTGTTCATCCGTTGGTATCCAAATTTCAAAAAAAAGAAGCCATGATAAGCTCTGATATTGGTAAAGAAGCTATAAAAAAAGAGTTGCCGCTTATACCGAAACTTCCTGGGGTGTATAGGATGTTAAATTCTAAAAACGAAATACTTTACGTTGGTAAGGCAAAAAACTTACCGAATAGATTAAAAAGTTATGTATCAGAGAAAAATCATATTATCAGAACTGAGAGAATGTTATCTCAAACAACCAAAATTGAGATTACTAGCACCTCAAATGAAAGTGAGGCGCTACTTTTAGAAGCAAACTTAATTAAAAAGTATAAACCTAGATTTAATATTCTCTTAAGAGACGATAAATCATTTCCATTTATTTTTATTGGTAATCAAGATAAATGGCCTCAAATTAGACGACACAGAGGAAAAAAAACTAAGGAAGGTTTTTATTTTGGACCATTCGCTTCAGCCGGATCAGCAAACTGGACCATCAAAATGATACAAAAAATTTTTCAGCTTAGAGTTTGTGATGATACAGTTTTTAAAAAAAGAGAAAGACCATGTATCCTTTATCAAATTAAACGATGTTCTGGGCCATGTGTTGGATATATAGAAGAGGATGAATATAAGCTGTCTGTAGACAACGCAATTGAATTCGTATCAGGGAAATCAAGAAAAATTCAAAAAAATTTATCACACCAAATGGAAAAGGCTAGTGAAGATTTAGATTTTGAAAAAGCTGCAATATTAAGAGATAGAATAAAATCTTTAAATATTATTCAATCATCTCAAAGAATAAATGAGGCAAATTTAGTAGAGGCCGATGTCATTGCTGGCTACAAAGAGTCTGGAAAAACTTGTATTCAAGTTTTTTTCTATAGATCAAAACAAAACTGGGGTAATCAAGCTTTTTTTCTTAAACATGATCCAGATGATAACATAAAAGAAATTCTTAACTCATTTGTTTCTCAATTCTATGAAAACAAAAGTGTGCCGAGCTCCATTATTTTAAGTGAAGATATTAAAGAAAAAGTTTTAATTGAAAAAACACTTTCACAAAAAGAGAATAAAGAAATAAATATTTCAGTAGCGAAAAAAGGATCTAAACTTAAAGTTGTAAATCAAGCGCTTAAAAATGCAAAAGATAGTTTAAATAGGAAAATTTATGAGAGCCAAAATAATAAAGAGCTATTTGAAAACGTATCTAAAAAATTTGATTTAGAAAATAATATTAATTTAGTCGAAGTTTATGACAATAGTCATATTCAAGGGACTAATAGTGTGGGTGCACTAATAACATATGGTGAGGAAGGTTTTATTAAAAAAAGATATAGAAAATTTAATATTAAGATTAAGAAAAATGAGCAGGATGATTATGGAATGATGCGTGAGGTTTTAAACAGAAGATTTAGAAGGGCTGTTCAAGAGAAGGATAATTATTTAACAATGCCTGACTTAGTAATAATTGATGGAGGAAAAGGTCAATATTCTGTAGCAAGAGAAACACTTAATGAATTAGGACTTCATGATATTCCTATGATAGCAATCGCCAAGGGTAAATTTAGAAATAGTGGAAATGAAACCTTTTTTCATAATGGCAAAGAATTTAAGTTTGAAAAGAATGATCCTACTCTATTTTTCTTACAAAGATTAAGAGATGAGTCTCATAGATTTGCGATTAGCGCTCATAGAGCTAAAAGGAAAAAAGGTATTAGCAAGTCTTTACTTGATCAAATTGATGGTATTGGATCTATAAGAAAAAGAGCTCTTTTAAACCATTTCGGCTCAGCAAGAGCAGTTGAGTCTGCAAGCTTAGATGAGATAAAAACAGTCGAAGGAGTTGAGGAAAAAGTTGCTAAAAAGATATATAATTACTTCCACGAATAATATATGAAAATTCCAAATTATCTAACCATTGGTAGAATTATAATTGTTCCAATATTTGTTTTCACATTTTATTTGCCAGGATTTTATGGAGATTTAATTCCTTTTGCACTGTTTGTAATTGCTTCATTTACTGACTTCTTGGATGGATTGTTAGCAAGAATGTTCAAAGAGGAGTCTAAACTTGGTGAATTGTTAGACCCAATTGCTGATAAAATTATAGTAGCTACTGCATTAATATTACTCGTTATGGATGGAACAATTAAAAACTTTGAAGTAATTGCAGCAATAATAATACTTACCAGAGAAATACTTATTTCAGGTTTAAGAGAATTTTTAGCTAAAGGTAGTGTTAAACTTCCTGTCTCAAGTTTAGCCAAAGTAAAAACATTTCTTCAAATGTTTTGTATTTCTGTTTTGCTTACTGGTGAAACAGGAAATAAAGTTATAAATTTCCAAGATTATAATGCTCAAACAATAGGAATAATTTTATTATGGCTTTCGGCATTTCTTACATTGTATACTGGTTATGAATATTTAAGAAGAGGTATTGACCATGCAATATCTGAAGACAATAAAAGTTAAGCTGCCTTTTTTTTTCTTACTAGTTTTCCATAGCTAGACAATAAGTCTAAAATAACATCACAAACTTTGTAATTGTTTTCTGCAATTTGTGATATTGGTGTAATTTCAGCAGCTGTACCAGTTAAAAAACAACCTTCGAAGTTTTTTAATTCATCAGGTTTTATTTTTCTTTCATGAACTTTAATATTTTTCGATTTAGCTAATTCAATTACAGTTTGTCTTGTAATACCGTTTAAAAAAGAATCTGGAATTGGAGTATGAAGTTCTCCATTTTTATCTTTAAAAAATATATTTGCACTTGTTGATTCAGCCACATTATCTTCATGGTCTAACATTAACGACTCGCTATATCCCTGTCTCTCTGCTTCATGCTTAGAAAGTGTACAAATCATGTATAAGCCTGCTGCTTTACTATCCCATGGAATAGTATTTGGCGCTGGTCTTCGCCAATTAGAAATATTTAATTTAATTCCCTCAGTTTTCAACTTAGGGTCGAAATAGTCACCCCATTCCCAAGTAGCGATTGCAACATTAATTTTTGTTTTTTGGGCTGAAACACCCATCATTTCACTTCCTCTCCAAGCAAAAGGTCTTACGTAACCATTCTGAACATTTTGTATTTTAATTATTTGATTGCAAGCTTTGTTTATTTCATCTTTTGTGTAAGGAATTGTAATGTCCATTCTTTTAGCTGAGTGATAAAGTCTGTCTGTGTGATCTTCTAGTTTAAAAATCTCACTATCATAAACTCTTAGCCCCTCAAAAACTAAGCTGGCATAATGTAGACCGTGACTTATAACATGAAGTTTAGCATCTTGCCATTCAACAAGACCACCATTGTACCAGATTTTTCCTTCTCTTTTATCGAACGGTATCATTTGATTTATTTTTTAAAAAAATATCTTTGTATATATAATATGTCAATATAACTTACCATTATGAAAAAACTTTTATATCTAAATGACCATCAATTGAAAGAATATATCGAAAAAATATTCAATGGATATAGAGAAACTGTCGCTGATGCTAAAAAGGTTTTAGATAAACATGCCTTAGGTACTGCCCACAATAAAGTAATCCACCTTATATCTTTGTATGAAGGCATAACTATCTCGAGCTTGTTAAGAAAGCTTAAGGTCACAAAACAAAGTTTAAATAGGGTTCTTAATGATTTGGTAGAGATTAAAGCTATAGAATTTAAAAGAGACGAAATAGATACAAGAGTTAAACATGTATACTTAACAGAAGAAGGGGAAAAAATATTTGATGAAATTTTTTCTGCTCAAAAAAAAAGAATTTATGATGCATTTTTAAGTTCTGAATCTAACGACGTTATAAGTTTTGATAAAGTACTTAAAAAAATTATTAATGAAAAACTTTAAAGCGCATATATTAATTGTAGATGATGATGATAGAATTAGAGATCTAGTAAAGGAGTATTTAAATCAAAATAATTATCTTGTTTCGACCGCTAGGGATTCAAATGATGCTTTTGAAAAGACTAAAGTCATTAAATTTGACTTAATAGTACTAGATATAATGATGCCAGGAAAAACTGGGCTAGAATTTACTCAAGATTATAAAAAAAAAATTGATACACCAATATTATTATTAACAGCCAAGGGAGAACCATCTGAAAGAATTGAAGGACTTGAAGTAGGTGCAGACGATTATTTAACAAAGCCTTTTGAACCAAAAGAATTAATTTTAAGAATAAATAATATTTTAAATAAAACTAAATCATTAGAAATAAAAAGAGTTATTGAATTCGGCAATATAAAAATTGACCTAAAAAAGCTTTTTATCTTTAAAGATGACCAAAGACTAAAAATAAATAGTACTGAAAAACTAATTTTAGAAAAAATGTTAAACTCACCAGGTAAAATTTTTAAAAGAGAAGAGATTGCGGGTTTAATAGATTTAGATAAAGAAAGATCAATTGACGTCATAGTTACCAGATTAAGAAAAAAAATTGAAGAGACTCCAAAAAGCCCTAAGTACTTGCAAACAATTAGAGGAGAGGGATATGTCCTTTGGATTGAATAAATTTCTAAAAAATATTTTACCTAAAAGATTATTTTACAGAGGTTTGTTAATCGTAGCAGTGCCAATAGTGATATTACAAATCACTATATCTTTAGTTTTTTTTGATAGTTTATGGATTAAGACAAATAAAGGCTTAACAAAAGCTTTGGTAAGCGAAATAGTTACTATTATTGATATTTATGACAATGAGAGTGAATATAATAAAAAAATAGTAACAGACCTCTACAATAAAAATTTTAGCTTTTCCGTTAGATTTCTAGATAATGAAAAACTACCGGATATAAAAGTTGAAAGGTGGTTCAGTCCAATGGATAGGACATTAAGAAGAGAATTGAAACCTAAAATTGGTGAGCATTGGTTTAATACTATTTCATATAAAGAAGTTGTAGATTTAAGAATAAAATTTAGAGATGGGGTCTTGCAAATATTTTTTCCTAAAGAAAGAATTCAAGCATCATCTATTAGGATATTTGCGTTTTGGATAACAGTTCCGGCAATTTTGATGATAGCAGTAGCAATGATTTTCTTAAAAAATCAAACAAGACCTATTACTAAACTTGCACAAGCATCTGAAAGATTTGGTAGAGGCGAGGATATTGAGGAGTTTAGACCGTCTGGAGCCTTAGAAATAAGAAAAGCAGGTCTTGAATTTGAGAAAATGAGAAAAAGAATTCAGAGACATCTAAATCAAAGATCTGAAATGTTATCTGGTATTAGTCATGATTTAAGAACACCTCTAACTAGAATAAAACTACAGCTAGCTGTTATAAAAGATAAAAATTTGTCAGAAAAAATATCAGAGGATGTTGATGAAATGGAAAAAATGCTGAATGAATACCTTCAGTTTACTAGCACAGGTGCAAAAGATAAAACTGAAACATTTAATATTTCAGAACTAATAGATGATATAATTTCAAGATATGAAAATAATAATATTGAAAAAAAAATTCAGAAAAAAATCTATTTTAATGGAAGAAGAAATTTAATTACAAGGTGCATAAATAATTTAATAGATAATTCTGTTAGATATGCAGAAAAAATATCAGTAAATTTAGAAAAAAAAAACTCAATAATTATTTTATCAATAGATGATGATGGTCCTGGGGTAGACAAATCAGAGTTTCAAAATATTATCAAACCATTCTATAAAATAGATAAAAGTAGGTCTGAATCTAAATCCAGCGTTGGTTTAGGTTTGTCAATATCATCTGATATTATAAAATCTCATGGAGGAGATATAAAATTTAATAAATCAAAATTGGGTGGGTTGAAGGTGACTATTTCTTTACCCTATTAGTTTTTCTTCCTCTTTTCTTTTTTTCAAGTTTTTCTTCGAGTTTGCTAAGTCTCTTATTCAAAATATCTACTTCTTCTTTACTTGCTAGTTTCATTTTAAATACAATTTCATCTCTCTTTGATTTTAGTATTGAGATTATTTCATCCGATAAATCTTTGTAATTAATAAGACCTTGTTCAATTAGTTTTGCAAATTTATCAAATACGAATCTTGATTTTGACATAATAATTATTTACTAGAATTATATTTAATAGCTTATAATAAATTTTACAAATGTTTACTAATAATTTTGACCCAATAGCTTTTGAAATATTATCTTTTAGTGTCAGGTGGTATTCTCTAGCATATATTTTTGGGATTATATTAGGTTGGCTATATTGTAAAAAAGTACTTATTAAAGATGATAAAATTCTAAAATTATTTGAAGATTATATCTCATTTTTGATAATAGGAATTATTTTAGGAGGAAGGTTAGGGTATATAATTTTTTACAATTTTGAATATTTTCTAAATAATCCAATTGAAATTTTTATGATATGGAACGGTGGCATGTCATTTCATGGTGGCTTAATTGGAATAATTATTGCTAGTTATTTTTTTTCAAAAAAAAATAAGAAAGATATATTTATTTTTTTAGATTTAGTATCTATTACAGCGCCAATAGGAATTTTATTTGGTAGGATTTCGAACTTTATAAATGGAGAATTGGTTGGAAAAGTTACAAACTCTAACTGGGGAGTTTTTTTTCCAAACTACGATGATAAATTGAGACACCCTTCTCAATTATATGAAGCTTTTTTAGAAGGTTTTATTTTATTTATTCTAATGAATTTAATTTTTTTTAATAAAAATTATAAAATTGGAACCTGTTCATTCATGTTCTTAATACTTTATGGATGTTTTAGAATTACTTCTGAAATTTTTAGAGAGCCAGATATACAAATTGGATATTTATTTGGAGATGTCAGTATGGGTATGCTTTTAAGTGCCATAATGATTTTAATTGGGTTTTTAATTTATTTTAAAAGAAATGATGAAGCCAACTCTCAAAAAATTTAATATTACTTTAAAAAAACCTTTGCCTATTGATGATTTTATTGAAAAAATTCTTTATGAACCTGAGATAGGTTATTACTCTAGCAAAAATCCGTTTGGTAAAAATGGAGATTTTATAACATCTCCTACTATATCAAACCTATTCTCAGAAATTATAGGGATATGGCTGGTTTCAGCATGGGAAAAAATGGATAAACCTAAAATATTTAATTTTGTAGAACTTGGACCAGGAGATGGAAGCTTAACTAAAGTTATAATTAGTACTCTGAAAAAGTTTCCAGAATTAAATAAAGTTATAAAAATTTACTTATATGAGAAAAGTACATTTTTAAAAACATTACAAAAACAAAATATAAATAATAAAAATATTAAATGGATCAAAAACTTTGATTCAATAAAAAAGGGGCCAGTTATTTTTTTTGGTAATGAATTTTTTGATGCAATACCAATTAAACAATTTTCAAATATAAATAATGAATTATTTGAAAAATGTTATTTAATGAAAAACAATATTGATGTTATTGAAAAGTTTATAAGAGGTAAAAAGAAAGATGTGGCTCAAATAATGACTTTTAAGACATTAAAAAAACTCAAATTTATTGAGTTTCCTAAAAAAGGATTTTTAGAGTTAGATCCAATTATAAAGAAAATTTCTAAACTTTCTGGTGGAATTTTGCTTATAGATTACGGTTACTTGTATACTAATAATTCAAATACAATTCAGGCGGTAATGGATAATAAAAAAATTTCAACTGAGACAATGTTAAAAAATCTTGGTAAAGCAGATATAACTTCGCTAGTAAATTTTAATTTATTAAAAGAGTATTTGCTTAAAAATAATCTTAAAGTTAAAAAAATAGTCACTCAAAGGTTTTTTTTAGAAAGAATGGGTATAATTGAAAGAGCACAAATTTTAGAGAAAAAAAGGACTTATGATGAGCAAAAATATATGAGAGAAACTTTGACTAGACTACTTGAAGAAAAACAAATGGGTGGTCTTTTTAAGGTTATTTTTGGATACAAAAATAAAAATAATGATTTTTTTGGTTTTGAATAATGTTTAAATCAAAAAAACTCTCAAAATTTAAAAAGATAAGACATGGTTTTTTTAATCGATTGGGAGGTGTCTCAAAAGGTATTTATAAAAGTTTAAATTGTGGTCTAGGATCTGACGATAAAATTAAACATGTCAGAAAAAATATAGAAAAAGTTTGCCAAAAAATTGGTTGTGAAAAAAGTAATCTTATATTGTTAAATCAAATTCATAGCAATAATGTTCACAAAATACGAAAAATCCCAAATAAAAAATTAAAAGGTGACTCATTAATAACAAATAAAAAAGGTGTTGCTTTAGGAATTTTGACAGCTGATTGTGCTCCCGTTTTGATATATGACCCAGTTAATAATTTAATTGGAGCGCTGCATGCAGGATGGAAAGGAGCATTTAAAAAAATAGTATCTACTACATTAAGAAAATTTAGATTAAGTGGTAGTAATTATAAGGATTTAATAGTTGTAATTGGACCATGTATAGGAAATGAAAACTATGAAGTTAGAAATGATTTTTTGGATAAATTTATTAATCAAGAAAGTTCAAATAAAAAATTTTTTAAAATTAAAAGAAACAAAATATATTTCAGTTTAAAGGATTATATTAAAGAGCAAGTTATGGAATTTGGGGTTAAAAACATTGAAATTATCAAAAAAGATACATATTTATCAAGTAACAACTTTTTCAGTGCTAGAAGATCTATTAAAAATAAATCAAATGATTATGGTAGAAATATTTCAGTAATTATGATTAAATGAGATATTCTCAAAAAATGAAGATTCTCACTGGAAATAGCAATAAACAGCTAAGTAATAAAATTTCAAAAAATTTAAAAAATAAATTAGTTAATACAAGTATTAGAAAATTTGCAGATGGTGAGATATATATTGAAATTAATGAAAATATTAGAGGTAACAGTATTTTTATTATTCAATCTGTGTCTTCGCCAGCAAATGATAATTTAATGGAGTTGCTTCTTTGTATAGATGCACTTAAGAGATCATCTGCAAAAAATATCACTGCTGTAATACCATATTTTGGCTATGCCAGACAAGATCGTAAGGTTGTACCAAGAACTTCTATTTCTGCAAAATTAGTTTCAAACTTAATTACAAATGCAGGAGCTGACAGAGTAGTAACAGTAGATTTACATGCAGGACAAATCCAAGGTTTTTTTGACATCCCAGTTGATAACCTTTTTGCTACCCCAATCTTTGCAAAACATATTAAAAGGAAAATTAAAAGTAATAATATAATTTGTGTTGCACCTGATGTTGGGGGAGTTGAAAGAGCAAGAGCTTTAGGAAAAAAATTAGATGTTGGATTAGCAATAGTTGACAAAAGAAGACCTAGTCCTGGAAAGTCACAAGTTATGAATGTCATTGGAAATGTTAAAAATAAAATTTGTATTTTAACTGATGATATAATTGACTCCGGAGGCACAATTGTGAATGCAGCTGGCGCTTTATTAAAAAGAGGTGCAAAAGAAGTTCATGTATATGCAACTCATGGTGTTTTTAGTGGTGATGCGGTTAAAAAGATAAGGAATTCAAAAATTAAAAATTTAGTTATTACAGATAGCATAGATAGTTCAGATAAATTAAAAAAAGTAAGAAATATCGAAGTATTATCGATATCAATATTATTGGCTGAGGCTATTAAAAGGATTTCTAATTCAACATCTGTTTCGGATCTATTTAAATAAAACTTGTAAAATTAGCAAACTTCAGTTAAAAACCAGCATTTTATGAGCGTAATACAAGCAATAAGTAGAGAAACAAAAACTAAAGGCCAAGTGAACGAACTAAGAAGCAAAGGTAATGTTCCAGGCATAGTTTATGGTGGAGAACAGCCAAATGAAAAAATTTCAATTACAACGAAAGAGCTTAAGAATTTAATAAATAAAGAAAATTTTCTATCTAATGTAATTTCTATTAATTTGGATGGGAAAGAACAAAAAGTTTTAACAAGAAATATTGCTTTTGATACTGTCACTGATGAGCCTATTCATTTCGACTTAATGAGAATTGTTAAAGGTGGAAAAATTATTTTAGAGATACCAGTAAAATTTGTAAATAATGAGCTATCACCAGGACTTAAACGTGGAGGTGTACTAAATATTGTAAGACGTAAAGTAGAACTAAGATGTCCTGCAGAAAATATTCCAACTGAGCTAGTTGTAGATTTAGAAGGTTTAGATATTGGTACAAGTATAAAAATTTCTTCAATTAATTTACCTGAAAATGTTACTCCTACGATACAAGGTAGAGACTTCGTGATTGCAACAGTTGCAGCACCTACGGTAGTTAAAGAGCCAGAAAAACCAGCAGAGGCAGCTGAAGGTGAGACTAATGAAGGAGCAGAGGCAGCTGCAGAAGGTGGTGATAAAACTTCAGCTGAGGGAGATAAGGCTGAGGGAGATAAATCTAAAGAAGAAGATAAATCTTCATCAGATAAAAAATAATAAATAGTGAAATTTTTTTCTTAGATTTAATTTGATATGTTGTTACTTGTTGGTTTAGGAAATCCGACTCCAAATAGTCAAAATAATAGACATAACATTGGTTTTAAGATTGTGGATGCAATTAACCAAAAATTTGGATTGTCTAAGCAAAAACCAAAATTTAAGGGATTGTTAACCACTGGAAATATTGGCGATAAGAAAATTTATGCAATCAAACCTCTTACATTTATGAATAATTCTGGAATTTGCATAAGAGAACTTCTAGAATATTTTAAAATAGATGCAGAAGACGTGATTGTATTTCATGATGACTTAGATATTGAATTTGGAAAAATTAAAGCAAAATTTGGTGGGTCAAGTGCAGGTCACAATGGTATTGCATCAATTGATAAGTTTATTGGTAAAGAATATTCAAGAGTTCGTATTGGTATAGGAAAGCCGGAAAATAAAATATCTGTTTCTGATTATGTGCTAAACGACTTTAATGAGGATGAACAAGTTCATTTAGACTCGATAACAACTAATATAATTGAATCTTTGACTATCTTAATTGATAAAAAATTAGACTTATTTTCTAGTACTGTTAACAACAATTAAATGGGTTTTAAATGTGGTATCGTTGGATTACCAAATGTTGGTAAATCTACATTGTTTAATGCTTTAACAAACTCTAATAAAGCACAAGCAGAAAATTTTCCCTTTTGCACAATTGATCCAAATATTGGTATTGTAGCAGTTCCAGATGAAAGACTTGATAAACTAGCTGAAATTTCGAATTCAAAAAAAAAAATAAACACAACAATTTCATTTGTTGATATCGCAGGTCTTGTTAAAGGAGCCTCTAAAGGGGAAGGATTAGGCAATAAATTCTTATCTCACATCAGAGAAGTTGATGCAATTATTCATATGATCAGATGTTTTGACTCTGATGACATTCAAAATGTTAACCCAACCATTGATCCTGTCAGAGATTTGGAGATTATAGAAACCGAGATGAAGTTAGCTGATTTAGAGTCAATTCAAAAAAGACTTGATAAAAAGAATAAAAAAAATGTTGATATTGAAGAGCTTAAATTGCTTCAGACAGCCCAAAAGATAATCGATGAGGGTGGAGATTTGACACTGATCACAAATGAATTTGATGAAAAACTTTTAAAAAGTAGTGGACTTCTTAGTACTAAACCAAAACTATATGTATGCAATGTAGACGAAGAGAGTATTAAGTCAGGTAATAAATATACAGATGACTTTATGAAAAAATTTGGTGACAAATGTACATTGGTAATTTCTGCAGATATAGAAAATCAAATAAACCAATTAGAGGATGAAAATGAAAAAAAAAATTATATGAAAATGATAAATATGTCAGAGACAGGACTTAATTCATTAATAAAAAAAGGATACGAACTTTTATCCTTACAAACTTTTTTTACATCTGGACCAGAGGAAACACGAGCTTGGACTATCACAAAGGAATCTACAGCACCAAATGCTGCAGGAGAAATTCATTCTGACTTTGAAAAAGGATTTATAAGAGCTGAAACAATTTCTTATGAAGATTTTTTAAATAATCAAGGGTGGTTAAAATCTAAAGAGGCTGGGAAAATGAGATTGGAAGGTAAAGAATATATTGTTAAAGACGGAGATATTTTAAACTTTCGTTTCAATACGTGACCAGATTTTTTTCATACTGAAATAAACTAAAACTGTTAAAACAGATAAATATATTATTACTCTAAAACCTAGTTTGTGTCTTGTTTCTAAGTGAGGCTCTGCAGTCCATTGCAAAAAAGTTGTAACATCTTTAGCCATTTGATCTACTGTTGCTTTTGTTCCATCAGCATACTCTACAATGTCATCATCTAAGGGGGATGACATTTTTATTTTGTTACCATACATATATTTGTTGTAATAAACACCGTCATCGAGTTCCATACCTGGTGGTGGCTCATCATAGCCCATTAAAACAGAATAAATATAATTTGCCCCACCTTTTCTAGCTTTTACAAGAACTGACATATCTGGAGGATATGCTCCACCATTTGCTGCAATTGCTTCTTGAACGTTTGCATAAGGCATTACAAATTTATCTGATAATTTTGCTGGTCTTTCAAACATTTCTCCATCACTATTTGGTCCATCTGTTACTTCAAAATTTGAAGCAATTGCTTTTGCTTCAAGCTCTGTAAACTCTGGTCCACCTTTTTCAGCAAGATTTCTATAACTTAAATGTTTAAGTGAATGGCACGAAGCACAAACTTCTGTGTAAACCTGATACCCTCTTTGGAGGGAAGCTCTATCAAATTTTCCAAAAAAGCTTTTAAAAGACCAATCAACTTTTAATAATTCTTGCTGTTCACCAGCAGCAATTACTCTAGATGAAATTAATGATGAAATTATAATAAATATGAAAGTTATTTTTAAAAAGATTTTCACAGTTTCTCTTTAAAATCCGAATTATTTCTAGCCATCGCCATATCAGCAGATCCACCTAGAACAGGCTCAGTTATACTTAGGGGTAATGGAGTAGTTTTTTCCTTCAAACCCAAGAAAGGTAAAATTATTAAAAAATGTGCAAAGTAATATGCTGTTGCCACTCTTGCTATTAATAAGTATAAGCCTTCCGCTGGCATTGCTCCTACATAACCAAGTATTAATACATCGGCAACCAAAAACCAGTAGAACTGTTTGTATATAGGTCTGAAAACAGTTGATCTAACCTTTGAAGTATCTAGCCAAGGTAAAATTACGAGCACAAATATTGCAGCAAACATTGCGATTACTCCTAGCAGTTTATCAGGGACTGATCTTAAGATTGCATAAAATGGTAACAAATACCATTCTGGCACAATGTGGGCAGGAGTGACTAATGGGTTTGCCTCAATATAGTTATCCGCATGACCTAAGATATTAGGTGAAAAAAATACAAAGAATGCAAATATTAATAAAAATATTAAAAGTGCGAATGCATCTTTTATCACTATGTACGGATGGAAAGGAACTGTGTCTTTAGATGGTTTTTTTATATCTATTCCAATAGGATTATTGTTTCCAGGAACATGAAGTGCCCAAATATGAAGAACTACTAATCCTAAAATTAAAAAAGGAAACAAATAATGTAAACTAAAAAATCTAGTTAAAGTTGGATTGTCAACTGAATAACCTCCCCAAAGCCAATTCGTGATACTCTCCCCTACTAAAGGAATTGCACTAAATAAGTTTGTTATTACTGTTGCACCCCAGAAACTCATTTGTCCCCAAGGAAGAACATACCCCATGAATGCTGTTGCCATCATAAGGAAATAAATCAACATACCTATGATCCAAATTACCTCTCTTGGTGATTTATAAGAACCATAATACAGTGATCTAAATATATGAATATAAACAGCTAAGAAAAACATAGATGCACCGTTTGCATGCACATATCTTATTAACCAACCGTAATTTACATCTCTCATTATGTGTTCTACGCTTTGAAAAGCTAAATCAGCATGCGCTACATAATGCATACCCAAAACAATACCTGTAATTATTTGAGTGATTAAGCAAAAAGTAAGAATTCCACCAAATGTCCACCAGTAATTTAAGTTTTTAGGAGTGGGATAATCTGTTAAATGGTTTGCAAGTGTTAGTAATGGAAGCCTATCATTAAACCATTTTCCAACTTTTGATTTAGGTGTGTATTCGTGATCGCTCATAAATTTTTCTATCCGATTTTTATAGTGTTACTATTTACAAATTCATATTTTGGCACTTCCATATTTGTAGGTGCCGGTCCTTTTCTAATCCTTCCAGATGTATCATAGTGTGAACCATGACATGGACAAAACCATGCCCCATAATCTCCTTTATCAGTTAAAGGTACACATCCAAGGTGAGTGCATACTCCTAACATTACAAGCCACTCTGGATTTTTTGCTCTATCCTCATCTTTTTCAGGATGTTTCAATTCACTTAGATCAACAGCTCTCGCACTATCAATTTCATCTTGAGTTCTTCTTTTTATAAAAACTGGTTTACCTCTCCACAAAACAGTTATCGATTGACCAGGCTCAACAGCGCTTATGTCTACTTCTGTGCTTGCTAGGGCTTTAACTGAAGCATCTGGGTTCATTTGATCAACTAATGGCCAAACAACCGCGCCAACCCCTACTGCACCTGCTGCCGTTGTTGCGGTTACTATAAAATCTCGTCTATTTGGCTTCTTTTTTTCTGAATCGGACATTTATTATTATTTTAATTTTTTCTTAATATATGATTTCATATATGAAGAAAAACGTTATTTTTCCATGGTAACAATGACACACAAAAAAACTAAATCGATGCCTAAAATAGCACTTTACGAGCCTGATATACCACAAAACACGGCTGCGATAGCTCGAACTTGTTCTTGCCTTGGGGCTGTTCTTGAAATTATAGAGCCTTGTGGATTTTTACTAAATGACAAGCGCTTTAAAAGAGTTGTGATGGACTACCTGGATGAAAAATTGATGAAGATTTACAAAAGTTCAGATGAATTTTTTGAAGCAAAAAAGAATGATAGAGTAGTTTTGATGACTACTAAGGCCAGTAAAATTTATACTGAATTTAAATTTAGATACAATGACACATTACTATTTGGAAGAGAAAGTGCTGGTGTTCCAGATGAGGTTCATAAAAGGCTAGAGAATAGGATAAAAATACCAATGATTGAAAAAAAAAGATCCTTGAACCTCGCATCTTCAGTTGCAATAGTATTGTCAGAAAATATAAGACAATCAAATATCTATGGATCAAACGATTAAAAAAAAACTAGCTCGAAATTGGTTTAAGACTTTACAAGAAGTAATTTGTCAAGAAATTGAGGAATTAGAAGCGAAAAAAAATATCTTCAAAATTAAAAATTGGGAAAGAGGAAAAAACTCAAATGAAGGGGGAGGCCAATTTAGAATTTTAGAAAATGGAAAAATTTTTGAAAAAGTAGGTGTAAATTTTTCAGAAGTGTATGGAAAATTTTCAAAAGAATTTAGAAACAGAATTCCTGGGGGAGATAAAAATCCAAACTTTTGGGCAGCGGGTATATCAGTAGTAATGCATATGAAAAACCCTCATGTTCCTGCTATGCATTTTAACACTAGATATATTTATACTTCTCATGGATGGTTTGGTGGAGGGATGGATGTTACACCTTGCCTGAAAGATAAAAGTTTAGAAAAATGGTTTCATAATGAATTAAAGAAATCTTGTGACAAACACAATAAAAATTTTTATAAAAAATATAAAAAATG
>CACPNO010000010.1 GCA_902635335.1 uncultured Pelagibacteraceae bacterium
TAGTCGTTACCGAAAGTCCAACATCTGATGAAAGAAAGAAAAAAATTTTCGAATTTATTGACGATTTACTGCAAAAAACTGGTAAAATAGGCGAATACGATCAAAAGATTTAATTAGAGATCTAAGAACCTAATTAAAAAGAGAGTACCTATTACATATAAAAATACACCAAACATCCTTTGAGTTTTATTTTTATTGGTGGTGTGTACCATATTTGCTCCAATTCTAGCCATAAAAGATGTAATTGGAATGAAAATCAAAAATGCAGGAATATTTACAAAACCTATGCTTAAAGGAAGATTTGCGTTTAGTAAAAAACCAGATGTCAAAAAACCAATTGAGCCAATAGATGCTATTATAAATCCAATTGCAGCAGAACTTCCAATTGCTCTACTTATAGGATATCCAAAATATCTAAGGATTGGAACATTCATCATAGCTCCTGTAATACCCATAGGTGCAGATATAAAGCCAGAAATGAAACCAAACGTTACTCTAGGCAGAAACTTAAACTTTTTATTTTTTTTTAATTCCTGTTTTACTAGTAGTAAATATCCACCAAAAAAATATACAACCACAGCAAAAAATAAAACTAAAGATTTTGTATTTAATAATGCTGCCATGTATGTACCAAGCAAAACTCCAAATATAACAAATAAACCATAAGTTTTTAAAATATTTGTATCTACAGCTTTATGTTTTCTATGAGTCATAACTGAAACAAAAGCAGTAAAAATTGTAATAGAAAAAGCTGTTCCTACAGAAAGATGCATCAAATAAGATTTATCGACATCTGCTGTTTCAAAAATAAAAAAAAGTACAGGTACAGAAATTAGGCCTCCACCTATTCCAAAATAACCCGCAAAAAATCCAACTGGAAATGCAGTTATTATCATTAATAGAATTAAAAGATAATACTGATTAGAAAGAATAGTATTAATCAATTTGACCTGCCGAATGTAATTTAGGAGAAAGTTTGACTTTATCCATAATATGATCGATTTTTTTTACATCGGCATCTCTTACACACATATTTTCACTTAAATATCTTTTCCAGTGGCTTGAACCTGTTTGTCCATGAAATAAACCTAGTGTATGTCTCATAACTTGATTTACTCTTGTGCCCATTTGTACTTGAGCCTTAACATAATCAATTAACTCCTCAACAATTTCTTTCCGTTCTTTAATATCATGATTGTTGAATATCTCTTTTTCAATATCAGCTAAAAGATAAGGAGAATGATAAACAGATCTTCCAATCATTACTCCATCCACTTTATCTAAATGATCTTTTACTTCTTTCACTGAAGTGACACCACCATTAATAATTATTTCAAGGTCTTTGAAATCTTGCTTTAGTTTATACACATAATCATATTTTAAAGGAGGTATATTAAGGTTTTGCTTAGGTGTAAATTTACCCAACATAGCTTTTCTTGCATGTATTATAAAAGTTTTAACCCCCGTCTCCTTTAAAGTTTTTATGAAATTATAAAAATGTTTATAGTCTTCTACGTCATCATAACCAATTCTAGTCTTAACTGTGACTGGCAAAGTTGTTGAATTAATCATTTCTAATAAGCAGTCTCCCACTAAATTTGGCTCTTTGATTAAACATGCGCCAAATCTATTTTTTTGAACTTTTTTACTTGGACAGCCTAAGTTTAAATTAATTTCATCATAACCATAATCCTCACCAATTTTGGCAGCATTTGCTAGTAATTTTGGTGTGGAGCCACCTAATTGTAAAGCAACTGGTTTTTCTCTTAAATCAAACGATAATAGTTTATCTTTATCTCCCCTATCAATTGCTTCCGAAACAACCATTTCTGTGTAAAGAAGCACATGTTTGCTTATCAATCTTAAAAAATATCTTTCATGCCTATCAGTGCAATCCATCATAGGGGCAACTGACACCAATCTATTAATCTTAGACATATTTTTTAACTTTGTTGGATATATTAACTTTCTTCTCGTTTACATATTCTTGGTGATTTTTCTCTATTTTTGCCAATTCATATCTATAATTAACCATTACACCAAAAGACCTTTTAAATCCTACCTCTGAAACATTTGCATTTATGGCAATATCATCGATATCAGCTCCATTTTTTAGGTGAAATCTACATACATCATTAATTGGAAATCCAAAATCATTTTTTTGTTTTACTAAATAATTTACAGCTAATTTGCTAATCAGGGCTTTATTATCTGCAATTCTTTTATCACCAATTTTTAAATCAGATGATTTCAAAAAATCTAAACTATTTTTATTTGCCTCACTAAGTATTTCAGCTGCTTCGGAACTTTCCATATTTTTAAACCAATCTGCAAAGCCAACCATAGGTGATAATGTTCCAAAATATTTTACATCAGGAAGCTCTTCTTGAAGTTCATATACAACTCTTTTTATAAGAAAGTTTCCAAGTGTTACTCTAGATAGTCCATCTTGACAGTTGCTAATTGAGTAAAATGTTGCTGTATCATAATTTTTAATTTTTTCTTCAGAGGGTCTAGTTAATTCTTGTATAGATTGACTTAGTCCTTTTGTTAATGCGATTTCAACAAAAATGACTGGTTCGTCCTCTAATGCAGGGTGAAAATATGCAAAAAATCTCCTATCTTTACCAAGTCTTCTTTTTAGCTCATTCATATCTTTCATAGAATGAACTTTTTCATATTTCAATAATTTTTCTAAGATTGCAGCTTTTGTATCCCAAGTAATTTTTCTTAGTTTTAAAAAACCTGGATTGAACCAATTTTTAAATATATCTATCAAATCATAATCTAAACTTTTTAATTCTGGATTTTCTTTCAACAATCTAAGCAGATCTTCTCTAAGTGATACAATCTCTGAGGTTCCGTTTGGAGCCATATTTAGTCTGACAAATAACTCTTTTCTAATTCCAGAAGCAACTCTTGATAAGTTCAAGATTGAATAATCATCTTTATCATCACTGTATTTTTTTATTGCTTCATCTATTTTTAATGGATCTGGTTTATATTTTTGATTAACCTGAATTAAAAATTTATTTTTTTCCTCTATAGATAGATTTTGATATCTAAATAAAATATCTCTTGCCAAAGTAATTCCAAATGCTGCGCCTTTTGTAGATAACAAGTCATCACAAAGATCGATCAAATCTCTCTTTTTTGTAATACTTTTAAGAGATTTTTTTTCTAAAATCTTTTGTCCAGCATCAGCAATTGTCTCAAAAATTCTTTTTATATTTAGCATGGTGTTTTTTATATATTAAAAACCTAAACTTTTACCCATTATTTTATCTGGCAACCAAGTAACTATTTCGGGAAAAATACACAAAATTAATATAGCTAGAGCCATAATTATCATAAATGGTATAGATCCCTTTAATATTTCTGACAGACTTACGTCTGGTGTAATTCCTTTGATTATATAAAGGTTTAATCCAACAGGTGGGGTAATAAGACCAATTTCCATATTTATAGTAAATACAATTGCAAACCAATAAGGGTCGAATCCCAAAGTAGTTATAACTGGGAGTAATATCGCTGAAGTCATCACAATAACTGCTACTGGTGGTAAAAAGAAACCTGCAATTAAAAGAAAAATATTAATTAAAATAAATACAACCCATTTATTTGAACTTAACTCTACCATGCTTTGTGCTAATGATTGAGTTACATAAAGCTGTGATAATGTGAATGCGAATAGATAAGATGCGGCGATGATAAACATTATCATCACACTTTCTTTCATAGATACTTTGACAATGTTCCAGATTTTTTTTGGTTGATAAATTTTATAAACTACAGCAATTAATACAAAAACTAAAAAAGCTCCAACACCAGATGCTTCTGAGGGTGTAGCCACTCCACCATACAAAACATAAAGAACGCCAGCTATGATTGCTAAGAAAGGTAAAATTCTTGGCAAGACTTCAATTTTTTCTTTAAAAGTTGGAGGTGTTCTGTTCTTTAAGGCTTTCGCTGAATCTTTATCAATAAAATAACTATGTATGAGAGCCCATATAGCAAACATACCTGCCAACATAAATCCGGGTATCAAACCACTTAAGAATAATCTTCCAATTGATGTTCCTGTAGCAATTCCATAAACAATCAAAACAATACTTGGAGGAATTAAAACTCCAAGCGTACCACCAGCTGCTATTGTTCCTGTTGCTATTTGATCAGAGTACCCTCTTTTTCTCATCTCAGGTATTCCCATAGTTCCAATTGCTGCACATGTTGCAGGACTTGATCCACTTAAAGCTGCAAATATTGAACAAGCACCAATATTAGAAATTACTAATCCACCTGGTACTCTCCAAAGCCATCTATCTAATCCTGTATATAGATCTTTTCCTGCTGGTGAGTTGGCAACTGCCATTCCCATTAAAATAAACATAGGAATTGAAAGCAAAACAAACGAGTTTAGTCCTGCATAAAATGTTTCTGCAAAAACATCTAACATTTGAAAACCTTCAAATGCAACTAACAATGTTATAGAGACAAAGCTCAAACCAAATGCAATTGGTATTCCAGAAAATAAAACTACTAAAGTGAATACCGCAACGATGATTGCTATTATTAATGGATCCATTAGTAACTACCCTCTTCGTCTATAAGTTTTATTATTTCAGCAATATATTGAAGGATCATTAATGCTGCTCCTATCATCATTGATGAATAAGGTATCCATAAGGGAGGATCCCAAACAGTTCCTGTTGAATAGTTTTTTGTAAATGCTTCCTCCACCATTAAATACCCAAAATAAAATAAAATTAAAAAAAATAATAAACTAATTAGTGATGTAAAAATTTTGAGTCTAAGAATATTTTTCTTTGATAAAAAATCATAAATCCACTCCATACTCACATGAGCTTTTTCACTTAAAACATAAGCACTTCCTATAAAAGTTGAAGCAACTAAAAGCATCGTCACTAGCTCTGTTTGCCATGTAATCGCTCTTTGAAAGAAATATCTTTCAAAAACTAACTCTACAATAACCAAGATTGACAGGAGCAGAGCTAAAACAGCAAAAGCACCACATGCTTGTGAACTATAATTACAGAATTTTAAATATTTTTGTTTCATAAAAAAACCCCTATTTAATATTTCAAATAGGGGTTCTTTATATATCTTTTTATTTAACTGCTAAAGCCATTTCCATTAGCTTATCGCCACCTGGAACTTTTTCAGCAAATGCTTTGTGTGAAGATTGTTTAGCAATCTCAACCCAAGCCGCATGGTCGTTTGCATCCATATATACTAATTTTACTCCTGCTGCTTTATAAGCGTCTTCAAATTTTTTATCTAAATTTTCAACTTGCGCAGTCATATATTTTTCAGCAACTTTACCAGCTTTCATTAAAGCATCTTGTTGTTTTGAATTTAATTTATTAAAGCTCATTTTTGACATCAAAATTGGCTCATACATAAACCACAATCCAAACTTTCCTGGAGGTGTTGCACATGTTACTTGCTCATAAATTTTATAACTAACAAAACTTCCTGAACTAGTATTTGCACCTGTTAATACTCCAGTTTGCAATCCAGTATAAATTTCTGATGAAGGCATACTTTGAATACCAGCGCCAGCTGCCTCTAACATTTGGTTAAAAGCTTTACCAGCTGCTCTCATTACTTGTCCTTTAGCATCTGAAGGATTTTTAATACATTTTGACTTAGATGCAAAACCGCCACCAAGCCAAGCATCAGAAAGAACCACAACACCAGCATCATTTATAATTCTCTTAATTTCAGTCATCATTGGACCTTTATTAAATCTTAGTGCATGGTCATGATTTTTAACTGTTCCTGGCATCAAAGTTGCATCAAATTCTGGATGGAATTTTGATGCGTACGCTAATGGAAATGCTGAAATATCCAACTGACCAGTTGTCATTGGTTTCCACTGCTCTTTTGGTTTATATAATGATTTTGCTGGATAAATTCTAATATCTAAATCCACTCCTGCTTTTTTAACTTCATCTGCAATTATTTGAACCATTTCATGTCTTGGATCATAAGAACCATCAGCTCTAGGTGTTCCAGGCCATTGGTGACTTGCTTTTAGTGTCACAGCATATGCTGATCCAATTAATGAGAAAGCTAAAAATAATGTAGTAAAATAAAAACTTATTTTTTTTAACATGTTTTCCCCTCTTTAAATTAATTTAATAAACATATTAAATTGAACTTATGGGTAAGAGTCAATATAAGGAAATGTCGTATATTTTATTATGGATGGACCACTAAAAAATTTATTAGTTGTTGATTTAACAAGGGTTTTGGTAGGTCCCTATTGCACTATGATACTCTCAGATTTAGGTGCGAGAGTTATAAAAATTGAAGCACCTGAAACAGGTGATGATTCTCGAAAATTTGGACCTTTTGTTAAAGATTATTCTGCATACTTTATGTCATTAAATAGAGGAAAAGAAAGTATCGCTTTAAATTTAAAGAATAATGAAGATAAAAAAATTTTTGACAAAATATTATCTAAGGCAGATATTTTAGTAGAAAACTTTAAACCTGGTACATTAGAAAAGTGGGGTTTTGGCTGGAAAGATGTAAGTAAAAAATATCCCAAATTAATTTATGCATCGGCATCAGGGTTTGGACAAACTGGACCTTTAAAAGAACTGCCTGCATATGACATGGTAGTTCAAGGCATGGGAGGATTAATGAGTGTAACTGGTCATCCTAATTCTGAACCAACAAGAGTTGGAACCTCTATTGGTGATATCACAGCAGGTCTCTTTACAGCAATTGGAATTAATGCAGCTTTATACGATAGGCAAAAAACTGGTAAAGGAGCTTTTATAGATGTCTCAATGTTAGATTGCCAAATAGCAATTTTAGAAAATGCAATTGCAAGATATCTTTCCAAAAATGAAATTCCAGGACCAATGGGTTCAAGACATCCATCTATTGCTCCCTTTGAAGCTTTTAAAACGAAAGATAGTTATATAATTATTGCTGCAGGAAATGATAAACTTTTTACAAAACTTTGTGATGTATTAAAAATTCCTGAAACTGCAAATGATGAAAGATTTAATTCTAATTCACTAAGATGTGAAAACATGGATTACTTAAAGGAAATTTTTGAAAAACAATTGAGCTCGAAATCTACAGATGAATGGGTTAAAGAAATGGAGGCATTGAAAATTCCATGTGGGCCAATTTTTAATATAAGACAAGCTGTAGAAAATCCTCAAATTCAAGAAAGAAATATGATTGTAAAATCGTATCATAAAATTATTGGTGAATTTAAATCTGCAGGAAACCCTATTAAAATGTCTACCTACAAAGATGAAAATACCAGGGGTAATATTCCTGATTTAGATGAGCACAGGGAAAAAATAATAAAGGAATTTAGTTAATTTATTCTTGATTTTCTGTCTCGTCGGATACAGTCTCTTCTTGATCTTTCATTTCATCCAATGAAACATCAGTCTCTTCTTCTTGCATGTCCTCAACAGTTTCAGATGTAGGCTGTTCAGCTGTATTTTGTAACTCGGCTAAATCATCTTTAGAAACTTGAATTTTTTCTGGAATTTTTCGAGCTCTCTTAGATGGAAGAATTGGTACACCACTTTTTGAAATTTCACCTTTGTAAAGATTTTCAAAATCATCACCAATATCATCTTCGTCCTCTGAGGTATCGTCAATTTGCTCGACATGTTTTCTTAACTTGTAAACTGCAGCATCTGTTAAATCAGGAACTTTGATTGTTTCCTCAGCGATTTCTCTTAATGCTATGACAGTGTTTTTATCATTATCTCTATCTAAAGTAGGTTCCAATCCTGAATTAAGTTGCGTTGCTCTCTCCTTTGCAACCAGTACCAATTCATAAGGGCTTTCCACTTTATCTATACAATCTTCAACTGTTACTCTTGCCATGGTCGGTTAGATACACCTCGATCATAAAAAAATCAAGCAGTATTAGAGATAAACTGGATTTAATTTTTTTCTTATAGTAAAAAGTAAGGCTATAGAGCATGCTATAGCAATTGCTGCAATAAATGCGATTTTTTCAATTGAAAATCCAGCATCTATAAAAAAGCCAAATAATGCTGTACCAAAAGCAGTTGCAAATACCATTAAAGCAGTAGTCAAAGCTTTAATGGATCCAATATATTTTACCCCATAAATTTCTGCCCATGTAGATGATCCTAATAAGTTTGCTAGACCGTTTGATATTCCTACCAATCCAAGAAATAAAAAAGCAGTCTGTGGAGCATCAAAATATATGATTACTAAAGTTCCTAAGAGCAATGGAATATTCATATAGATTAGTAATTTTCTACTTGTAAACTTATCAATTAAATAACCAGCAACAATTAAAGTAATTACAGAAAAAATTGAGTAAGACATAAAAGATTGCGCAATTGTATATTCACCCCACCCTTTTGAATTAGTGACGAATGATTGATATACAAATACTCCTGTAGCTATCCAAGGCATTGCCAACATATTTAAGGAGACAATGTAAAATCTATAATCTCCAAGAACCTCTATTCTTTTCCAGTTTTTAATATTTTCTTCTTTCAAAATTTTGTTTTGACCACCCTCTCTAGTATCTAATTTGACATCTTTAACTAAAATATAAGATGCTAACGGAAGACAAATTAAAACTATTAAAGAAAAGATTACCCATAAATCCTGCCAAACAATTAGTGTTAAAAGATAAACGATTAATACAGGCATTATGAACTCTGCAGAGGATAAACCAAACCAAATAATGCTTAATGCTTTGCCTCTAGATTTTGTAAAATATCTTGAAATAGTAGTTGAAGCTGTATGAGACATTAATCCTTGTCCAGAAAACCTCATTAAAAAAATTGCAACAAATAGAAAAGCTACTGAAGATGTTTTGGAAAAGAAAAAAGAAGAAAATGATAAAAGTATAGTAACAAAAATTGCAAATTTAAGCACGTTTACATCATCAATTTTTTTTCCAATCCATATTAGAAGTAAACTACTAAATAGAGTAGCTGATGCATAAATCGTGCCAAATTGTCCATGTGTAATAGAAAGTGTTTCTCTGATGCTTGAATTAAATAAACCTATAAAAAAACTCTGTCCAAAACATGAAAAAAATGTAAAAATAAATCCAAAAATAATTACTTTTAAACTTAAACTTTTAAACATATAAATAATTTATGACTTGTAATGTTGCTTTCATAGGTCTCGGGGTAATGGGTTATCCGATGGCTGGTTATATATCAAAAGCTGGGCACAATGTAACTGTTTTTAATAGAACAACTGCTAAAGCTGAAAAATGGATTACTGAATATAAAGGTAAAATGGCTTCAACTCCAAAAGAAGCTGCGGAAGGTGCTGATTTTATTTTTACTTGTGTAGGTAACGATGAGGATTTGAAACAAGTTACGCTAGGTGAAAACGGATTATTTCATAGCGCTAAAGAGGGTTCAATCTATGTAGATAATTCAACTGTATCAGCAGAAGTATCAAGAGAACTTTATGGTAAAGCTAAAGAAAAAGGATTTGCATTTTTAGATGCACCAATTTCTGGAGGACAATCTGGAGCTGAAGGCGGAATTCTTACAGTTATGGTAGGAGGTGATGAAGAAGTTTTCAAAAAAGCCGAACCAATAATTGATTGCTATAGTAAAAAAGTAAAATTAATTGGTTCATCGGGAAGTGGTCAACTTACAAAAATGATGAACCAAATGTGCATTGCAGGTGTTGTTCAAGGTCTATCAGAAGCTATCAATTTTGGAATAAATGCTGGTTTAGATATTGATAAAGTAATGGAAACAATATCAAAAGGCGCAGCTCAATCTTGGCAAATGGAAAATAGATATAAAACTATGGTTGAAGACAAATTTGATTACGGTTTTGCAGTAGATTGGATGAGAAAAGATTTAAAGATTGTAATTGAGGAAGCTAAAAGAAATGGTTCACCTGTTCCTATCACTGAAATTGTTGATAACTATTATGCTGACGTTCAAAAAATGGGTGGTAACCGTTGGGATAGTTCTAGTCTGATCGCTAGGCTTAAAAAAAAGAAATAATCTAATGTCAAATACCGTCCCATACTATGAGGACTTTTCTGAAATAAAGAAAAAAATATGGTCGATGCTTGATGATGCTGTAACGAATAGATCATCACCTTTTCGAATTCCAGTATTTGTTTGTGGAGATCAATCAGAATTTGATGGTAGAATAGTAGTACTTAGAAAATCTGACCAATTAAATAATCTTCTTCAGTTTCATAGTGATATTAGATCAGATAAAATTCCAAAATTAAAAAAAAATAGCAGTGCAGCACTCATATTCTATGACAAAGAAGAAAAGATTCAGCTTAGAGTAAAAGTTAAATGTGTTGTCAATCATGACAATGAAATCACAGAACAATCATGGTCAAAAACAGCTCATGTAAGTCGTAAATGTTATTTAGTAAATAATGGTCCTGGTACTGAAATTGATGAGCCTAGTTCAGGTTTAAGTGAGGAAATTGAAAAATCTGGTTTTACTATGAAACAAAGTGAAGAAGGTTATAAAAACTTTACTGTAATTCAATGCAATATTGAGAGTATAGAATGGTTATATCTTGCAGCAAAAGGTCATAGAAGAGCAAGATTTGATATCTCAAATAATAAACAAAACTGGCTAGTTCCATAAAAATGCTAAGTGGATTAATTATTGCTGTAGCACTTGTTTTAGGTGGATTGGCTGTTATGAGGTTTGGAATATTTCAAATCAGAAAATTTAAAAAAGGTGAAACCAAAGTTACTAAAAAAATTAGTGAGCAAATAGCTTTTATAATATTTTTTCTAATTATTTTAGGATTAATTATTTACTCAGTTAATGACCTTCTTTTCTGAAGATTGGTTAAGGATTAACTAAAAATATCTTGTATCTTTAATGTCTTACTTGGGAGTATTTTTTTAAGATCTTTTCTTTTGTACTTACTTAATCTTTCGTAAAATTCATCATGACTCATGCCAAAAGTATCTTTAAAAGCCACCTTCCAAGCCGTCCCTGATGGTGTATATTTGGCCCTCTGTACCCAGTATTCTCTAAAAACTAACTCAAATGCTTCTTCTTCAGAAATATTATTTTTTTTTAATTCGTTAACTAAAGCCAGTAACATGAATGCAGAGCCAGTGTACATGCTATCAAATCCATTTTTTTTTGGTGATGTCTTATGTTTTTCGTATAAATGAGGTTCTTTAGTAACCCTTTTAATACTCCATCTTTGTCTCTCTTGAATGTCGATCTTTAAAAGATCTTTTTTATAATGTTGCCTCGCATAAATCTCTTCTAAAACTTTAGCACCTCCCTCGACTAACCATTTCGGATTGATATCAGATAGAGCCCTTGTGCTTTTGGAAAGTGATCTTTGATAAACATGAAAATACTCATGAACAATAACAGAATAAGTGCGAATTCTATTTCTTGAACTTGATAAATCTTGTGGATATATGTCTAATTGCATCCATGGTTCAGGTGAATTAGTATTTTCAAGAGTTGAGCCCTTCATATTAGCACGCTTTTCAGGAAAAGGATTCTTTGTGCTTTTCCAAGCATAGATATCCATACTATAGCCCTGTTTCATATTCATCAATTTAATATGATTCTTAACCCAATCGTTAGTATTCTCATTTATAGGCATAACTTCTTGCACAATATTCATTATGTTTTTGAATTCAGTTACCCATTTTTTTGGTAAATTTTCATGTAAGTTATATTTGAACTTAAATTTTTCAACAGCAACTACTGATGTAGAATAAAAAACTAAAGTAATAAAAACTATAAATATTTTTTTCATTAACTAACTTTAGCTAAAAATATCTTGAATTTTTAAGTTCTTACTCGGTAAGATTTTTTTTACGGCTCTTTTATATTTACTTAATCTTTCATAAAATTCTCCAGCACTCATTTTAAAAGTCTGCTCAAATGCTTTTTCCCATTTTCTGTGCTTTGCTCTCTCAATCCAAAAATCTTTAAAAACTAATTGAAAAGCTTGTTGTTCAGAAATATTATTTTTCTTCAGTTCATTTACTAATACTAGCACCATGAAGGCAGAACCTGTATAATTGCCATCCATTCCTCTTTTATTTGATGTTTTATGTTTTTCGTAAAGGCTAGGTTCTTTTAAAACCTTTTTACTCCACATTTCTTTTCTTTGAAGATCATTTTTTAAACTGTCTTTTCCATAATATTGTTTCACATACATTTCTTCAAAAACTTTTGCTCCTCCTTCGGTTAACCATTTTGGTGAGTCTCTATCTGATAGTTTATTTTCTGAAAGTGATATTTGATAAACATGAAAATATTCATGAGCAATCACAGAATAACGGTGTATATATTTTTTTGCTAATTCTTTACTTGGTATTTCTATCTGCATCCATCTAGTTGAACCATCACCACAAATACATGAACCTTTCATATTATTCTTAACTTCTGGAAAAGGATTTTTAGTACTTTTCCAAGCATAGATATCCATTCCTGGACTTTTGAGATAATCATTCATATTAATTTGAATAGGTAGAACTTCTTGTAAAACATCCATTATATTCTTGAATTCAGTTACCCATTTTTTGGGTAAATTTTCATGAATATTGTATCTAAACTCAAATTTTTCTACAGCAACTACTGAAGTAGAATAAAAAATTAAAGCGATTAAAACTATAAATATTTTTCTCATTTAGATATATTTTTGTCATTTAATTCTACCATCGCTTTTCCTGGAGCAAAAGTATAATCATTATCATCCATTAATTTTCCATTTTTCATATTATATAATTTCCAATTAAATTTTATGCTGCTAGTTTGTTTTTTTCCTAATTTCAAAATTGTTAATTCGATTTTTCTAGGTTTTCCTCCAGATGATCCTTCAAAAGACCTAGTTTCTCCCTCTTTCCAAATTCCCAAGGGAAATTTACACCCATTTTCAATTATTCTACCACCACGTCTACTATCCCAAATTCTTCCTATGCATTGACCATCGTTAGTTATAGTAAATAGTTGGGTTTTGAGACCACTTTGCCCTTTTCTTGTTCTTTTATAAACTTTTATTTTTTCTCCAGTTTCTGGATGATACCAATCTTCAGGACCTATAATTTTCTTTTTTTTCTTTTCGCCAAATATCAAATTAGCTTTTGTAAATTTAATTTCTGTATCATTTCTAATTTTTCCACCTGTGAAAAGCTCTAAAGGTATAAATCTTTCAAAAGCTTGGGAGAATTGAGTTGATAAAACTAATATTACTATACTAAAAAAAAGTTTTTTCATTAAAATATGGATTTTGAATATTTTTTCCAATTTTCTTGGTACCTAATTGCGTTTTGTTTTATTGCATCAATTTCATCATCGGTACACTGCCTTATTACTTTTCCAGGTGATCCCATTACTAAAGAATTATCAGGAATTTCTTTTCTTTCTGTTACCAATGATTTAGCGCCAATTATACAATTCTTTCCAATTTTTGCTCTGTTAAGAACAACTGCTCCAATCCCAATTAAAGAGTTGTCATCAATTGTGCACCCATGAAGCATAACCAAATGACCAATTGTTACATTCTTTCCAATCTTTAAAGGGTAACCTGGGTCAGTATGTAAAACACTTCCATCTTGTACATTTGAACCTTCTCCGATGTGAATATTTTCAATATCACCTCTTAATGTTGCATTAAACCAGACACTAGAGTTTTTCTCTAATGTTACATCACCAATTATAACAGCGTTTGGTGCTACCCAATTTTCGCCAAGGTTTTTTGGTTTTTTATCTTTTAAATCGTAAAACATAAATTATATAGTCTTTTAACATGGCATTAACTAAAACACCAATATGTGACTTCGGCAAAAAAGCTGATAACTTTGAACTCAAATCTATAGATAATAAAATAATTTCCTTGAATGATGCAAAGGGTGAAAATGGAACACTAATAATGTTTATCTGTAATCACTGTCCATATGTATTAGCCGTCATAAATAATGTTGTCGAAGATTGTAAAGAATTAGAAAATAATGGAGTTAAATCTATAGCAATAATGTCAAATGACCCAAAAAGATATGAAGAAGACTCATTTGATAACATGATTAAATTTTCAAAAAATCATAATTTTAATTTTCCATATGTAATAGATGAAACTCAAGAAGTAGCAAAAACTTATGGTGCGGTCTGCACTCCAGATTTTTTTGGATACAATAAAAATCTTGAACTTCAATATAGAGGAAGAATAAGAGAGTTAAAAAATTTGAAACCAATAGAAAGTGGAGATAGTGAACTTAAAAATGCAATGAAAATGATTGCAAAATCAAACAATGGTCCAAAAGAACAGTTTCCTAGCATGGGCTGCAGTATTAAATGGTTTTAACAACTAATGTATTTAATAGTAACTAGAACTTTTCCTCCAGAATTAGGAGGTATGCAAAATCTCATGTGGGGACTAGCAAGGTCTCTTTCAAAACTTAACCTCATAAAAGTTTTTGCAGACTATCATGAAAATCATGAAGAGTTTGATAAATCAGTTTCATTTTCAATAGAAAGAGTAAGTGGAATGAAGCTTATTAGAAAATATAGAAAATCATACATGATTAATGATTATCTTGAGCAAAGTAATACGGTACAATGCATAATCGCTGACCATTGGAAAAGTTTGGAGCTTATAAAAACAAATAAAAAAAAAATTTGCTTAATTCATTCAAAAGAGATTAATCACACAAAAGGTTCAAGTTTAAATAAAAAGGTATTATCAGTTCTAAATAATGTTGATCATATTGTAGCGAATTCAAATTATACGAAAAAATTAGCAATAGACTTGGGTGTTGAGGAAAAAAAAATTGTTATAATTAACCCTGGAATTGACCAAGTCAGTGAGGTTCCTGAGAAATATTTGAATGAGGCAGAAGAAATGCTTAAAGGAAAAAAAAATAGAATAATTACAGTTTCTAGATTTGATAAAAGAAAAAATCATGAAAAAGTGATTATGGCTATTAGAAACCTCAAAGAAATTTATCCAGATATTGCTTATACATGTATCGGATACGGTGAGGAGGAGGAAAAATTAAAAAAATTAGTAATTGAACTTAAATTAGAAGAACAAGTAACTTTCTTAAAAGATATTCCTTCAGATTTAAAAAATGCTCTTATCGCAAAATCAGATATTTTTGTAATGCCCTCAATAATTTATAAAAAATCTGTTGAAGGTTTTGGTATTGCTTATGTAGAAGCTGCACAATATGGCGTTCCGTCAATTGGTGGGAAAGATGGAGGAGCCTCAGATGCAATAATCCACGAAAAAACTGGTTTGATATGTGATGGAAATAAACTTGAGGATATATATTCAAGTATAGATAACCTTTTTAAAGATAATAAGTATTTAGAATACGGAAAAGAGGCAAAAATTAATGCTGAAAACTTCCTTTGGGATAGAATAATTGATAATTATAAAAGAATCTTATAGAATTTAGATATGATAGCGAAATTCAATAATATTTTTTACTTAATTATTTTTGTTGCGCATTTTATAGCGATAACCGCATATTGTTTTCAAACAATTGTAGGAACCAAAAAATTTATGGATAAGTTTGGTATAGATCATAGTGCGGCTGTAATGGTTAGATTTGTTGGAGCGCTAATGCTTGGTTGGGTAATAATGGCTATTTATATAATGTTTATTAGACCAAATGGAGTTGAAGGTACTTGGGCATTTTTTAATTTAATATTTATTATACATGCATGCGTTTTAGGAACAAATTTCTACTCGCTTAAGATTGATAAAACTGGTCTAAATGAAAAGGTTACAAATGAAGGAATTATAGCGCCTGCAGTCTTTTTAATTATGATGGCTATACTTTGTTACGGTTTATCAGATAAAATTTATATTACTTAAACAAAACTTAATACTTCTTTTGCTACTCTTGCTCCACTTCTATCAGCTCCGTGGACTGTTCCATAATTTTTTGCTGTAGCTTCCCCTGCAAAAAAAAGTTTATCTGCAACTGAAGTTTTAATATTTTTTCTTAAATTAGCTTTTCCTGGTTTTGCTGAGGCCCAAGCGCCCAATACAAATGGATTTTTACCCCAACTAGTCATATGTCCTTTCACAAAAAATTTATCAAAATCAGATCCAAAAGTATCTCGTAAGGTTTGTAAAACGAAATCTATACCTGCCTTGCTTCCTGCTTTTTCTAAATCTTTTGCAAATTCTCCACCCACATCAAAATATGATATTTTAGAATCATGCAAATTCATTGTTGAACAGTACCCCTCTGGAGATTTAAGGCCTTTAGTTGTGATTTTTGGAGTAAAATACATGTCTGGTTTTACTTTATACTCTTTATAAAAATCATCTTTTAACTGTAATGTTACATGATTATAATTTGAACAGGAAAATGCATCATAAGCCTCATACTTTTCAATAGGTAGTGCTGGAGTAAATTTGATTTTTCCCGAATTAAATGCTGAAGTAGAAATTGTTATAACGCAAACTTTGGCACTTATGATTCCTTTGTTTGTGACTACCTTAACTCCATTGCCATCCCATTTTACCTCGTTAACAGTTGTTTGTAGTTGAACTGGCACATTTTGTCTATAATGAGCAAGTAAAGCACCATATCCTTGTTTTACAAATCCATCACCACCCTGACTACCTTCGCCATAACTTTCCCAATTAAGTTTACCATCAGCAGCTGTATATTGATCTATATCTTTTCCAGACTCACAAGGAAATCTTATTTGATGTGCTGTTGCAAACCATTCGTTCTCTAACCATTTTTCTTTTACTTTATTACTTAAAGGAATGTCATCTTTTGTTTTATTTTTTAACTTTCCTAACTTCTTGTACAATCCATAAAGTTTCATTCCCTTAATTTTTTTTTGACCGTCATAAATCATGACTGTGTCTGGATCTTTATAAATATCAAATATATCTTTTTGTTTCTTTCCATACTGTGCAATTTGATTAAAATTAAAATTATGTAACCAATGCGCTCCAAGATCATAAGGAACACCAAATATTGAAGTATTTGTAAAACATCGCCCACCCTTTCTGCTCATTGCATCAAGACAAACAACTGATTTTCCTTTTTTCATTAATTCAGCTGTTACTGATAATCCCGAGGAACCACCGCCAATTACCACAACATCTGGATTTGATTGTGAAAATGAAATTTTTGGTATGGCTGCAAATGCTAATGCTGATAGTGATGTTTTTAAAAATCGCCTTCTAGATATCATTTTTTTATTATAGTTTTATAAAAATGCCAGACAACTATTAAAATTGTTGTTAATAAAATACACAAAGTAAGTGTTCTATCCCAAAGAAACTCCCATGATCCATTACTTAATAGCAAAGATCGTCTTAAATTTTCTTCCATTAACCCTCCCAGCACAAAGGCAAGTATTAGTGGTGGCATTGGAAAATCATAAAGGCGCATAAAAGTTGCGACAACAGCAATTCCTATCATTAAATAAATATCAAAGTTATTAAATGACATTACATAAATTCCAGTAATAGAAAAAAATAGGATTAACGGAATTAAATAATTTTTTGGGACCGCAAGGATTCTTGCGATGTAAGGGATTAGAGGTAAGTTTAAAATTAATAATATTACCATACCTATATACATAGACATAATTATAGACCAAAATATTTCTGGATTTGTCATATAAAGTCTTGGGCCAGGTTGAACGCCAAATCCTAATAAAGCCCCTAACATAACTGCAGTTGTTCCACTGCCTGGTATACCTAAAGTGAGCATAGGTACAAATGATCCTGAGCAAGCAGCATTATTTGCAGTTTCAGGAGCAGACAAACCATTAACACTTCCTTTGCCAAACTTTTCTTTTTCCTCGTCGTTAACTACATTTCTTTCCATTCCATATGCTAAAAAAGAAGCGATTGTTGCTCCTGCCCCTGGCAAAACTCCAATTAAAAAACCAATTACTGATGATCTTGGAATTGTCTTGTACATTTTGGTTCTTTCTTCTTTATTAATTTTAATTGAGCCAAGCTCTGTTAATGAAACTTGTTTAGCAGCGCTTGTAGGGTCATTTCTCTTTAAAATTATGGTTAAAGCTTCACTCATTGCAAAGGTTGCCATAACAACAAGAACAAAGCTAATTCCATCCGTTAAATTCATATTGTTAAATGTAAATCTTGTAATATCTGACAAGCTATCTTGTCCAACAGATGCTAGCATTAATCCTAGTACTACCATCATCATTGCTTTTAAAAATTGACCTTTTGAGGAAAAGGCTGCAATTGCGGTTAAACCTAAAATCATCAAAGCAAAGTAATCTGGTGATCTAAATGATAAACTTACTTTTGATAAACTTGGAGCCATAAATAATAGATAAATTGCAGATAATGTTCCACCCGCAAAAGAACTCCAAGCAGCAATTGCTAAAGCTTTTCCCGCTTTACCTTGTTGGGCCATTGGATAGCCATCAAATGATGTTGCGACAGTTCCTGGAACACCAGGTGCGTTTAACAGTATTGATGATGTAGAACCTCCAAATACTGCACCATAGTAAACTCCTGCCATTAATATTAAACCAGTTGCTGGATCAAAACCATAAGTAATTGGTATCATTAAAGCTATCGCTGTCATTGGACCAAGTCCTGGTAACATTCCAATAATTGTTCCAAAAAAACAACCAACCATTACCATTAAAATATTTTGAAAAGTAAGAGCTGTTGTTAAACCAATTAGAATCCCCTCTATCATCCCATTACTCCAATTGATTGTAAGAATGGATCTCTTAAATAAATATCAAGAACACCATGAAGCAAATACATAAAGGCTGCTACAAAAGGAAAAGACAATAAAAACATTAAGACCCATCTTCTCTCTCCTAAAAAATAATATGATGAGAACAAAAATAAGGATGTTGTTAAAAAATAACCAACTTTTAAGATTGTAGCACCATAAATTATCGCAATAATAATAAGTATAGCTGTTTTTTTATATTCTAGAGTTTTATGTTGTACTTTAATTGTATTTGGATCTGGTAAAATTAGTTTTAATCCAGAAAAAAAAAGGCCTGCATAACCTAGATAAATAGGAAATGTTCTTGCATTAAAGGGAGCATTTTCATCAAATGCAAAAACTTGAATTTGATAAGCTGTATATAAATAAAATGCTGAAAATATAAAAAAGAGCAGTGATATAACTTTTGTAGTATTTATATTCACTGCTCTAATATTTAATAATCGTAAAGATTATATAACTCCTAATTTTTTCATAAGAGCTGTCATTTCTTCAGTTTGTTTTTCTAAGAAGGATACAAACTTACCTTCTGGATTGTAAATATTAACCCATGCATTTCTTGCTCTAACAGTTTCCCATTCAGAAGTCTTTTGTACATCGCCTAACATTTTAGCAATTTTTGATTTATCTGCGCTACTCATTCCTGGAGGTCCAAAGAAACCTCTCCAGTTAACAAATTGCACATCATAACCTTGTTCTTTAAGAGTTGGTGCATCTGGAGCATCAGAAACTCTTGAAGGAGCTGTAATACCAATAATTCTTACTTGGTCTCTTGCACCCATAAGCTCACCTAAACCAGTAGAGATAATTTGTGTTTCCCCAGATAAAAGTCCAGCCAAAGCTTTTCCACCAGCATCATAAGGAATATAAGCAACATCATTAGGATTGGCACCAGCAGCTTGGAAAGCTAAAGCACCAATTAAATGGTCCATACTTCCTCTTACTGATCCACCAGCCATTTTAATAGAGCTTGCATCTTTTTTGTAAGCATCAACTACATCTTTGAAATTTTTATAAGGTGAATCTTTAGCAACTGCTATTGCACCGTAATCACCAATGACGCCCGCTATCGGCACAACATCTTTATATGACAATGTTCCACTTCCACTTACATAACCTTTGTGTCTTGTAATTGATCTTAAAACTAATGGTGTTGATTGAACTAAGACTGTATTAGCAGGCTTATTGTTAATCATATAAGCTAGTGCTTTTCCACCACCACCACCTGACATATTTTCAAATGATGCACTTTTTAACATACCAGCTTTTGTTAAAGCTTCTCCAGTACCTCTAGCAGTTCCATCCCAACCACCACCTGCACCACCACCAATTACAAAATGCAATTTATCAATTGCTATTGAACTAGTTGTTGTTGCCGAAAGTATTAGAATTGCTGAGAATAAAACTGAAATTATTGATTTAATTAGTTTCATTATTTTTTCTCCTATTATAATTATAATTAGTTATTAAACATAAATTAAAATTCAGTGTCAATAAGGATCTATTGCTTAAGTGTAAATTATGATTCCATTTAAACGATTATTAAATGAGCTCAAGATAAGTTATAAAGCTTTAATCATAGGAGTAATTGGAGGATATATTGGAACTCTAATTGGTCTTCCTTTGCCTTGGTTGCTAGGTGCTTTAGGTTTAAATCTGTGTGTTGCTTTTACAAATTTTAAAATTGAATTCTCAACAAAATTACTTAACCCAGTTTTTCTGATGGTTGGGATTATTTTAGGTGGGACTTTGAATGTATCTTTATTGTATAAAATTCATTTATGGATATTCTCATCTATGGCAATGGTTGTTTGCACTGTAGTGAGTACTATTTTGGCAGGATATTATTTTGTTAAAGTTTGTAAATTTGATAAGTTTATTGCAACACTTGCTGCTCTACCAGGTGCATTTGTACCCATAGCTGCAGCACTTTTAGAGTATGGAAAAAAACAAAATCATAAACAAGTTTTAATTCCTCAGGCTACAAGAGTTATATTTATTGTGAGTTTTGTGCCTGTATTATTTATTAGCAATTTAGGATTTTCTGAAATCGCAGGATATAATTATGAAAATATTTACGATTTAAGATATTTTTTAGAAATATTCTTTCTAATAATTATTTGTTATTTATTTTCATTATTTCTCAAAAAATTAAGTATACCTTCACCAATTCTTGTTGGTGCAATGGCTTTGTCTGGTTTATTTTATACTTTTGAGATTGTTAATTCTAGATTTCCAGACACAGTAATTAATATAGCATTTATTTTTTTAGGAACTGCTCTTGGAAGCAGACTAAATGGATTAAGACTTAAAGAATTATTCTATTATATTTTTCACGGTATAATTGTCTGCTCTATATTAGTTATTGTTGCTATGGTTACAGCTTACTTGCTGCAGTATTTAGGTTTTGATTTTATTCCAACTTTTCTAAGTTTTGCCCCAGGAGGAATTCATGAAATGGTTGTTATCAGTGTTGCTTACAATATTGATCCAATTTTTGTAAGTTATCATCATTTTTTAAGGATATTGATAATTGTAGCCTTTTTACCATTTTTGCTAAAAAAATTCAGCACTAACCCAATTAAAAAGAAAAAGTTTAAATAAAATCAAATATTAATTTTGTGCTACTGACAAGAATTAAAACATAGATCATGTTATAAAACAAATTTTCCTCAATAATTTTAAGCAATTGATATCCAATAAATATTCCGACTAAAGCTAGTGGAAAAAGGGATACAGATTGAAACAATGTATCAAAGTTCATCATTGATAAGTAAATATACAAAGGTAGTTTTATTAAGTTAATACAACTAAAAAAGATAATTCTAGTTCCTACATAAATTTCTTTTTTCAACCTTAATGGAAGTAAATAAAGACTTGTGGGTGTTCCACCAGCATGCACACAAAAACTGGAAAATCCTGCAATAGAAGAACAAATTGCACCCTTCAAAAAGTTCTGCTTGGCTGGAACTGTCTTTTCTTTTTTAAACAAAAAATAATGTCCGGCAAACAAAAATCCCATTATTCCAACTATTAATTTAAGTAAATCCTCTGAAAAATGATTGAAAGATAGAGAGCCAATTACAATTCCCAGTGCCGCAAATGGGACAATCACTTTCAATATACTAAAATTAAACTCTCTTCTAAATCTGTAAACAGCAATCAAGTCTGAAAAAATTAAAATAGGTAGAATTATTGCTAATGCTTGCTGTAACGGCATTACAACTGTCATCAATGGAACTGATATTAATGATATAGAACCTCCTAAACCTGACTTTGCAATACCGTACAAAATTATTGCAGGAACCACACTTATTAAAAAAAGGAAATTTATTTCCATTAATTTAAAGATTTTATTAAATATTCAAAAACTTTTTCTGGAGATAATTTATTTAAATCTGTTACTTGGATAGCTTTAAAATTTTGTCTTTCTATACTTACTTTGTATGCAGTGGTGTGAGAACCAAATAAAGCTAAGCCTTTAGTCTCCAAATGTGCAGCCATATGTGCTGGTCCGGTATCATTTGCTACAACAAAAGAACTTTCTTTTATTAATGTAGCAAGCTCAGAAATATCTAAAGATCTATTTTCTTTTAAAATTGAAATAGCATTAATTTCATTTGCCATATTAATCTCATCAGGACCAGGAGCCACTATGATTTTATATTCATCTTTAAATTTATTCTTAATTAAATCTATAAGTTTATTATAATTAGGCCATTTTTTAATCTGTAAATGTGGAGAGCAAAAAGGAAATAAAATTATATATTTATCTAAATCAAATTCTTTTTTTATATTATCTATATTAGAACAAGCCCATTTAAAATCAGGTAACATTGTTTTATTTGTTGTCAGTCCTGAAGAGTCTAATTGATGTTTAAATCGATCTAATACTGGTTTTTTATCAAATTCCTCTTTTGACTGATCCTTTGGTAAAGTGGTTTCTGATGATGACCAAATTGCACTATCTGCACTTGGAAATAGTATTCTTTTATAAAAGCTTGATCTTGAGGAATTTTGTAAATCAAAAACTTTTTGAAATTTATATTTTTTTAATTCACGCATCAGGCTAAACAAATAAATTAGATTAAATCTTGATAATCTCTTATCCAAAATTATGTCCTCTAAACATGGATTTTTTTTGAAAAGATCAATGTAAGGCTTTGATGTTAATAAATAGACTTTATCATCTTTGTGAAAATCAGAAATATCTTGAATTGCACCACTAGCTTGCGCTATATCACCTAAAGATCCATGTTTAATTATAAGAATATTAGACATATTTTTAACAACTTAACACACTATGTTTATATATGAATAAAATTTTAGTTGAAGTATCTGTAGGTGAACTTTTAGATAAAATTTCAATTTTAGAAATCAAAAAAGAAAAAATTAAGGATCTTGAGAAACTTAAATTTATAAATGATGAATATAGTGTACTGAAAGATCAATTAAATAAAAATGTTAAATCAGATGAAAAACTAAGTGAATTATTCAATTCGTTAAAAGAAATTAATTCAAAACTCTGGGTTATTGAAGATAATAAAAGATTATGTGAAAAAAATTCTGATTTTGGTGAAAAATTTATAAAACTCTCAAGAGATGTGCACTTTTTAAATGATGACAGAGCAAAACTTAAACTAGAAGTGAATAATTATACAGGCTCTAAAATTAAAGAGATTAAAGAATATACAAGCTACTAATTATTAAGTGAGCGATAAATCTTCAATAAAATACATATTGAGTTTATCTATACCAATATTTTTTGCTAACCTTGCAATACCTCTAGTTGGAATTGTTGATACGACATTAATGGGAAATATGAGTAATCAAGGTTATCTCACTGCTACAAGTATAGCGTCCAGTTTTTTTTCATTAGTATTTTGGAGTTTTGGTTTTTTAAGAATGGGAACTGTTGGCCTTGTAAGTCAATCATTTGGAAGAAATGATTATAAAAGTATCTTAAATATAGTTTTTAGAAATCTATTATTTGTGATTTCAATATCAATTTTATTAATACTATTCCAAAAACAATTATTAAATTTATGTCT
>CACPNO010000011.1 GCA_902635335.1 uncultured Pelagibacteraceae bacterium
AACTTTAATAAATATATTATTTTCTACTCCACCTAACTTTCCAAGAAACTCTGCTCTTATAATTGGATTGTCTATCTCAAACATTAAAGTGGCAACTAATTCTTTTCCATTAGGGATTAAAGGATTATAAGCTGCAAGTTCATCTGCAACTTGTTCGTCTCCACCCTTTTCAATATAAAGCATTTCTTGTACCTGAGCTATCATTGTTTCATAACATTCAAAATAAAATGTTGCATAAGGACCTAAAAGAATTCTTCTATTCTTTTTAAATTCAACTAATTCTTTTCTCATTTGTCTTCTAACTTTTATGTATGCATCTAAAGGTAAAAGATCCTCTTTTGTAATAATTTTTTGTTCTTTTGACATTCTATAATCCATAACTTTTTGAGACTATCTCGATTGGGTGCACAGCTTCATCGCTAACGATGTTTGTGTCATCAGCTAACTGCTTGATATGCTTACCAGCCAATGGACAGTCAGATGCCATATATTTATTATTTTTTCTTTTAACAGTGCTTGCGGTAGTTTTGCCCACTTTATTTGCGATATCATGAGTTTCTTTCATAATGCCAAAGGTTCCACCATGACCAGCACATCTCTCAACAACATCTAATTTAATATTTGGAATTAATTTAAGCATATCTCTTGCCTTATTACCCATATTTTGTGCTCTTGCATGACAAGCATTATGCACTGTTACTCCTCCATCAATTTCTTTCAAACCATCAACTAAACCCTCTTTATTTGCAATATCCATAACATATTCATCAATATCGAGAGTATTTTGAGAAAGTTTTTTAATTATTCCATCATTTGGCATCAATAAAGGCCATTCGAACTTTAACATTAATCCACAACTTGCTGTTAAGGTTACTACTTTGTAATCTTTTTCGACATATTTGATTAATTCTCTTGAAACTAACTCTGCTTGCTTTGTTACTTGATCTAGATCTGCTTGCTCTAGATAAGGCATGCCACAACAGCCCGCATAAGAGTGTTCTACTTCTACATTATTGTGATGAAGCACTTTTAAAGCTGCCTCTCCAGTTTTTTTCTTGTTAAAATTAACAAAACACGTGGAATAAATTACAACTTTTCTTTCTTTATGTTTTGGTAAAATATTTTTTTTAAATTTTTGAAAATAATTTGCGAATGTTTCTTTATTATATTTTGGTAAAATAGCTCTTTTATCTATTCCAGTAAAAAATTCTAAAACTTTTCTAGCAAATTTATTTTTGACATTAGTAATCCAATTTATAAAAAAGCTAAAAAATATTCCTATTTTTGAATTTCTATCTATTTGAGTTAGTTGGTTAGCAGTTTTTGAAATATCACCATTTTTTCTTTGGGCCGTTCTATATCTCAACATCAAATGTGGAAAATCTAAATCAAATTCATGTGGTGGTACATAAGGACATTTAGTCATGAAACACATGTCACATAAAGTACAGGCATCTACAACTGGTTTAAACTTATCGCTTGAAAGATCTGATACTTCACCTCCTTCAGTTTCATCGATATAGTCAAATAATTTTGGAAAACTATCACACAAATTAAAACATCTTCTACATCCATGACAGATATCAAATACTCTTCTCATTTCCTGATCAATTTTTTCAGGATTTATAAAATCTGGATCTCTGAATTTTAATGGGTGCCTTGTAGGTGCTTGTGTGCTGCCTTCTTTACTCATAATTTTTTTGGATATGATTTTTTGTGGACGAGAGGGGTTTCGTCCACAAATTTTGTTTAAGCGATGCTTTCTAAAGTCTTTTGAAATTTACCCGCGTGTGATTTTTCAGCTTTTGCTAAAGTCTCAAACCAATCAGCTATTTCATCAAAACCTTCGTCTCTAGCTGTTTTAGCCATTCCAGGATACATATCTGTGTACTCGTGTGTTTCACCTTGAATTGCAGACTCAAGATTGGCTTTTGTTTCACCAATTGGCTTACCAGTTGCTGGATCACCTACTTCTTCTAAATATTCTAAGTGACCATGAGCATGTCCAGTTTCACCTTCTGCAGTTGATCTAAATACCGCTGCAACATCGTTAAAGCCTTCAACATCGGCTTTTTGAGCAAAATAAAGATATCTTCTATTTGCTTGGCTTTCTCCAGCAAATGCTTCTTTTAAATTTTCCTCTGTTTTACTACCTTTTAATGACATATTTACTCCTACTATTAATAATGATTCTAAAGAGGTTTATATATAGAGGAATTATAATATGTCAACAGTTTAGAATAAATATAATCTATTATTTAAACTACTGATATTATTAAATTATTTTTGAGATTGATTATCACTCACAATTTTAGCGATAACTTCTACTGATCTTATTTTTTTTCCAGGGATTGTTCTTTTAATATTAACTTCATCAACATCATCTTGATGAATATCAATCAATTTATTTTCTTCCTCGTCAAAGAAATGGTGATGATGAGTTACATTTGTATCGTAATAACTCTGTGAAGCATTTAGTGGTATTTCTTTTAAGTAACCTTTCTTAATAAATGCATGAACAGTATTATAAACGGTTGCTAGTGAAACCTTAATATTTGCTTGATTTTCAATGATTTTAACCAATTCTTTGATAGTAAAGTGAAAGGTCTTTTCAGCATCAAACAAAACTTCACAAATTTTAATTCTTTGTTTTGTGGGTCTTAGACCTGATTTTCTTAATTTATCTATATATTGCTCTGCGTAAGCCATTACTAATTATAATTATTCTAAAGAATATCTATATTATAATGTTTGTAAATCAAGTAATAAGATTAAAAAATTATGAAAAAAAGTTCCTTTAATTATAATGAATTAATAAGCTGTGCAAATGGGGAACTTTTTGGCCCTGGAAATGCAAAATTACCTTCTCCACCAATGCTAATGTTTGATAGAATTACTGAAATTAGTGAAAAAAATGGGGCTTTTGACAAAGGATTAATGAAGGCTGAACTTGATATAAAAGATGATCTGTGGTTTTTTGATTGTCACTTTAAAGAAGATCCAGTAATGCCAGGATGTTTAGGTTTAGATGCAATGTGGCAACTAGTTGGGTTCTACTTGGGTTGGCTTGGAAATCCTGGAAGAGGAAGAGCTTTGGGAGTAAGCACAGTAAAGTTTACAGGAGAGGTTTTAAAAAATGTCAAAATGGCGACATATATTATTGATATGAAAAGAATATTGATTAAAGGTGAAACAACAGTTGGGCTAGCAAATGGTGTTCTTCTTGCTGATGGCAAAAAAATATACTCTGCAGACAGTCTAAAAGTAGGATTATTTAAATAATGCGAAGAGTAGTAATTACAGGTTTGGGGATCGTATCATGTCTTGGGAATAATCAAGAAGAAGTTCATCAATCTTTATTAAATACTAAATCAGGAATTTCTTTTTCAGAGGAATATAAGGAACACAATCTTAAAAGTCACATTCATGGGAAGCCCAATATCAAACTTGAGGATCATATAGATAGAAAAACAATAAGATTTATGGGTTCAGGATCTGCTTATAATTATATTGCAATGAAAGAGGCAATTGAAGATTCTGGGTTGGAAGAAAGTGAAGTAAGTAATTTCAAAACAGGAATCGTTATGGGTTCAGGTGGACCTTCAATTGAAAATGTTATTTTAGCAGCAGATAAAACTAGGGCTAAGACTCCAAAATTAATGGGACCATTTATAGTTCCAAGAACAATGGCAAGTACCGCCTCAGCAACACTTGCTGTTCCTTTCAAAATTAAAGGAACAAACTATACAATGAGTTCAGCCTGTGCAACAAGTGGACACTGTATTGGAAATTCTATGGAACTAATTCAGATGGGAAAACAAGATATTGTTTTTGCAGGTGGTAGCGAAGAGATACACTGGGCAATGACAGCTATGTTTGATGCGATGACAGCATTATCTTCAAAGTATAATGATACACCTGAGAAAGCATCAAGAGCTTACGACAAAACTAGAGATGGCTTTGTAATTGCTGGAGGTGCGGGGGTTTTAGTTCTTGAGGAATATGAACACGCTAAAGCTAGAGGAGCTAAAATATACGCAGAATTAACAGGTTATGGAGCAACTTCAGATGGATATGATATGGTAGCGCCTTCTGGTGAAGGTGCAGTAAGATGTATGCAAATGGCGATGGCAACTTCAAAAAATAAAGTAGATTATATAAATACTCATGGAACTTCTACTCCAGTTGGAGATATTACTGAATTAAATGCTGTTAAAGAAACTTTTGGAAATGAAATTCCAAAGATTAGCTCAACTAAATCTTTATCAGGTCATCCGTTAGGAGCTGCATCAGTACATGAAGCAATATATTGTTTAATTATGATGAAAAATAATTTCATTACAGGCTCTGCTAACATAAGTGAGATGGATGAAGAGGCTAAAAAATTTCCAATAGTCGCTAAAACAGAAACAGAAGCAACATTAAATACTGTCATGTCTAATAGTTTTGGTTTTGGTGGAACAAATGCAACCCTAGTATTTGAGAAAGTCTAATATATGTCTTTAATGAAAGGTAAAAAAGGACTGATAATGGGTGTTGCTAATGAAAGATCTATTGCATGGGGTATTTCTCAGAAACTTTCAGAGGCAGGTGCTGAATTAGCTTTTACATATTTAGGTGATGCTCTTAAAAAAAGAGTGGTTCCTCTTGCAGAAAAACTAAATTCTAATGTTACTTTTAGCTGCGATGTTGAAAAAAAAGAAGATGTAATAAAATTATTTGAGGATGTTAAAGACCAATGGGGAGAAATTGATTTTGTTGTTCACGCAATTGCTTTTTCTGATAAATCTGAACTTTCAGGAGAATATCTAAATACTACAAGAGAAAATTTTTTAAGAAGTATGCTAATTTCATGTTTTTCATTTACTGAAGTTGCAAAAGAAGCTTCAAAAGTTATGAAAGAGGGTGGTAGCATGATTACACTTAGCTATGAGGCGAATAAAGCTATTCCAAATTATAATGTAATGGGAGTTTGTAAGGCAGCCTTAGAGTCTAGTGTTAAATACTTAGCTAGAGATTTAGGGGCTAAAGGAATAAGAATCAATGCAATAAGTGCAGGTCCAATAAAAACATTGGCTGCATCAGCTATTGGGGATGCTAAATTCTTGTATAAATGGAATGCAGATCATTCTTTTTTAAAGAGAAATGTAGATAATATTGATGTTGGAAACTCAGCATTATATCTCCTAAGTGATATGGCAGGCGGAGTTACAGGTGAAATTCACTATGTTGATGCTGGTTACAATAAAGTAGGAATGCCAGATCCAAAAAATATATCTTAAAATTTTATCATTATGTTAATTTTAGTTTGGTTTGTAGTTTGTATAATATTTATTTTTGTTCAATTAATTCTTGAAGGTTCAGGTCATGCACTAGAAGTTTTTGCCCTATTGACTGCAATAGCTTTATTTTTAATAAATAAACTTGGGAAAAAAAATAAATAACAAATAAATAATTATTGTGAGAAGAAAGTTTTTGAAAATTGCTGGGGCTTCTATATTAAGTTTTATATTTTATCCGTTAACATCTTTAGCAAATAACATTGTTGGTTTCAAAAAAAAATTAAAGAAAGATGAAAGTGAATACAATATAATTAATCCTGATCTTACAAATGAGCAAAAAATAATAATGTTTGAAGAGGGTACTGAGCGTGCAGGTACTAGTGAATTAAATTATGAAAAAAGAAAAGGATCTTATCATTGTGCTAATTGTGGTGTGAAACTATTTGAGTCCACTGCAAAATTTGATAGTGGAACTGGGTGGCCATCATTCACTGAGGCAATACCAGGTGCGTTTGTAACAAAAACCGATTATTCTTTTGGCATGAAGAGGACTGAATATAGCTGTGCAAATTGTGGCGCTCACCACGGCCATGTATTCAATGATGGTCCAGATGGTGGAAAAAGATATTGTAGCAATGGTCTTTGCTTGCTTTTTATCCCAGAAAGTTAGTAATTATATTTTTCTAATATAACCAACATTAGTAGTTTTAAAATGCTTGAAAGGGATATTTGTATCTTTTATTGCATTGATAGTCTCTTCGGTAATATTTCCATAGACCTCTATTTCGAATCTATCCGCAATTTTGTTGTGCTTTTCAACATAAGCTTGGACTGGGGGATTATTTAGATGATGCAGCATAGCTTCACTATTTCGGTAAACTTCGCTCCAAGTAAATTCTAAAGGATCAGTTGGATCTTGGTCAAAAGTATGAATAAGCATATCTGGCTCTGATGCGTTAACAGCATCATCAGCCTCTTTTGCTATCTTAAGATACTCCTCAACCTTGCCCTCTTTAACACGTATTCTAGCAATTAAAATAAATGGTTTGGTCATTTATCTATATAGCGGCCTGCTTTATAGATAATTTAACTTTTCCTCTATCAAATCCAATAACTTTTACCTTAACTTCGTCACCTTCTTTGACTACATCCGTTACTTTGGCAACTCTTTTATCTGCAAGCTCAGAAATATGTACAAGTCCATCTTGCTTTCCAAGGAAATTAACAAACGCACCAAATTCCATAATTTTCATAACTTTTCCGTTATAAATTTTATTTAATTCAGCTTTAGCTGTTATATCTTTGATCATTTGCATAGCAATGTTTCTCGACTCTTCATCTGGAGCAGCAACTGTAACTACACCTTCATCATTTACATCAACTTTAGCACCAGATTTTTCAACAATCTCTCTAATTGTTGCTCCACCTTTTCCAATGACTGCCGCAATATCTTTTTTATCAACAGTAATCTTTTCCATTTTTGGAGTATGTTTTCCAACATTGTCTCTAGATTTGTCTAAAGCTTTATTCATTTCACCCAAAATATGAATTCTTCCATCTTTTGCCTGATTTAAAGCTTGCTCCATTATTTCAAATGTAATTCCTGTAATTTTAATATCCATTTGTAAAGATGTGATCCCGTCTTTTGTACCTGCAACTTTAAAATCCATATCCCCAAGGTGGTCTTCATCACCTAAAATATCTGAAAGTACAGAGAAATCCTCACCTTCTTTGATTAAACCCATTGCAATTCCAGCAACTGGTTCTTTAATTGGAACACCTGCATCCATTAGAGCAAGTGATGTTCCACAAACTGTGGCCATTGATGACGAACCATTAGACTCTGTGATTTCTGATACAATCCTAAATGTATAGGGAAAACTTTCCTTTGATGGAAGCGAAGAATTAATTGCTCTCCATGCTAACTTACCATGACCTATCTCTCTTCTACCTGTCCCAATCCTTCCTGTCTCACCAACTGAGAATGGAGGAAAATTATAGTGCAACATAAATCTCTCCTTTTGAAGACCATCTAAACTCTCTATTCTTTGTTCATCATCTGAAGTTCCAAGTGTAGTTGTTACAATGGCTTGTGTTTCACCTCTTGTAAATAAAGCTGAACCATGAACTCTAGGTAAAATTCCAACTTCACACATAATTGGTCTCACATCTGCTAGACCTCTTCCATCAATACGGTTTTTATTTTTAAGAATATCAGTTCTTACTATAGTTTTTTCTAAATTTTTAAGTTGAGAATTTACATCTAAATCAGTGTAAGTTTCATTTTCCTCATATAAATTTTTAGCTTTTTCAGTAATTTCAGAAATTTGATTTGATCTATCTTGCTTATCTCTTGTAGAGAAAGCTTTTTTTAAATCTTCAGTAAATTCTTCTTCTAATTTCTTTTTTACTTCAGATAAATCTTTCTTCTCAACTGTCCATTCAGGCTTTCTACATTCATTTGCAAGTTCTTCGATCATTTCTATTATTGGAACAAAACCTTCATGACCAAATTTAACAGCATTCAACATTTCTTCTTCAGTCAAGCCATTTGCTTCGGACTCAACCATTAAAACTGCATCTTTAGTTCCAGCTACAACTAAATCTAATTTAGATTTCTCTAATTCTTTTTTAGATGGGTTGAGGACGTATTTTCCTTCAATGAAGCCAACTCTAGAGGCTCCCACAGGACCCATAAACGGCATTCCTGAGATTGCTAGAGCCGCTGACGAGGCAATAATAGATAAAATATCAGCTTCATTCTCTTTGTCATAAGAAATTACTGTTGGTAAGAGTTGCACTTCATTTTTAAACTCATCAGGAAACAATGGTCTGATAGGTCTATCAATCAGTCTTGAAATTAAAGTTTCGCTTTCTGTTGGTCTTGCTTCCCTTTTAAAATAACCACCAGGAATTTTACCAGCAGCGTAATATTTTTCTTGATAATTTACAGATAATGGAAAGTAATCCATATCTGGATTTACTTTTTTTGCACCTACAACTGTTGCTAAAACAACTGTTTCTCCACATTGCGCTATAATTGCACCATCTGCTTGTCTTGCTATTTTTCCTGTCTCTAAACTTATTATTTTTCCACTGACTTCTATTTCTTTTTTTACTACTTTAAACATTTACTTCCTTAAATTTAATTTTGTTAACACTGCCTTATAAGACTCCATATTATTTTTCTTTAAATAGTCTAATAATTTTTTTCTTCTATTCACTGCTCTCAAAAGGCCAACAGATGAATGTTTATCCTTTTTGAATTGTTTTATATGTTTTGATAGACTCTCAATTTTTCCAGTTAATTGAGCAATCTGAACTTCAGAAGATCCAGTATCCTTCTCGTGGATTTGAAGTTCTTTAACTTTTTGTTTCATTTTTTCCTTTATTTATTTGTTTGTTTAATTAAATTTTCTATTTTTTCTGCATAATCAAAAGAATCATCTTTCACAAAAAATAGTTTTGGCAAAAATTTCATAATAATTTTCTTTGATAAAGCTTTTCTGATTATAAATGATGATATTTTTAATTTTTCTACAATTTCCTCTGCATTTTTTCCACCTAAAGGCATTACAAATATTTTTGCGGTTTTTAGATCAGGTGACATTCTAACTTCTGTAACCGTGATTTCTTTTGTAGTTAAACTTGGTATTTTTGCTTCATCTCTTATAAAAAGTGTACCTAAAGCCTGTTTTATCATTTCACCTACTCTTAATTGTCTTTGAGTAATCTGTTTTCCTAATTGACTCATTTAAATTGTTCTTTCAGTTACTGTTGAATTATAAACTTCAATAATATCTTTTTTTTGATAATCTGCGAAATCTTTTAAAGTAATTCCGCATTCTAAACCTGCTGAAACTTGTTTAGTTTGGTCTTTTTCTCTAAATATAGAACCAATTTTCCCGTTAAATATAATGGTTCCATCTCTAATGAGTCTTGCACTAGAGTTTTGGGTTATTTCTCCCTCAACAACTTTTGATCCAGCTACTTTTCCAACTTTTGAAACCTTGAATATCTCAAGTATTTCTGCGCTTCCAATTATTTTTTCTTCAACATCTGGTGACAATAAACCCGCCATCTTACTTTTTATATAATCTAGTACTTCATAGATTATATTATAAGATGAAATAGTAATTTTTTCTTGTTCAGCTCTTTTCTTGGCTTCTTTACTTGGTTTAACATTAAATGCTATAATTACTGCATTTGATGCTTTTGCTAATGTTACGTCTGTTTCTGTTACCATTCCTATATCTGAAAGGAGTATTTTTGGTTTAACTTCATCATGTTTAATCTGATCTATAGCATTTTTAATAGCCTCAGATGAGCCATGGACATCGGATTTAATTATTATATTTAATTCCTCTGATACTGAGTTCTGAAATGCAGAGTCTTGGGTGACAAAATTAAGGGGTATTTTATCAGCTTTTGACTCTTCAACTCTGGCTTCGCAAAGTGATTTGGCCTCTTTTTCAGTTGACAGAACAATAAAATCATCCCCAGATTTAGCTGCACCGTTGATTCCAATAATTTCGACTGGAGTGGCAGGTTCTGCGGTATCAATATTTTTTCCTTGATCATTTATAATTGCTCTTACTTTTCCCCATTTTAATCCACTAACAAAATAATCTCCCTTTTTAAGAGTTCCTGCGGTTACAACAATATTTGCAACTGGGCCTCTTCCAATGTCTATTTTAGACTCTAGCACTATACCTTTAGCATTTGTCTCAAAATCTGTTTTTAAGTCTAACAATTCTGCTTGTAACAAAATAGATTCTACCAGCTTATCTAAATTATTTTTTGTTTTTGTTGAGATTTCTACCATTAAAGTATCACCAGATAAATCTTCAGCGATTAGTTCATATTCTAGAAGTTGATTTTTTATTTTTTGTGGGTCTGCCTCAGGTAGATCACACTTATTTATAGCAACAACTATTGGCACTTTTGCTGCTTTTGCATGTTTAATAGATTCGATTGTTTGTGGTTTAACCCCATCGTCTGCTGCAACGACTAGAATTACAATATCTGTTAATTTAGAACCTCTAGCTCTCATTTCCGTAAATGCCGCGTGACCTGGGGTATCAATGAATGTTATTTTATTATTTTCGTGATTAATCTGATAAGCTCCAATATGCTGAGTGATGCCCCCAAATTCTCCTGATACTACATTAGCTTGCCTTAACACATCTAAAACTGAAGTTTTACCATGATCAACATGTCCCATTACAGTAACTATTGGAGCTCTATTTTTTAAATTCTCTGATTTTACCTCTTTGATTTTCTCAATTATATCTTCAGCCTTGGTTTCACGTATAGGATTATGACCAAATTCTTTTACTAAATATTCTGCAGTATCGGCGTCAATTGTATTATTTATAGTTACTGTTACACCCATACCAAGCAAGTGTTTAATGATGCTACTAGATTGCTCTGCCATTCTATTTGCTAACTCTTTTATTGTTATTACTTCTGGAAGATTTACCTCCCTTTTTATTTGCTTAAAACCATCCTTATCTTCTTTTTGATTTAAATTTCTATTTTCTTTTTGTTTTGCTCTTTTTAAAGATGCTAAACTTCTAGATTTTTTTTCAGAATTTTCATCGTCTAATGCTCTTGAAATTGTTAATTTTAATTCTCTTCTTTTTCCCGAAATCTTATTTGACTTACTTTCTTTGGGTGCAGTCTCACCTTTAAGTCTTCTAGTAGCTCGTTGCTCAGCTAATTTTCTTTTTTCGAAATCTGATATTGGTTGAGAGGAAGGTCTATTAAAACTGCTATTTTTAGATACAACATTTTTATCTTGTCTAAAGTTGTCATTGTTTTGTCTTGAAAATTGAGGTTTTCCTGAGAATTTTGATGTTTTTTTCTCAATTACAACGGTGTTTTTAGATTTTGATTTAGCTTGTTCTATACTACTAAAAGTCTTTTTTGAGCTTCCTGATATTGATAACTTTAATTTTTTTTTCTCCATTTTCCATCTTTCAATCTTTATAAACTTTTTCTCTCGCTGACATAATTAAATTATCAGCTTCTATTTTTGATAGAGCAAAATCCTCTAAAAAACCTTTAATTTTAACTCTTTCTCCTTTGATAACATCATATGCACCAGTGAGTTCATCAGATGCTAAATCTGCTAGATCAGTTAATGTTAAGATTTTTTGTTCTCCTAATGTAACTAACATTCCTGGTGTAAGCCCTTCATGGTTTATTAAGTCAGATTCTAAACCAAGATCTTTAATTCTTTGTGATATTTCCTCCTGATCTTTGTCGTAGAATTCTTTTGCTCTTTCAATTAACTCTTTTGCTGTATCTTCTTCAATACCTTCAATTTTTACAAGAGCATCTGATTTGCTATCTTTAATATCATCTATTGACGAAAAACCCTCAGCAACCAATAGTTGCCCCAATGTCTCATCCAATTCTAAGTTTTTCACTATATTATCTGTCTTCTCTTTGAACTCTAATTGTCTTCTCTCAGAGTCCTCCTGTTCTGTCATAATATTTATTTCATAGTTTAACAATTTTGTTGCTAGCCTTACATTTTGACCTCTTCTTCCTATTGCTTTACTTAAATTTTCTTCTGTTAATATTACATCAAGTTTTTTAGCTTCATTATCAACATTTACTCTTTGAACTTCGGCAGGGGATAGAGCATTAGCAACTATTATAGCAGGATCTTCAGACCAGTTAACTATATCTATTTTTTCACCTTGAAGCTCATTTACAACAGCTTGAACTCTACTGCCTCTCATTCCAACACATGCTCCAACTGGATCAAGAGAGGTATCTATGGCTTTTACACAAATTTTTGCTCTACTTCCAGGATCTCTTGATGAAGATTTAATTTCTATTAGACCATCATAAATTTCAGGGACTTCCTGAGTAAATAACTTATCCATGAACTTTGGATGTGCTCTAGAAAGAAATATTTGTTGACCTCTTGGCTCTCTTCTTACATCTAGACAGTATGCTTTAATTCTATCTCCAGCTTTAATATTTTCTCTTGGTATCATTTCATTTTTTTGAATAATTGCTTCAGTTCTTCCAAGATCAACTATTACATTTCCAAATTCTAATCTTTTAACTATTCCACTTAAAATAGTGTCTTTTTTATCAATAAAATCATTAAATTGTCTCTCTCTTTCAGCCTCTCTTACATTAAAACTTATTACTTGTTTTGCTGTCTGTGCAGCAATTCTTCCAAAGTCAAATGATGGTAGCGGTTGAAGAACTTCTTCACCAATTTTTTTGTCTCTATTAATTTCATTTAATTTAACTGCATCTTCAAGTGTGATTTCTATATTTGAGTTTTCTGGCTTCTCAACAATTAATAACTTTCTGAAAATACCAATGTCTCCATTATCTCTATTAATTTCTACTTTTATCTCATTATCATATCCAAATTTAGACTTTGCAGCTTTCGCAATTCCTGTTTCCATAGACCCAATAATAAGTTCTTTATCTATAGATTTTTCTAAAGCAACTGCTTCAGCAATTCTTAGTAATTCTAATTTATCTGCTCTTCTATTTAACATAATTTTTCTAGCCAAAAAAAAATGGGCCTAGGCCCATTTTTGAAATTTCAACAATGTGCTTGAAATATAGTTATTTTTTGTTGATTTACAACAATATTTACTTACTAAAAACTCCAGATTTATCTGTTTTTTCCCATGAAAATGATCCATCATCCTCTGGAATTCTTCCAAAGTGACCATAGGCAGCAGTTTTTTCATAAATTGGTTTATTTAAACCTAACATTTCTCTAATTCCTCTTGGACTCAAATCAAAGTTTTCTTTTATAAGTTTTTCAACATGCATGTTCTTTTCTTCGTCATTATCGAACAAGTCTACATAAATTGATAGTGGTTTTGACACTCCAATAGCATAAGCTAATTGAATTAAACATTTATCAGCAATTTTTGATGCCACAACATTTTTAGCTAAATACCTTGATGCATAAGCAGCAGATCTATCAACTTTTGTAGGATCTTTACCAGAAAATGCACCTCCACCATGTGGTGCAGCACCACCGTATGTATCAACAATAATTTTTCTTCCAGTTAAACCACTATCACCATCTGGGCCACCAATTACAAAGTTTCCAGTAGGATTGATATAAATCTCTTTTTCATCAAGACTACCCAATAAGTTTTTAGGGATAGATCTTTCTATATATGGCATACAAAGTTCTTTTACTTGAGCTAAACTAACATCTTTTGAATGTTGTGTAGAAATAACTACTGATGTTGCCGCTGATGGTATACCATCTTTATATTCAATTGTAATTTGGCTTTTTGAGTCTGGCTCTATTCCATTCAACTTTCCTGATTTTCTATCTTCTGCCATTAATCTTAAAATTTTATGAGAGTAGTGAATTGGAGCTGGCATTAAGACATCTGTTTCACTACAAGCATATCCAAACATAATACCTTGATCTCCAGCGCCCTCATCTTTATTTCCTGACGAGTCTACACCCATTGCAATATCTGCTGATTGAGAATGTAAATGTGTTTCAATTTTAGTTTGATCTCTCCAAGAAAAACCATCTTGGTCATAACCTATATCTTTAATACAGTCTCTTACTTTTGAGATTAATTCATCTTCTTTAAGTTCCGGACCTCTTACTTCTCCTGCTAAAACAACTTTATTTGTTGTTGTTAAAGTTTCACAAGCAACACGTGCTTCAGGTTCAGAAGCTAAAAAACTGTCTACAACCATATCAGAAATTCTGTCACATACTTTATCTGGATGTCCTTCTGACACTGACTCACTAGTAAATAAAAAATTTTTTTTCATTATTAATTCTCCCGTATTTTAAAAAAAAAAATTAAACTAATATAAATAGATAGAAAATAAAAGAAGATCTTATTACCATGAGACCCAAAGATTGTTTTATTAGACTTTTTGAAAGACTGTATCTCAATAAATCCCTTATCGGTTGTTAAAATTTTGTCAATTACCTGTCCTTTTGGATTAATATAAGCTGAAATCCCATTGTTTGATGAACGGATGACTGGTTTACCTTCCTCAATGGATCTGAAAATTGAGTGAGAGAAATGCTGGTATGGACCAATAGAATTTCCAAACCAACCGTCCTCTGAGATGTTTAATATAAAATCATAATTTTTTTTACTACTATTTATTTGACCAGAATAAATAATTTCGTAACAAATAAGTGGTACAAAACTAAAATTATTAAAACTAATAAAATCTCTTTGATTATCTGCAGAGAAAGACTGGTAACCTTGGGTGATTTTTTTAAATCCTAAATTACTTAATATATTTTCAAATGGTAAGAACTCTCCAAATGGGACCAATTTATTTTTATTGTATTTTTGTAAAATATCGAGATCATTATCTGCTAGTAAAAGCGAATTATAAATCTTTTGGTTTTCATTTATATTCATACCAAAAATAATCTTATGTTTTTTTGAAAAATTTTCTGAAAAAAGAGCTTTAAATTTTTTTAAATCCTCAAAATAAATACTTGAGAGAATACCCTCAGGCAGAATAAATAGTGTTTCCCTTGATGGATTTGGTTCAGAAACATTAATCAACTCAAGTATAAATTCACTGGTATTTTCATTTTGAAAATATCTATTAATATTGATTGTAGGAGAAATTATCTTAATATTAAAACCTAAATCTTTTTTTTCAGTCAATTCAAACTGTCTCAAATTTGAGTTACCCCAAAAATAATTACTAAAAAGAGTTAATAGAGAAAAAATAAAAATACTTATTTTTATTTTTATTTTGTAATTAAAAAATAAAATGCTTGGAAATAAAAATAGTAAAATAACTAACGAATTAAAAGCATATGTCCCTGTTATGGAAAGTATTTGAATAAATTCTAAATAATTTACAAAGCTAAAAGCAATTAAATTCCAGGGGAAACCACCAAACAAAAAACTTCTAATGTATTCAAATATAGACAAAATAGTAGCCAAAATCAAAATTGATAAAAAATTTTTTTTGGGATTAAAAAATGAGAAAACTAAAGTTGAAAAACCATAAAATAATCCTAAAAATAACGGAATTAAAATTAAAGCAAATGGTATCAAAGGTTTAAAGATATCTTCAAAAGTTAAGGAATTCGTTATCCAATATAAATTTGAAATAAAATATCCAAATCCAAATGTCCATCCAATGTTAAATGAAACAATTTTATCTTTCGAATAAAGTAATAATGTCCACAGAAGAGCTGGGTATGAAAAAAAATTTATGTAGAATAAGTTGTAGGGTGGAAGGCTAAAAGAAGATATTAGACCAAATGAAAATACTAATAAGTATAATAGAATTTTATTTTTGTTTAATAAAGTCAATTTACTTTATGAAAATATTTCAATATTAATTTTTCTCTTTTAAACATTTTTTTAAAATCATTTAATTTCTTATGATCATAGCCAATTAAATGAAGATATCCATGTATCCACATTTTATCAAACTCAAAAAAGAAATTTGTTTTTTTTGATCTTTTTTTAATAATTTCAAAGCTGATTGCTATATCACCTACATAAAGTCTTTTTTTTTCTTTAATTTTAATTGGAAATGATAAAACATCAGTAGATTTATTTTTTTTTCTAAATTTAAGATTTAAATATTTCATTTTCTGATTGTTGGTTAACAGTATAGAGAATTCATGATTTTTTTTTACAAATAAAGGCTTCTTGGACAATATTTTTAGTCTTTTCTTTAAATAATCGTCTGGTTTTTTTATAACTTTTTTCCAATTTGAATAGCCAGATATTACATTGGCTTTTATCATCCGTCTGAGCTTTGATCTGAATATGCTTTAACGATTTTAGACACAAGTGGATGTCTAACTACATCTTTATGATCAAAATCAACTACAGAAATTTCTTTTAGATGTCCCAGTAATTTTTTTGATCTGTGTAAGCCTGAAAGTGATTTGTTAGGTAAATCTATTTGTGAGGGATCACCATTTATTACGATCTTCGAGTTTTCTCCAATTCTAGTTAAAAACATTTTAATCTGCGTATCTGTTGCGTTTTGTGCCTCATCAAGAATTGCAAAAGAATTTTTTAAAGTTCTACCTCTCATAAATGCTAGAGGGGCTATTTCTATATCACCAACTTCAATTTTTTTTTGTATCTTTTCAAAATCTAATAAATCGTACAATGAATCATATAATGGTTTTAGATATGGATCTACTTTTTCTCTCATATCACCAGGTAAAAATCCAAGTCTTTCACCAGCTTCAACAGCAGGCCTTGATAAAATAATTCTATCTATTTTTTTGTCTAATAACATTGTTAGTGCAACAGCAACAGCTAAAAAAGTTTTACCAGTTCCAGCAGGTCCAGCTGAAATAATTATGTCTGATTCCTTTAAAGCTCTAACATAATCTTTCTGTCTTTCAGATCTTGGTATTACAGACTTTTTTGGAGTTTTAATTATATATTCTACTTTTTTTTCAGTTTTATTTTTTTCGTCAATCATAAATTCATTTATGGAAGAAATAATATCTTTTTTTTCAATTGTTCCATTATTTAAAAACTGTTCAGTCAAAAATTGTATAGCATTTTTGATTAAATTATTCTTTTCTGGATCACTTTTTACTAGGATAGAATTCCCTCTAGAATATAATCTAGTTTTTGAAATTTTCTCTAATTCCTTTAAATTATTATTAAACTCACCTGCTACACCAAGTAACAAATCATTATTTTGAAATATTATGCTTAGAGTATTATTTTCAGAATATACATATTTTAATTCTGAAATAACATTTTTTTTTATTAAATTACTCAATTTAAGCAGCTTCCATTTTTTTATTTAATAGACCAAATAAGGTATTCTGATTACTTGTTTGAACTTTTACTTCTACAACTTTACCAATAAGATTTTCATTT
>CACPNO010000012.1 GCA_902635335.1 uncultured Pelagibacteraceae bacterium
AATTTTATTTTTTTCTTTTTTTGAAATTTGTCCTTGGTTTTTTGATAGAGAGATAATCCATCTCTTAGATGTCCATTCGTACAGTTTGTTAGATAGATTTTTTATAAAGTCTTTGTCTAAGTTTTCATTAAAAGATATTTCTATTAAACCCTCAGAGAATGAAACTAAATTTGTATTAGTTTCAAGCTCATATTTAAGCTTAGCTTCTTTTCTCTCCGTACATAAATTTATCAAACTTTCAAATGAACCTATTTTAAGTTCATTAATTACTTCATCTTTATTTAAATTTAGTTCAATTTTTTCTTGTTGTGAAACATTTTTGATTTGATCTATTGTTTTACTTGTAATTTTTTTTTCAGGTTCTTTAATTAAATTTTCAGGATTTTTTCCAGTAAAGCTTTCCTCAACATCCTTCTCCTTAAAACCTTTTATTCTCATTAATCTGAAAAGGAACATTTCAACTGATAAATTTGGATTTGAAACAATGTTAATTTCCTCAATTGTATCAAGTGTGAATTGCCAAAAAAGGATTATGTCCTTTGAATCTAAATTTTCAGATATTGTGGAAAGATTATTAAAATCTTGGTCATTTAAAGAAAAATTATTTCCGTCTAATTTTATAAAATTAATATTTTTTAGGTAATATAAAACCTCAAGAAAATCATTCAAAAAAATTTTTGGATCTACACCAGAATCATAAATCTTTCTATACAATTCAAATACTTTTTTTTCGTCACCACTAAACAGATTTTTAATTAATTCTATCAGAGAACTTTTATCAAAATATCCATAAATACTTTGTGCTTTATCTAGATTTAATTCTTCATCATTTTGATTGGCTACAAGTCCACGATCCAACAAAGATAATGCATCTCTAACAGATCCTTCTGAAATTTTAACAATTAATTTTAAAGCTTCATCAGAAACTTTACCACCTTCTTTGTCTTTAATCATTTTTATATAATTAAAAAGCTCTTCAGATTTCACTCTAGAGAGATCAAAACGTTGACATCTCGATATTACTGTTACAGGAATTTTTTTGATTTCGGTTGTTGCAAAAATAAATTTTAAATATTTTGGTGGTTCCTCGAGAGTTTTTAAAAGTGCGTTAAATGCTTGTTTGCTTAACATATGAACTTCATCAATAATAAATATTTTATATTTTGCAGTTGTTGGTCCATATCTTGCAAATTCAATAAGCTCTCTTACATCGTCAACACCTGTTTTGCTTGCGGCATCCATTTCCAAAACATCAATATGATTTGAGTTTGTTATTGCATCACAGTTACTACATTTCTTCTTACACATGTTTTCAATTCCATGCTCACAATTTAATGACTTTGCAACTATTCTTGCGAAAGTTGTTTTTCCTACTCCCCTAATACCTGTAAACAAGAACGCGTTAGGTGACTTGTCTGAAATTATTGAATTTTTAATTGTTTCAGCAATGATCTCTTGACCAATTAAATCCTCAAATACTTGAGGTCTGTATTTTAAAGCTAGTACTTTCGAATTTTCTGTCATTTTTAAGGAGACCAACCAACCTGGAAAATACTCACTACCCTTGCTATCTTTCGATCCTGGGGGATTTGTGGTAACGCCACCTGATTGGCCTCCAACTTTATTATACCAATAAAAATTTCTATTCTACAAGAAAGTTATAAATTTATTTTTGTCTAAATATATCGGATTTATAAACACCTAGAACGTGCATATCTTGACAATGGAGACCCAATTCCTCAAGTGAGTTTTTGATTTTAGGAGACTCTATATGTCCATCAATATCACATAGAAAAAAATATGAGGAAAATGAGTTTTTTTCAGGAAAACTTTGTAGTTTACTCATATTAACTCCATTTATTGCAAATCCTGACAGTGCAGAGTAAAGAGCAGCAGGTTTACTTTTCAACTTAAATAATATTGATGTTATATAATTATCATCAGAAAAATCTGGCTGAAAAATATCTTTACCAAGTAATAAAAATCTAGTCACATTATCTTTATCATCTTGGACATTTCCTTGTAAAATTTTAAGACCATATATTTCTGCACTTAGACTAGAAGCTATAGCAGCTTTGGACTTGTCTTTAGTTTCTGAAACAAATTTTGCTGAACCAGCTGTATCTGCTCTAACATTTTCTGTGAATTTTTTTTTCTTAATAAAACTTGAAGATTGGCTTAATGCTTGTGCATGTGAGTAAACATCTTTTATGTCTTCTATTTTGGAATTTTTTAATCCTAATAGATTATGATTAATCGGAAAAAAATGCTCTGCATAAATATTTAGTCTGTATTTAAATATTAAATACTCGACACCAATATTTCCAGTCGTTTTATTAGACTCTGGAATTAAAGATTTTATTGAATTATCTTGACTAGACCTTTCAAAGCATTCATCAAATGTTTTGCAGGGTACTGTTTCACTTTCTGGATACATTTTTTTAGCACAACTTTCGCTGTAACTTCCAGCAACACCTTGATAAGCAATTTTCATAATTTAATTTTTATATTCCATAATTTTTTTTATTTCTAGATAATCTTCAGCTGTATCTACGCCAATTGGTTTAGTTTTTGCAAATCCTACGTCTATTTCAATATTGTTATCCATTAATCTTAATTGTTCTAGTTTTTGTGATTTTTCATTCTGAGTTTGCTCTAATTGAACAAACCTCTCTAAATATGAAACATTATAAATATATATTCCAATATGGTGGTAAATATTTTTTTGAAAATTTTTAATTTCTCTTGTAAATGATGTTGCTATTGATAGATTGTTTTGATGAAGTTCCTCTTTTGTAGTTACTTTTACAACATTTTTGTTTAAGAAAAATTTTTCGTCTTCAATTTGACAAGCTAATGTTGAAATTTTGGATTTTTTTTTAATAGTTTTTTTGAGGAGATTAGTAACATCCTTAATATCAAGCATTGGTTCATCTCCTTGAAGATTTATTACATATTCAATATTTTCATCTCTTAACTCTTGATAAGCCTCAAAAATCCTGTCAGTTCCAGTTTTATGATTTTTTTTGGTTAAAATGCATTTTCCTCCAAACCTAGTCACCTCTTCAAATATTTCTTTATCACCTGTTGCAACATAGCTTTCTCCAATAAGAGATGATTTTGCAATTTTGTAAACATGATTGATTATTGAAATATTATTGATTTTTAATAAAGGTTTATTTGGTAACCTTGTTGCAGCCAATCTTGAAGGGATTAAAATTACTGTATTGCTCATAAACTAAGTATTATGCGTCTTTGAGACGCAATAATTAAATTTAAATTTAGTTTTTTTTTTGTTTAACATGTTATACGAGGATAGTAATAAAAAATCATGGACTCATTTGAAATTAATAAAATTATAGCAGCAGTAGTTGTTATTTTTGTTGTAATTTTTGGAATAACTAAAATTTCAGACATTATCTATTACGTAGAGAAGCCAAGTCAATCAGCTTATAAAGTTGAATTTGCTGAGACAGATAGCTCGAAAGCTTCCACTACAGTTGAAACAGTTGATATATCTGCTCTATTAGCGATGGGAAGTGTTGATCATGGAAAGAAAGTTTTTAAGAAATGTAGTGCATGTCATTCGATTAAAAAAGGCGGAAGAAACAATATTGGCCCAGCACTTTATAATGTACTAGGTAGAAATATGGGTGCTCTGGAGGATTACAAATATTCAAAAGCATTGATAGCATTTGGTAAGGATTGGACTTTCCAAGAGATGAATAGTTTTTTAATAAAACCTGCTTCATATATAAAGGGTACCAAGATGGCTTTCGCAGGACTAAAAAAAGAGAAAGATAGAGCTTCAGTAATTCTATATATGAATGCTAATGCTGATAGTCCTTTACAACTACCTTAGTTTGCCAAAACAATATAATAAAATACTCTTCTGAACATAAACTCTGTTTAGAGCTTGTTGCCATACTTTAGATTGTTTGCCAAGAAACACTTCATCTGTTACTTCACTTCCTCTAGGTAGACAATGCAGAAATATTGCATCTTTCTTGGCTAATTTCATAGTTTTTGAATCCACTTTAAAATTTTTAAATGATTTAAGTTTCTTTTTCTTATTTACATTATCGTTTAAAGAAATGATTTTGTCTGTCATTACAACATCAGAGTTTTTAACAGCTATTTCTTTTTTATTAAAAATTTTTATTTTTCCTTTTTGTTTTTTTATCAAAGAAATAAGCATTTTATTTGGCTGATAGCTTTTAGGGCATGCAATATTTAGAGAAACAGAGAATTTTATACAAGCCTCTATTAAGCTATTTATCATATTGTTATTAGCATCGCCTATCCAACATAGTTTTAATTTTGAAATATTTTTCTTTTTAATTTCTTGAATTGTAAAAATATCTGATAAAACTTGAGTGGGATGTGAAGATGGGCTTAATCCATTTATTATTGGTATGCTCGAATATTTTTTGAATTGATCTAATTTTTTATCCGAGTCTGTTCTCAACATGAAAGCATTACAATAAGTTGACAAAATTTTAGATGTATCTGCTATACTTTCACTACCAATACCTAGGTGCAATTCCTCTGGTCTTAATGTCAAGGATCCTCCACCTAATTGCTTAATAGCCAAATAAAAGCTTAATCTAGTTCTTAGGCTAGATTTTTCAAACATCTGTAAAAGAATTTGACCCTTTAAAGGTGAGTCTTTGTCTGGATCAAGGGTATTTAATTTTTTTCTTTTTGATTTTCTATTTTTTGCATCAGAAATAATTTTTTTTAAATCTTTTAGGGGAATATCTCTAATATGAAGAAAGTTTTTCATTATTTTTTATATCCTTCACAAACTTTATTGATAATCTTTAAAGCAATATTTATTTCATTTTTTTTAACATTTAATGGAGGCAAAATTCTTATAACATTTTCAGCTGCTCTAATTGTTAATAATTTATTCTTCAATAAACTCTGTATAAATTTTGTCTGATCGTTATGCAATTGTATTCCCAAAATTAATCCTACACCTCTAATCTCTTTAATAATATTTGGAAATTTATTTTTAATTTTATTTAATTCTGTAATAAAATATTTTGAATTACTTCTTACTTTTGAAAGAAAGCCCTTTTTAAAAATTTCGTCCATAACAGCATTACCAACTGACATTGCTAAAGGGTTTCCACCAAAAGTAGATCCATGTGTGCCTGGAACCATAGCCTTAGAAACATTTTTTGTCATTAATACTGCACCTATTGGGAACCCACCTCCAATTCCTTTTGCAATTGGAACTATATCTGGCTTAATGTTTGCATATTCATAAGAAAAAAACTTACCTGATCTGCCAATTCCACACTGAACTTCGTCTAAAATAAGAAGAATTTTTTTTTTATTACAAATTTTTCTCAATTCTCTAAGACACCATGGAGGTATGACTTTAATACCTCCTTCGCCCATTATTGGTTCAATCATTATAGCAGCAGTTTTGCTTGTAATTTTTCTTTTCAATTCCTTATGGTTGCCAAATTTAAAATGATCAAATCCTCCCACTTTTGGGCCAAATCCCTCTACCATTTTTTTTGATCCGCTAGCATTTATTGCTGCTATAGTTCTTCCATGAAACGAATTTTTAATACATAGAATTCTATTTTTTTTTGGTTGCCCTATTGAATAAAAATATCTCCTAGCAACTTTTATGGCAGCCTCTGTAGCCTCTGCTCCACTATTTTGAAAAATAACAGCATCAGCAAAAGTTCTCTTAGTTAATTTTTTAGCTAAGTCTTCTCCCTCTGGAATTATAAAAGAGTTTGAGACATGCCAAAGTTTTTTTGATTGTTTGTTAATAACTTTTACTAAAGTAGGGTTAGCGTGCCCTAAAGAATTAACAGCAATTCCTTGAACAAAGTCTAGAAACTTCACTCCAGTCTTTGTATACAAAAAAGATCCTATACCTTTATCAAAAGATAAGTTTCTTCTTTTGTAATTTTTAGCTAATGAACTCATTTTAATTATGACTTAATTTTATAACCTTTATTTACTAAAAAATATGCTAGATATGTAATTACTAGACTAAGAAATGTTAATAATATAATCCCAAACGTAACTGACCCATCTAATTGTCCAATAAATGAGTACCTAAATCCATCAATCATATGAAAAAATGGATTATAATTACTGACTACTCTTAAAAGTTCAGGCAATCTATCAATGCTATAAAAGGTACCACTAAGAAAACTCAATGGAACGATAATGAAATTTGTTACAGTGCTCATTTGATCAAATTTATCTGCATATAGCCCAACAATTATTCCTAATGAACCCATAAGTAATCCACCTAAAAATAAATAAATAAACCATAAAAAAAAATTTTGAATTGATAAATCTATAAAAAATATAAATATTAAAGTTGAAGCAGAGGCTATTAATAAACCTCTTGCAGCAGAAGCAAATGTAATTGCAAATATAACTTCTGAGGAAGACAAAGGACTATGGACAACATCAGTTATTGTTCCCATCATCTTTCCCATCATTAATGATGAGCTAGAATGTGCAAAACTTTGTTGAATTACTTGCATCATAATTAGACCACATGCCAGAAATTTTATATAAGAGACTCCTAAAACATCAGCTCTTTGTTCACCTATAGCTAAAGAAATAACTGTCAAAAACAAAATACTAGTTAATATTGGTCCAAAGAGTGTCTGACCCGAAACTGTCAAAAATCTAAGCACTTCTTTTTTAAATAAAGAATAAGTTCCAACCCAATTTACAAGTCCAAATCTTCTTGTACCTATTTGATATTTTTTCTGTAATTCAACCATGAGTAATTATTAATAAACTTTTTTTTTAATATTTGTTAAAAAACAAAAAAAAAAGCTTGTTTTAAAGTATATTCTGTGTGTACAAGATTATGTTACATTTAATATATAAAACACTAAATATAGTAATATGGGATGGACAGAAGAAAAAGTAAGTAAACTTAAAGAGCTTTGGGGTAGAGGTAATACAGCAAGTCAAATTGCGGAAATTTTAGGAGGCGTAAGCAGAAATGCTGTAATTGGTAAAGCTCATCGACTAAATTTATCTGCGAAAATTAAAACTCGCTCAACAATTTCCCAAAATAAAACCGATTTAATAAATACAAATAACACAAATTCAAAAAAACTTAGTAGAAAGACTCGATTTAAATCATTACTTCTGGATAAAAATTTTGAACCAGCAAAGAATCTTCAATTAGAGGCCTTAAATGAACATACATGTAAATATATGGAAGGTCATCCAGATGAAAAGGACTCGTCCTTTTGTGGCAGAAAAACTGTTGAAAAGTTTTCATACTGTCCATTACATCTCATGATAGTTTTTCAACCAAAAGGTAAAAAAGAAGATATAGAAGAAAAGAATGAAGAAGTTCCAAAATTTATCGAAAAAAAGATAAAAACTGCATAGTTCACCTTAATAATTTTTCTTTTGCTTTTTTAAATTCATCATCGTCAATTATTCCTTTTGCTCTTAAATCTTCTAGTTCTTTTAATTTATTTATAAATTCTAAATTTTGATTATTTTTTGACTCATTTAAATCTAAATTTTTATCTTCTTTGATAATTTGTTTTGCCTCTACTCCTCTAGTTATAGCTTTCACAGCAATAGATAAAACAAATACTAAAATTATAAAAACTAAAAAGTATATTATATTTGCAATCATTATTTTATTTTATTAATTTTGTTTTTGAAAATTGACCGCCGCTTGTCCAGTTAAAACTATATTGATTTATTTCTTCCTCAAATTTTTTATTTGCTTGCATCCCAAAATCTAGATTAGTTTGATATGTACCAGAAATAACATTATCATATTTCAATAATCTAAGTTGGTCTAATGTTAATAAAGGTTTAGGCATTAGCTGAAATATCCTTGCATTTAATTTTGCCAAAGGCAAAGGAAGTGGAAATAAAATTCTTTTTTTTTTAATTGATTTCAAAATTTTTGTAATAATTTCCTTAAAAGTAAGAACTTCAGGACCAATACATTCTATAGTTTCTCCAATAATTCTTTTATTTACAATTTCAAAAATTATATTTGTAAAATCAGATACATGAATTGGAGTAAATTTAGTTTTTCCCGAATAATAAAGAGGCATAATTGGGATTATACTCAATAATCTCATAAAATTAGTCGTAAAATTATCATCTACAGAATACACAATTGAGGGTTTTAAAATTACATATTTCTTGAAGTTTTGTATCACATTCTTTTCGCCATTTAATTTACTTGTAGCGTAATTACTATCATAAGCTTTCTCTATGCCTAAAGCAGAAATATGAATAAATTGATCCAAAGATAATCTTGATGCCACTTTAGATAATAATGAAGGTAGATCTGAATGAATTAAATTAAAATGATTTTTCTTTTTTTCATACAATATTCCAATTAAATTTATACAAATATTAGATTTTTTCATTATTTTAATTAAATTTTCCTCTGTAAATTTGTGCACCTCCTCAAGTTCTAAATATCCAAAATTAGATTGTGTTTTAATTTGATAGCCTTTTCTATGAATACTTCTTGTTACCGCTATAACCCTATAGTTGTTTTTTGTGAGCTTTCGTATGAGTGATTTACCAATTTGGCCAGAAGCACCAAATATTAAAATTGAATCCTGATTTTTCATATATATATATCTAATTTATGAGTCTTGATATTAAATTACATAAGAAAGATTTACCAGATGAAATAACGTTCAGTGACAAGATTGCAATAGATTGTGAATTTACAGGACTAAATATTAAAAGAGACAGACTTTGCTTAGTTCAGATTTCATCAGGAAAAAATGATGCTCATATTATTCAATTAGATAAAGACAATTATGATGCCCCAAATTTAAAAAGTATATTAAAAAATAATAAAATTAATAAACTATTTCATTTTGCAAGAGCTGATCTTTTATTTATTAAAAAATATTTGAATGTAAGTGTCGAAAACGTTAACTGTACAAAAATTATGAGTAAAATTGCTAGGACTTACACTGACAAACATGGTTTAAAGGATTTAATTAAGGAATTTATAGGTATTGATGTGAGTAAACAGTTACAATCATCTGACTTCGGAGGAGATCTTTCAGATAAACAATTAAAATATTGCGCACAAGATGTTGTTTATTTGCACCAGATATATGACTCACTTAATAATATTTTATCAAGAGAAAAAAGAATTGATATTTATAATAGCACAATTAAGTTTATTAACACTAGAGTTGATTTAGACTTAGCTTCTTTTAAAGAAGATATTTGGTCACACTAAAATGGGAGATGTAAAATTATCAAAAATTGCTAAAGAAGTTGTTAAAATTGAAATTGAATCTCTAAAAAAACTTCATTCTAGTATCAATAAAAATTTTGAAAAAATAATTAAAACAATAATTAATTGTAAAAATGGCAAAATAATAATTTCAGGGGTTGGAAAAAGTGGAATAATTGCTAAAAAATGGTCAGCAACACTCTCCTCGACTGGTACATCATCCTTTTTTCTAGATGCTTCGAATGCTAGTCACGGTGATATGGGACAAATAAGGTCGAATGACGTTGTTATATTAATTAGTTTAAGCGGACAAAGTGATGAATTAAAAAATATAATTCAGTACACACTGAGAAATAGGTATATAAAATTAATTGGAATAACCTCGAAAAAAGACTCGTTATTATTTAAAAATGCTGACGTAAAATTTTTATTGCCTAATGTTAAAGAGGCCGGACCTGGAAGTTTTGTTCCAACATCTTCAACTACAGTTCAAATTGCCCTTGGCGATGCAATAGCTATAGCTTGCATGACATATAAGAAATTTGGCAAATTGGACTTCAAGAAATTTCATCCAGGAGGATCTCTTTCTATTAAGTTAAAAACTGTTGAGGATTTAATGTTAATTGGTAATAAAATACCTTTTATAAATGAAAATGTTAATATGAAAATAGCAATTAAGAAAATAACAAATAAAGGGCTTGGAGCATTAGTAGTTAAAAATAATAGAAATTTTACAACAGGAATTCTTACTGATGGTGATTTAAAAAGATTAAATAATATGAAAGTAAATTTTCAAAAATTAAAAATTAAAAAAACTATGAAAAAAAATCCAATAAGTATTGATAAAAATATGCTAGCAGCGCAGGCACTTTCGATTATGAATGGCAAAAAAATCACCAGTTTATGTGTGCATCAAAATAATAATAAAAATAAAACTGTTGGTTTTATTCATATCCATAACATTTTAGATGCTAATATAAGCTAAATGTCATTTAAGTCTTTAATACAGATTATAGTTATAATTTTGATATTATTTATTATTGGTGGTGTTTACTATAAATATTTTAATACAAAAAATGTTGTTGTTGAAGAAATAAACTTAATAGAAAAAAAACAAATGGACCAAATTAATGAGCTCGAAAAAAAAATACTTTATTTGGAATTAGAAAATGAGAAGCTTAATAATAAAATAGACAACAAAAAAAATGAAGCAGATACAATCAGACTTCAAAATCTTGAAGAAACTATAACTGAACAAAGTAAAATAAATAATGAAAATAAATTAACTAATATAACTGAAAAAAACAAAAATGATGAAACACAAAAAAAAGCGAATAATGAGATTACTAAAGTTAAAAAAAAGAGAGAGGCAATAATAAAAAAAGATAAAATTAAAAATTTAGTTAAAGATGTGGAATATACCTCAGTAGATCAAAAGGGAAACCGATTCTATTTATTAGCCAATTCAGGAAAATCAAACGTTTACAATAACGATATCTTAGATCTTGATAATGTAAGGGGAAAAATTACATCTGATACAAGAGACACAATTTATATTGTTTCTGATTATGCGAAATATAATTCGGTAAATTTGAATTCAAAATTTTATGAAAATGTAATAATAAATTATCAGGATAAAGAAATTACTTGTGTAAATTTTGATATAAACATGGAAACAAATAAAGCAATAGCTTATAATGATGTGGTGGTTACAGACCCAAAATCAGTAATGAAGGCAGGAATCGTAGAATTTGATCTAAAAACAAAAAATATAAATATTAACCCTGAAAGTTCTTCACAAGAAATTGAAGTTGTTACAAATTAATGGCATTAATAAAAAAATTTAGAATAAAAAGTTTTAAGGAAGAAGAGATTTTATTGAAATTAGATAAAATTTCTATGTTTTATAACAAACGACAAATTTTAAATAATTTAAATTTGAAAATAAATAAACAAGAAGTTTTGGGAATGCTGGGACCAAATGGTGTAGGTAAATCTACAATATTTCATATTATTACAGGTTTGAAAGATCCAAGTTACGGAAAAGTTCTAATAAACGGCACAGACTGTACTAATATTCCTATATATGAAAGAGCAACTAGATTTAAACTTGGATATGTTCCTCAATATGGAGGTTTTATACAAGATTTAACTTTGATTGAAAATTTAAAACTTGTTGGTGAAATTCATATAAAGGAAAAGGATTTAAGAAACTTAAAAATTGAAAAAATTATATCTCAATTTGAATTTGACCCTATATTAAAAATTAAAGCAAAACATTTATCAGGTGGTCAGAAAAAAAAGCTTGTGATCTCTATGGCTCTTATCAATGATCCAAACATTCTTCTTTTAGATGAACCATTTGCGGCATTAGATATTCTCACAATTAAAATGCTTCAGGAAATAATAGTAAACTTACAATCTATTGAAAAAATTACTGTTGTGGTTTGTGATCACCAAGCTAGAGATCTATTGAGCTGTGTCGATAGAGCGATTGTATTGTCAAACGGAAAAATTATTGCATCTGGAAGTCCAAATGAAATAATAAAAGACTCAAGCGCAAGATCTGCCTACTTTGGTGATGAATTTAAGATAAATTAAGTCATCAATGGTAAAGCATATTATTATTAGTGAAAGAATTAGAAATTTTAATAAGAAAATTAAAGTAGCTTCTGATAAAAGTATCTCTATAAGATGTATCCTCCTAGCATCTCAAGCAGTTGGCATATCTAAAATTTCAAATCTTCTAGAGTCCGAGGATGTTTTAAATACACTAAAAACTATTAAAAAACTTGGAATAAATTATACAAAACACAAAAATATCTACAAAATTTACGGATTTGGATTAAATGGCTTTAATATCTCAAAAAAAATAACTATCGATGCAGGTAATTCTGGAACATTAGCAAGACTTATACTTGGTTTATTAATTAAATCGAAAGTTAAAGTAAGATTGATTGGAGATAAAAGTTTATCAACTAGAGATTTTTCTAGAGTTATTAAACCTTTAAAACTCTTAGGCGCAAATATAAAAAGTAAAAATAATTTACTTCCAGTAGAAATATTAGGCACAGAATTCTTAAGACCAATTGTATACGATGAGAAAATAGGAAGTGCTCAAGTAAAGTCTTGTATTATTCTTGGAGCCTTAAATACTCCAGGAATAACAACAATCAACTCAGCAAAATCAAGAAATCACACAGAATTAATGTTAAAATTTTTAAATTATCCAATCCAAATTAAAAAACAAAAAAATATAGACAAGATATTTATTAAAGGTCTTAATCAAATCAAAGCATTTAAGTACAGGGTTCCCGGAGATATAAGTTCTGCAGCTTTTTTTATAGTTTTGACACTTCTTTCAAACAAATCTCAGATGATTATTGAGAAAGTTAATATAAATGATAGCAGAATTGGAATAATTAAAATTTTGAATAAAATGGGTGCAGAAATTAAATTTAAAAATAGAGAACTGTATAATGGTGAAGATATTGCTGACATTTATGTTAAAAGTAAAAAAAATTTAAAATCAGTAAACTGTCCGTCAAAATTAAATAGTTCTGCAATCGATGAATTTTTAATTATATTTTTAGTTGCTGCAAGAGCTAAGGGAATTTCCAAATTTAAAAACTTAGGAGAAATGAATAAAAAGGAGTCAAAAAGATTGGATTTAGCTGTAAAATTTTTAAAATTGATTGGAATTAAAGTTGAAAGATCAAATAATGATATAAATATTCATGGAAATCAAAATTTAGTACTTTCAAAAAATTTTGAAATTAAAAATTTTTTAAAGGACCATAGAATTTTTTTTTTATCATGTATTGCAGCATTAACACTTGGAGGAAAATGGAAAATTAATGACAAGGATTCAATTAATTCATCCTTTCCAAATTTTTTAAAAACTTTAAAGATGATTGGAGCAAAAATTAATTGAAGAAAAAAAATAGTTTTATTACAGTAGCTATAGACTCTCCTGCAGCTGCAGGAGCAGGTACTCAAGCAAAACTAATATCTAAACATTATAATTTATTTTATTTAGATACAGGAAAGATTTATAGATATATTGGACAGCTAAAATTAAAAAATAGTAAAAAATTTTCATATGCTTTAGTCAGAAGAAAAATTAAACATATGAAATTAAATAATTTAAACAGTAAAACACTATTATCAAATAAAATTGCATTATCTGCTTCAACTATTGCTAAGGATAAGAAAATTAGAAGTATAGTTCATAAATTTCAGCAAAAGTGTGCTTATTATCCTCCTAAAAAATATAGAGGATCAGTCCTAGATGGAAGAGATATAATCACTGTTCAAGTTAGAGATGCCATGTTTAAATTTTATATAACTGCAAATATAAAGATAAGAGCAAGAAGACGCTATAATGAATATAAGAAATTAAAAAAAAAAATAACTTATAAAGAAGTGCTTAAAAGCCTTAGAAATAGGGATAAATCAGATAGGGAAAGAAAATATGGTCCATTAAAAAAAACAAAAGATTCTATCTTGATTAATACCACCAAATTAAGTAAGAAAGCGTGCTTTAAAAAAATTAAAGCAATTATGGACAAAAAAATTATTTAATAATGGAAGTTTATAAAGACTTAACATCCCCTGCAACTCAACAATTTGAAAAATTATTAAATAGTCAATTATCTAAAAATAAAATTGAAGAAGGAAAAATAATTGAAGGTAAGGTAACTAAAATTACCAATAAATATGTTTTTCTATTTATACCAGGTTTAAAAAGTGAGCCAGTGATTGATGCAAATGAGATAAAAATGATTGGACTATCAGAGAATTTAAAAGAAGGTTCAATGATTTCAGTATTACTTGAAAAAATTGAAGACAAGAATGGTGACGTAATTGTATCAGCTCAAAAAGCTCAAAAAATAAAAGGATGGAATAAACTTGTAAAATGCTATGAAAATAATGAATTAATTAACGGAAAAATTACTCAGAAAACAAAAGGAGGAGTAATTGTGGAACATGTTGAAACTGGATCACTTATGTTTTGTCCAGGTTCACAAATCTCAGATAAACCTATGAAGAACATAGATCATTTGATAGGTGTAGAACAAAAGTTTGCTCTTATAAAACTTGATATGGTAAGAGGGAATAGTGTTGTATCTAGAAGACAGGTAGTTTCGACGAATAAGAGAGAAGATAAGACAAAAATTATTGAAAAGTTCAAAGTTGGTGACATAATTAAAGATGCAATAGTCAAAGGTTATTCCTCATTTGGATGCTTCTTTGAGGTAAATACACCAGAAGGAACTATTGATACACTCTGTCATTTACAGGAAATAAGTTACAGTAGAGTAAACCATCCTGATGAAGTTTTCAATATTGGTGAAAAGCACGATTTAAAAGTTATATCAATTGATATGGATAAGTTACAAGTTGGTTGCTCGATCAAGCAGCTATCACCGGATCCATTTGAACATATATCAAATTATCAAATAGGTAATGAATATAAAGTTAAAGTAGTAAAAATTACCGATTATGGTTGCTTTTGTGAACTTGAGGCGGGTTTAAGTACTCTTCTTCATAGTAGTGAAATAAGTTGGACCAAAAAAAATATATCACCTAAAAAAATGTTTAACGTAGGTGACACTATTAATTGCGTCATAACAGAAATAGATAAAGATAAAAGAAGAGTTGCTATTTCTCACAGATTAACACAGGAGAATCCATATACTAAACTTGAAAATACTTTTCCAGTTGGATCTGATATAGAGGGAATTGTTAATAATTTTAATGAGTACGCGATATACCTTAAATTGGGAGATTTTGATATAGACGGTTTTTTACATTCAAATGACCTTTCTTATACAGGTAAACCAGATGAGGAATTAAAAAAATATAAAAAGGGAGATAAACTAAAAGTCAAAATTTTAGAAATTAAAAAGTCTGATCAAAAAGTCA
>CACPNO010000013.1 GCA_902635335.1 uncultured Pelagibacteraceae bacterium
CAATAAATAAAAAAGAATCTGAAACTTATTAATCTAGTTTATCAAGAAAGGCCTCAAACTCTTTTTTATTTAAATTTGATGACTGTTTTTTTCCTGGAAATTTTCCAGCCATAGAATCTTTTTTAAATGCCTTGAGAGCTCGAATTCTCTCAATTTTTATTTCATTTTTTAATTTTAATAAATTCCCATAAGCTTTTGAATGTCTTGGAGAGTTTAAAGTATCTCCACATATGTCTTCCATGAACAAATACATTACATCTGCTTTTTTTCCTGAACCTAAAGAAACTGTAACTATATTTGTTCTTTTAGAGATTTCTCCCATAACATTTTCTGGGATAACCTCACACTCAGCAGAAAAGGCTCCCGCATTTTCCAATCTTTTAAATTTTAAAAAAAGGTTGTGTGCCTCCTCACTATTTTTTCCTACTGCTCTTAGTCCACCAATCCACGTAGATTTTCTTGGAACTAAACCAAGATGCCCCATAACTGGAACATCTTCATTAGCCAACATCTCTACTATTTTCATGCTTCTAGGAGTCATTACAGCGTCAGCTCCATTTTCTAAGGCTTCAAACGCTCCTCTCATTATATCATCTGAAGTGACAAACTTATTTAATACTAGTGCAGCAGTTAAAAATAGATTCTTTGATCCCTCTCTCACCTGTTTTACATTAAAAGCATTGCAGATTATCATGTCAAATCCAGCTATCTCTGCGGCCTCAGCTTCATCTAGTGTATTGGCTGTGACTTGAGTAAATTTTTTTTTTCCTTTTGCCTTTTTAAGATCATGAACTGTGAGAGATCTGTTGGCAGGTTGAGCAGCCCAAGTATAAATCTTTTTCATTTTATATTTTTTAATTCTTTATAGATATTATTCACTCTATGTACTTCTTGTGCAATATTAAAGTATCCTTCATATTCAATTTCATCAGGCGATAAGTCAAAATGATAATGTCCAGCGTCATTTTTATGCTCATATGAGTGGAAGTGAGTATGCTCTCCAGACTCTCTTAAATTTAATTCTCCGCCCGTTGGATCACCAGTCCATAAAACAGTATAGCATTGTAATTTTGGTCCAACAGGCTCATAAAATTGTAGAAAATCTTTTGTGCATTTCATCAATTGTGGATCATAATATTCATGTTTTATATCCTTATAATCCGGTTGTACGTGTGATCTTATTTTTCCATTCAAAACTCTAAATACACCAGCAAGAGCAATATGATTTTTATACCCAATTTTAAGATTGTCAGAAAGTGCTGTTCTAATTGATTGAGGTAATGAACCTTGATTTCCAGTTCTTTTTTTTATGTTTAAATAAATAACTTTTCCTTTAACACCATCTGAATAATAAATGTTACCAAGCCCGCCATGTTTGCTTGCGGTATAGTCCTCTACTATACATTCTTTATCTTTCCCTACCCTAGCAATTAAAGACTTATTTTCTTTTGTTATTAAGTTTTCATTTATAACTAGTTCTCCACAGTGTCCATCGAGGCAAGACATTGCTCCAGATCCTGCTCCAAGTGCATATGATTTTTCTGATCCAATCATTTTTGAGATTTCAGCATAATCAAATTCAGTTCCAAGATATTTAGGATCATGCATGTAGGGCTCTCCTCCGACATCGATTATCCTTTGGTTGCCACTCATACCTTCAGACGGACAATCCCAATTTCTTAAATTTGGGCAATCAATTACTTCTGCTTTCACACTGTCATAATTCTTTGACAGACCTTTTTCTAATGCGTTTGATATTTCTTTTAACTCAAATTTTTTGAAAATTCCTTTTTCTATTTTTAATTTCATATATTAATTAGTTACATAATATATTGCATAATTTTTTTACATAAATATATTTCGATTTTAAATATGAATAATAAAGATTTGAAAGTTGCAGTTCTTGGTGCAGGAGCAATGGGTTGTCTATTTGGAGGTCTTCTAGCAGAAAAAGGTCTTAATGTAACGCTCATTGATGTTTGGAAAGAGCATGTTGAAGAAATTAATAAAAATGGTCTAAAAATGGATGGCCATGGTGGTGATAGATTTATAAGAATACCTGCAACATCAGATCCATCTACAATTGGAAAAGTTGATGCTATAATAGTAATGTGTAAAGCAACAGCTCTAGAACCAGCTTTAAAAAGTATTAAAAACATTATTAGAGATAAAACAGTTTTAATGTCTTTTCAAAATGGAATTGGACATGAAGCTATAATTAAAAGTATTGTTGGCGATGAAAAAGTAATTGGAGGTACAACAACTCAAGCGTCAAATATCTTAGGCCCTGGTCATATTATGAATCATGCAGCTTTACCTTCTTGGATTGGAGAATATGATGGTGGAATAACAGATAGAATAAAAGAAATTGCAGACACATTTACAGCACATAATTTAGAAATGATTGCTGCTGAGGATGTAAAAAAAAGAAAATGGATGAAACTTTTTGCTTTAACCGCAATTGGCCCTCTTTCAGCTATTTTTGATCTACATCATACTGATCTTTACATAAATAATAATGCCAATGACGTATCTAGAAGTTTAGGTAAAGAGATTATTTTAGAAACAAGAGAAGTTGCTTTAGCAGATGGTGTTAATGTTTCTGAAGATGAGTGTTTATTTATGTTTAACAAAATTGTTGATTCAAAACAAACAAACAAGTCCTCAATGGCTTTTGATGTACTTTACAAAAGAAAAACTGAAATTGATTTCATAAGTGGAGCTGTATCTAAAATAGGGAAAAAACATGGAATAGCCACACCATTAAATGATCTTATGTACAAAATGATTAAAGTAAAAGAGGGTATGTACAGCTAAATGCTGAAAATTAACAAACTAAAGAAAATTAAATCAAACTTCCCAGTCATTGTTGGAGAACAAATAATCAGTAAAAAAGTCTGTAATTCTTTAATTAAAGAAATTAGTAATTCAAAAAATTTCGATGATATGATTATGGGTGGTAGAAGTAGGATTAATAAAGGATCAAAAAATTTCAACAAATATATCTCAAGTTCTAAAATCTCAAAAAAACTTTTTGCTACTTTCAACACAGAATCATTTTATAAGAAAATTGATAACAAATTTAAAACAGAGTTTAAGGCAAATACTTGGGAAAGTTTGTTTAAACCAAAAAAATTTAATCAAAAAAAATATACATTAAAAAGAAAAGTAAATTCTAAAGAGCTAAAAAGACTGCTTGGTAAAAATTATAAAAATCCAAATTTAAATCTAGATATTGATTTTTCAGTATCTAAAGGAGGGTATAGATTGAGACCGCATAGAGATGATATAAATAGAATATATAATTTTTTGATCTATTTAACTGATATACCAAAAAAAAATGGTGGGTCTCTTACTCTATACAAAAAAAAAGCTAACATAAACCTCAGAAAAAGTTTTAGAAGATTTCCCAAAAATAATGAACTTGATAAATTGATGGAATTTACACCAAAACAGGGAAGTGTAATTTTCTTTAAATCTACTCCTAATTCTTATCATGGTGTAAAAAGATTTAAGGAAAAAAACTGTCCAAAAAGATTTTTTATTTATGGAAGTTATGCATTTAATAAACCTGTTATATGGAGATATAAAAATTTTGAATACCACCCTCATATAGTTGCGACGAAAAAAAGAATGCTTACATCTTTTCATGATTCAAATTATCTGCTAAAATCTTGTAATGATGAAAGTTAGCAGCAAATTAAAGAAAATTTTAGACAGAGATGGATACCTAAGAATAAAAAATATTCTTAATTTCAACAAAGATTTAAAACCTATCTTAAACGATATGGAATATGTAATGGACAATCTAGTTAATAAGTTTGCGCCCAGACATATGAGAGAAAAAGTTTTTAAATATGATTTTAAAAGAAAATATACCTATATATCAAAATTAAATATTTATGATCTTGACCAACATTTTAATACCAGACTACCTAGAGATAATGTGAAAAAAGATAGTGATTACTTTGCATCACAATCTTTATGGAACTTAATAAACCATAAAAAAATTTTAGATGTTGTAGAACAATTATTAGGATCTGAAATCCTTTCCAACCCTGTTCAAAACACAAGAATAAAACAACCAGAAAGTAAATTGCCTAGACACTCTGTTAATGATGGTCTTTCGGGGAGAACTCCTTGGCACCAAGACGCAGCAGTATTATCATCTGTTGGACAAAGATTGACGGATATGGTGACCGTTTGGATACCATTTACAAAAACTACCAAAAATAACGGATGCATGATTACCGTTAAAGAAATAAACAAACTGGGTTTATTAAATCATGTGTCTGGATATAAAGGTCAGGTCGAGATAAAAGGTAGTAAATTACTTGATAAATTTAAGCCAATTTTTCTGGAAGCAAATGTGGGTGATATAATTATTTTACACAAACACTCGATACATTGTTCTTTACCTAATAGATCTAACGATTTTAGAATAAGTGCTGACTTAAGATATAACAGAGCTGGAACCCCATCTGGTAGAAAGCCTCTACCAAATTTTTACGTAAGAAGCAGAAATAAAAAAAATATTACTATTCATAATTATAAGCAATGGATCTCTTTATGGGAGAAAGCGAAAAATAAATGTATACCTAGAAAATACGCATTTAAATATCCACTTCCAACATTTAAAAATAGTAAAAGAGATCTTGCTAGATTAATATAATTTCATTTTTAAATTATGAAAAAAATTCTCATAGTCCAACCTATTCATGAAAAAGGTATGGAATTATTAAAAAGTAATAGTAACTATGCTTACGAGGTAGTTGAGAATTTAAGCGTTGAAAATGTTAAACAAAAAATTATAGATGCTGATGCAATGTCTTTAAGAACATCAATTTTGCCTGCAGAAGCAATTGAAAATGCAAAAAAACTTAAAATAATTTCTAGACATGGAGTTGGTTACGACAATATTGATTTAGATAGCTGTAAAAAAAGAAATATCGATGTAGCGATAACTGCAACAGCAAATGCTGTAGCGGTTGCAGAACATGTTCTTTTCATGCTTTTAAGTATATCAAAAAGAAAAAATATGTACGATCAATCAGTCAAAAGTGGAAAATTTACTGATAGAAATAAACTGCCAAAAACAATAGAGATTTGGAACAAAAATATTCTTATAGCTGGTTTTGGAAGAATTGGAAAAGCATTGATTAAAAGATGTTTAGGATTTGAAATGAATGTTTTTGTTTATGATCCATTTGTAGATGCAGAAACAATAAGCAAAATGGGTGGAAAAAAAGTTGAAGATTTATCAGAAACTATAAAAGATATGGATGCTGTGTCACTCCATATACCTTTAACTGATCAAACTAAAAATATCATAAATTATGAACTTCTTAAAACTATGAAAAAAAATTGCATCATCATAAATGCTGCAAGAGGTGGAATTATAAATGAGAAAGACTTAGATAGAGCATTAAAGGAGAACCTAATTTTTGGAGCAGGTATCGATGTCTTTGAAGTAGAGCCCCCGGATGCTGACAATCCATTATTAAAAAATGAAAAAGTTTTCCTTAGCCCTCATGCAGCAGCATTTACTGAAGAGTGCATGACTAGAATGGCAATAGAAACTATACAAAATATTTTTGATTTTTTTGATGGTAAACTTGAAGATAGTAAAAAAGTAAAATTATAGTTTATCAATCTCTAAATTTGATTTCTTTAAAGTATCTGTAATGTATTTATAACCCATAATTGCATACTCAAGAGGATTTGCTTTTTTTGGATCTTGCTCAGCCTCCACTACCAGCCAACCCTGGTAATTATTTTTTTTCAAAATATCAAACAAAGGTTTATAGTCGATACAACCATCGCCAGGTACAGTAAAAGCACCTTCTAAAAAAGCATCTCTAAAACTTAAATCTTCAGAAAGGGCTTTATTCAACACTTCTTCTCTAATATCTTTGCAGTGAATATGGATTACTCTTTCTTTATATTTATTGATTATATTAATAGAGTTTCCTCTAGCAAATAACATATGACCGGTATCTAAAGTTAATTTTACACTGTCATTTGTATTTTCTAGCAATCTAATAGTTTCTTCTTCCGTTTCTATTACTGTGCCCATATGATGGTGATATGCTAATGGCATGCCCTCGTCTTCGAGATATCTTGCAAGTTCAGATATTTTTATACAATAATCTTTCCATTCATCATTGGACATTTTTGGTCTACTTGAGAGTTTTTTTTTTGGATCGCCTTGTATTGACTCAAAAACTTCAGCAAATACAATACATGGAGCTTCGCAGTCTTTAAATAATTGAAGTTGGTTTTGAATTAATTTTTTTTCTTCTTCAACAGAATTTTTTCTAAGATTCCCACTATACCATCCAGAACATAATTTTAAATTATACTTATCTAGTTTTGGTAATAATTCCTTAGATGTTTTAGGAAATTTGCCACCTGACTCTATACCTATATATCCAGCCTGACTTGCTTCCGATAAACATTGTTCTAGAGAAGTATCTCCACCAAGTTCAGGCATGTCATCATTACTCCACGCTATTGGTGCTATCCCTAATTTTACTGACATATTTTTTTTATTTGCTAAGATATTTGATCATGAGATTAATTAAAGGCAAAAAAATCAAATTAGGCATTGTTGGTGGTGGCCCAAAATCATGGATAGGACATGTCCATAGAATTTCCTCAAGATTTGATGACGAATATGAAATTGTCTCAGGAGTTTTTTCAAGAAATTCAAATATTTCAAAGACTTTTGGAAAAAAAATAGGAATTGATAAAGATAGATGTTACTCAAATTATCAAGAAATGGCTTATAAAGAAGCTCTAAGACCTGATGGTATTGAGGTTGTAGCGATTATGACTCCACCTTCAAGTCACCAAATTATTGCAGAAAAATTTATAGACAAAAATATTCACATAATATCTGACAAGCCATTTGCAGGTGATCTATCACAAGCAAAAAAACTTTTTAAAAAAATTAAATCAAATAAAAATATAAAATACGCATTAACTCATAATTATTCAGCATATCCGATGGTTAGAGAAGCAAAAGTATTGGTCGAAAAAGGGAAAATAGGAAAAGTTGAATATGTAAATGTAGAGTATGTTCAAGACTGGACTGATGGAAAAATAGTTAACAAAAATAATGCAAAAAAAATATTAAAATGGAAAATAAATAAAAAAATAGTTGGAACCTCGGCGGTTTTAAATGAGATTGGATCTCACGCTTATCACATAGCATGCTATGTTTCTGGATTAAAAGGTAGAAATGTATTTGCTGATATCAAACAAGTTTCAAAAACTGTTAAAATGGATAACAATGCTCAAGTAATGATCAACTTTAATAACAATGCAAAAGGCTTACTTTGGACAAGTGTTATGGCAAGAGGCGGTGTTTATGGTTTAAGATTTAGGATTTTTGGCACAAAAGGCAGCATAGAATGGGTTCAAAATGATCCAGGTTATCTTAAATTTAATCCATTAAAAGGCGCTGTAAAATTTTTAGAAAGAGGTTTTTTTAATGCAGAATTATCTAAAAAATTTTCAAGAATTAAATTTGGACATCCAGAGGGTTATCTAGATGCTTTTGCAAACATTTATAAAGAATTTGCAGAATCATTAAGAACAAAAACTAAAAAAAGGTGGTTTTTTCCAAATGAATATGAAGGGCTGGAAACCGCAAAGTTTATTGAAGCGTGTAAAATTTCAAATAAAAGAAAAGCGTGGACAAAAATAAAATAAAAATTGCTTTGCTTGGTCTCGGCAGAATTGGCCAAATGCATGCAAAAAATTTAATCGAAAATAGAGAATTTAAATTAAAATATATCTTTGACCTAAACAAAGATTTATTAAAAAAAATATCTAATAAATATAATGTCACTTCAATAAATAAGCCTGATCTAGCTTTCAATGATAAAGACATTGACTGTATATTTATTGCGTCAAGCACACCTACGCATTTAAAATTTATTGAGCAAGGTGTAAAACTAAATAAAATTATTTTTTGTGAAAAACCATTAGATCTGAATATAAAAAAAATTAATTCTTGTCTAAAAAGAATAAAAAAATTTAAACCAAGAGTGCAAATAGGCTTCAATAGGAGATATGACGTTGGACACCATTCATTAAAAAAACACCTAAAACAAAAAATTGGACGATTAGAAAAAATTATAATTACTAGTCGGGATCCTTCTCCTCCTTCGTTTAAATATCTAAAAACTTCAGGTGGGATATTTAAAGATATGATGATTCACGATTTTGATCTTGCAAGATATTATTTAGGAAAAGACGAATTCCAATCAATTTTTGCTATGGGCAGTAACTTATCGGATAAACGTTTTAATAAAATTAATGATTATGAATTGGCAACTACAATACTCAAATCCAAAAAAGGGGTTCAATGTATTATAACAAATTCAAGACATTGTAGCTTTGGATATGATCAAAGAGTAGAATTATTTGGAAATAAAGGAATGCTAGTTTCAGACAATAAAAGAAACGATGAAATAAATTATTTTTCAAAAAGTTCAACAAACAGTAAATCACCTCTTCTTCACTTCTTTATTGAGAGATATTCTGAGGCTTTTAAACTTCAATTATTCGATCTAGCAAAATTTTGTAGAAAAAATATAAAACCTAGAGCAGTTTTTGAAGATGGAAGAAAATCAATTATATTGGCAGAGGGAGCAATGAATTCTATAAAGTCGAAAAAGTTTGAAAAACTAATTTATTGAAATTTAAATTTCTTCTATTTTTTTGTCTCCTGATTTTTTGACAAAATATATTCCAAGTATAACAATAAATAATGAAATTAATATTTTTGAAGTAACTAATTCATTAAGAAATAAGTATCCAAGAATTACTCCAAATATTGGTATTAAATAAGCGACCTGGCTTTGAAAAACTAAACCGTTTCTTTTCAATATCATAAATCTCAATAACCATGCAATACCAGTAGGAAATACTCCAAGATATATTAAAGACAAAGTTGACTCTAATGATGGATTTAAATTCCAAGGTTGCTCTATAATTAAAGAAATTGGGCAAACAAATATTGTTCCCCAAATTAATATTGATGCAGTAACATTTTCATTTTTTTTATGACTTATTTTTAAAGTTAATATTCCACCAACTACATAAAATGTTGAACCAACTAATATCATTAAAGCAGAAAATAAATTTTTATCATTAATTAGTAGATTTTCAGAAAAAAGATAAACTATTCCTAAAAATCCTAAAATTATTCCTAATATTTTAACTAAATTTATTTTTTCTTTATCAATAAATAAATGAGCTAAAATAGTTGCGCTGATAGGAGTAGTGGACATTAATATTGCTGCTAAATTACTTTGAACTTTTTGTACTCCATAAGCAATTAAAAAAAATGGAATAACTAAATTAATGATACCAATTGCAGCAAACCATTTCCAATCTTTGGAAAAGACTTCAATTTTAATTTTTTTATAAAAACATAACAATAATACTGGGATCATTCCAAAAAAAATCCTTAAAAATGCAATCGTTATTGGACCATAAGAGTAAGTTGCAATTTTAATATTGAAAAAAGCTGAAGCCCAAATTAGTGATAACAAAACTAATATGAAATAATCAGATGTTTTTGGTGAAGTCATTCTACACAATCCTTAACTACTCCATTAGTTAAATTAAGCAGTTCGTCAAAACTTATTTTAAAAATACAGTTTGGATGTCCGGCAGCGGCATATAAATTTTTAAATCTATTTAAAGACTCATCTACAAGAATTTCTAATTTATTTTTATGACCTACAGGTGAAACTCCTCCTATAGTATAACCTGTTTGATCTTTAACCTCATTAGGAGATGCCATACTCAAATCTTTACTATTAAAAATTTTTTTTAATTTATTTAAAGAACATCTTTTATCGCCAGATACTAAACAAAGAAAAAAATTTTCTTCATTCCTAAACAATAAACTTTTAACAATTGAACCAACCTCAGTGTTTAATGAATTTGCAGCATCATTTGCAGTTCTTGCGGTTTGTTCTAATTCAATTACCTTTATTTCACTATTAAATTTTTTTAATGCCTCTTTTGCTCTTTTAACTGCTTCTTTATTAAGTGCTGTCATTAGTACAACTCTTGATTGATTGAAAAATTACGATTTTTAAGGTTAATATACATGTAAAAAAAGCATAAGTGATATCTATTTTATAGACATTATTTATCTTTTCTTAACTGATAAGAGAACAAGAAAAAATTATAGGAGATAATATGAGCGCTAAGGACGTACTAAAATTAATTAAGTCTAAGAATATTGAGTTTGTGGATCTTAGATTTACAGACCCAAGGGGTAAACTTCAACATTTAACAATGGATACAACTATCGTAGATGAAGGAATGCTAAATGATGGTGTATTTTTTGATGGATCGTCAATTGCAGGATGGAAAGCAATTAATGAGTCTGACATGATATTAAAGCCTGATTTAAGTAGAAAAGTAATAGATCCTTATACATCTCATAATACTTTAATTTTATTTTGCGATATTTTAGATGCAGTTAAAAAAGATCCGTATGAAAGAGATCCAAGAGGAATTGCAAAAAAAGCTGAAGCTTATTTAAAAAAAACAGGTATAGGTGATACAGCTTACTTTGGACCAGAACCTGAATTTTTCGTTTTTGATGATGTAAGAATTAAAAATGATATGAATGAAACAAGTTTTTCAATTGATAGTACAGAAGGTCCTTATAACTCCGGAAAATCTTACGACAATGGAAACATGGGTCATAGACCTGGAGTAAAAGGAGGATATTTTCCTGTACCACCAGTTGATAGTGCTCAAGATATGAGAGGTGAATATCTTAAAGGACTAAGAGATGTTGGAATTACTGTAGAAAAACATCACCATGAAGTTGCTCCAAGTCAACATGAACTTGGAATGTTATTTGGAACTTTGGTTGATCAAGCAGACAACGTTCAACTATATAAATATGTAGTTCAAATGGTTTCTCATTCTTTTGGTAAAACTGCAACTTTTATGCCTAAGCCTGTTAAAGGAGACAATGGTTCTGGAATGCATACTCACCAATCAATTTGGAAAGGGAAAACTCCGGTATTTTCTGGAAACAAATATGCTGGATTATCACAAACTGCTCTTTACTATATTGGTGGAGTATTAAAGCATGCAAAAGCGATAAACGCATTTGCTAATGCTACTACAAATAGTTACAAAAGATTAATACCAGGATTTGAGGCTCCAGTTTTACTTGCATATTCTGCAAGAAACAGATCAGCATCATGTAGAATTCCAATCACATTAAGCAAAAAAGGTGCAAGATGTGAAATAAGATTCCCAGATGCATCAGGAAACCCATATTTAACATTTGCTTCTATGCTTATGGCTGGAATTGATGGAATAAAAAATAAAATTGATCCAGGTAAATCGTTTGACAAAGACCTTTATGCTTTATCAGAAAAGCAAGTTAAAAAAGTGCCAACTGTTTGCGGTTCTTTAAGAGAGGCAATGGAGGCTTTGGATAAAGATAGAAGTTTCTTAACTCAAGGTAATGTATTTACTGATGATCAAATAGATGCGTACATAGAACTTAAATATGAAGAAATTCATAATTTTGAACATACGCCGCACCCTATTGAATTCGACATGTATTATAGCTGTTAAAAAGCTTATTTTATGGGATTACCTGTAGTAATAGCAGGTATTCCCATATTAGAATTCTAAATTAATTCAGTTTTGTTAATTAAAGGTATGACTAAGTTCATATCAACTTTAAAGAATATAATTGGTTATAAAAAACCTGAAATTAGGAAGCCTAAGCGTAGAAAAAATAAAACCTATTCTATGAATAAGAGAGGCCAATATTGGTTTATTTCTTATTACCAATAACTAATTAAATTTTAAAAGATTCTCCGCAACCGCATCTTTCAGTTTCATTTGGATTGTTAAAAACAAATTGTGATGAAAATTCCTCTTTTTTGTAATCCATTTCAGTACCAAAAAGATACATTACTGCTGCTGGATCAATGAATACTTTTACTCCTTTATCCTCTATAACTTCATCGTTAGGTTTTATTTCCTTGGTATATTCCATGATATAAGACATTCCTGCGCATCCACCTGATTTTACTCCAACTCTAATACCGATAGATTCATTATCAGCAGAAGACATAATTTCTTTTATCCTATCAGCTGCTTGATCGCTTAATGATATAACTTGTTTTGTCATAGGTTTAATTCTAATTTTGCTGCTTCTGACATCATGGATTTATCCCATGGTGGTTCCCAAACTAAATCTAAATCTACTTTGTCAACCTCTTCTAATTGCATAATACTATCTTTAACTTCTTTTGGCAAACTTTCTGCAACTGGACAGTTTGGAGTTGTTAATGTCATTTTTATACTGATATTTTTTCCATCTACATAAATATCATAAATTAATCCAAGTTCGTAAATATTTACTGGTATTTCAGGATCGTAAATTTTTTTTATTTCTTCAATTACTTTTTCTTTTAATTCCATAAAGTTAAGACTCTGTATTAGTGATTTCCTTTGAGTTATCCATTGCAGATGTAAAAGTATGCCACGATAATGTTGCACACTTAACTCTCATTGGATATTGTTTAACACCAGATAAACACATTAATTTAGTTTTCTCATCTTCTTTTAAGTATTGTGATTTTAAGTCTGGATTTTCTTTTATCATCCCTAAAAAGTCTTCAACTATCTCTTTAGCCTCGTGTTCATTTTTGCCTTTAATTAAATCAGTCATGATTGAGGCTGATGCCATTGAAATAGCACATCCACTTCCCTCAAATGAAATATCCTCAACTATTTTTTGTCCATTTAATTTAAGATAAACATGAACATTGTCTCCACATAAAGGGTTATGACCTTTTGCATCTTTATTAAACTCATGTACTTTTCCAAGATTCCTTGGATTTTTTCCATGTTCTAAAATAATTTCTTGATAAAGTTCTTTTAAGTTCATTTTAAATTGAATATTTTTTTACAATTATTAATAGATTCATTTAGTTTATCTAAGTCATCTTTAGTATTATAAATTCCAACCGACGCTCTTGCGCTAGCAGGTATATTTAATTTATCATGTAATATTTGACAACAATGATGGCCTGCTCTTATTGCAACTCCGTCTTCATCAAGTATTGTTGCAATATCGTGTGGATGAACACCCTCCAATGTGAAGGATAAAACTCCGCCTTTGTTTTTTGGATTACCAATTAATTTAACTGAATTATTTTTTTGTAATAGCTCTTGACCATACCCAACTAAATCAGCTTCATGTTTCATGATATTCTCTATACCAATACTCTCCATAAACTTTATTGACTGATCAAATGCAATAACTTGGGCTGTGGCCATGGTCCCAGCCTCATATTTATTTGGTAAATCACTATAAGATATTTCATTTTTTTTAACTTCTCTAATCATTCCACCTCCACCTTGGTAAGGTGGAAGTTCTTCTAACCACTTTTTTTTACCATATAAAACACCTAATCCAGTAGGTCCGTACATTTTATGACATGATATTGCATAAAAATCGCAGTCTAAATCTTGCATATCTAATTTAAGATGAGGAGCTCCCTGACAACCATCAATTACAACTATTATCCCTTTGGAGTGTGCTAAATCTGTTATCTCTTTAACAGGTAATATTGCTCCTGTAACATTAGATAAATGAGTAATTGCAATTACTTTGGTCTTAGAAGTTATTTTTTTTTCAATATCTTCCAGAGAAATGTCTCCGTTATCATTTACCTCTGCAAAATTGATTTTAATATTTTTTGACTTTCTTAAGAAATGCCAAGGCACATAATTTGAATGATGTTCTAGCTCTGTAATTAAAATTTCATCACCTTCATTTAGATATTTTTGCCCTAGAGTATTAGCTACTAAATTCAATGCCTCTGTTGCTCCTTTTGTAAAAACTATTTCATTTTTATCTTTAGCATTAATATATTTTTGAACAGAAGATCTTGTATTTTCATATAAGTTTGTCGCTGCAACTGCTAAATAATGCACACTTCTTCCAACATTTGAAAATTGTTTAGTGTAAAATTCATTTATTTTATCAGCTACAACTTTTGGTTTTTGTGATGAGTTAGCGCTATCTAAATAGACTAAATCATTGTTTTGAATTTTTTCATCAAATATTGGAAACTCGTCTTTTATGTTCTCTATTTTCATTCCTTAATTCCGATCATATTTTTAATTAAATTTTTTACTTCTGAGTCTGTAATTTTTTCCACAACATCTAATAGAAAACCATTTATCAAAAGTTCTCTAGACTGTTGATAATTTAATCCTCTCGACATTAAATAAAATATCGAGTCCTCATTGAGACTTCCTGATGCAGAACCATGCGAACATTTTACGTCATCTGCATAAATCTCTAACTCTGGTTTAGCGTTAAACTCAGAAACTTTATTTAACAATATTGCTTTACTTAGCTGATAACCATCTGTTTTTTGTGCCTGTGAGTTAACAAATATTTTACCTTGATATACTGCTCTAGAACTATCTTCCAAAACGCTTTTTATAAGTTGATAACTTTTTGTATTTTCAGTTAAGTGATTTATGACTGTTCTAATTTCATGATGCTTGTTATTATTTATAGAAAAAATACCATTTACAAAGGCTGATGAATATTC
>CACPNO010000014.1 GCA_902635335.1 uncultured Pelagibacteraceae bacterium
TAAACATGCCATAAATATCAAATTTGACATCTTTACAATTTTTAATCAATTGCTTAATAAAAATTTCACGTTCATCTAATTTACCTTTTCTCAATATACCTCTGTGTACACCATGACTAATGGCATAAAACATGTCTAAAGTAGTATCTTGATTAAAATTTTTAAGATTATCTAATGATATATCACATGGATTTGGTATATAAAAAGAATTATCAATATCAAAATCTAATGAATTTGGATCTGTAGTAATGAAAGTAGCGTCTATACTATTTACTTTATCCAATATTCTCAATTTATTTTTTTCATAATCAGGTCCTTTTTTTCCCAAAGGATCTAAAAACCACTGAGCTATTTTAAGATTTTTTAGTTTATTTTTGGCATCCGCTAAAACTTCGGCTTTTACTTTATCAGCATGTCCAAGTATTATAAGGTCTGGCTTAAAATTTTCTACAGTTCTTAAAACCAAATTATTTAAAAATTTACTTCCAGAATAGTCTCTTAATGATTTTGAAAATGTTATTAAATCTCTATCAGATAAACTTAATACATTATGTCCTAACCTTATTAAACCATTATTAATTCTTGTACCAGTGTTAAAATGAAGTCTTCCATAGTATCTGTAGTTAAAATTAGTAATATGAATGATTTTTATTTTACTATTTTTGTTGATATTAAAAAAATATTTCTTTTTAATTTTGTCTCTTATTGCATCAATTTGTTTTGCTATTGTAGAATGATCTAATTTAAAATTTTTAATTGATTTTTTTTGTAAATTTTTTCTGAAAACATCATCATTAATTAATAATTGAATATTTTTAAAAAGTTCCTTTTCAGTAAGCTTTTTTAATATTATTCCATTTGTTATTGTCTCTGGTAAGCCTCCCCTATTACTAACAATTGTAGCACATCCTTTACTTGACGCCTCAAGACCAGTTCTACCTAAAGGTTCCTGCCACCTAGAAGGCACAACAGCAATACTAGATTTTTCAAATAATTTTATAACTTTACTATGTTCAACAAAACCCATTACTTTAAGACGTGGGTGCTCAAAAATATGTCTCTCTCTTTCTTCGTCTCCAATGACTATACTTTTCCAGCTAGTATTTTTATTCAGTATATCTATGATAACATTTCCAAATAAATCATAACCTTTTTGAGTATTTAATTTTCCAACGAATATAATTATTTTTTTTTTTAAATTTATTATATTAGAGTCACTAATTTTATTTGTAGAATGTGGAATTACAACAATTTTTTGAAGAAGTGAATTGTCAATTGTTAGATCTTTTAAAAATCTTTTTTTTATCCAATTACTGATAACCACTATAAATTTACATTTGTTTAGTAAAAATATTCTATCATTTATTGATTGTGACCCATTCATCGATAAAGGATCATTATGATAGTAAAGAATGATATTTGAATTTATTTCTTCTAAAATTGGTTTAACATAAAAAGGTCTATTATGAATTTCGATTAAGTCTGATTTATTTTTTTTCTCTTCAATTAAAAAACTTTTTATATATATTCTACTTGTACTATTTAAAAATTTCTTTTTTAAAAATAAGTTCTTATAATTTAGATTGAAACCTTTTTTAAAAGTAGTATTTCCATATATATTTATATTTTTTTTATATTTACTAATGTTTACAGTATCTTTAACAAAAAGCGAAACTGCACCAGCATATTCTGGTGAAAAGTTCTCTTTATAGGGAAGTAGTATTGATATTTTCATTACTAATAAATTTTTTTTTTAATTTTAATCTTAATTTATAATTTTTTTTTAAAATATACTCAGCCTTTAACGCCTCTGTTTTTGAATTATATTTTTTTTGATAAATAATTTTCCAGTAATTTCCTTTTGTAAATTTGGCGCCCTTAGAACTATTATGTAATATTAGTCTTTTTTCAATATCTTTTGAGTAGCCCACATAAGTAACATATTTATTGATTTTCTTTGTAATAATCATGTAAACATGAAATTTCATTTTAATTATAAAAGATATAGTTATATTAAATATAGTAATTTCAAAGAAAATCAAAATTAAATGTTTCAACGCAAATACAAAAAACAAAATATAATTGTAAAATTTATTTTAAAATTGTTCAATCTTTATGCCTATGAAAAAGAAACCCTTAATATGGTAAATCCTAGTTACAAAAATGTTGGTAAAAATTTTATAAAATTAAACGACAAATCTTTTAATTTATCTAAAGGATATTTAAAATTAAATCGTAAAATCAAAAAACTTGATATATTTTATAGATATTCACCTAATAATAATTTATGGAACTCATCACAAAATTGGAAAAGAATAATACCAAATATCAATAAGAGGACATTAATCTCTGTTAGTTTAACTAGTTTAAAAAAATCAATTTTATTTTTTTTAGAAGACAATAATTTAGATATAAATTTAAATTTAATTTCAGATAACTCAGATTTACATTTTGACAATCATTTAAATAAATTACTTTCATCTGATAAGTTTAAAACTAATAAATTTGATACAAAAGTAAAGGGGAACAGAGGTTCATATCTTGAATGTTGTGATAGAGCTATTAATTCTGAAGATCTGATCTTTTTTATAGAAGATGATTATTTATTTGAATTAAATTGTATTGAAGAAATGATATTTTCATACTCAAGATTATCTTCTATTTTAGGCAAAGAAATAATTATGTGCCCAAGTGATTATCCATTTTATTATGACTCTTTATATAATACAAATTTATTTTTTGGAAAAAATTTAAGATGGAGAAATGTAGAAGAAACTTTACTTACATTTTTATTTTCAAAAAAAATTATGTTGGAATATTTAAATGATTTTAGAAAAATAGGAGAACAAGAGAATGAACCATTTGAGAAACCTTTGCATAAAATTTACAAAAAAGTACCATGCTTAGCTCCTATTACATCGTTGAGTTTTCACCTAGGAAGAGATAATCCATCAATTAATGAGGATTATTTATCTTTATGGAATACAAATTTAGATAAATATAAAGAGTTTAATTTATCCAGCTATGACAGCCAATAACAATAAAGCTACAATATTTGTAATTTTAATCATAGGATTTACTGCTGGACCTGCTGTATCTTTATAAGGATCACCTACAGTATCACCTGTAACTGCAGCTTTATGGGCTTCAGACCCTTTTCCACCAAATTTTCCATCTTCTATATATTTCTTCGCATTATCCCAAGCTCCACCTCCTGCTGTCATCGAAACTGCAACAAATAAACCTGTAATAATTACTCCTAAAAGCATTGCACCAACTGCTGATAAAGCGGCTACTTGTCCCCCTATGAAATAAATAATTATGTAAAGTACTATAGGAGATAAAACTGGCAACAAAGATGGGATTATCATTTCCTTGATAGCGGCTTTTGTCAATAAATCAACTAATCTGCCATAATCTGGTTTGGCCTTACGCTTCATGATACCAGGTATTTTTTTGAATTGTCTTCTTACTTCAATAACTACAGCTCCACCTGCTCTACCTACTGCTTGCATACCCATTGATCCAAACAAATATGGGAGCATTCCACCAATTAATAAGCCAACAACAACAAATGGATTAGATAAATCAAATGTAACTATAATCCCTTCTAAATTGGAACCTGCAACTTTAGAAAAATGTTTAATATCTTCCGTGTAAGCAGCAAATAAAACTAAAGCTCCAAGTCCAGCTGACCCGATTGCATAACCTTTTGTTACTGCCTTTGTTGTATTTCCAACTGCATCTAAGGCATCAGTAGTTTTTCTAACATTTTTTGGAAGATTAGACATTTCTGCAATTCCACCAGCATTATCAGTAACTGGTCCATATGCGTCTAAAGCTACAACCATACCAGCAAGCGCAAGCATTGTAGTAACAGCAATAGCAATGCCATACAAGCCAGCAATATGATTAGTCAATAATATTCCACCAACAATTATTAATGCAGGAATAGCGGTTGCTTCCATTGATACTGCCAATCCTTGAATGACATTAGTTCCATGACCTGTTGTTGAGGATTGAGCTACACTTTTAACTGGTCTGTAATCTGTACCTGTATAATATTCAGTAATCCATATAATTAATCCTGTTATAACAAGACCTATTATTCCACAAAAATATAAGCTTAATCCAGTAAATGATTTTTCGTTAACAATGTACTCAGTAGTAAAACCAATTACATGTTTAGTAATTGGATATAAGATAACTAGAGAACTTATGGCAGTTATGACAAATCCTTTATACATAGCCTTCATTATATTTTTATCACTTCCGAGCGTTACAAAAAAAGTTCCTAATATAGATGTAAGTATACATGCACCACCAATAGCCAAAGGATAAATCATCATGCTGAAGTCTCCAATAAAAAATATTGACGAGAGAACCATTGTAGCAACAATTGTTACAGCATAAGTTTCAAACAAATCTGCTGCCATACCTGCACAATCTCCAACATTATCGCCAACATTATCAGCGATAACAGCTGGGTTTCTAGGATCATCCTCAGGTATACCTGCTTCTACTTTTCCAACTAAATCGGCACCAACATCTGCGCCTTTTGTAAAAATTCCTCCACCTAATCTTGCGAAAATAGAAATTAGAGAAGCGCCAAAACCAAGCGCAACTAAAGCGTTAACTATTTCTCTTTCATCTATACCAATCTTAACAAGAAAATAATAATAAACTGCAATTGACAATAGAGCTAGTCCAGCTACCAACATTCCAGTTACGGCTCCTGATTTAAAAGCAATTGAGAGACCGTTTGCTAGGCTTTTTCTTGAAGCTTCGGCGGTCCTCACATTGGCTTGGACTGAAACAAGCATTCCAACATAGCCAGCAATTCCAGATAATGCAGCTCCAATTAAATAACCTAGACCTACTAAAGGACTAAATGCAACAGAAATTATAATCAAAACAACTACCCCAACTATTGCTATAGTTTTATATTGTCTGTTTAAATATGCACGAGCACCGACTTGAATAGCTGAAGCTATTTCAATCATTTTAGCATTACCAGAACTTGAGTTTAAAATATTTCGACCTGTAAAAAAACCGTAAATGATTGATATAATTCCAGCTGCTATAATGTATAAAAGTATTGTTTCTGTTGATGAGTTCATTAGTTCCTTTGTTAAATATATTTATGGGGTCAATGTAATACAAAAATAATTATAAAACGCAATGTTTAACTTCATTAGAAATTATGGGAATATCCCTCATTATAGCTGTGTTTTATAAGGTTTTTATTATATATAATTTGGTTACTTTTGATTTCATTAGTTAAATCTCCAATTAAAGTCACTTTTTGATTCATTCGTTTAAATAAAGATTTGATATATCTTCTATTTGATTTTGATGAGGTAAATAGAATTTGGTAATCATCACCTTTAGAAATAAAACTTATTTTTTTTTTGTTAGTTTTGACAAGATAAGTTTTAAGTTTTGATGAAATAGGTATCTTTTCAACATCCAATCTAAAATATAAATTACTTCTATTAATTAATTTGGTTAAATCACCAAATAAACCGTCAGATATATCAATTGAGGAATTGGCAAATTTTATTAGTTTTGTGCTAATTTTTGTAGGTAAATCTGGCATATAATATTTTTGAATAAAATATTTTCTTTGAGGAGTTTTTTTTAAAAATAGCTTTTTTTTCAAAATTAATAAACCCAAATAACTATCTCCAAGGTTTCCAGTAACATAAATATCATCATTGTTTTTACATTTATTTCTTTGGACTATTTTTTTTGAATAACCCAAACTAGTAATTGTGAATGTTGTTTTATTTGATTTAGTTGTATCACCACCTGATAATTTAATTTTATATTTTTTTTGCTCTTGATTTAAACTTTTGTATACAAGATTTAAATTTTTTTTTGAAAAAGATTTTTTATTTCCACTAGCGCCAATAAAAATAAATTTTGGTTTTACACCCTTGCAATACAAATCTGATATTGAAGATCTTAATATTTTTTTAATTACTAAATCAGGTTTTCTAAAATCAAGAAAATGAACACCTTCAACATAAGTGTCAGAAGAAACTACAACGTTATTTTTTTTGTCAAAAAAAACATCATCATTTAGATTTAATGCTGATGGATTATTATAAATTAATTTTTTAAAATACTTTTGAATTAGAGTAAATTCATTCATTGCTAATTCTAATTTTTTTTGAAATTTTATCCAATAATGCATTTAAGTATTTAGTTTGTGAGTCATCGATAAAAAAATTGGACGCCTTTAAATACTCATTTATGATGATTTTGATGGAGGTATTTGGTTTATATAAAAATTCGAAAATTGCACTTTTGATAATAATTTGAAAAACTTTATCCATATTTTTTATTTTCAAATCCTGATTTAAATGGTTATCTATCTCTGCATTTATTAATTCTTCTCTTTCTATAGTGCCGTTGACAATATCTTTAATAAATTTTTTGAACCTGTGTTTTGGAAAGCTGATATTTTCTTCATTGTTATAAAGTTTTCCATAAAGCTTTTGAATAATTATCACTCTAGGATTTCTTTGTGGAGAAAATTGAACAGTCATAATTTATTGAAAAAGAACTGATAATACTGCTTCTGCTGCTTCAGATCCTTTCTTGCCACGTTCTACAGCTTGTTTTTTGCTTAAGCATGTGATCACTCCGTTTCCGACAGGTTTCTTAGATGTAATCGATAATGTCATTAATGCGTCCGTTGTTGATTTGGATATAAAATCAAAATGTGGTGTTTGTCCTTTTATCACACATCCTAAAGCTATAAATCCATTAAATTTTTTTAAATTCTTGGCGATCGTAACAGGAATTTCAAATGCGCCTGGCACTCTAATTACATCAATATTACACTTATTATTAATTTTATTTTTTGCACTTTTTAATAAAGAATTAGCAATGTTTTCATAATAACTTGCAACAACAATTAGAATTTTTTTTTTCATTTTATAATTTCCTGTTTTTTAATTTTAATTCCATACCCGTCTAGTCCAATCACTTTTTTTTTTGATCTAGTAACAAGTATCATATTTTTTATGTTTAAAGATTTAATAATTTGCGCTCCAATGCCATAATTTCTAATCAATTTATCATGACCTTTTTTGTAGAAAGTTTTACTATTATACTGTTTGAGTGTTTGTGTAACTGATTTTAAATTAGGATCTCTAATAAATACAAGTACACAATTATTGTATTTTTTAAAATAAGTAATTGTTTTATCAAATGAGTTTGGCAGTTTTTGGTTAATAAGATAATTTTGAACTACATTAGATGATATTACTCTTAATCGAGGCACTACTCCTTTTTTTAAAGTGCCTTTAATTAATGCAAAGTTTTCAGACCCATCAAGAATATTTTCAAATACTTTAATTTTAAATTTTTGTTTTTGAACAATTATTGTAGAGGTTTTTTTTAATTTGATTAATTTCTCTCTCTTCAATCTATAGGCAATAAGATCCTCAATCTTTCCTATTTTAAGTTTATGTCTTTTTGCAAAATTAAATAATGTTTTTCCCGTAGCCATTTTTCCATCATCTGCCATAATTTCACATATGACCGCAGAATTATTCTTTTTGGCAAGTTTTGATATATCAACTGATGCTTCAGTGTGACCAGCTCGTACTAGAACACCTCCGTCTCTTGCTATAACAGGAAATATATGTCCAGGTGATACAATATCATTTTTTTTTGCATTTTTGTTAGATGCAGCTTTAATTGTTTTTGATCGATCATAAGCTGATATGCCTGTAGTAACACCTTTTTTGGCCTCAATAGAATATGTGAAAGCAGTTTTGCTTCTAGATTGATTAATTGGTGAGGCTAAAGTTAGACCAATTTTTTTTGATTGCACACTATCCATTGCTAAACAAATTAATCCTCTAGCGTGTTTTGCCATAAAATTTATATATTTAGGGCTGACTGCAGATGTTGAAATAACTAAATCACCTTCATTTTCCATTTCTTCGTGTTTGCTTTCATCATCTACAAGAATATACATCCCGTTTTTTTTAACAGTCTTAATGATACTATCTATTGAACTAAAATTACTTTTTTTCATTTAGAAACTTTTTTACATATTTAGACATAATATCTATTTCAACGTTTACTAAATCATTTTTCTTTAAATTAATTAAATTTGTCAATTTTAATGTGTGAGGTATAACCCATATTTCAAATGAATTTTTTTTAATTTTAGAAATAGTTAGAGATACTCCATTAATAAGAATAGAAGCTTTTTCTACCAATTGTTTTTTTAATGGATTACTAATTTTAAACTCTAATATGTTTGACTTATCTACTTTTTTTATACTTTTTAAAGAACAGACTGTATCTACATGACCCTGACAGATATGACCTGAAATATTATCACCAAATTTTAGGGGTTTTTCTAAATTAATTTCATCACCAATTCTTATATTTTTATATTTTGATTTAGCCAATGTTTCATTAGATAAATAAAATTCTAAAATCTTATTTTTATATGAGATTAATGTAAGACAAACGCCATCACAGGAAATTGAAATACCTAGATTTTTGTTTGACACTCTCAAAGAAGACCTAATGAATAAATTAATCCCTTTAGATCTTTTTTTGATACTGCTTATTTTTCCTGTGTTAAATATAATTCCATTAAACATTTTAATAATAATGTGTAAGTGTATCGTTACCTAAATACGTATTTATTTTTTTCTTATTTTTGTAGTATTTATTAATCATTTTAATTAGTGATGATACATTAATTTTATTTCTAGTTGAGATAATTTTGTCGCTTTTAAAAAAATAAAATTCATTTAATAAATTTTCATTAAGAAAATTTGTCATTAAATCCTTACCAGACTCAATCAATAGTCTATGTAGTCCTAGCTTATAAATTTTTTGTGAAATTTTTTTAAGATTTAAATATGAGTTATTTTCACATTTTTGAAATATAAGTTTTACTCCACTTTTTTTTAAAAATTTAATTTTTGAGATATTTTTAGAACAGTGAAAAATAATTAATTTGTTTTTTTTTGAATTTTTAATTAAAAAAGAGTTTACTTTTATTTTAAGGTTTTTATCAATTACAATTACTTTAGGTGAATATTTTTCTAATCCATTTAATCTACAATTAAGTTTTGGGTTATCTGTATTAACAGTTTTGTAAGATGTTAATATTGCATGGTTTTGGAATCTTAAAAGATGCGAAACATTTCTTGAATGCTCATTTGTAATTGTAGAATTGTTTCTTAAAATATTTAAGTTTGATGAGCTAGCTATTTTTCCTATAATATAGGGTGCTTTGTTTGATCTAATATAATTATATTCTTTGTAGAGGTTATAAACTTTATTTTTTTGAAGTCCTGATTTTGCTTTTATGTTTTTTGATTTTAATATTTTTTTTGTTTTATTAAAAGTCCTAAAATCTTTATCCTCTATTGAGTAATAAACCTTTTTAATTTTATTTTTAATTATCGCATTTGTACATGGTGGTGTTTTTCCATGATGAGAGCACGGTTCAAGAGTTGAATATAATGTTGATCCATTGTTATATTTATTTTTGCTTAAAGCAATATTCTCAGCGTGTGGTCTACCTCCTTTATAAGTAGTAGCAAATGACAATATCTTTTTTTTTTTTACTATTACACAACCAACTGATGGATTTGTGCCAGTTAAATACTTATTATTCTCTGCTAAGTTTATAGCAAAGTTCATAATTTTTTTATCTAATGATTTATAATTATCTTTTTTTAAAGACATCAATTCTATCCACAAATTGAACAAAGTCTTTTTCTTCTCTGAAGTTTCTATAGACTGATGCAAATCGGACATAAGCTACAGGATCAAGTTCTTTTAAACCCTCCATAACCATTGTTCCAATAGTATTAGATGAAATTTCACTTTGACCTAATTCTTCTAATGATCTACTAATTTTTGAGATAAATTTTTCTGCAGTCTCAGTATCAATAGGTCTTTTCTTTAAAGCAACATATATAGATTTTGAAAGTTTTTCCCTATCAAAAGATGATTTTCTCCCATTTTTTTTAACTACAGTAAGTTCTCTAAATTGAACTCTTTCAAATGTAGTAAATCTTTCACCACAACTACATAGTCTTCTTCTTCTAATTGCCGTTCCATCTTCTGTGGGTCTTGAGTCAACAACTGAAGTGTCACCTTTTTTGCTGCATGGACAAATCATAAATTAATTTAGCCTAAGTGTTTATAGATAGGGAAATTAGAACAAAGGCTTACAACTTCATTTCTTACTTCATCTTCAGTTTTAGAGTTATCTTCAGGATTTTCAGCCAATCCTTTGATTGTTTTTGTTATTAAATCACCTACTATTTGAAATTCTTTTAACCCAAATCCTCTTGTTGTAGCTGCTTGAGATCCAAGTCTTATTCCAGATGTTATCATTGGGCTTTCTGTGTCAAATGGAATACCGTTTTTATTACATGTAATGTTGGCTCTAGAAAGGCTTTCTGCAGCGACATTACCTTTTACATTAAAAGGTCTTAAGTCAACTAACATCAAATGTGTATCTGTCCCACCTGAATAAATTTTAAAACCATTATTCTTTAACGTTTCTGCTAAAATTTTTGCATTTGCTAAAACAGTTTTTATATAATCTTTAAATTCAGGTTTTAATGCTTCTTTAAATCCAACAGCTTTTGCAGCTATAATATGCATAAGTGGTCCACCTTGGTATCCAGGAAAAACTGCTGTATTAAATTTTTTAGATAAGTCCTCGTGATTAGTTAATATTATTCCGCCTCTTGCACTTCTAAAAACTTTATGAGTTGTAGATGTAACTACATGAGCATAGTCACATGGATTAGGATATCCCTTACCAGCAACCAAACCAGAAAAATGAGCCATATCAACCATTAGATATGCTCCAACTTTATCAGCTATTTCTCTAAATCTTTTAAAGTCAATCACCCTTGAATAAGCGCTACCACCTGCAATTATAAGTTTAGGTTTGTGCTCTAGCGCAAGTTTTTCAACATTATCATAATCAATAAGTTCAGATTCTTTATCAACTTCATATCCAATTGCATTAAACCATTTTCCTGACATAGAAATTTTTAAACCATGAGTAATATGCCCTCCTGAATTCAAGCTCATTCCCATAAAAGTATCACCAGGTTTTAACAAAGCTAAAAAAACTGCACCGTTTGCCTGTGCTCCTGAATGAGGTTGAGCGTTGGCAAATTTACAATTAAATAATTCTTTAAGTCTATCTATAGCTAATTGTTCTGCAACATCCACATGTTCACAACCATTATAATATCTTTTACCAGGATAACCCTCAGCATACTTATTTGTTAAGACTGAACCTTGAGCTTCTAGAACTGCTTGAGATACAATATTTTCAGATGCAATTAGCTCGATATGATTTTGTTGTCTAA
>CACPNO010000015.1 GCA_902635335.1 uncultured Pelagibacteraceae bacterium
AGTAGTTATATATTTCTCAGTAAATAATTTTAGTGATGAGTATATTATAGCATTTTGTTCCTTATACCTGGTTGCTTTGTACAGATTAATGCCCTCATTTAATAGAATTCTTGCTGCAGTTCATAGTTTAAGATTTTACCTTCCTACTATGAACATAATCTCAAAAGAACTAGATCAATTAAAAATATATGAAAAAAATTATAATTCTAAGAATAAATATTCTAAAGATCAGAAAATATTTGAGAATAATAAAATAATAAATTTTGATAAAAATATAACTCTACAAAATATTTCATTTAAATACGAAAAATCTACGAGTTATGTTTTTGAAAACCTTAATTTAGTAATTTCCAAAAATAAGTTTATTGGAATAGTTGGCCAAAGTGGATCAGGCAAAACAACATTAGTAGATATTATTTCAGGATTATTGCAAATTGAAAAGGGGGAAATATTAATTGATGATCAAAATGTAACTGAAAAGATGCAAAATTTAACTAATAAAATTGGTTATGTTCCTCAAGATATTTTCTTATTAGAGGATAGCGTAAAGTCTAATATTATTTTTAGCGATCTAGATGATGAAACAAAAAAAGTTGATAAAGTAAAACTTACCTATTCTTTAGAAAATTCAAATTTACAAGATTATGTAAATAGTCTGCAATACAATATAGATACTTTAATTGGCGAACAAGGTGTACAGCTTTCAGGCGGTCAAAGACAAAGAATTGGAATTGCAAGGGCTATATATAGAAGTTCTGAAATTATAATTTTTGATGAAGCAACTTCATCTCTGGATATTGAAACTGAGAATATAATTTTAGAAGAAATAAATAAATTGAAGAAATTCAAAACAATAATTTATATTACGCATAAAGAGAATACATTAAAGTATGCAGATGAAATTTATAAAATTAATAAAAAAAAATTAGAACAAATAAAATAATTTATTATGAATCAAAATTCAATTTTTTTTCTTTAAATTAAAATATGAAAATAAAAAAAATTCGTTTTCTTAAGTCTAAAAATTATGATGTGGTTATTATTGATAAATTGCATTCCAATCTATTTGATATTTTATTAAAAAAAAAAAAAACCACAACTATCCCTATAAGAAATACAATACCTGTTATTTTAAGTATTAATTTTTTTTTTAAATTATTTTTTTTTATATTAAGATATAAACTAAATTTTAAAAAAATTAGAAAAAATTATTTATCTTTTATTTTTAAATTTATTAAAACAAAAAAGGTATTTACATTTTATGAAAACACCAGCAGAATAGAAATTTTAAAGAAAGCATATCCTAATATTAATTTTTATACGTTTATAAATGGTACAAGAGTTCCAAATTATACTTTTAAACATGATAATTTAGTTTCTTGGGGAAAAATCTATTATGAAATGGATAAATATAATTTATCAATAAAATCAAATAATTACTTAGATTTGGGATCATTAAGACTTCTAAACTACAAAATAAAGAAAAATAAAAAAATTATTAAAAAAATAGATCTTATTTATATTTCATCTTTTCAAATATCAAAAATTGAAAATAAAAATATTGATTTTATTTACAAGTTTATAAGAAGAAATGAAAAAATTTTAATGAATAATTTGTCATTTGTTAAAAATAATAAAAACATTAATTTTAAGATATTAATGAAAAATAAGATAAATGATAAAGATTTTTATGAGGAATTATCTTACTTAAATAAATATTTTTCAAAAAAGCAAATAATTATAAAAAAAAATGATATGGATTCTTATAAATACATAGAATCTTCAAAAATTACAATATCATTGGCCAGTGCTCTTGGATTAGAGGCCTTATCATTAAACACAAAGGTAATACTTGGGTTTCCAATTTTTAATAATAATCATAAAATTAAAAATTGGCCGTCAATAAAATACTATTGTCAGTATTTAAAACCAGAAATTAGTTTAAAAAGTTTAAATGAAAAATATTTATTACATAAAATAAATGTATTAAAAAAAATGAATAGAAAAGATTATATCAGACTAACAGCTAATTGTAGAAAATTTTATAGCGAAAGTCCGACTTTAAAAAAATTTATGAAAAATATTTATGCAAATTAATGTACTTGTTATAGGGTCTGGAAAAATGGCTCAAGCCTACTTGACAGTTTTAAAAAGTTTTCAAAATTTTAACATACTTGGCGCATATTCTAGAAACCAGGAAAAATTAAGAGAATTTTGCTTTAAAAATAAAATTTACAATTTTTTAAATTATCAACAGATTAAAAAGTATAAAAAAAAATTAGATCTAATTATCATTGCAGTATCAGCTCCAAATTTAATAAGTGTAATAAAAGATACCAAAGACCTAAGAGGTGTACGACTCTTAGAAAAACCCTTAGGAATTTCTTTAAAAGAGGCAAAATTTATTAAACAAATATCAAAAAAACAAAAATATTTTTTAGCTTTAAACAGGCGAAATTATGAAAGTACACTATTCGCAAAAAAAAAAATTAAAAGTCCAAACATCATTTACATAGAAGATCACATTAACTTTGGAAATATGAAATCTTTGGGTTTCAATAAAAAAAATATTAAAGGTTTTATTTTTTCTCATTCAATTCATCTTGTGGATTATCTTAATATTTTTTCAAAAGGAGATATTATAGAAATAAAAAAAAATAAATATAATTTTAATGGAAAGACATATTTATGTTGCTTTATAAAATTTTCATCAGGTGATATTGGTGTTTATTCTTCTATTTATAATTCAAACAAAAAGTGGAAAGTTACAATAATTGATAAAAACCAAACAGCTATATTCCAGCCTCTAGAAAATGTATCAATTAGTTCATCAATTTATAATAAATATTTTTTTCCAAAAAATCATGATGTGAAATTTAAACCTGGAATATATAAAATTATAAAAAATATCAGTCATTATTTTTTAAAAAAAAAATTTGAATTAGTAAGTATTGATGAAGCATATAACATAATGAAATTAGTCAATAAAATACATTCTTAATATGAATATACTATTAGTAGGAGTAGGAAACTTAGGCATCAGATATTTAGAAGGTTTAATGATGCTAGAAGCTAAGTCTTACAAGATTTTTATTTATGATGAGAATACTTCAACTATTAAGAATCTTAATAAAACATTAAATATTAACAAAAAAAATATTTATCTTTACGAAAAAATTAATAATTTAAAAAATAAAAATTTTGATTTATGTATTTTAGCAACTACAGCCAAAACAAGACATATTTTGATAAAAAAAATTAATGAAAAATTTAAAATTAAAATTTGGCTTTTAGAAAAACTAGTTTCTAATAAAGTTCGCAATTTAGAGAAAATATATAAAACTCTTAAAAATTCTAAAGTGTATGTAAATTTACCAAGATGTTATAGTAAAATTTACCAATTATTAAAAAAACAAAATTTAAAAAAAATATATATAAAAATCAAGGGAGGAAAATGGAACATCGGTAGTAATAGTTTGCATCATTTATACCTTTTAGAATGGCTAACATCAGATAAAATAATTAAGGTTAAGGTATTTAAAAAACAACTATACGCTACTAAAAGAAAAAATTATTTTGATTTTTATGGAAACATAATTGGTTATTCATACGCAGGTTCTAAAATTGATATAATTAATTTAAAAAATAGTAAAAAATTTATTATTGAGATATTCAGTGGAAAAAATCGTTGGTTAATAAATGAACATTTAGGTTACCTAAAAAAAAATGATAGGTTTATTATTAGAAATAATTTTAATTTTCAAAGTAAAATAACTCCAACAATAGTTAAAACAATAAAAAAAAGTAAATTACCATTATTAAATGATATTTATCACCTTCATAAAAAAATATTAATTGAATACAATAAGTTTGATTTTAATGAAGTTACTTGATTTTTACGATTTCTTTTTTGATACTTGATAGGCTAGACCAACTATTATGAATAAAAATAAGCATAACATTGAAAAAAGAAAACTATAAAACGGTATATTCGTATGTTCAATCTCATTAATTTTCATATTTTTAATCAATACCAATGGTTCAAAAATTTCATAAACTTGTTTTAAAATCACTAAATCAGTCTCCATTTTCGATATTTGATTATATGCAATATAACTATAATCAGTCAATTTTGTAATTTCATCTTTTTCTTTTAGTGTTGTGCTAGAGTCAAGGATAAATTCTCTTGTATTTTTTATTTTTGCATCAAAATAATTAATGTCTCTTAACATTTGATCTAATTGTTTTTTTAATATTATCTTAGATTTTTTTTCAAATCTTGAAAACTGTTGATTAAGTTTATCATTGGAACCCTCAACAGTACAAAACATAACACTTATTACATTTTCATTATTTTTACAGACAGCAGTAGAATCAAAGCTTGTTAAAATACTATACTTTATTTCATCAGGATAACTTTTATAATTTTCTAACCAGAGTAATATTCTATCATTTAGATTATTCCATTCTCTAAGATCTACCTCAAAAGTAAGCACAGTCTTAGGATCTTTAAAATTATTGAAAGCAAAAAAACTTGAGAATGATACTATTACAATAATTAAACAGTATATAAATTTTCTTTTTAAAAAAATTAATAAATCAAATATAGTTAAGTTCATTGAAAATTATTTATGTTTTTTTCATTTTTAATTGATATTTGCTTGTGTACATAAAGCATTATTAATGTAAAGAAAAATATTTTCATACTAATGAACAAATCTAAAAAGGATCCAGATAAAAGAAAAAAAATAAACAAATACAATTTCAATTTAAAAGACAAAAATAAAATTAATATTACACCAAAAAAACCTGTAGACACTAATATTCTAATTAATAATGAGTCATAGTATATATGTTTTAATCCTATTCCAAAAAGTAAATTAATATTTTTTTCAGTTAGCTCATTAATAAATAAACTCCAACCTTCTACTCTATACCAGAAGGATAAGTAAACTTTGTAATCAATTAGATCGTCCATTGGTGGGAGATTTTGTTTTAATACACCTTCTTTAAATAAAAAATATAAATAGCTAATGTCAATTGAAACAATTTTCTCAATAAAATCGCTAAATACAAATTTTCCTAAAATAAATGTCAAAAGAAATATCAATACTAGAAATATTGATTTACTGGAAAACTTTATATTCTTATTAAATAAAAGTAAAACTAAACATGCCAGATTAAATGCTAAAAAATTAGCTCTTCCTCCTGTAAGTATCAAAAATAAATTTACAATAAAAAAAACTACAAATATTTTTTTAAGATCTTTTTCTAATTCTAATAAGGTAAAGAATATAATTGACGAGACAATACCTAACTCCCAAGGACCACCTGTTAAACCCATAGCTCTTACCCAAATCATATCATCCGCACTTTGATAACCCAGAGATGAAAAATTACCGACAAATTCATAATATTGTAAAATTACGACAAAAAGACTTATAAAGAGATATAAGTATAGAATTTTTTTAATTTTGGATAAATCTATTTTTAAATTGTCAAAAAAATAAAGTAGAACTATATACTCAAACAATCTAATTAACATTATAATCTTAATCTCTATGCCTGAAAAAACTGCAACAAAATTTGAAATAAAAATATAAATGAAAAAAATTAAAAAATTTTTAAACTTAAAATCTCTATGATAAATATAATTTTGTGAATTACCAATAAATACTATGAAAAAACTTAGTATCAACAAATCTTCTATTCTTATTCCTTGCCAATAACCAGCGATAGGAACAATATCTATTTTTGGTATAAACATCATTACACCCAAAAAAAATAATGATGGAAAATAATCTTTTGAACTGGTTGGTTCTTGATGACTAACTATTTTCATAATCTTGTTTTTATTGAAATAAATAATTATAAGTTTATAAACTATTAAAAACCATATCAAAATAAAATCAACGGCATAAAGTGAAAAAAAAAATCTTAGTCGTAACCCAAAATTTTTTTCCAGAGACGTTTCCAATTAACGATATAATATTTAAAATGAAAGAATTCACTACCTCGGTACTAACAACATATCCAACATATCCTAACTATAAATTATTTGATAAATATGAAAGGGGAAAAATATCAACTAATATTTCCAGACATAAAAATACGAAAATTATTAGAGTCCCTTCATACCCCAGAAAAAAAAATACAACAATTAATTTCGTGTTAACATACTTAACCTTTCTCACAAGCGGAACGATTTATGGTTTATTTTTTTATCGAAAAAAAATTGATTATATTTTTGTTTACGCTACCTCCCCCGTAATACAAGCTTTGATTGGTGTTTTTTTAAAAAAAATAAATCATAAAAATGCAAAGTTAATAGTATGGGTACAAGATTTGTGGCCTGAAAGTATTATTGAGACAGGTTATTTAAAAAATAAATTATTGATAAAACTAATCGATAAATTAATAAATTACATATACAAAAGTTGTGACATTATACTTACACAATCAGAAACCTTAAAAATTAATATAGAAAATAAAGTTAAAAATAAGCAAATTTTTTATTTACCAAATCCTAGTAAAAACTTTTTTTTGAGAAATAAAACCAGAGATAAAAAGTTTAATATTCTTTATGCTGGTAATTTGGGCAAAGTCCAAAACTTACATATTTTACTAAAGCTAGCAAAAAAACTTAAAAATAAATCAATAGGTGATATTGATATTCTAATAGCTGGAAAAGGCTCAGAAGAAAAAAATATTTTAAATTTTAAAAAAAAAAATAAATTAAATAATCTTAAATTTTTAGGTCTTAAAAATTTTTATGAAATGAAAAAATTATATTCAAAAGCTGATTTAGTATTTTTATCTTTAAAGAAAAATAATTTGTCAAAATTAATTGTACCATCTAAATTTCAAGCATATCTTTCGTCTGGTAAACCAATTTTTACTACATTAGACGGTGAGGTTTCAAAAATAATAAGAGAGACAAATTGTGGGTTCTTTTGCAACACTACAAATATAAACATTATAACAAATAAAATTATAAAAATTAAAAATATGCCAAGTAGAAAACTTGTTTTTATGGGAAAAAGAGGGAAAGATTATTTTTCAAAAAATTTTTCGAACAATATAATAAAAAAAAAATTAGTAAACTATATTCTAAAATCACATGAGTAAAAAAAGAATTTTGATTTTAGGTGTAGAAGGAATGTTGGGAAATACACTTTTCCTATATTTAGTTAATTCAGGAAAATTTACAATTAAGGGCACACAAAGATCAAAAAAAAATAAAATTTATAATTATGAAAAATTTAATAAATTATTAATAAAAAATTTAGATGTAACAAATTTTGATAAAGTTAAAAAATTAATAATTAAATTTAAACCTAATTATATAATAAATTGTATTGGTATAACAAATAAACAGATTTCTGAGAATTCGAAAATAAATATTTTGAAAATTAACTCATTATTACCAAAATTTTTATCTTTATTATCTAAAGTTTATAATTTCAGATTTATTCATATAAGCACTGACTGTGTATTTGATGGAAAAGAAAAAATTTATAATGAGGAAAGTTATAAATCTGCGAGAGATTTTTATGGAATTTCAAAGTCTTTAGGTGAAGAAATAGATAATAATAAAAACTGTTTAGTGTTAAGAACTTCAATCATTGGTCACGATTTAAAAAAAAAAGATGGATTATTAGAATGGTTTTTATCACAAAAAACAAGTATTAGTGGATATGATGGAATTATCTATAGTGGCTTAACAACATTAGAGTTCTCAAGAATAATAATTCAAATTATTAAAAATCATAACATTTATGGATTATATCAAGTATCTTCAAAAAAAATATCAAAGTTTAAATTACTTAATAAAATAAAAAAAATTTATAATTTTCAGATTAATATCAATAAAAATTCAAAATATAGGAAAATGTTAATACTAAATTCATATAAATTTACAAAAAAAACAAATATTAAAGTCAGAAACTGGGATGTGCAAATTATGGAGATGAAAAATTTCTATAATAAATATCAATTACCTATTTTAAATAACTTAAAAAATAATACCTTGTTATGATAAGTTTTTCTCCCTCAATAAATTTTAGTGATTTATTTTATTTCCTAAAAAGAAAAAAAAATTCTTTTAATGATCTTCATAGTATTTTCTGCAAAGATAAAGATGATAAGTTATATTATTTTTCAAGATCAAGCTGGGCTATTTGTTCTGTAGCTTTGTTAAGAAAAAATGCATGTATTTTTATACCAGAATATTATTGTGATGAAGCTATCTTTTTATTAAGAAAAATAAAAGTTAAAATTATCTTTTATAAAATAAATGAAGATAACTCATTTGACATAAGCGATATAAAGAAAAAAGCAAAGTTATATAAGCCAGATATAATATTATTTTGTAATTTTTTTGGAATTAATCACTTCAAATCATATCTTTATGATTTAAAAAAAACATATAATTCAATTATTATAGAAGATTCAACGCATAGCTTGATACCCAATTACAGTATTGGAAATAAGGGAGACTTTATAATTTATAGTCCTTATAAACTAGTACCAATTCCAACTGGATCAATAATGGTTAGTAAACAGAATCTTCCTGGACTTAGTATAAATGAAGATAATTTCTTTATAAATAAAATTATAAATGCAGGTATAGATGTTCCAAATAAAAAAACTAATATTTTTCAAATTCTTAAATGGTCATCTAAACAAATATTAAAAATTTTTGGAATTAATAAAATAAGAATTGAGCCCTTTGAAAAAGATTATTATTTAAAATCGGAGAAAGAACTTTACCATCCTGCTTTAGATATATTTTCTAAGTATTTAATGAGGCAGTTTTTAAGCAATAGTCAAAATATTTTAGAAAAAAGAAAACAAATGTTTAATTTAATAAGTAAAGTTATCAAACAAAAAAGTATAAAATTTTCTAAATCAATAACTTTGAAAGAAAAAGCGAACAAACATTACCCCTATATGATTGAAATTGAAGGGGACCAAATCAATTTAAAAAAATTTTATAATTATTTAAAAGAATTAAACTTACCAGTTCTAACATGGCCATCACTACCAATAGAAGTAAAAGAAAATTTAGGTAATAATGTTTCAGTTATTAAAAAAAGAAATTCTAAATTTTATATTCCAATCCATTATCAACCTAAAAATTTTATTAAACTACTTTCAGAAGAGGAATTTAATAGTTATGACTTTGAATTCATAAAAGTAGATAATAAAGATTGGTTAAAACTATATAATAAATGTAAGAAAAAAAATATTTTAAACAACATTTACTACTTAAATTCTCAAGAAAAAATTTTTGGCATTAAAAATCAAAAATATAAAATCGTATTTCAAGGAGAAGAAATCGCATTATTTGTTTTACTTAAAAAAAAATTTTTGTTTTTAAATTTTAATAGAATTAATAGAAGTCCAATTTATCTTAATCAAAACTTAGATAAAAAACTTAAAGAAAATCTTATAAAAAAAATTTTACAATTTGAAAATGATAAACCATTTACTATAACCAAATTTAGCCCTGAGTATTCAAACAGCTATCATAGTTCTTTTATCGACTACAAAAAGAAAAATTTCATATTTGATGGTGATGGTTGGAAATCATCAATAATTGATCTTAAAGATGACATTTTAAAAATTAGAGAAAATTTAAACCAAAAATGGAGAAACTCACTAAATGCTTTTGAAAAAAGAAATATTATTATTGAAGAAGAAAATTCAAATCAAATAATTAATGACCTAATAACATATTATGAAAAATTACAAAAGATGAATAATTTTAAGGGTATCAACAAAAAATTTTTGAAGTATTTTTTGGAGAATTCTTTTAAAAAAATTTATTGTGCATATGATGATAAAATATTCTTAGGATATATTTGTATCTCGACAGATTTTAATACAGGTACTTATTTACTTGGTTTTGCAAATGACAAAGGAAGAAAAATTAATGTTATGAATGGACTAATGTGGAAAGCAATAGTTGATTTAAAAGAAAAAAATTTTGATTATTTAGACCTGGGCGGGATGGATAATAATAGTACGCCTGGTATATTTAAGTTTAAATCAGGTTTAAATGCAAAGAATTACAGTTTAATTGGAAGTTCTAAAAAAATTAAGATTTTTTAATTTTAAATGACTTATTATCATTATAAATATTAAAATTAACTTGAAAAATAAATCAACATACTTTTCTATTATAGTGCCATGCTATAATGCAACTAATCATATTGAAAGATGTATAAAATCAATTATGAGACAAACATTCAAAAATTTTGAAGTGATATTTATTGATGATTGTTCTAAAGATAAAACATTAGAAATTTTACAAAAATATCAAGAATCAAATTCAAATTTTAAAATCATTAGAACTCCAATAAATTCTGGTCCAGGTTTTGCCAGAAATATCGGTTTAAGGAATGCATTAGGAAAATATGTTTGTTTTCTAGATAGCGATGACTGTTGGTTTTCAAAAAAACTTGAAGTAATATTTCATTACTCTCAAAAATTTAAAGAAGAAATTTTTTGTCATAATGAGCTTTGTTATTTAAATTCAAAATTATTAAAAAGACTTAAGTATTATATTAAAGATCAAAATTATTATGAAAATTTGTTAGTGAAAGGAAATCAACTTTCAACATCAGCAACAGTTGTAAAATTAGATTTCATCAATAATAAAAAAATTTTTTTTAATGAGAACAATAGCCACTTTTCAGTAGAAGATTATGATTATTGGTTAAAATTAACATTTTTCGGTGCAAAGATTAGATTTATAAATAAATTTTTGGGTATTTATAATTTACATAATTTAAATATTTCTATGGAACGTAAGATGCATCGCAATAATTTGCTAAATGTGATACATGACCACTCGTTTAATGTTCAAAAAATTTCAAAAAACAAAAATAAAATCTGGACCGAAGCCAGTTTGAGAATATATTTAAGTGATATAAAATTTCAAATAAAAAATTTCAATTTGGATTATCCGATAATTAAAAATGTTTTAAAATATTTGATTTATTCACCCCGAATT
>CACPNO010000016.1 GCA_902635335.1 uncultured Pelagibacteraceae bacterium
CAAAAGATATTACAAGAGGAAAAGCAATTAAAATTAAAAGAGCAACAACTAAAAGATGAAGAAAGAATAGAAAAATTAAGAGCAAAAGACTTAAAATTATTTTTAAGAAAAGAACAAGCTCTTTTAAGAAAAGAACAATCAGAGAGACAAAAGAAATTTTTACAAGAATTAAAAATTCAAAAACAGATTGAAAGATTTAGAATAAGAGAAGTAAAAGAATTAGAGAAACTTGAAAAAATTTCTTTAAGAGAAAAAAGAGAAGATTACGGGGAACTTCAACAAAGAATAGAGAACTTAAAAAATAAATATAGATTAATAAGAGATCAAAAAATTAGAGAAAGAGTTGAGGCACTTGGTGTTAAGACAGATGAAGCTGATGATAGATCTGCACTACTTCAAAAAGAAAGAGAATATAATTTAGCGAGACAAAAAATTGAGTTTGCTTTAGAAAGTTTTTATAGAAGTGCAAACAGCCTAGTTTTTCAATTAAACAAAAGATATATCACAAGACATATGTCTATTTTTAGATGTATTGATAAAAGATTTGAGACAGGAGAAATTTTTATCAAATGGGACGAGTCTACAGACGACGAGTGGTTAATTTTAATATATATAAAGGATAATTCACCCGATAAAGGAATAATTATAGAAGATAAGACAAATGAGGAAAAAAATATGTCTCATGAGTTTAAAGCAAATGAAATATTTAAAGCCTCAGACTTGATGGTAGACTCTCTTACTCAGCTTATTTCAAAGAAAAGACAAAAACAGCAGTAAGCTATATTTTACTCATTTACGTAAACCGAAACTCCTCTAGAATTAATATCTACATCAAATTTTTTATGAAGAGGAGGGAAAGCTCTTTGTGAACAATCAAGTCTGTCACATGTTCTACATGATACTCCAATAGCTAATTCAGATTTTTTGTCACTGAGATCTAAGTTTTCAGTATATACAAATTCTTTCGCATATTTTGCTTCACAACCAAGACCTATTGATAACATACTTTTTTTTTGTCCATACCTTCCAACGCCCTTTTCAACAGTTTTTGCAATACAAACATATTTCTCTCCATTAGTCATTTTACTAACTGCTGCTTGAATAACACCTGGTCTTGAAAAAGCTGAGTAGACATTCCATCTTGGACAAGCTCCTCCATATCTTGGTATCTCTATACCTGACAATGAAAATCTTTTTGAAATATTTCCAGCAACATCTACTCTTAAAAAATGAAAAGGTATTCCAGGAAGTTTTGGATCTTGTAAACATGTTACTCTATGAGCTACCTGCTCAAAAGAGGTTGCAAATGTATTTTGTAAAAGTTCTAAATCATATTTTAATTCTTTACATTCTTTATGAAAAAGAGCATAAGGCATCAATATTGCAGCGCCACAATAATTTAAAAGCGCAACCCTTGTTAATTTTTTAGATTCTTCAGTTGGAAAATTAAATGTAGCAAGGTATTCATCAATTTCTTTTGATGCACCTTCTTGTGAAATTTGTGCTGCAGCAAAAAGTTTTTTTGTTTCAAGTGAAAGATAATCAGATAATAGCAATTCTTTGTCTTTTACTTTATATATCTTAGAGAATGGTTTTCCTTCTTTAGGTATTATATCTTTTACAGTTATACCATATTCATCTTTTAAAAACTGACATAAGGCAATATATCTTGTTCTATTATTTTGTTTTACTTTATCAAAAATTCGATTTGCAAATTCTTCTAATTTTGGAAAAAAATTTTTATTTTCTTGTAAAAAATCTGAAATTACTTCTCCAGGAAACGCGTTTTTTCTCCCATCAATAATTTTACCTGAAATATTTTCTAATTTGTTAAAAATTTCATGATCTTTTTGTTTAAAGTTATCGCCTAGTTTAATTAAAGCTTTAGCAATTTTTGGATTTGTATTAACTAAATCCTTTACTTCTGGTCCAAGAATATCAAGATCCTCAAAAAGTTCATCACCCAACAATTCAGAAATATTATTCTCAAGATTTATGTCTGTTTTGCTTGTAAGATCGGAAAGCTCTATTTTAAGTTTATCACAAACTTTTAAAAGTAAGTCTCCATCAATTTTTCTTTTTCCACTCTCTATTAGATTTAAATAGCTTGGTGAAATAGACATTTCTTCTGCTAATTTGTTAGCCTGAATCCCTAATTGCCTTCTAAAAGCTTTGATTTTTGGACCAATTTTTGTATCAACTTGACTCATTTTACTGTTTGTAAATTTTGTAAATTTAAATTTACACAAAATTATTCGATTTTACAAGAAAAATCAATTTAATTGTAGATTTTGTAAATATTGTAAATTATAAAATTTACATGGAAAAAAACAAAATTAACAATATCGAAAATAACTACCAAATTACTAATACAGAAGAACATTCTGAGCATAAGTCAAAAGGTATTTACATTAGAGACGATCATTGCGATTGGGGATCTAGTGGAATGAACGAATTTACTGAAGAATACAGCTCAAAATAGTCATTAGTCATTTCTAGTCATTTAATCAAAAGAGAGGGGTTTAAGTGTCAGCTGAGAACATTTCATACGATTTACAAAGATTTGCAGGTATTAAAAGAGATTATACTCCTGAAGAAGTTGAAAGATTAAGAGGTTCAATCAAAATTGAGTATTCTATGTGTAAAATGCAGTCCCAAAAGCTTTGGAAACTGCTTAATACAGAAGCTTATGTAAACACCCTTGGGTCACTTTCAGGAAATCATGCAGTTCAACATGCAAAAGCCGGTTTAAAGGCAATTTATTTAAGTGGTTGGCAAGTTGCAGCTGATGCAAACAGTGCTGGTGAAATGTATCCTGATCAATCTTTATATCCATATGATAGTGCACCAAAATTAGTTGAGACAATGAATAATTCCCTAATTAGAGCTGATCAAATTCAACATATGGAAATGATAGATGGTGATATGGATAAAAGTAAGAGAACTGATTACATGTTGCCAATTATAGCTGATGGTGAAGCAGGATTTGGTGGACCGCTAAATGTATTTGAATTAACTAAAAAATTTATTAGAGCGGGCGCTGCAGGGGTTCACTTTGAAGATCAATTAGCCAGCGAGAAAAAATGTGGGCATATGGGTGGAAAAGTTCTTGTACCAACCGGAACAATGGTTAGAAATTTAAAAGCTGCAAGACTTGCCGCTGATATTGCAGATGTACCATTAATAATTCTAGCAAGAACAGATGCAAATGCAGCGAAGCTAATAACAAATGATTTTGATGAAAATGATAAACCATTTTTAACTGGAGAAAGATCACCTGAAGGTTTCTTTTATGTTAAAGATGGAATAGAGCAGGCAATATCTAGAGGTCTTGCTTATGCACCATACGCAGATTTAATTTGGTGTGAAACTGCTACTCCAAATTTAGAAGAGGCAAAGAAATTTGCTGATGCTATACATGAAAAATTTCCTGGTAAAATGTTAGCTTATAATTGTTCTCCATCATTTAATTGGAAGAAACATCTATCTGATGAAGAAATTGGATCATTTCAAAGAAAGATTGGAGAAATGGGATATAAATTTCAATTCATTACATTAGCAGGTTTCCACACTCAAAACATTGCAATATTTGAATTAGCAGAAAAATATAAATCAGAGGGAATGACCGCTTACTCAAAAATTCAACAGCATGAATTTGCTAGAGAAAAAGATGGATACACAAGCGTTAAACATCAAAGAGAAGTAGGTACATCATATTTTGATGCTGTTTCAAATACAATAAGCTCAGGCAAAAGCTCAACTACAGCAATGGAAGGCTCAACCGAGTCAGAACAGTTTTAGATGGTAGATTAATGTTTACTAGTGGTCTTCTTTTAATAGTAAGCTATCTTTTATTTAAATATACAGTTCAATGGATTAAATATTATAATCAAACTGATCCTAGGATGCCTGACTCCATATGGCGTTATACTTGTGATTATAAAGTTATTGGCATAAGAGATATTTGTGACTTGGATGATAAGCCATTTGTAAGACAAAGAAGGAAAAGAGATAAAATTGTTACAATAATGTATTTTATTGTGGTCCTTGCTTTTGTATTTTCTATGTATTTTATGGCGAGTTTATTAGGACTAATTCTTTAATTTTTGAATCTGATCCCATGCTGAATTAACAGCTCTCATTTTAGCTTTGCTCTCATCTATTACTTCTTGAGGAACACCTTTACTTAATAAAAGATCAGGATGATGCTCTTTGCTAAGTTTAATATAACGTTTTCTTATTTCTTCGAGTGAGTCGTCAGGCTTGCTCTCTAAAACAATGTAAGGATTAAGTTTGTCTGATGACTTTCTGCTTTCTTTAATTCCGTTAATTTGAGCTTGATTTAATCCAAAAATTCTTGCTATATCCTCTATCATTATTAATTCATTGTTACTTATGTGTCCATCAGCTTCAGCAATATAAAAAAGAGTGTTAATTACTTCCTCTAATACATTCATATTTCCTCTATAAACTTCTGCAATTTGTTTTGCATATGGTTCATACCCGGTACTTTCCTCTTTAGCTTTATTAAAAATTTTACCAACTTGATCTAATTCACTTTCAGGTATTTTTAATTTATCTTTAACAGCAATTAACTCTTCACGACTAACTTGCCCATCAGCTTTACTTAGCTTTGCTGATAAAACTATCAAAGAGAGTGCAAATATTTGTTGCGGCTGTGCAAAAGTTCTAAATTCACCACCTGATCTAGCCCTCGACATTTTTCCACCGATTAAGGATCCTAAAAGCATACCAAAAGGCCCACCAATTGAAAAACCTAGCATTCCACCAATTATGCTTCCCCATATTGCCATTACTCAAAACTCCTTAATCTATATTCCCAATTACCCATTTTATTATAAGTTACTTTTAATATTAATTTATTTTCTGGATTATACCAAACATCAAATTCAAATTTTTTTTCATCAGAAAGACTTTCATCATTTGATTTAATATTAAAGTGTTTAGTTAAATATTCTTTACCGTTAATATTTATGTTTTCATTCCCTATTAAATTCACAGTCTGTTTTTTTATACTTCCAGATAAAGGACTGATTTGTTTATTAGCTTTAAAAATTTTGTGGTTCCACCAATTCCCAATTGTACAATCTAGACTGGCTTCACCCTTGTATGATGACCCGTCTATAACAAATTTATTTATAGATTTATCGTAATTTAAATTTACATATTTTTCCTTATCATTTTGAAAAGTATTAGATTTAAAAAAAACTAATTTATCATCTTTGTACTTTTCTATTGTCTCACTTAATATCGAAAAAACTGTTATTCCAAATAACTCTACTTTAAAATTAGTGTAATTTTTTACGACAAATAAATCTTCATCGAATTCAAAGAAGTAGTTGGTGCTACCAATAACTTCATTATTTCTAAGAACATCCATCTCAATTTTTTTAAGACCTTCATAATGACTGCTATGTGCCATCACTTTAGAAGCAAACATAATAATTATTGATACGATAATAAAATGTTTCATTTTCATAGATTTTAGTTAAAGAAAGTATAAATAATAGCGAAATATATGTTCCTTACTATCAAAAATATTCCTAAAGTATCATGGAGCTCTCACGAGACTTTTAATTTAAAGCCAAAATTATCTACCTTATTCTTCCTTTGTTTTGGTCTAATATTATTCGGTTTTGGCGAAGCCTTAATTGTTATTTCATTTATTGGCAATTCTCCATGGACTGTAATGGCACAAGGACTTTCAATTAATTCAGGATTATCCATTGGAATTGTCACTTTTATAGTAAGTGTTGTCGTTTTATCTTCATGGTTTTTTTTAAAACAAAAACCTGGTCTAGGTACCTTATTCAATATCGTAATCATTGCAGCAATGTTAGACATTACAATTGCATTAATACCAACTCCTGAAACTTACATTATGAAATTATTAATGGCTGCAGTAGGCGTTATGATAGTTGGAGTGGGAAGTGGTATTTATTTAATAGCTAATCTAGGTCCAGGGCCTAGGGACGGCTTAATGACTGGTTTACAAAAAAAAACTAATCTACCGATTGCTGCTGTGAGAGCCTTTATAGAAATTTCTGTAGCTTCAGTTGGGTGGTACTTGGGTGGAACAATTGGTGTTGGAACTTTGATGTTTGCTTTTGGAATTGGTCCTTGTATTGCTTTCAGTTTGTATATTATTGATAGAATAATGAACTAAGTAGCAGTATTTTGTTTTTCGCTTCTTTTTCTTTCGTTTGGGTCCAGAATTGCTTTTCTTAGTCTACAAGACTTAGGTGTAATTTCTAATGCTTCATCAGTATTAAGTATACTTAATTGTTCTGCTATCGACATTTGTCTTACAGGTGTAAGAACAATATTTTCATCAGTCCCTTGTGTTCTCATATTTGTAAGTTTTTTTCCTTTCATAACATTAATTATCATATCACCTGGTTTAGGAGCTAAGCCAACAATCATTCCTGTATAAACTGGATCATTGTGAGTAACAAACATTTCTCCTCTAGCCTGTAAATTAAAAATTGAAAATGCAACAGCTTTACCCTGGTCCATAGAAATTAAAGCACCATTTCTTCTACCCTCCATGTCTCCCTCAAAATCTCCGTAAGATTGAAAAATTCTGTTAATAACACCTGTTCCTTTTGTTAAAGTTAAAAATCTACTTGTGAATCCCATTAAACCTCTTGTTGGCGCATGAAAAATTAGTCTTTTTTTATTCTTTCCAGTATCTTTTAATTCAATTAATTTACCCTTTCTTCTATTCATAGAGTCAATAATCCTTGATGAATATTGTTCATCTAAATCCATAGTAATTTCTTCAATGGGTTCTAACTTTTTTGAATTTTCGTCAGTTTTAAATAAAACTTTAGGAGGGCTTACAGTCATCTCAAAACCCTCACGTCTCATTTGTGTTAGTAATATTTCGAGCATTAATTCTCCTCTTCCACTTATCTCAAATGCATCTTTATTTGCGTTTTCTGAGAAAGAAATTCCAACATTGTTTTGAGCTTCTAAAATTAGACGATCTCTAATTTGAGTGCTTGTTAATTTTTTACCCTCAGTTCCTGCTAGTGGTGAGCTATTTACTGTTATTTTTATCGACATTGTTGGTGGATCAATGGGCGTTGCCTCAATTGGTTCATTTACGTCTAAATCACAAATAGTATCTGCTACATTTGCTTTTTCTAATCCAGCTATAACTACGATATCTCCAGCTTCTCCAACTTCAATGGGCACTTTTTTTGTACCCTCATATCTAAAGATCTTTGTAAGTCTACCTTCATCTACTTTTTCACCTTTTAAATTTATTGCTTTAATTTGTTGATTTGCTTTTGCCGTTCCTTGTGAAATTCTACCTACTAAGCTTCTACCCAGAAAGTTATCAGCGTAAAGTAGTGTCGATAGCATTGCAAATGGTTTTGATCTGTCAAATTGAGAGGGTTTTACATGGCCTAAAATTAAATCTAATAGTGGATTAAGATTTTCTCTTGGTCCGTCAATATCTTTAGAAGCCCAACCAGATCTTCCACTTGCGTATAATACTGGAAAATCTAATTGCTCTTCATTAGCCTCCAAACTAACAAATAAATCAAAAGTTTCATTTAAAACTTCATCAGCCCTTTGATCACTTTTATCTAATTTATTTATTACTACAATTGGTTTTAATCCCTGTTTTAATGCTTTGCTTAATACAAATTTTGTTTGAGGCATGACGCCTTCTGCAGAGTCTACTAACAATAATGCACCATCTGCTAAACTTAAAACTCTTTCAACCTCTGCTGCAAAATCTCTGTGACCAGGAGTATCAATAATATTTATTCTAGTATCTTTCCAATTAATCGAAGTAGGCTTAGCAAGAATTGTAATTCCTCTTTCTTTTTCCAGTTCTCCAGAATCCATTAATCTTTCATCAACTACTTCGTTGTCTCTAAAAGAACCACTTTGTTTCATCAAATTATCAATCAGTGTTGTTTTTCCATGATCAACGTGAGCAATGATAGTGATGTTTCGAATATTATTATTCATGATTGAGGTTTTTATACATTTATACTTTTAATTGAAAACAAAAAAAAAGGGCAGAATAATCTGCCCTTTTTAAATTTTTTAGTTAGACTTTTTGGGTTACATTCCCATGCCGCCCATGCCGCCCATGCCGCCCATTCCTCCTGGAGGCATTCCACCAGCAGCAGCATCCTTATCTTCAGGTTTATCAGCAACCATTGCTTCAGTCGTTACTAATAATCCAGAAATTGAAGCTGCGTCTTGTAAAGCTGTTCTTACAACTTTAACAGGGTCAATAATTCCCTCTTTAAACATATCAACATATTGTTCTGTTTGAGCGTCATAACCTTGAGAAGATTTATTAGCTTCTAAAAGTTTTCCAACTATAACTGAACCGTCAACACCTGCATTAGTTGTTATTTGTCTTATTGGCGCTTCTAAAGCACTTTTAACAATTTCAACACCTGCTTTTTGATCTGAACCTTTAACTTTTAGTTTATCTAAATCTTGAGAAGCATAAAGAAGTGCACATCCACCACCAACAACTATTCCTTCTTCAACAGCTGCTCTTGTAGCATTTAAAGCATCTTCAACTCTGTCTTTTTTCTCTTTAACTTCTACCTCAGTTGCACCACCAACTTTGATAACTGCAACACCTCCAGCTAATTTAGCAAGTCTTTCTTGAAGTTTTTCTCTATCGTAATCTGAAGAAGTTTCCTCAACTTGTTGTTTAATTTGATCACATCTTGCTTCAATATCGGATTTTTTTCCAGTACCGCTTACAATAGTACTATTTTCTTTATCAACTTTTACTCTTTTAGCAGATCCAAGATCAGTGATTTTAACATTTTCCAATTTAATACCAAGATCTTCAGATATAACTTGTCCACCAGTTAAAATTGCTATGTCTTCAAGCATTGCTTTTCTTCTATCACCGAAACCTGGAGCTTTAACTGCTACTACCTTAAGTCCACCTCTGAGTTTGTTTACAACTAAAGTTGCTAAAGCTTCACCCTCTACATCTTCAGAAATAATCATTAAAGGTCTACCTGCTTGAACAACTGCTTCAAGTAATGGAACCATTGGTTGAAGATTAGTTAATTTCTTTTCGTGTAAAAGAATTAATGGATTTTCAAGTTCCGTCGTCATTTTTTCAGCATTAGTAACGAAGTATGGTGATAAATATCCTCTATCAAACTGCATACCTTCAACAACATCAAGTTCTGTTTCAATACTTTTTGCTTCTTCAACTGTGATAACGCCTTCATTACCAACCTTTTGCATAGCTTTTGCAATCATATTTCCTATTTCTTTATCTCCATTAGAAGAAATAGTTCCAACTTGAGCAATCTCATCACTATCTTTAACTTTTTTAGCTGAAGATATCAGAGTATTTCTTACTTGTTCTACTGCAGCATCAATTCCTCTTTTAACATCCATAGGATTCATACCGGCTGTAACATACTTACAACCTTCTTTTACGATAGCTTGAGCTAGAATAGTTGCTGTTGTAGTACCGTCACCAGCCTCATCATTTGTTTTGCTCGCAACCTCTTTAACCATTTGCGCACCCATGTTTTCAAATTTATCATCTAGGTCAATTTCTTTTGCAACTGATACACCATCTTTCGTTGTTCTTGGTGCACCATATGCTTTATCTATAACAACGTTTCTACCTTTTGGGCCAAGAGTAACCTTAACTGTGTTTGCAAGTATATCTACCCCCTTTAGCATTGCTGATCTAGCATCTGAATCGAATTTTACTATTTTTGCCATTATTAAACTCTCCTTTTATTAATTTTATTTAGAAGTAGAGATACCCATAATGTCTGACTCTTTCATTATGCTGTATTCTTTACCATCAATCTTAACTTCAGTTCCTGACCATTTTCCAAAAAGAACTTTGTCACCAACTTTAACATCCATTGGTATAATTTTTCCATCCTCAGTTTTTGAACCTCCACCTACAGCAACTACTTTGCCTTCTTGTGGTTTCTCTTGTGCGGAATCAGGGATGATAATTCCACCAGCAGTTTTTTCACTACTATCTAAAACTTCGATTAATACTCTATCGTGTAACGGTTTAAACTTCATATTTACTCCTTTAAATTAAGGATCATATAGATGTATGTGACTATTATTTCAAGATCTGCCCAGAAATATATAGATGAGAAAATTCAAGAATTTAATGGATTTTTAAGCTATATCTGAAATATGAGTAAAAATTTAGAGGAATCAGGCTTAAAATCGATAGTCAGCGAATATGACTTATTTTTTATAGATATTTGGGGAGTAGTCCATAACGGAATAAAGTTATATGAGAATGCTGTTAAAGTTTTAGAAGAATTATCTAATAATGAAAAAAAATTCATATTACTTACTAATGCCCCAAGACCCAACCAAACCGTAATTAATACTTTAAAAAAAATGGGGTTAAATAATTTTTATGATACAGTTTTTACATCTGGAGAAGCATCAAAAAGGTATCTTTTAGAAAATTTCAATAATAAAAAATTTTTTCACCTAGGACCGCCAAGAGATTTTGATTTATTTAAAACTTTTGAAAGCAATAAAGTTCTTAATATTGACGACTCGGATTATTTATTATGTTCAGGTCTTTTTGAAGAGTATGAAAATGACTTAGGATATTACAAAACTCTTTTATTAAAACATATAAACAAAAAAATGATATGTACTAACCCTGATTTAATAGTTGATAGAGGGAACAATAGAGAATATTGCGCAGGCTCTATTGCAAAATCATTTGAAGAAATTAACGGAGAAGTCATTTACTTTGGCAAACCGTATCCACCTGTTTATGAAATTGCGGCAGATGTTAATAATAAAAAAATATTATGTATCGGTGATAATTTAAATACAGATATAAAAGGTGCCAACATTCAAAATTTTGATTCATTACTTATTACAGGAGGTATACATAGACAAGAAATTTCAAAATTATCAATCGATA
>CACPNO010000017.1 GCA_902635335.1 uncultured Pelagibacteraceae bacterium
GTAGGTGATTGATAGGTATTAGGTAATTCACTTATGATCTCACTCATTTTTTTGTTATTATTATTTAGTAAATGGCAAACTTGAATAGCTGAATTTATACCATCATCATATCCGTAACCTAAAGGTTTGTTAAAAAAGAAATGACCACTTTTTTCAAAACCTGCAAGCGCTTTTTCATTATTTACTTTTCTTTTGATATGAGAATGTCCAGTTTTCCAATACAATGTTTCACAAGAGTTATTTTTCAAAACTTCATCTGTTGAATACAGCCCAGTTGATTTAACATCAACAACAAATTTAGACCCCTTGTGGTTTGAAGATAAGTTCCTTGCAATCAATAATCCAATTTTATCTGAAAAAATTTCATTACCATTGTTATCTATTACACCTACACGATCACCATCTCCATCAAATCCAAATCCGATATCAGCATTATTATCTTTTACAGATTTACTTATTGCATGTAACATTTCAAGATCTTCAGGATTAGGATTGTATTTTGGAAAAGTATAGTCCAAATTACAATCTAGCTCTATTACTTCACATCCTATTCCTCTTAATATGTCTGGCGCAAATATTCCTGCTGTTCCGTTACCACAGGCAACCACAGCTTTAATTTTTTTTTGGATTTTATTTTTATTTATGAGATCACTTTTATAAATACTTTGAAAATTAGATATTTCTTTTTCACTTCCATTACCTACAATAAATTTGTTATTTAAAGTTATATCTTTTAATTCTTTCATTTCTTCTGGTGCATGAGTTAATCCTTTCTTGATCCCCATCTTTACACCGGTCCAACCATTTTCATTATGACTTGCTGTTATCATTGCAACAGCATCACTTTCTAAATTGAATTGTGCAAAATAAACCATTGGCGATAAAGCTAACCCCACATCTTCAACATAACAACCAGTTGAGATTAGTCCTTTTTTAAAAGCTGATTTTATTTCTTCACTATAAGATCTGTAATCATGACCAACTATGATTCTTGGATTACTTTTATTTGTATGATTAATAATCTGCGTTCCTAAACCTTTTCCCAAACTTGTCACACCCTCTAAATTGATATTATCAGGGTACAACCATCGCGCGTCGTATTCTCTAAAGCCAAAAGGGTCAATTTTTATTGAATTTTTCATGTTAATATTTTTATATTTTGTTTATTTTTTTATTGATAATTTTTTTATCAAGTTCTATAAATGTTCTATTGATTTGTTGGTCATATAGTGTATTTACCAAACCATCATACAACATCTAGTTGTTTTACTAAATTAAGTATAGTACAAAAAAGGAGCTAAATGAACAAGATTTTATCACAAGCTATTAGGAAAGCTGTCTCTGATTATACACCAAATGTGAATCAAGATATTAAAGATAAAAGATTAGATTTATTTTCTCTTAATAGTGAAACAGAACTATTTCAAAATTCAAAAGGCATAACAATTAAAATTGATAGAAGCAGAGATGATAATTTAACTGATTTTGGAAAAGCCACTCTTAAAGATAGATATTTGGGTGCTAATGAATCATTTCAAGATTTATTTGCTAGAGTTGCAAGTCATTATGCTGACGACAATTTACATGCTCAAAGATTATACAATTACATTAGCAATCTTTGGTTCATGCCAGCAACACCAGTTTTATCAAATGGAGGAACTACAAGAGGATTGCCAATTTCTTGTTTTCTAAACGAAGCTAGCGATAGTCTTAATGGTATTCTTGATCTATGGAGTGAGAATGTTTGGCTTGCAGCACGTGGCGGAGGTATTGGAAGCTACTGGGGAAATCTTAGATCAATAGGGGAGAAAATTGGAAGAGTTGGTAAAACCTCAGGAATAATTCCATTTATAAAAGTAATGGACTCTTTAACAATGGCAATTAGCCAGGGTTCATTAAGAAGAGGCTCTGCGGCCTGTTATATACCGATAGATCATCCAGAAATTGAGGAGTTTATTGAGATGAGAAGACCAACTGGAGGAGATCCTAATAGAAAATCATTAAATTTACACCACGGTGTTTTAGTTTCAGATGCTTTCATGAGAGCTGTTGAACTTGATGAGCAATGGGGACTTAAAAGTCCAAAAGATGGAGCGGTTCAAGCAACAGTCTCTGCAAGAAATTTATGGATAAGATTATTAACTGCAAGAATCGAAACAGGAGAACCATACATTGTTTTCATTGATACTGTTAACAGACAAATTCCTCAACACCATAAACTTGCTGGTCTTAATGTTAAAACTTCAAATCTTTGTAGTGAGATTACACTTCCAACAGGAATTGATAAAGATGGAAGGGATAGAACTGCTGTATGCTGTTTATCATCTTTAAATGTAGAGAAGTACGATGAGTGGAAAGATGATGAAAACTTTATACAAGATGTCATGAGGTTCCTAGACAACGTTATGACTGATTTTATAGAAAATGCACCTGAGCAATTTAGTGATGCAACATATTCAGCAATGAGAGAACGAAGTGTTGGATTGGGTGTGATGGGACTTCATTCTTATTATCAAAAGAAAATGATCCCAATAGAATCTGTTATGAGTAAAGCTTGGAACAAAAAGATCTTTGAGCACATTCATAAAAATGTAGATAAAGCATCTAAAGATTTGGCAGAGGAAAGAGGGCCATGTCCAGATGCTGCAGATTATGGAATTATGGAGAGGTTTTCCAACAAAACTGCAATTGCTCCTACAGCATCTATATCTATTATATGTGGTGGAACTTCACCTGGTGTTGAGCCAATTGCTGCAAATAGTTTCACACATAAAACGCTTTCAGGATCTTTCAATGTACGTAACAAATATTTAAGAAAACTATTAGAAAAACATGGAAAAGATACAGATGAAGTTTGGTCAAGCATTACAACTAACCAAGGATCAGTGTCACATTTAGATTTTTTAACTCAAGATGAAAAAGACGTTTTTAAAACAGCTTTTGAGTTAGACCAGAGATGGCTTGTTGATTTGAGTGCAGACAGAACACCTCATATTTCTCAAGCTCAATCTATTAACTTATTTTTACCAGCAGACGTACACAAAAGGGACTTACATCAAATCCACTTCCAAGCTTGGAAGAAAGGTTTGAAGAGTCTTTATTACTGCAGGTCTAAATCAATACAACGTGCTGAAAATGTTAATGATGCAAATTCAACTGACATTGCAGCAAACGTTTATAAATCAAAAGAAGAAAGTAACAACCAACAAGATTATGAGGAGTGTTTATCGTGTCAGTAGCAGAAAAAATAAATAAGGAAATAATTCAACCAAAAAAAATGGGTTTATTAGTTGAGAACCCAGTTTACAAACCTTTTAGATATCCATGGTGTTATGATGCTTGGTTAACTCAACAGAGAATTCATTGGTTGCCTGAAGAGGTTCCGCTAGGAGATGATGTAAGAGATTGGCAAAAAAACTTATCACAACCTGAAAAAAATTTATTAACACAAATTTTTAGATTTTTTACTCAAGCTGATGTAGAAGTTAATAACTGTTACTTAAGACACTACACGACTGTATTTAAACCAACTGAAGTACTAATGATGATGACTGCATTTGCATCTATGGAAACTGTTCATGTTGCAGCTTACTCACATCTTTTAGATACTATTGGAATGCCAGAGTCAGAATATTCAGCTTTCATGAAGTATAAAGAAATGAAAGATAAATATGATTACATGCAAGGTTTCAACGTAAACTCAAAAGAAGATATTGCAAAAACAGTTGCAGTATTTAGTGCATTCACAGAGGGTCTGCAATTATTTGCAAGCTTTGCAATCTTACTTAACTTCCCAAGACACAATAAGATGAAGGGTATGGGCCAAATTGTTACTTGGTCAGTAAGAGACGAAACACTTCACTGCAATTCAATGATTAGAATCTTTAAGGAGTTTATTAAAGAAAATCCTGAAATATGGACACCAAAACTTAAAAAAGAACTTTATGAAGCATGCAGAACTATTGTAGAGCACGAAGATTCTTTTATTGATTTAGCTTTTGAAATGGGACCTATGGAAGGTTTAAAAGCAAAAGAAGTAAAAGAATATATAAGATTTATTGCAAATAGAAGATTAGATCAGTTAGGTTTAGAGCCTATTTATAACGTTCAAAAAAATCCACTAACTTGGCTTGATACTATGTTGAATGCTGTAGAACACATGAACTTCTTTGAAGGTAGAGCAACTGAATATTCTAAAGCATCTACAAGAGGATCTTGGACAGAAGCTTTTTCTTAAGTTTATCTTTGGTTTAATTGTAAAACCCTACGGTGCTTATTTCCCTTATAACTTGCTAATGGTCTAATTAATTTGTTAGCAGCATGTTGTTCTATAATATGAGCTGACCAACCTGTAATCCTTGAAATTACGAATATTGGAGTGAAGAAATCAGTATCAAAACCCATTAAATGATAAGTGGGTCCAGTAGGGTAGTCTACGTTGGGATGAATATTTTTTCTATCAATCATCACTTTTTCTACGATATCGTAAATTTTTTCAAATTTTTTATCTCTTTTTATTTTTGCTACTTTACCAAAATATTCTCTCATTGTAGGAACTCTTGAGTCTCCACTTTTATAAACTCTATGGCCGAAACCCATAACAACATCTTTATTGTCCAAAGCTTTATTTATCCATTTTAGTGCATTTTCTGGTTTTTTAATTTTATTCATCATATGCATGACTTCTTCGTTAGCACCTCCATGAAGAGGACCTTTTAAACTCGCTATTGCACCTGTAATCGCACCATGAATATCAGACAAACTACTTGTTATTGTTCTTGCAGTAAAAGTTGAAACATTAAAACTATGTTCAGCATACAAAATTAGCGATACATCAAATGCCTTCACAATCTCCTTGTTTGGAACTTTTCCAAAACACATATGAAAAAAATTTTCAGAAAATGAAAGTTTACTTTTTGGGGGTATAATTTTTTTTCCTTTTCTTGTTCTATAAAATGCAGCTAATGCAACTGGCATTTTTGCAAAAATTCTCATAACTTTTCTCATATTAGCTTTAGGAGAGTTATCCTTAGTTTCTTTATCTTCGAGTCCCATTATACTCACAGCTGTTCTTGCTACATCCATTGGGTGAGCTTTTTTTGGAAACTTTTTAATATCATCTAATAATGTTTTAGATAATTTTCTTTCTTTTCTCTCTTCTTTTTCAAATTTTTTTAATTGTTTTTTATTTGGTAATTCTCCATTCAAAATAAGATAAGCAACTTCTTCAAATTTACATTTAGCACATAAATCTTGAGCTGCGTATCCTCTATACGTCAGAGAATTAATTTCTGGCATTACTTTTGAAACTTCTGTTTCATCAACAACTATTCCAAGCAATCCTTTTTTGATTTCATCACTCATTATTCATGTCCATCAGTATTAAAATTATAAATCTTTTCGTCCAAAGCATTATATTTTTCGTATTCAACTAAATCATACAATCTTTTACGCGTCTGCATTTTATCAATAATATTATTTTGATGTCCATCAGCAAAAATGGCACGTAAACCATCTTCAACATTCTTCATTGCTAATCGTTGAGTAGAAATTGGATAAATAACTATGTTATATCCTAAATTTTCAAGTTCTTTATAATTGAGTAATTTTGATTTTCCAAATTCTGTCATATTAGCTAAAAGGTAACAATCAAGCGATTTTCTTACTAATTCAAACTCTTTTTCATCTTTTAATGCTTCTGGAAATATTACCTCAGCACCTGCATCGACATATGCTTTACATCTATCAATCATACTATCTATTCCTTCAACACTTTTTGCATCCGATCTAGCTATGATTTTAAAATTTTTATCTTTTCTAGAACTTACACATTCTTTTATTTTAGAAACCATCTTTTCTTTTGAAATGAGCTCTTTATTATCCAGATGACCACATCTTTTTTGCTCTATTTGATCCTCTAAATGAACAGCGGCAACACCAAATTCCTCAAATGTTTCAATCGTTTCTTTGCAAGATTTAAATCCAGTATCTATATCAACAATTGTTGGTAAATTTGTTACTCTTGAAATTAAATAAGATCTAGTACTAACATCCTGAAGAGTTGTTAAACCAATATCTGGAAATCCTAAATCATTAGCCATTACCCCACCAGACACATAGACTGCATCATAACCAATCTCCTCTATCAATTTAGCCGTTAAAGGATTGTAAGCTCCAGGCACTCTTAGAATTTTATTTGATTTAAGTTTAATATCTAAGTCAATTCTTTTTTGAGTTAAATCCCTCTGAACAAAATGCATTTAAAAAATCCCTTTTTTATTATTTTTCTTTAAATATTTTCTGCTTACTTCTATATTTAATTTATCAAGGCTGCCTTTTTTTAATTTTTTTAAATTTTGTACAGTTTTTAGAAATCTATCACTTTCTTTTTTAGATAATATTTTAGCAGTTAAAGTTAAAAATTTTTTAATATAGTCTTTTCTCTCAAAAGGTCTTGCTCCATATGGATGTGCATCAGCTCTTTCAAGCTCTTCAGATATTTTTTTACCGTTATTAAATGTAACAACAACTTTTGCTCCGAATGATTTCTTTTTTGGATCTGGATGATGATATTTTTTGGTCCATTTTTTATCTTCATGAGTTGTTATAGATTTCCATATTTTTACAGTACTTTTTTTATTAGCCCTAGACTTTGTATATGATTTAACATGATGCCAGTCTGCATCTTCTAAAGCTACTGCAAATATGTACATAATCGAATGGTCTAAAGTTTCTCTTGATGCTTTTGGGTCCATTTTCTGTGGGTCATTAGCGCCAGTGCCAATTACATAATGTGTATGATGACTTGTATATATATCTATCTTTTTAATATTACTTAGGTCAGAAATTTTTTTATTCAACTTTTTCCCTATATCAATTAACGCCTGGGCCTGATACTCAGCTGAATACTCTTTTGTGTATGTTTCCAAAATTGCTTTTTTGGTCTCATTTTTTTTTGGCAGTGGAACATTATATCTTGCACTTTTCCCATCTAATATTCTTGCAATAACACTGTCTTCTCCCTCGTAAATAGGGCTCGGTGCCCCTTCACCTCTCATAGCCCTGTCAACAGCTTCAATAGCTAATTTTCCCGCATGAGCAGGAGCATAAGCTTTCCAACTAGAAATTTCACCTTTTCTAGATTGACGAGTTGATACACTTACATGAAGAGCTTGTTGTACTGCTTGATAAATAATTTCGGTATTTAATTTAAGCATTGACCCTATTCCTGCAGCAACGCTCGGTCCTAAATGTGCTATGTGATCAATTTTATGTTTGTGTAAACAAATTCCTTTTACTAAATTTACCTGAACTTCGTATGCCGTAACAATTCCTCTCAAAAGATCTAATCCACTTTTTTTAAGTTTTTCTCCTACTGCTAAGATTGGAGGAATATTATCACCTGGATGACTATAATCTGCTGCTAAGAAAGTATCGTGAAAATCTAATTCTCTTACGGCTGTACCATTTGCCCATGCCGCCCATTCAGCATCAAATTTAATTTTAGAATTAATTCCAAAAATGGTTGATCCTGATTTTCTAAGATGGCCTTTGGCCATTTCTCTTGCTGATATAACTGGGTTTCTATTTAATGAAGCAATTGCTACAGATGCATTATCAATTATTCTATTGATAACCATTTCAACTGAATCTTTATTTAATTTTGAATTATCACTTGCAATCTCAGCTATTTTCCATGCAAGTTGTTTCTTCTTTGGAAGATTAATTTTTGACGGGTATACTTTAACAGTGTTTAACAACAAAATAATTCCTAGGTTGTTATTTTGTTTTAATAGTTAAATTAAATTAATCAATATTAAAGATATTTGGATATAATTTTTTCAATTCCAACAAAGTCTTTTACCAAGTGATTATGATATATTTCATTAGATTTCTTTTCAGTATATCCATATTTAAGCAAAATTATTGGAATTTCTGCAGCTTTAGCTGCATTTGCATCTGTTTCGCTATCTCCAATCATAATTGATTTGTTTATTTCACCATCTAAAATTTCGATAATTGTAGTTAGGTGTCTAGGGTCTGGCTTGCAATACTCAAAAGTATTATATCCAGCAACATATTCAAAGTAATCATAAATTCCAATCTTTTTTAAAAGATCAATTGCCAAATGCTCAGTTTTATTAGTGCACACTGCCATAGAAATATTTTCTTTTTTACACCAATTTAAAAATTCTTTTACTCCATTGATCAACTTACTTTCACGATAAATATTATCACCGTAGTAAGATAAAAATTCATTTGTCATTTCATTTTGAATTTTTTCATCAAACCATTTCCACTGTCCGTTAGCTTTTGCCATCATTGCTTTTGCTCCTTTTCCAACAGCGTTTTTTAATTCACCTAAAGTTTTTGTTGGATAACCAAATTTTTTCATCACATGATTATGAGCTCGTATCAAATCTGGGGCAGTATCAATTAACGTTCCATCAAGATCAAATAGAATAGTTAATTTTTGGGTCATAATAAAAGTATTATTAAGAAATATATTGTGAATTAATTAAACTAATACCCAAATATATAAAAATATCAAATGAATCAAAATAAATTAGAAAATGAACAGATAAAACTTAGAAAAAAATTTATTAAAAAAGGTGTAAAAATGATGTCTCCTGAGACTGTATTTTTTTCAAGAAATACCAAAATTGGAAAAAACGTAACTATTGATCCTTATGTTGTTATATCTGAGAATGTTTCATTGGGTAACAATGTAAGAATTTTATCTTTCTCACATTTAGAAGGTGTAAAAATTGAAAATAACGTAAAAGTTGGTCCATACGCAAGGTTAAGACCTGGCACGATACTTAAATCTGGATCAAAAGTTGGAAACTTTGTTGAGGTGAAAAAAAGTATAATAGGAAAATATTCAAAATTGAATCATCTATCTTATATTGGAGACTCAAAACTCGGAAAAAAAGTTAACATCGGAGCAGGAACAATTACATGCAATTATGATGGTGTAAAAAAAAGCAAAACAACAATTGATGATGAAGTATTTGTTGGATCTAATTCATCGTTAGTTGCACCAGTCAAGCTTGAAAGAAAAAGTGTTGTGGGTGCTGGTTCAGTTATAACTAAAAAAGTTTCAAAAAACTCTTTAGCAATAACAAGATCAAACCAACATGAAATTAAAAACTATAAAAAAAAAAGATAAATGTGTGGAATAGTTGGAATAATTAGTTCTAAAGAAGTTTCAAATAGAATAGTTAAATCTTTAAAAAAACTTGAATATAGGGGCTATGACTCTGCTGGTATTGCTACATTAGTTAATGGAAATATTAACGAAGTAAAATGTGAGGGCAGAGTAGATATATTAGAAAAAGATATCAATAAATTTAACCTTAAAGGTGACATTGGCATTGGACATGTTAGATGGGCTACGCATGGCAAACCTAGCAAAGTTAATGCTCATCCTCACTCTTCGGAAGAAGTTTCTGTTGTGCATAATGGTATAATTGAAAATTCAACGATACTAAAAAAATTTTTAGAAAAAAAAGGTTACACATTCAAATCTCAAACAGATACTGAGGTAATAGCTCATTTAGTAACTGATTATTTAAAAAAAAACTCATTAAAAGAAACAATAATTAAAGTTCTTAAAAAACTTCATGGTAGTTTTGCTCTAGGGATTATATTTAAAGATCAAAATAATTTAATGGTTGGAGCAAGAAGAGGCTCACCCTTAGCAGTTGGATATGGGCCTAATGAAAATTATCTTGGATCAGACTCATATGCGCTAAAATCCATGACAAATAAAATCTCGTATTTAGATGATGGAGAATTTTGTTTTGTTAAAAAAGATCTAATAGAATTTTTTGATAGTGAAGGTGTAAAAATTAATAAAGAAGTAATGAACTTATCTAAAGAGGACCTTAACTATGATAAAGGTGATTATAAATATTTTATGGAGAAAGAAATTGATGAGCAGCCTACAACAATAAATGCATGTATAAATGAGTATATTGATAAGTATAATAAACAGATTAATATATATAACTTCCCTTGGAAAATTAGTTCCATTAAATCTGTTATTTTAATTGGCTGTGGTACAGCTTATCACTCTTGTTTAATTGCGAAATATTGGATGGAACAAAATACTAATTTAGATGTAAATGTTGATATAGCTTCTGAATTTAGATATCGAAAAGTTAGATTTAAAAAAGATTGTCTATATATTTTTGTATCTCAGTCAGGTGAAACTGCTGACACTTATGCAGCATTAGATATATGTAAAAAAAATAAAATGAAAACTTGTGCAGTGGTTAATGTTATAGAAAGTTCAATTGCCAGAGATGCTGATTTAGTATTGCCTATCTACTGTGGTCAAGAAATTGGAGTAGCTTCAACTAAAGCATTTATTGGTCAAATGTTGGTTTTATATATTTTATCAACTAAAATTTCTTTTGATCAAAAAATTATTAATAAGTTAGAGTATAAATCAAAAGTAAAAAATATATTAAATTTATCTAATTCGGCTAAAAAAACTCTTAAGCAAGATCAAAAAATATTAAATATTGGTAAAGTTTTTGCTGAGGCAAAAGGTTCGATGTTTTTAGGAAGAGGATACTCATTTCCAATTGCTTTAGAAGGTGCGCTAAAACTAAAAGAGTTAGCATATGTACATGCCGAAGGATATCCAGCTGGTGAAATGAAGCATGGTCCATTAGCTCTAATAGAAGAGGGAATGCCTGTTGTAGTTTTAGCTCCTAGAGATGAACATTACAAAAAAACAATTTCAAATATGCAGGAGGTAATAGCAAGAGGTGCAAAAGTATTATTAATTACTAATAAAAATAAGGATGAAGTTATATCAGAAAATATTTGGGAAAAGATTGAAGTA
>CACPNO010000018.1 GCA_902635335.1 uncultured Pelagibacteraceae bacterium
AATTGAAAAATTGAAAAAGGTAAATATTACCACGGTTAAGCAACTTGCAGAGGCAAATCCTGATAAATTAAAAATAAAAATTAATAAACAGGCTTTGAAAGACAGAATTTCTCAAGCTCAGCTTCAAGAGGAAAAAAGGGAAACAGGGGTAAATAAATACATCATTTTAGACCCTGATAAAGGGAAAGGGTTCTATAAATTGCCTGAACCAGATGAAGGTGACTTATTCTTTGATATTGAAGGGTTTCCTCAAGAAGATGGTCGTGGATTTGAATATCTTCATGGAATTTATTTTAAAGTTAAGAATGATTATGAATTTAAATACTTCTGGGCTAAAGATTTTAAAAAAAAATACGAAAGAGAAAACTTTATTGAGCTCATAAAGTTTTTTAAAGACCACTTTAAAAAATATCCAAAAGCACACCTCTACCACTATAATTCATATGAAAAACGTTCATTGAGACAACTTGCAAGTCTGTATTCATCTGATTTCCCTGAAGGAAGTAATTTTGTAGATACCCTTCTTCGAGGAGAGAAATTTGTGGATCTCTTTTTAATAATTAATCAAAGTGCGAGAACATCAGAAAAAGATATGTCACTTAAATCGATAGAGGGAGTTTTATATAATTTTAAAAGAAAGGGAGATGTTAAAAAAGCTGAGGACAGTGTCAAACTATATGATTATTGGTTGGCATCTAAAAATGAAAATACGAAGAAAGATATAATTGAGTACAATAAAGAAGACTGTGTATCCACTTATCAGTTGAGAGAGTTTTTAATAAAAAATAAACCAGAAACAATTGATTGGTATTCTATAACTCCTGAAGCAGAAAAAAAATCTTATGATAAAAAACCCTGGGAGGAAGTAGAAGTTGAGCTACTTAAAGCATTAGATAAAAAAGAAATTTCAAAAAATCCTTTAACTGAAACAATTAGAAATCTTGTAGGTTTTCACAGAAGAGAACAGAAACCTGAATGGTGGGAAATGTTTGATAGGATGGAGAAAACACATGATGAACTGGAAGATGATGCAGAGTGTATAGGTCAATGCGTACTTCAATCTCCTAAACCAGAGAAAGTAGACAAAGGTTATATATTTACATACCAGTTTAATGATCAAGACTACAAATTAAAAAAAGACTCAAGTGTTTATGATGCTCATATGAATACTTCGATTGGTAAGATCGATGAAATAATTGAGCAGTCACCAAATAAAAATATTATTAAAATTAAACTTGGAGATAAAAAATACAAATCAATGGGTGAAATGCCAAGCCTAGTTTCCCTTTCTAGAAGAGGCGCTCCTTCTATTGCAGTGCTGGAGCAAGCGTTAAATAGATTTGTTTTAGACTTCATCAATAAGAAAGGTTCAAGCTACAAGTCTATTATAGACCTTTTAAATAGAGGAAATCCTGATTTAAAAGAGATTAAATCTGGTGATCAATTAATAAATGAAAATGAAGATATAACTGATGAGTCTGTGAAAGTAGTTAAACAAATGAAAAATACCTGTTTAAGTATTCAAGGACCTCCAGGAACAGGTAAAACTTATAATAGTGCGAAAATTATTATTGAGTTAATGAAAGATGGTAAAAAAGTTGGTGTCTCTAGTAACTCACACGAGGCAATAAAAAATCTTTTATCTGAAATCGAAAGACAGGCAAAAGCTGATAACTTTACATTTAAAGGGATGAAAAAGAGTAACAGTACTAATTTATTTAATGGTGAATTTATTATTGATATAATTAAAGATAAGCCAATAAATACAAGAGATTTTTCACTATTTGCGGGCACAGCTTGGTTTTTTTCAAATGTAAGAATGAACCAATCTTTAGATTATCTTTTCATAGATGAAGCTGGTCAGGTGTCTTTAGCAAATACTATATCAATGGCAACCTGCGCTAAAAATCTAGTCTTAATAGGCGATCAAATGCAGTTATCTCAGCCAATAAGAGGAACACATGAGGGATATGCTAAACTAAGTTCGCTTGATTATATTTTAGAAGATCGAGACACTATACCTCCAGAACAAGGAATATTTCTAAGAGAAACGAGAAGATTAAATAAGGAAATATGTAAATATATATCTGATAGCTTTTACGACTCTCGATTGATACCTCATGAAGTAACCAAAAGTAGATCATTGAAACTTGGTTTAAAAAATATAGAGAATGAGGGAATTTTTTTTATTCCAACTGATCATTTTGGAAATTCACAAAGATCAGATGAAGAAGCTGAAATTGTACACGATTATTACTCAAAAATAATGAAAAAAGATTTTGAGGATGAAAATGGAAAAGGTGAAATCGATATTAAAAATATAATGGTAGTTGCGCCGTTTAATGTCCAAACAAACAATATAAAGCAAAAACTTTTAAAAAAATATTCTGAGGATACTAGAGTTGGAACGATTGATTTATTCCAAGGTCAAGAAGCAAAAATAGTATTTATTTCAATGACAAGTTCAGACGCAGAAAATCTTCCAAGACACAAAGATTTTTTCTTTAATAGAAATAGACTTAATGTTGCAGTGTCGAGAGCTCAAAATGTTGCAATTATTTTATTTAATCCGAATCTTTTATTAGCCTCGGCTAACAGTATACATGAGATGAGATTGATGAATAACTTTTGTAAACTTCTTATGTTTAGGGTTAAAAAATGAAAAAAAATTATAATAGAAATCCCAAAGGCTCAAACCAGTGGGTCCTCAGAAGTAATCAAGAAATTCAAAGCGTAATTGATAAGCATCCTTCCTGGACTAAGAAAGATTTTCGTGGCGAAGGAAAGCAAAATCCAAAAAAAGAAAATGCTTTATTGAGTAGAAAAGAAACAGAAAGACCAGGATTGAAGTTTGGTCATTACGGAAAAAGGAAAGCATCGATTAAAGAAATTTATAAACACTCAACTTATGAAAGCATTAAGGAATATGAAAATAAACAAATAGATGAAGATACTTTTAGAAACAGAGCTAGAACTAAGAAACAAAGAGATTTAAGCACTAATTAATGAAATTTAGAGAATTTTTAGATAATCAAATAAAAAAAGGAAACACAAGTTGGGAAAGTAGAAGTGAAATAATTCGTGCATCAGGAAGTTCTCAAAGTGGTAACACGGCTAGAATTTTAAAAGAGTATGAAAATAAATTTAAGTTTGGATCAATCACCGAGATTAAAAACAAAGAAATAAAAAAATACTTTGATAATCAGCCAAAAGATAGCTTTATAAGTGTGGAGGGTGCAGCTAAACAAATACAAAAAGAATTGCCTAAAGGTGTAATAATTGGAGAAACTATCATCTACAGTCGGTTAAAAGACCCAACTTTCAATAATAATAATTTAAAACCCCAAACACTTGATAACCAAGTATCCAAAACTGCACCTTATGATGTTAAAATCTCTAAAGAGTTTAGAGAGAAGTTAAAAAAGCTAAGAGAAGCTGGTGTTTATTTATACATTGAAGTTACACAAAGAGGTGGAAATACTTTAAGACTTAAAACTGGTGGTGAATTTTTTAAAACATCAGACAATTCATACCCTCCAAATGATGATAGTCTAAAGCTTATAAAAAAGACTATAGAGGAAAATAGACGGTAAAATAATAGGGGTACAGTGATGAGAAGTAAATACTTGTTTCAAAAATCAAATCGTTCAATTTGTGATAATGGTGAAATACTTTGCTTTGCAACATTACCAGTTCTTAATAACAAAAAGAATTTAGAGCATTTTCTTAATTTAACTTGTTTAGATAAATATGAAACTGTAGGTGGTTTCTCAGATTTGCATAAGATTTTTAAAGATTTTTATTTAGTTGATAATGACCAGGATGGAATGCCACCGATTGTTTATGAGGTAATAAATACATCTACAAATAAAAAAAAGAAAACCTTTTTTGTAAGTTGTAGTGGGTGGGATCCTAGTGACTTTTTTGAAAATGCTTATAAAAATAAAAAAAAAAATTACGTCACAAAATTTTCCATTAAAACTAGTAAATTAGTGTTTTTCTGCTTACCAGATGTACAAAATAAATCCTGTAAAACACAATTTAAGAAAAAAGATATAAAAGCCTTTTCTGATGATATTAATAATTTTTCTTTGAACAGAATTGAATTGGATAAATTTGAAGAATTCAATGTTATTAATGGAGTATATAATATCTATACTTTTTGGCATGATGAAATGGGTGGAAACGGTATCTTTGGTCATTTAATTGAATTAAAATAACTAGGATTGAGTGATGAAGAGGATAATAGAGGACAACAGAAAGTAAAAGGTTAAATCAATAATCTACAAGAGATTAAATAATTTACAAAGTAGTTAACAGAACTACCATATTGCCATATTAACATATTGCCTAATAATATAGATATACACCTGAGAATATGGTCTGTAGTTAATAAACTACCATATTGCCATATTAACATATTGCCTAATTAAAAGATTAACTAGCTAAATTGAGTCATACTGACTCATTAAATAACTATTACTTATATCACTTGCTAATAATTAATATCGTACGACTTATGTTCTATTGATTAATAATTTTCAAAGACTAATAGAATATTAAATGAAAAAAGAAATAATTAGGTTTACAGCTCAAACTAATTGCCCCCCTGGGGAGTATCTGGCAATATTTACAAAAGCTGAAGTTTTAAAATATACTAGAGGAGAAAGAGAATTACTTAGTTTTCTAATATTGAAAGATGAGAACACACCGCTTACAGATAATAAAGGTAAAGCTTATTACTCAGTCATAGTCTGTAATAAAACAAAGGGTGTAAGTACAAAAAGTAAGATAAATAAAATCAAATTGGCAATGCTTAATAAAGATGAATACGATCCTCTAGGTATTCATGTTGGATTACCTGCCATTGAAAGCTTTTATGACAGAAAATTTAAAGTTTTAGTCTCTGCTAAAAGTGAAGATTATAATTTCATTACTCATATTCAAAGACCCAGAGATTTAGAATGGGAGCATATTGAAATGGAGTATGAAGGAGGATTTATCAGAGATCCTAGAAAATTATACAATCAATTGAAGCATAAAATTCCATATAAACATAGAGATAGTGTAGAGGAAGCTTTTAATGCTATCCTTAATACTGATAATGGGATTTTTTTAGATGAAAAAGGTAATTTTAAAGATCAAATAGATTATAATACAGAGGAAGGTTGGTATGGCCCAGACTCTGCAAATTCATTACAACATAAAAGATTGGTTAAATTTTTAGAAACTCAAGACATAGATTCTTTGTTTAATTTAAAAGCATTATAATTTTTGTATTAAAATTAAACCTGTTAACCATTATATTTATGAGATTATTTACTTCTTATAAATAGTCCACTTTTTTTCTCCTCTAAACCTTGCTTTGGTGCGAACATCGTTAACATACATGCAGTCAAGAATTTCACCATCTGGATATATTATTTCAGCCAAACCATTTAAATTACCATTTTTGTAAATTCCTTTTATTACGGTTCCTTTTTCTTGATCCTCAATATCTTTTAAATATGTTATTTTACCTTTGCCATGTAATTGATCATTTTTCCATTGGCCTTCTGTTCTAAATTGATCAGTAATTACTAAAACACCATAACCATTTTTTTTACTATTCTTAAACTCACCCTCATAAATCTCCTTAGATTCCTCAAGAACTAATTTGCCCTTTCCATGAAAATGGCTTTTTTTCCACTGACCCTTATATGAGTAACTTCCTTTGCTCTCGAACTCACCTTGACCATCAAAAACTCCATTTTTAAATTCGCCAACATAATCCCAAGGATTATCAGTTAATTTTTTACCAAATGTTTTTGACTCAAAATTTATATCGGTAGCAGAAAGGTACATATAACCATGACCATGAGGAATTTGCTGCTCAGCACTTTTAATGGCACCTTTATAAGTTCTACCATCAGGATAATTTAGTGTAGCTCTTATTATTAAGTCATCTCCCATTTTTTTAATACTGGGATAAAGATTTTCTAAAATGAGAATATCATCTTTTAATGTCTGATATTCGTCTTTACTGACAGGAAGTTTTTTATGTTTAGCTTTGTAAAAATCATACGAAGTAAGAAGTTGTCTTTTTTTAAGATAGTTATTTTTAATTTTTTTATTCCTCATAAAATAATAATGTGGTTAACAGTCTACTAAATATTCCACACTTTGGCACGTATATCCTATACTGGGTACCCCCATGTCCCCTGCACTACCTGGGTATTGTATTATAAGTTATCTAAGTGCTTATTCACCTTTGACATCAAAGTTTTTGTAGACGAAATCAATTTTTTTCATATTTAAGTTTACACTGCTTTTAAATAATACCCATGTAGAAAACCATGTAAATCAACAGTGGTTTTAAAATTTTCGATTTCAGGAGCGTTCGGATCAAAATTGGCAAGATCTAATATCTCTTTCATTTCATTAGCCAATGGTTGTTTTGATAACCATTCATCCATTTTATTTTGATCCTCATTAGAAGTTATTTTTCTTTTATAAATATCTTTCTCATCCATATGAAATTTAGCATAATAAGCTGCATACCAGTCTATGTCCTTTACTAAGCTTTCAACTTTATAAACCTCAAACTTTTTGGAAGATAATTTATCAATATGAAAATCCCAACAATATTCAGTAGTTGGATGTTGAGCATTGATGAAAGTTATTTTTTTCTTTTTGTCAGGATAGTAGTCATTATTTGAGATATTTAATAACTGATCAAATACTTTATTAGTTGATTTTGAGTAATCTACTGTAATTTCTTTTTCAGTATAAAATTGAACCTTATCTTTTGTTTCCATGAATAAAATTTTTTTTGATGGAAAACTCAAGGTAAATATGGGTTTATTTTCTAAGGCTTTTTCAATTAGGCTATTAATAATTTTAATATGTTCTTTTTCAAAAAAACATTTTGGTCTTTGGAAATAAGGTGCATTTACCGCTCCACCATAATCTATATAATATCCATCAATTTCTAAGTACTCTTTACCTTTAGCGTAAGAGTCGAAAACTGGAAACCATCCTAAACCACTTTTATTAAGTGTAAAACAATTTACTGTTTTGCCTATTATATGATCAACCTCATTTACAAAACCTTCAGGCTCACCTTCTCTTTCACCATCAATATTATAAAAGTATTCTGTATAAGCATATCCAGCTTTTATTTTATCTATTAAGAAATGAGCATCTCCAATTGCTAAAGACAATCCATAGATATGAACGTTAGTATGCCATTGAAGGTTTTTATTGTGAGCTTTCATTTAAATTTCTTTATTTATTACCAATACAGCTGATGAGATCTGCTGATCACTGCTACTATCATATTCGCCAGCCTCACTTCTTATATCAGTATGATAAACGTTATAGATACCATTTTCGACCTGGCATTTAATTACATCACCAAGTCCCTTTTTCTTATTTTTTTGTTTCTTTATTAAATTTAACTCCTTTTGAAATGCTTTTAATTTTTCTTCTTCATACTCTTCAAAGGGTTTATAATAAGGATTTACTAATTCAACTTTCGCACCAGATTTCTTTAAATCTTTAACAAAATCCAAGAATGAATAATAGGCCATGGGATATGTGAAATAAACAGATTTTAAAATATTGTACTTTTGTTTTTTATCTTCATTTATTTTATACAATCCATCTAACTTAAATTTAAATGATGATTTTTCAGCAAATTTTTTTAATTTTTCTATTACTAATTTTTTATTCTTGCCTAGAGAAAATAGGTTCAAATCACGAGAATCAAAATAACTTAAGCTTCTAAAGGGATTACTTTTAAGGTTATTTGATAAAGGGAAAATAGAAATACTTCCGCTAGTGACTTTGATTGATTTTACTAGGTTTTTTTTATTGGTGTATTGATGATAAGAACTATAGAAATCAAATGATCGTCTATCTATATTTGCCCAATCATGAATACAAAAAAAACCACAGGGAAGATGGTTATTCTTTTTTAAAATATCATTTAATCCTGAACCCTTCTTTTTAATTTCAACGAAAGGATAATAGTGAAAATCATCATATCCATCACCAGTATCAGCAGTAACTGTACCGTAGGCTAGATTTAATTTTTCTATTTTTCTTTGAATACCTAATAACTTATAAGTTTCTATTAAATATTGATTTTTAATATCCAAAACATCTTCGGTGTCTCCTATAATAAGACCTTCATTTCTATCAAGAAAATTTGAAACTACTTGTCTTTGGTTAGATAAAATGTTTGGAATTTTCTTTTTCATTTTTTAAATGCTATCACAATGCTGCACTCATGCTCCAATGAAAAAATTTCTTGGCACGGATTCTGAAATTTGTTAGAGTAAATTTAACTTACGTTGAGTGAAATACTTTGGTTTTATTGTATTTTGTGAAATGATTGGTGGGCCCGCCAGGACTCGAACCTGGGACCAATACATTATGAGTGTACTGCTCTAACCAACTGAGCTACAGGCCCAAAAAATTAACCTTAATTATATCATTTTTCTACAGTTATCAATTACAGATAATTATTTAAATGGTGGGCCGTGTTGGTTACGCTCCAACTACCCCTGCAATGTCAATGCAGTACTCTACTATTGAGCTAACGGCCCCTGTTAGCTTTCCAAGAAACTTTTTAGCTGCTTGGATCTGCTAGGATGCTTTAATTTTCTAAGTGCCTTCGCCTCAATTTGCCGAATTCTTTCTCTTGTCACTGAAAACTGCAATCCTACTTCCTCTAGAGTATGGTCTGTATTCATTCCAACTCCAAACCTCATTCTTAGCACACGCTCTTCCCTTGGGGTTAAGGTTGAAAGAATTTTTGTTGTAGCTTCACTCAGGTTTGATTTAATTGCTTGCTCAAGAGGTGCCAATGCTTTTGTATCCTCTATAAAATCTCCTAAACTACTGTCTTCTTCATCTCCAACAGGTTTTTCAAGCGAGACTGGTTCTTTTGAAATTTTTAATACTTTTCTTACCTTTTCAAGGGGCATTCTTAATTTTTTTGCAAGTTCTTCTGGGGTAGCCTCTCTACCAAATTCACTTAAAATTAATCTTTGCGTTCTTACAATTTTATTAATTGTCTCTATCATGTGTACAGGTATTCTAATTGTTCTTGCTTGATCAGCAATTGATCTTGTTATTGCTTGTCTAATCCACCATGTAGCATATGTTGAAAATTTGTACCCTCTTCTATACTCAAATTTATCTACAGCTTTCATTAATCCTATATTACCCTCTTGAATTAAATCCAAAAATTGAAGACCCCTATTAGTATATTTTTTTGCAATAGAAATTACCAATCTAAGATTGGCCTCTACCATCTCTTTTTTGGCAATTCGAGATTCTTTCTCACCTTTTTGAATTCTGCTTACCATCACTTTATAATCTGTAACTGAAATTCCAAGCCTATTACTTATCTCTATTAATCTATCTCTGATATTCTTGAATTCATTCTTATTTTTTTGAAAAAATTTCTTCCAGATTTCATTTGTATCTAGAAAATTTTTTAAGTTTGGATTGATTTCATTTCCTACATAAAATTTAATAAATTCATCTCTCGAGATTTTTTCATTTATAGCAAGCCTCAATAAATTTCCTTCTAATGATATGATTTTACGATTTTCTATATAATGTTTTTGGACCAATTCCTCTAAAACAGAAGGAGATAATTGAAGAGATTTAATATTTTCTAAAATATCATCTACAATCTTCTTATAATTTTTCTCTTTTGAAGTCGAAAATTGTGCTGAGTTTAGTGCGCAGTCTAATTTTTCTCTTTGGTATTTAATTAGTTTATTATACTCCTTTGTTAAATTATAAACCGTTTGTAAAACCTTAGGTTTAATTTCAGTTTCCATAGCCGCAAGGGTAGGGTTAAACTCATCATCATCATTACTGTTATTATTATTTTCTTCATTACTTTGATTTTCATTTCCCTCATCTGATTTTTTTTGCTTAGCGCTTTGACCAGTATCTTCGTCTTCCATATAATTGGTATCTATATCAATGATTTCTCTCACTAAAATTTCATCATTCTGAAGTTTAGTATTCCATTCAAAAAATTGTTGCGCTGTAATTGGGCTTTGAGAAAGTGCATTTAACATGACATCTTTTCCAGCTTCAATTCTTTTGGCAATAGCTATTTCGCCCTCTCTTGAAAGCAATTCTACTCCACCCATTTCTCTTAGATACATTCTTATAGGGTCATCACTTTTTTCTATAGACTTGCCCTCTTCTTTTGATCCATTATCTTTTTTTCTTAAAATTTTAAAATCTGCTTTCTTTTCAACTAAGATTATTTTTTCGTTAAGAATATGTATAAAAGCTTGCTCCAAATTCTCATTGGATAAGTTTCTTTTACCTAACGATTTGTTGAGCTCATCGTAGGTAATAAAACCTCTATGGACACCTCTGCCCATCAGTCTTGCAAATGATTTTGTAATTATTCGTTCCACAATAAAAAAGTCCAGGATGTATATAATGCTAAAATAGAAAAAATCTATTGGATTCTGATTATATTTTAATTGATTTTTTGCTGTTTTTTGAGCTCTTTTAGCTCATTAAATGTTGCCTCACTCAAATCTTTTGATAATCTTGATTCTAACTCCTCTATTCTTAATTCAAGTTCATAATTTTTTAAATCTCTCGTTATTTCAGAT
>CACPNO010000019.1 GCA_902635335.1 uncultured Pelagibacteraceae bacterium
GTCTATCCCAGCATACCCTGGGGATAAGCTTCTTTTTACGAATAAAACAGATTTACTCTTTTCGACATCTAAAACTGGCATTCCAAAAATTGGGCTTTTAGGATCTGATTTTGCTACTGGATTTGTAACATCATTTGCACCGATGACATATGCTACATCACAATTTGCAAAATCATTATTAATTTCTTCTAGCTCAAATACCTCATCATAAGGAACGTTAGCTTCAGCCAATAAAACATTCATATGTCCTGGCATTCTTCCAGCAACTGGGTGAATAGCATAACTAACCTTTACTCCATTTTTTTTTAATGCATCGACCATTTCTCTCAATGCATGTTGGGCCTGAGCAACTGCCATACCGTATCCTGGAACAATAATTACAGATGAAGCATTCTTCATTAAAAATGCTGCGTCATCAGCATTACCATTTTTAACAGGCTTTTGCTCTTTAGATGAAGTAGATGAGGATGATTGCTCAGCACCCCATCCTCCTAATATTACATTTAAAAATGATCTATTCATGCCTTTACACATGATATATGATAAAATTGCACCTGAAGAACCAACTAATGCACCCGTGATAATTAATGCAGAATTTTCTAAAGTAAAACCAATTCCTGCTGCAGCCCAACCTGAGTAAGAATTTAACATTGATATAACCACTGGCATGTCAGCACCACCGATTGGTATAATTAACAGCACTCCAACTAAAAGTGAAATAACTACAATAGTCCAAAACCAAATATCAGTTTGAGTTTTACATAAATAAAAAATTAAAATTACAATTAAAATTCCTAATAATAAATTTAAATAATGTTGTCCAAAAAAAATAATAGGTGAGCCTGACATTAACCCTCTTAATTTTAAAAAAGCTATTATAGATCCAGTAAATGTTATTGCTCCTATCGCTGCTCCTAATGACATTTCTATTAAACTAGCGATTTTTATAGCTCCTGGAATTCCAAGATTGAATACTGTTGGATTTAAAAATGCTGATATAGCTACAAATACTGCTGCCAGACCAACCAAACTATGAAATCCAGCAACTAACTCTGGCATAGCCGTCATTGGAATTTTAAAAGCTATAAATGCTCCTATCGAACCTCCTATAGCTAAAAAAATTATTAGATATAGGAACCCATACGAAAAATTTCCAACTGATAATATAGTTACACCTATAGCCAATGCCATACCTATTATTCCATATAAATTTCCACGTCTTGATGTTTCAGGTGAAGAAAGACCTCTTAATGCTAAAATAAATAATACTCCAGAAATGAGATAAAATACCGCTAGCAGGTTTGTTGAAATCATTTTTTATCTTTCTGTTTTTTTTTGTACATAGCTAACATTCTTTGGGTAACCAAAAATCCACCAAAAATATTTATTGCTGCTAATAAAATTGCTAAAAAACCGAAAATATTTGCAGTATTAAATATTTTATTAGAATCTCCTGCTAAAGCAGCGATTACAGCTCCTACAATTATTACTGAAGAAATCGCATTTGTTACTGACATTAATGGAGTATGTAGTGAGGGCGTTACACTCCAAACTACATAATATCCAATGAAAATTGATAAGATAAAAATACTTAATCTGAATATAAATGGGTCTATTTCCATAAATTTATTTAATTATCGTTTTTTCAATAATTTCATCTTCTAAATTAATCTTAATTTTTTTGTTCTCTTTATCATATAAATTGCTCACAAAATTAAAAATATTTTTAGCGTATAAACTAGATGAAGATACAGCTAATTTATTTAAAATATTTTTTTCACCCATGATTTTAACTCCATTTTTATCTATTATCTTATCAACTTGTGTAAAAGCTGCGTTTCCACCTTGCGAAGCAGCCAGATCATAAATTATTGAGCCTGGTTGCATTTCATTTATCATACTTTCTTTGATAATTATTGGAGCTTTCTTTCCCGGTATCAATGCAGTGCAAATTACAATGTCTATTTTTTTTAAAGTTTCAGCTAAAAGTATTTCTTGCTTTTTTTTAAATTCATCTGATGCTTCTTTTGCATATCCACCTTCGGTCTCTAAGTTTTCAGAACCTTCAACACTAAGAAATTTACCACCAAGACTCTCGACTTGCTCCTTAGAAGCAGTTCTAACATCTGTTGCAAAAACTATCGCACCCATTCTTTTAGCAGTAGCAATTGCCTGTAATCCTGCAACGCCTGCTCCAACAACTAGAACTTTTGCTGCAGGGACTGTTCCTGCGGCTGTCATCATCATTGGAATAGCTTTCTCAAAAACTGAAAAAGATTCAATGACCGCCTTATAACCAGCCAAATTAGCCTGTGAAGAAAGTATATCCATTGACTGAGCTCTTGTAATTCTTGGCAAGAGTTCTAAAGAAAAAAAATTAATTTTTTTTTTTATTAAATCGTTAAATTTCTCTTTATTTTCATAAGAATTCAGAACTCCAATATAAGTTTGATTAGGCTTGAGTAGTGAAAGATTTTCATCATTGGTCAAACCCATTTGAATTATTACATCTGAACTTTCTATTAATTTTTTATTATCTGCAACTAACTTGACACCTTGATCGGTATAATCAGAATCTTTAAAACCAATGTGATCACCATAATTGTTAGTTATTTGAACATCTATGCCTAATTGAATATATTTTTTTGCTATCTCTGGAGTTATTGAAACTCTCTTCTCAATTGTTTTGTCCTCTGAAAATGATCCTATATTCATAAACTTTATTATTTATTTTTGTCTAGCTTTGAACTTAGGATTTTTTTTATTTATTATATATACTCTTCCTCTTCTTCTAACCAATTTAGAATTGAGGTCCCTTTTTTTTAAAGATTTTAGTGAACTAGCAATTTTCATAATTTAGCCTGGCAATGTCCTACTCTTCCATGTCTTAAGACAAAGTACCATCGGCGCAGAAAGGCTTGACTTCCGAGTTCGGAATGGGATCGGGTATTACCCTTTCGCAATAATCACCAGGCAAGCATTATTACTCTGTTAATGAAATTTTGTAAAGTGTAAAAAGAGGTTATATACAATCTATTTAGACAGTAATTTAAGTTTTTTTTTGTTAGTTGCTCTGATGAAATGTTCAATGTAATTCTTCAGTTCAATCTTACCAAATCTTTGTATTACTTTATTTGACATAGTAATTTTGGTTAAAGCTGAAGCAAATCTTTCTCCTTTACGAAAAGGAATATATTTTATTTTAGTTTTAAATAATTTTGCAACATTAATTATAGAATAACTTTTTTTATGCGATATACTATAATGACCATTCTTATTTTTAGTCCATGCTTCAATACAAGTGTTTATAGTATCATCAATATGAGTAAACCTTCTTCTTTGACTTCCTGGTTTTACTACCGTCAAAGGAAAGTTTTTTTGATATTGATTTTCAAAAATGCCTATCACTGTTGCCATTAATCCTGATTTTATCTGTTTTGGACCATACACATTATAAAAATATATTACTTCACACTTAAGTCCAAACCATTTTTTAAGATTTTCAATAAGTTCCAAATTTTTTGCTTTAAAGAATGCGTAAGGAGAAAGATTTTTATTGTTTGATTTTCCTAAACTTGCAGAAGTAGCCGAGTAAATTAATTTTATATTATTTTCAAGACAAAATTTAAAAACTTCATGAGTACCAATGGTATTAGATTTAAAACATAAATCAAATTTTTCAAAGCTTTGAAAAATTCTCGAAAATTCACCAAAGTGGAAAATTGCATTAATAGATTTTTTATATTTTTTTAAAATCTTATTTATATTTTTTGTCTCTCCACTTATATATTTTATACGAGAATTTTTTATGTGATTATTTATAAAACCTGAACTATAGTTGTCTAAACTTATAATATTATATTTTTTAAATTTTAATAGAGCATTAATTAAATTTGAACCTATAAAACCTGCTCCACCAGTAACAATTAAATATTTTTTCTTCATCTCTTAATTACTTATATTAATTTTTTGTTTTAATCTTTTATTTTTTTCATATTCTTTGACAAGAAATTTAAATGTAGCATCTGACGAGTTTTTCCATTTAAATTTTTTTGCAATTTGAAAAAGCTTCTTTGTATTTTTAATTTTAAGGTTCTCATTTTTAATATATTTTTCAATAGTTAGAGAAATCATATGGGGATTTTTTGGATCAAAATATAATGTATGATTATTTAGAATCTCTTTGAAAACTGGAAAATTACTACAAATTATGGGAAGTGAAGATGCTATTGTTTCTAATATAATAATTCCAAAAGACTCACACATAGAACCGAAAACATGTAGATCATAATTTCTATATATTTTGTGAACATCATTGTGTTTTGTTAATTTTTGTAGGATTATTGAGTTAGGATAATCATAATTTATATCATTTACAAGATTCAGCAATTTGGGATCTTTATCGCCCAAATTTTCTAAACCCACTAGAGTAATGGATATACGATAGTTTTTTTTTAGGAGATTATAAACAGATAAAATAACATTCTTATGATTTTTATATCCTTCAAATTTAGACAAATATAAAATTTTAATTTTATTATTTTTTTGTCTGGTCTTAAAAAATTTTTTTTTTAAAAAAAATTGTTTCTCTATACCATGAGGTATAATTATTTTGGGTTTTTTGTACATTCTAAAAATATTTTTTGTGTGTTTTGATAGAAAAATAACACCGTTTGATTTTTTAATTGATTTGACGTGCAAATACTCAAGAATAATATTTTTAATCTTGGCTGATATTGTTTCAGAATATTCTGGTCTTTTTACAAATGGTAGAAGATTTTGAATTAATATGAATGTGGGTAATTTTTTAAAAAAAAAATAACCACCCGGTACAAATAAAACTGTACAATTAAACTGTTTTAGAAAACTATTAAGAATAAAAATTTGCCAAAAAATTCTATAAAACAACCCTCTGTTTAAAAATTTATGAGTGATTGTGATCACTTTATCATTTTTTATATTTAATTCCCTTATAATTTTTTTAGAACTAAATACGTATAATTTTGAGATTTTTTTTTCATCAAAATTTTTTAATATGTTTTTAAGATGAATAAATCCACCACTTTCTAGAATTATATTTGAAGCATCAATAGCAGCTATCATTTTACTTTTTTGATTGTTTATTACTAAATGAAATTACCAGATATGAATAAATCAAAATTTGAAAGATTATAATAAAAATATTATTTAATAATTGATAACAAATAATTGGGATAAAAGTAATTAAAAATATTATTATCACAGAATTTAAATCAGTTAACTTAAAAGCTAAAATATGATGTATATGATTTCTGTCTGCTACGAATGGACTTTTTCCTTCAACTAATCTAATACAGAATAATCTAATAAGATCAATTCCAGGAACAACCATTAAAATTAAAATTTCTTCTACAGAAATTATATCTAATTTATTAGATTTAATTAAAAATGATGAAATTATGAATGGTAAAAAATATGATCCACAATTACCTAAAAATATTCTATCTCTATAATTATATATTAAAAAAATAATAGTAATTATTGCAAAAGGAATAAATAATAAAGGTTCAAGACCCTTATATATAAAAAAAATAAATAAAATTAACAAATATAAACCTGATTGTAAGTTTATGCCATCAAACATATTAAAAGCATTTATGTAAACAAAAAAACAAAATATGGTGAATAGTACTGAAATATTTCCTATAGCAAATGTCCTTTTAAAAGTTAAAATTTTAAGATAGTTTACTACCAATTCATTATCGTTTAATATTAAAACTGAAATTAAAAAAATAAAAATTATTGTTTTTCTGCGTGAACTTAAATTAACCTTATCATCTACCAAACCAGTTAATAAGATTAAAAAGGAGGTTGAAAATAAAACAACAATATGTTTCTCATGAATAAATATCCTACTTTCGAAGAAGAATAAAATATTAATGATATAAAAAAAAAATATTAGAAAAAAAATTAAACCTCCTATTGGGGGAATTTTTTTTTTATGTAATTTACGATTATTATCAGAGTAGTCATAAATATTTAATTTTGACGATATAAAATTTAATTTTAAAAAGAAAAATAAAATTAATACAACCGAAAGTGCTGAATAAACTATTGTATAATTATTATTTATTTGTGTTAACACTATTACTGCTTATAAACATCAAAAATGGAATTGGCAAATAACTAATAATTGAAAGCCAATTATTAAAAATATTTCCAGATGGTAAAAACGGAAAAAAATTTAAAATCAAAAGAGATGATAAAACAATTATTGAAAATCTGTGTTCTTGCTTATGTTTTGTAAAAATACTATTAAAAAATATTTGTATTAATTTAAAGTAAAAAATTAATAAAAATATCAAACCTATTATGCCTGTCTCAGCTAAAATTTGGACTATAATATTGTGTGGATGAGTTGTGCAACTATAGTCTCCAACTTTATATTTTTGAAAATTTTCATCGTCACAGACTTTTCTGTACATTTTTGGACCTTTTCCAAATAAAATATTATCCTTAAACATTTCCATACCTGTAAGCATAGAAGAAGCATGAACAGTTGAAAATAATAAATTGTTGTAGGCAACATTTAAATTAATTTCATCTATTGATTTTTTTATAATACGATTTCTTGAAGCATCATTTAGATAAAAAAATATAATTATTAATAATGAGAGAATAGCAGTTAGAAAAATTTTAAAATTTAATTTAATTGGAATAAATATGAAAAATACGATACTGAACATAAAAAATAATGCTACAGCTGTTCTTTCAGAACTATATAAAATAAGCGATAAAATCATAAAAAAAATCAGAAAAGATAAAGAAAGAGAAATTTTTTTCTTTAAATTTAAAAAGAAAAGGATTGCAATAATAAAAGTAAAAATACGAAAGCTTGCTCCACCCATTATGAGCTCATCACCAAAAAAACTACTTACTCTTTCATGGTGAAACATTTTATTTCCAAAAATATTTTCTCCAGTAAAAAGTTGTATATTGGCATCAATGTATAAAGTTATTAAAGTAAGCAAAATAATAAAACAAAATAATTTTAAATTTAAAATATTTTTTTTTAAAAAATAGAAAATCAATAAAGAATAAAAACCAAATCTAAAATAAAATAATGATGGTTTAATTGAGAGAAATTCTAATGTTAAAAAAGATCTTAAAATAATGTATAATAAAAATACTAAATAGACTTTAAAATAAAAGTTATTAAATAAATATAACTCATTTCTTTTAAGGATTAAAAAGATAAAAAATATAACTGAAATTGATAAATTTAGGTCAGGAAGAAAGGGTCCTGTCATTAATAGTGGCGGAAAAAAATATATCAAATATTTTAATACAGTTTCTAAATTCTTATCCATACTAAACTTTTTTGTTAATAGTATAGTTTTTATAAGATATGATATTTTTGATTACTTTGTCTGAAAAATTATTTGTAGAATAATCTTTTACAATTTTTGAAGTATTGCTTTTTTGTAAAATATTTATTGCAATTTTTATTTTATCCAAGTCTAAACCACACATAATTGTTGTCGCTTCTTCCATAGCTTCAGGTCTTTCATGACTTGTTCTTAATTTTATTGCCTTAATCCCTAACAATGAGGCTTCCTCTGAGAGTGTGCCGCTATCTGAAAAAATAATGTCACAGTTTTTTTGAAGTTTTATATAATCAGTAAAACTAAATGGATTTAAAAAAAATATTTTAGATGAATAATTTTTTTTAATTTTAAGGAAATTTTCTTTAAGTTTATTAAGCCTATCTTGAGTTCTAAGATGAGTAGATATAATAATTTTTTTTGTAAAATTATCACTTAACCATTCCAAAAAATATAAAAATTTCCTTAAATTTTCTTTATTGTCTACGTTTTCTTCTCTATGAAATGAAATTAAAAAAAACCCATTTTTTTTTAACTTTAATTTTTTAAGAATTGCACTTTTTTCAATTAATATTTTATTTTCCTGAATTACTTCATTCATTGGGCTACCAACTTTAATAATTCTATCTGATGGAATACCCTCTGAAATAAGATAATCCTTAGCAATTTTTGTATAAGTAAAGTTAATGTCGGATGTATGATCAATTAGTTTTCTATTTAACTCCTCAGGCACTCTATGATCAAATGATCTATTGCCAGCTTCAATGTGAAATACTTGAATTTTTCTTTTTTTAGCTGCTATTGCTGCTAAACCAGAGTTTGTATCTCCCAGAATTATTACAGCGTTTGGCTTGATTTTAACTAATAAACTATCAATTTTCGAAAAAATTTTTGATATTGTTTTGTTTGGGTTAGAGCCAGCACTATTTAAAAATAAATCAGGTTTTCTTAATTTTAGGTCTTTAAAAAAAATTTGATTTAATTGATAGTCATAGTTTTGACCTGTATGAATTAATTTATGGTCAAAAAATTTATCAAGTTTTTTTAAAAGACTCGATAGTTTAATAATTTCTGGTCTGGTACCAACTATTGTACAAATTTTAAACATAGTCTAAGTAATTAAAAGATTTTAAATCTTTTATTTTTGATACTATTTGATTAACATTTAATCTAGTTGTGTTATGTGATGTATAAGACTCTTTAAGCTTATTTTTTCTACCCTTATTAAAATATTTATTATAATCTAAATCTCTATTATCAGGAATAATTTTATAAAATTTTTTATAAGATACAGAATTTAGTAATTCTTCTTGAGAAATTAAAGTTTCAAAAAGTTTTTCACCATGTCTAGTTCCAATAAATTTTACATTTATTTTTTTTTTTGAAATTTTTATAATTGCCTTTGCAAGATCTTCAATAGTGCAGGCAGGTGATTTGTAAACAAAAATTTCTCCATTTTGACCATTTTTAAATGCTTCCATAACTAGCTCTACTGATTCTTCTAAGCTCATTAGAAATCTTGTCATGTTAGGAGAAGTAATTGTTATAGGTTTATTTTTTTTTGTTTGATCAAAAAAAAGTGGAATTACTGATCCTCTTGATGCCATCACATTTCCATATCTTGTGGCACAAATAATTGTTTTGCTTCGATTTAAATCTCTAGACCTTGATACTACTAATTTCTCCATTAAACCCTTGGACATACCCATTGCATTAATGGGATAAACTGCTTTATCAGTACTTAAAAAAATTGCTTTCTTTACTTTATTTTCAATAGCTGAAGAAATTACATTATTCGCCCCAATAATATTTGTATTTATAGCCTCCAAAGGATAAAATTCACATGATGGTACCTGTTTTAAAGCAGCTGCATGAAATAAAAAATCTACATTTTTCATCGCTCCATCTACACTTGTTTTATCTCTTATGTCACCAAGATAAAATTTAATCTTATTGTTTTTGTATTTATTTCTCATATCATCTTGTTTTTTTTCATCTCTACTAAAAATTCTTATTTCTTTTAAATTAAATTTTAAAAATCTATTTAGTACTGCATTTCCAAATGATCCCGTACCACCGGTAACTAAAAGTATTTTATTTTTAAAAATGTTCATTTTTTTAAATTTTTTTTTATAAATAATTAATATTTAGTTTTTAATCCAATTTTCTAAATTCTTAACTTTTTTTTCATATATAAAATCTAAATAGCCATTTAGGTAACAATTAATAACATTTGTTGTTTCCCACATATTTATCGCATCTCTTCTTACAACATTATTTTTAATTTTTAAGTTATTTCCTCTAAGACCGCTATAAATAAATTTGTAATATTTAGATATAATATTCAACGATTTTTCATTAATACTTTCATAATCTCCAAAAGTGTAAGCAAAATCATCAATTGTAGTTTTTTTAAATAAGTCCTCTAATTTCTTTTTACAATCAAATATTTCTGAAATTAATTCATCTTCATTTTTAATATTTGAGAGCTGTAGATGGGTTTTTGTGTGGGCTCCTATTGTATGTCCAGACTCAATTAAAAAATTTATGTCTTGGATATTCATATTTTGAATATCATTGTCTAATTTAACACTGTTTTTATTTTTATAGAAATTATTTCTTACAAATGCCTGGGCCTGAACCTTAGATTGTATACTTATAAAATCTGAAACTAGAAAAAACATAGCTTTTATATTGTTAGGATTTAAATATTTTTCTGTGATTTGTTTTTGTGACTTATATCCATCGTCAAAAGTTATCAAAATTTTTTTTTTATTTTCAAATTTATTTAAATTATGTTTTGAAAATATTTTAAATTCTTCTGGTGTGATAATAGAAAAATTTTTTATCAAATAATTTAATAATTTTTCAAAT
>CACPNO010000020.1 GCA_902635335.1 uncultured Pelagibacteraceae bacterium
TTTGCAAATATTTTAAATAGTGAAAAAAATTTTGAATACAAAATATTTGAAAAAAAAAATAATTTTAATTTCCAAGATGGTTATGGAATTCAACTATCAGTAAATAGTATTAAGTTATTAAATAATATAGGATTTAAAAATCTACCAGCATCTGAAGTTAGCTTTCCGTCAAAAGTGAATTTCATACAAGCAAATAACTCTTTAAAAATTTGCGATATAGACCTTACACAATTTAATGATCCATTAAATCTATACACAACACTAAAAAGATCAACATTATTAGAATTTTTATTTAAGAATGTGCCTGAAAATCGGATTAAATTTAATTCAAATATAACAAAAATAGAAAAGGTGAATGGCTTCAGAATTACTTTGGATGAAAATACATATGAGGAATTTGATTATTTGATAATTGCTGATGGTATTTTTTCAAAAACGAAGTCATTGATATTGAATGATATTACAAATCCAAAATATAACTTTAATGTCGCTCTTAGAGGTAATTTAAGGGGTAATTATGGTAGTGATATTTCTATTTATATGGCATCAAACAGTCATTATGTGATCTATCCGATAAACCAAAATAATGAATATAATTTTGTAGCTATCATAAAAAAAAAATTATCATCAGATGAGCTAAGAAATTATGATTTATTTAAATCTAATGAGTTTTTAAGCTCACTAATATCAAGTTTACAAAAAACATCACAAATAAGCTTTGGACATTTAAGTGAATTAAAATCTTTTCCTGTTTACGTAAGCAGCAAATTTCCGAGTTTAAATGAACAAAATATATTTTTATCCGGTGATGCTCTGTTCACTTTCCCTCCATCATTTGCTCAAGGTGCGTCCCAAAGTATTGAAACCGCAAACGATATATTAAAAAGTATTTTAAATGGTTCAAATGAATACTATCAAAAGAGAATTGAAAATATTTCCTCAATAAATGACAAATCAAAATTTAATCATTTTTCATTCCATTTATCAAATCCTCTAAGTGTCCTTATTAGAAATAACATTTTGAAGTTTCTCTCAAAAAATAAAACATTTCTTGAAAATTATTTGGGTAAAATTTATAGAGCTTAATTTGTAGGTCTTAGTCTTTGTCGTAAATCATCAATTGGCTTTAAAGAATTTCCAGATTTATAATGCCAAAATGTCCATCCATTACAACTTTCTGCACCAATAATTTTTGCTGCCACTTTATGGATTGATCCTTCTGATTGTTGATATTTTATACTACCATCTATCATAATTTTTGCATTTACTTTTTTCTTTTGGTCATAAATTTCTGTTCCAGGTTTAATCAAACCCATTTCAACTAATGATCCAAAAGGAATTCTTGGTTTAGATCTATTATTTTGAAGTGTATCCAGATATTCATCTTTTATGATATTTGTATTTTCTAATCTTTCCTTTGCAGCATCGAAATAATATTTTTCTTTTTCAATTCCAAAATACTTTCTACCTAATTTTTTAGAAACAACAGCTGTAGTACCCGATCCTAAAAATGGATCTAAAATAAAATCATTTTTATTTGATGAGGCTATTATTATTCTATGGAGTAATGCTTCTGGTTTTTGAGTAGAATGGACTTTTTTTCCATTATTTTTTAATCTTTCTTTTCCGTTACAGATTGGGAAACTCCATGTGGATCTCATCTGCAGGTCATCATTTAAACATTTTAATGATTGATAATTAAAAGTATATTTAGATCCTTCGCTCTTTGAGGCCCAAATAAGCGTTTCATGTGCATTGGTAAACCTCGTTCCTCTAAAATTTGGCATTGGGTTATTTTTATTCCAAATTACATCATTTAGTATCCAAAAACCCAGATTTTGGATCGTAGTACCAACTCTAAATATATTATGGTAGCTACCTATAGCCCAAATTGTTCCATCCTTTTTTAAAATTCTTTTACATTCTTTTAACCACTCAAAAGTAAATTCATCATAGCTTTTAAAACTTTCAAATTTATCCCATTTATCATTAACAGCATCCACTTTAGACCTATCTGGTCTACTTAATTCTTTTTTTAATTGAAGGTTATAGGGAGGGTCAGCGAATATAAGATCAAAAGTTTCGTCAGGAATTTTTTTTAATTCCTTTAAACTGTCTCCATTAATAATTTTATTTTTTAATGTCTTAACACTCATTTTTAAATGTTAATTAGACTCCAGAGAAGAGTCTGCGTCAACCTGTGATTGAATTATTTTAAGTCTACTTGTTACTATTGTTTTTTAAGACTCAATATGTTGTGTATTGGATTGAATGTTTTTCGATGAAATCTAGTTATTCCATATTTTCTAATAGCGTTAATATGATCTTTGGTTCCATAACCTGCATTTGAGTCCCATTTGTATTTTTTGAAACTTTCTGACATTTTGAGTATCAGTTTATCTCTTGATACTTTTGCAACAATTGATGCTGCAGATATCTCTATTATTTTTTGATCTCCTTTGATTACTGTTTTTGTAATGTAATTATTTAAATCTGGCGATTTATTTCCATCAACAAGTACTAAATTTGGTTTAACTTTTAGTTTTTTTATTGCTCTCTTCATAGCTAATAGACTTGCATTTAATATATTTAGTCTTTCTATTTCTCTAATTGATGCTGATCCAATAGCCCAAATAGAATTTTTTTTTATATACTTAAATAATTTTTCTCTCTCAATTCTTTTCAATTTTTTGGAGTCTTTAATTTCTTTTTTATTTATTTTAGGATTTAATATGACTGCTGCCGCATAAACTGGACCAATCAAACTACCTCTACCAACTTCATCAACACCAGCAACAATTTTTTTCATTTAGCAATAAAAAAATGATACAAAAATATTCCAATTATTAATCCTTTAATGAATGTGATCCACAATAATCCATAATCCGAAATATTAAGTTTCTCTTTCCACCAACTTATATATTTTTTATGTATTTCTATCATTTTAGATTTAAACAGATATTTTTAATTCCTCTATTTTTTTCCTGATTAATTTTAAATCAGCCCAAGAATATTTTTTTTGATCAGCTTGTCTTAATAGGTAGGCAGGATGAAATGTAATCATTGTTAAATACGTTTTGTTTTGAATGATTAATTCTTTCCAAACACCTCTTTCTTTTGAAATTTTTATTTTGGAACCAAAAAGCGACTCCATTGCTGTACTACCCATTAGAATTAAAATTTGAGGATCAATTATCAAAATATGTTGCCTAAGGTAATTTGAGTATCTATTTATTTCTGATGGATCAGGCTTTCTATTATTTGGTGGTCTATAATTTACAACATTAGTTATATAAATATTGTTCCTTTTTATCTGAATTGCCTCTAGCATTTTGTTTAATAATATTCCTGCATCTCCGACAAAAGGTTTTCCTTGTTCATCTTCTTTTTGCCCAGGTCCTTCGCCTATAATCATAATTTTGCTTTGATTGTTCCCATCAGCAAATACTAATTGCTTTGCATTTTTTTTTAGTTCACAATTATCTATATTTTCAATTTCACTTCTCAATTTAGAAAGTAGTTTAATTTTATCTTCTAGTTGTGGTTTAGTTTTTAGTCTGTTGATTGGTTTATCATTAAATATATACTCAATTTCGTTTGAGTTAAGCTTTTCAAGGTTTAATATGTCATTTTGATTTTTGAAATTTAAAGTCATAAACTCAGATATGAAAATTTTGATAGTAATTTTATCATTTTTAGCAATTCAAACCAGCACATATTCAAGCACTTCTGAGAATAATAAATTCAACCAGAAGTACTTATCTAATTATTTTTCTGCTTTAGTCTCATCTGGTAATCAAAAAAACGAAGAAGCACTTGAATACTTCAATTCATCAAAATTTTTAATTCAAAAACATGATAATTTTTTAAAAAAGTATGTTTTTTCCTTAGTTTTGAATGGACAAGTTAAAAAAGGAATAGATCAAATAAAAATTTCTAAAAATGATATCAACTCAAATACTTTCGAGCTTAATCTTCTATTGTTAGTTGATAGTTTAAAGAAAAAAGATTTTAAGCAAGCAAATAAAAGATTAAAAGAGTTTAAATTTAATAAAGATGATGGAACATATGAATATGTAATTTATAAAATTTTAAAAGATTTTAATTATCTATTTCTAAAAAAAGAAACTGTTGAGGATAACAAATATGGAACATTAAGTTTAATTTCTTCAGCTTTTCAAAATTGTTATTTAAATTCTCCTAACACCAGCTCATATTTTGGAAAATTATTAAATAGTTCTGATGGTGATTATTCTCGATACATGTTCTTTTATTTTGCAAACTTAATTGAAAATAATGATATTAAAAAAGTTATTCAAGTTTCTAAAACGATCGAGTCTATTGGTGACAGTATATTATTACATCAAATCAAGGACTGGATTGATAATGCTGAATACAAAAAATTTAAGTCCCATTTTTCATGCTACAACGAAAATGATATTTTAGCTGAGATTTTCTATTTGATATCTAATTTATTCTCAACACAAAATATTTACGATCAGTCGAATTTTTATTTAAGAATTTCTGAATACTTAAATCCTAAGTTTTATTTTAACCAGTCTCTCCTTGCTGAAAATTATTATTTAAATAATAATAACAAACAAGCTACCAAAATTTTAGAAAATTTTAAAAAAAAAGATAAATTATATTTTTGGTATAAAACAAAAAAGATAGGAAGAATATTATCTGAAGATAATAGTGAGGAAGAAGCTATCAACTATATAAATAAGAATTTTAATTCTATAAAAAAACCTACAGAAAAAATACTTTATGATTATGCGAATATAAATAAAGGTTTTGAAAAGTATGAAATTGCAATCGAATATTATACAGAGTTACTCAAAAACATTGATCAAAGTTCATATGCAATCTCAAGAATTTTATATAGGAGGGGGAGCAGTTATGAACGAACAGGAAATTATGAGAAGGCTGACAGAGATTTAATTAAAAGTTTAAAAATGTATCCAAATGAACCATACACATTAAATTATCTAGCTTATAGCTGGTTAGAAAGAAATTATAAAATAGATGAAGCCATAGATATGATACAAAAAGCACACAAACAAAAAGAAAATGATCCATATATCACTGACTCCGTTGGATGGGGATTTTATTTAATTGGTGATTATATCAATGCTGAAAAATATCTTAAAAAAGCATTGCAACTAATGCCAGATGATCCAATTGTTAATGATCATTATGGCGATGTCCTTTGGAAATTAAACAAAAAATTACAAGCAAAATATTATTGGCACGCAGTTTTAGGACATCAAGAGACAGAAGATGAAATGAAATTGAAAGTAAAATCAAAATTATTAGAAGGTTTAGAAAAATCATAATTAATGAAATTTGAAAAGATTAAATCACATGCAAAAATTAATTTATCTCTAAATGTTTTAGGAAAAAAAAAATCTAAACTTCACAACTTAGAAACTCTTGTTGGTTTTTTAGATTTACATGATGATATTTATATAAAGAAAATAAATAAAAAAAAACACATAATAAAATTTACTGGAAATTTTTCTAAAAAAATTCCAAAAAAAAATACTATCAGTAATTTATTAAAAATTTTAGATGAAGTGAAAAAACTAAAAAATCAAAAATATCATATTTCAATTAAAAAAAATATCCCCCAAGAAGCAGGGTTAGGAGGGGGATCAATGAATGCGGCTTCCTTAATAAATTATTTGATTAAAAAAAACATGATTTCATTGACAATGAAGGAGAAACAAAATTTATGTTCAAAAATTGGGTCAGATGTTATTTTAGGTATAGATCAAAAAAATCTTGTATTAGCGTATAAAAATAAAATAAAAAAAATCAAAAAAAACCTTAAAATTTCTACTTTGTTAATTAAACCCAATTTTGGTTGTTCTACAAAAAATATATATGCTAAAGTTAGGAACTATTCGAAACCACAATTTTTTAAAATTAAATCGAAAAATATTAATTTCAATACATTATCAAAGATGAAAAATGATTTAGAAGTTATATCTTTCAAATTATATCCAAGACTAAGGAAACTTAGACAATTTTTTTTGAACATAGATAAAAATTCTTATGTCAGAATGACAGGATCAGGCTCAACAATTGTGGGGTACTTTTTGTCCAAAAAAGCCGCACTAAATGCAAAGAAATTATTGAAAAAAAAATATAAAAACTATTGGTGTAATTTATCTAAAACTATATAAAGCTTTTTTTTTGTGATATATGAAATTAATTTTGGGGTGTAGCCAAGTGGTAAGGCAGCGGTTTTTGGTACCGCCATCCTAGGTTCGAATCCTAGCACCCCAGCCACTTATGTATAATTTTTTTAGAAAAATCTTTAAAATAAACAAAAAACTTAAACCAAAAGATAGCTCTTTTTTAAGCATATATAATAACACAGAAGTTTCAAAACTTTTTGAAGTGATATCAAATTTTAATAGTACAAGTGAACTTAGATATGTAGGCGGATGTGTTAGAAAAATTTTAAATCAGGAAGATGTTGATGATATTGATCTAGCTGTAAATCTAAATCCAAATCAAATTAAAGAGTGTTTGCAATCAAACAGCATTAAATTCTTTGAAACTGGCATAAAACATGGGACTATCACTGCAAATATTGGGCAAAAAAATTTTGAGATTACATCACTAAGAGAAGATGTGGATACCGACGGAAGACATGCAAAAGTTAAATATACAACAGACTGGTTAAAAGACTCATCAAGAAGAGATTTCACTATTAATTCTATTTATGCTGATAAAGATGGCAATTTGTTTGATCCCAATGGAGGCGTCAAACATTTAGAAGATGGTAGGGTAATATTTATAGGTAATGCAGATAAAAGAATTCAGGAAGATTATTTAAGAATTTTGAGATATATCAGATTCTTTATAAATTATAGTAATCACACCCATAATTCATCAGTTAAAAAATCAATTAAGCAAAACATTGCTGGTGTAGCTAATCTTTCAAAAGAAAGATTGATGAGCGAATTAAAAAAAATTATTTTATCAAAAAATTTTTTGCAATTAACAAAAGATTCTTTTTCATTAGAAATTTTAACAACAATTTTTCCCCAGCTTGTTAATCTTAATAATTTAGAAAAAATAAATGAATACTCAAAAAATATATTTAACAAAAAAACATTTATTTTTTTAATTTCTTACTTAATTATAGATGAAACAGATAATGCCAATTATTTTTTATTTAAGTATAATTTATCAAATGAAGATAAAAAAAGAGTAAAGTTTCTTATTGAAAATTATGAATTATTCTCTAAAAAAGATTACTTTAATAAGAAAAATCTTCAAAAAATTTTTTATTTTTATAATAAATCATATGTTATTGATTTATTAGATTTAAAAATTTTTAACTCTAAGACAGCACCCAAAAAAATAATTGAATTAAAAAAATATTTTGAACAGTTTGAGAAACCTATTTTTCCATTAAAAGCTCAGGATTTACTTGAAAAATACAAATTAAAAGAAGGTAAAGAATTTGGACAAAAAATTAGATTACTTGAGGAAATGTGGTTAAATAATAGTTTTAAAATAAGTAATAAGGAAATTGATAACGTATTTGAAAATTAAATATATTTAACGTCTTTTATTTCAAAATTTTTTACACCTGCAGGAGTTTTAATTTCAACCAAATCACCCTTATTTTTACCAATCAGACCCATCCCAATTGGAGATTTAAAATATATTAGTTTTTCTTTTAAATCTGCCTCATCTTTTCCAACAATCTTATATTTTACACTTTCATCAGTATCTAAATTTTGCAGCATTATTGTTGAACCAAAAATAACCTTTCCATCGTTATCTAATTTTGAAACATCAATAACATTTGCTCTAGCAATTATATCCTCAACTTCTTGAACTCTTCCTTCATTGTGAGATTGTTGTTCTTTTGCAGCATGATATTCGGCATTTTCTTTAAGGTCCCCATGTGATCTTGCTTCGGCTATAGCTGCAACTATCTCTGGTCTTTTTTTCTCTTTTAAGAAAATTAATTCTTCTTTTAATTTTTCCAAACCTTTAACTGTTATTGGCTCTTTTTCCATAATCTATTTCCATTTTGCAACAGGTGGTAGTGACATTAAAATAGCTTCAACATTACCATTCGTTTGTAAACCAAACTTTGTACCTCTATCATAAAGTAAGTTAAATTCAACATATCGACC
>CACPNO010000021.1 GCA_902635335.1 uncultured Pelagibacteraceae bacterium
AAAGATGTGGAATTAAAAAGAGATGAGGATGTATTAGACACTTGGTTTTCTTCAGGTCTATGGCCATTTGCGACTTTAGGTTGGCCAGAAAAAACTCCAGAAGTTGAAAAATTTTATCCAACAAGTGTTCTTGTTACTGGTTTTGATATCATATTTTTCTGGGTTGCAAGAATGATTATGATGGGAACTCAGTTTTTAGATAAGGAACCTTTTAAAAATATTTATGTTCATGCTTTAGTTAGAGATGAAAAGGGTCAAAAAATGTCTAAATCAAAGGGCAATGTAATTGATCCTTTAGAATTAATTGAGAAATATAGTGCCGATGCTTTGAGATTTACTCTTTTATCAATGGCATCGCCAGGTCGAGATGTAAAATTATCTGAAGACAGGGTTAAAGGTTATAGAAATTTTTTAAATAAAATATGGAACGCTAACAATTTTTTATCACAAAATAAGTGTGATTTTGGTGATGTGAAAAAACCTGAAAATATAAAATTAACAATCAATAAGTGGATACTATCTGAGCTTGTAAAAGTTAAAAATGACACGGAAAATAGTTTGAAAAACTATAGGTTTGATGAAGCAGCTAAGATTATTTATCAATTTGTATGGCATTCATTTTGTGATTGGTATTTAGAGTTATCTAAAACAGTTTTAAACTCTGATAATGAGGAAGATATTAAGGAGTTAAGACAAACATCAGCATATATTTTTAAGGAAATTTTAATAATACTTCATCCATTTATCCCATTTGTAACCGAAGAGATATGGCTAAATAATAAGCTAGATAAAGAAGGCAAAGATTACTTGATGTATGCCAATTGGCTAGAAGATGATTATCATGAAAAAAAATCGTATGATGAGATAAATAATATCATTAATTTTATTACATCAATTAGATCATTTAAAAATGAATTAAATATAAGTCCTGGATCATTTATTGAAATTTCAACAGAAAATACAAACAAAGAATATAAAAACTTTTTATCTTCTAATGAAAATATAATGAAAAAAAATGGAAGAATTAAAAATTTTCATGAAAAAGATTTAGACAAACCATCTGCAAGTATAGTCATAAGTGGTGAGTTATTTAAATTATATTTTGATGAAGATGTTGATTTAAATATGATCAAATCAACATTAGAAAAGAAAATTACAAAAATTAGTGAAGAGATGAAAAAAATTGATGTTAGATTATCAAATAAATCCTTTGTAGATCGTGCACCACAAAATATAGTAGAGCAGGAGAAAAGCAACTTTGCTAATCTTGAAAAAGATGTTAAAAAAATAGAATTAACTCTTAAAGGTTTATAATGAAAAAATTTAATAAGAAAAAATTACCAAGTAGACATACAACAATAGGTGCAGATAAAGCCCCTCAAAGATCTTTTTATTATGCAATGGATCTAACTGAAAAAGATGTAGCAAAACCATTTGTTGGTGTTGTTTCAACATGGAACGAGGCCGCTCCTTGTAACATAAATTTAATGAAACAAGCTCAATCAGTTAAAAAAGGAGTTAAAGCTTCAGGTGGAACTCCAAGAGAATTTTGTACTATTACAGTAACTGATGGTATTGCGATGGGTCATGAGGGAATGAAGTCATCATTAATATCAAGAGATGTGATAGCAGACTCAACTGAACTTACGGTTAGAGGACATTGTTATGATGCATTAGTTGGATTAGCGGGCTGTGATAAATCATTACCTGGTTTAATGATGTCGATGGTACGTTTAAACATTCCAAGTGTATTTATATATGGTGGATCAATTCTTCCTGGGAGATTTAATGGAAAAGATGTAACTGTTGTAGATGTATTTGAAGGAGTTGGAAAATATACTTCAAAGAAAATGACAGCTCATGCATTAAGAAAATTAGAATTAAAAGCATGTCCAAGTGCAGGTGCTTGTGGTGGACAATTTACTGCAAACACAATGGCATGTGTTTCTGAGGCAATAGGATTAGCTTTACCATTCTCAGCAGGAACTCCAGCACCATATTTAGAAAGAAATAAATATGCAATAGACAGCGGTAAAGCTGTAATGAATTTATTAGCAAAAAATATTAGACCTAGAGATATAGTTACAAGAAAAGCTCTCGAAAATGCAGCAACAATTGTTGCAGCAACAGGTGGATCAACAAACGCAGGATTGCACTTACCAGCTATCGCAAATGAAATTGGAATTAAATTTGATTTAATGGATGTTGCAAAAATATTTAAGAAAACTCCTTATCTTGCTGATTTAAAACCTGGTGGAAAATATGTTGCAAAAGATATGTGGGAAGCAGGAGGAGTTCCAATGTTATTAAAGACATTAATGGATGGTGGCTACATTCATGGTGATTGTATGACAGTTACAGGTAAAACAATGAGAGAAAATTTAAAAAATGTAAAATTTAGAGAAAATCAAAAAGTAATGAGATCTTATAAAAATCCAATTTCACCAACAGGAGGAGTAGTTGGATTAAAAGGAAATTTGGCTCCAGAAGGTGGAATTGTAAAAATAGCAGGTTTGAAAAAATTACAATTTACAGGAAGAGCTAGATGTTTTGATAATGAAGAGTCTGCGTATAAAGCAGTAATAAACAGAAAATACAAAGATGGAGACATCATTATAATTAGATATGAAGGACCTATAGGAGGTCCTGGAATGAGAGAAATGCTTCAAACAACTGCAGCAATATACGGTCAGGGAAAAGGGGAGAAAGTAGCCCTTATAACAGATGGTAGGTTCTCTGGGGCTACTAGAGGCTTTTGTATCGGTCATGTGGGCCCTGAGGCCTCCGTAGGCGGTCCTATAGCCCTTTTAAGGAATGGGGATATCATCGATATAGACGCTAAAAAGGGCACAATTAACGTAAGACTTACAAAGAAGGAATTAAGTGCAAGACGTAAAAAATGGAAACCGAGAAAAGTGAATTTTGGCAATGGTACATTATGGAAATATGCACAAACGGTTGGTCCTGCTTATAAAGGTGCACCAACTCATCCAGGTGGTAAAAACGAGGTTAGAACGTACGCTGATATTTAATGAAAATTAGACCTGTAATACTTTGTGGTGGCGCAGGCACAAGACTTTGGCCAGATAAAAAAAAACATCAAGCAAAACAATTTATTGATTTTGGTGGATGGAGTTTAATTCAAAAAACTTTAGAAAGAGTAAATAAACCAATTTTTGATTTTCCTATAATCAGCACAAATCTCAAATACTTAAAACAAGTAAAATTAGCTTTAAAAAAAAGTAAAATTAAAAAGTTTAAAATAGTTTTAGAACCAGCTAAAAAAAATACCGCACCGGCAATTCTTGCTTCAGCTTTGATAAAAGATATTCCATTAGAGCAACCATTAATGTTTTTTGCAGCAGATCATTTAATTGAAAAGTCTAATATTTTAAATAAATCCCTTTTAAAAAATAAACCAAATTTAGATAATCAAAATTTATTTATTTTTGGAATAAAACCTACAAATCCATCAAGTGAATATGGATATTTTTTAACTAAAAAAATTAAATCTATAAATAAAGTTACAAAATTTATTGAAAAACCAAAATTATCAAAAGCAAAAGAAGTAATTAAGAAAAAAGGTTACTGGAATTCTGGCATGTTTTATTTAAGAAAAGACTCAATAATCAATAACTTTAAAAAATATCAAAATAAAACTTACAAAAGTTGTGTTGAGGCTATTAAAAAAGGCAAATATAAAAATAATACTTATTACTTAAACAAAAGAGCTTTTGAAAAATCAATCGAGAAATCTTTTGATTATGCAATACTTGAGAAAACAAATAAAATTAATGCTATTAAACTAGATATACCTTGGTCTGATCTTGGTAGTTGGAAAGAGATTTTAAAAATTTATGATAAAAATAAAAGAAAACACTTTAAGAAAAAGAATATTTTTTATAGACCATGGGGGAGTTATTTAAATTTATTCGAAGGAAAAGAGTTTTTAATTAAAGAATTATCAGTTAAACCTAAAGGTATATTAAGTCTTCAAAAACATCATCACAGAGCAGAACATTGGTTAGTTACAAAAGGTAATCCAAGAATAACTTTAAATAAAAATATTATTAATAAAAAACCTGATGAGCATATATTTATTCCATTAGGAGCAATTCATAGAATACAAAATCCTGGAAAAAAACCTGTAAAAATTATGGAAGCTCAAGTTGGTTCAATTCTAAAAGAGACTGATATTGTTAGATATCAAGACATTTATGGTAGAGCAAATAAACTTTAATTAAATTGTAATAATCTATAAATATTTTTGTCATAAACATTAATTATAAAATTCTAATAAAATTTTAAATTGTAAAACATCTTTATTTCCCCTTAATTTTAAAATTTTGTTGATTAACTACTTTCCCCTTTTTTAATTACAAAAAGGGGAAAGAAGATTTAGAAATTAATTATTTACAGATGCGGAACTCTCGATAGTCTTCTTTTTAGCTAGTTTTTTTGTTTTTTTTTCAGCAACTCTTTTTTCAATACTTGCAATTTTAATATTAATTTTAGATAATTTTTTTTCTTTTAAATTGATCTTATTTTTAAGTTTTTCTATTAACTTGATAACCTTTTTTTTTCTTTTTTCATTTTTCTTTAACTTTTTACTCATAATGACCTCCTGTGTAATTTTATAATAATTATATTTAAATTAAATATCTTAGTAAAATGATTTTTTGATAAATTCTCTTATTTAAAAGTTATGCTGTTAATATGTTAAAATATTTTCCTGATTTCCTTAATTCTACGTTATCACAATATTGATATTTATCACCATCAATTTGAATTGGAATTTTTTTCCCTTGTCCATCAATTTTTAGCTCACTGGAATAAGATGTTATAACACTCGTAGACTTCGATAAATCTCCAAAAAAAATAATCAAA
>CACPNO010000022.1 GCA_902635335.1 uncultured Pelagibacteraceae bacterium
CCTATTGGTCCTGTTATCTCACCTACACCTGCAAGACCGGCACATGCTCCACTAATCATAAAAACAATAATAATCATTGTCTTACCTTTGTAGCCTGCATATTTCGCAGTTTTTAAACTTAAGCCTGAAACTTTTATTTGAAAACCTAAATAGGTTTTGTACAATATAAGCCAGCTTAAGAATACAGTGATAAGAGTAATAAATATTCCAGCATGAATTCTTAAACCGTCAAATAAAATGGGCATTCTTGCAGACTCACTAAATTGTCTTGTTTCTGGAAAATTAAAACCTTCGGGATTGCTCCAAGGACCAACCACTAAATAATCTAACAATAATTTTGCAACATAAACCAGCATTAAGCTGACCAAAATTTCATTGGTATTACAATAAGTTTTTAAAATTGCTGGTATCATTGCAAATAACATCCCACCAATTGCTCCAGATAATATAATTATTGGTAAAACATAAAATCCATCATGATTATAAAATAACAAAGCAACTCCGCCGCCGACTATTCCACCAAAAATAAGTTGACCTTCTGCACCAATATTCCAATTATTACTTTTAAAACAAAAAGATAAACCTATCGCTATCAAGCAAAGTGGTGTAGCTTTTACCAAAAGTTCACTTAATCCGTATAAATCTGAAATGGGTGTAATAAAAAAAAATTTTAAAGCCTCAATAGGATTAAAGCCCAAAATATAAAAAATAATCCCACCGCCAAATAATGTGAGAAAAATAGCCAAAACCGGTGTTAAAAAGTAAATTGATCGGGATACATCGTTGCGCTTTTCAATTTTAATCAATTGAACCTCCACCCATCAAAATTCCTAATTTTTCAGCAGTAACGGTATCTGCATTCATTATTTTAGATAGTTTACCTTTATAAATTACACAAATACGGTCACTTAATTTTAATAGTTCATCGTTATCAGTAGAAATTAATATTGATGACTTTCCTTGTTCATTAATTTGAATTAATGTTTCATGAATGTAGTTGATCGCACCAACATCAAGACCCCATGTTGGGTTAAAACATACCAATAGCTCAGGTGAAGTAATTAATTCTCTTCCAATAATCAATTTTTGAAGATTTCCACCAGATAAAAATTGACTTTTTAATTCAACATTGTCTGTATTAACAGAAAAATTAGAAAGTATCTTCTTGGAGTGTTCTTTTATTTTCTTTTCATTTACTAAACCCTTTTCAAAAAAGTTTGATGACTTAAAATTGTTTAATGCAACATTTTCATATATCTTTAACTCAGGAACTGCGGCTTGAGAGATACGATCTTCAGGTGAAAAAGCCATAAGGTATTCTCTTCTTTCTCTAGGATTTAATTTCCCAATTTCTTTATTTCTAAACATTATAGAAGTACCTTCCGTAATTATTTCTCCACTCAGTATTTGAAATAATTCATTTTGTCCATTTCCTGAAATTCCAGCTATACCTAAACATTCTCCTTTTTTTAGAGAAAGGTTTAAATTATTTAAGTTTGTTTCATATGGGTCGTCACTTTTAAAATTTAAATTTGAGATTTTTAAAATTTCCTCGCTATTTTTAAAATTATTAATTTTTTTTTTAATAGTATTTAAATTTTCACCTACCATTTTATTAGCTAAACTCTCAATTTTTTCATCAATTGTATTGCTAACCGAAACCACTTTACCTTTTCTCATTACAGCTACCTCATCACAAAGTGACAAAACTTCTTTTAATTTGTGAGTAATATAAATAATTAAAATTCCATCTTTAGAAAATTGTTTTAAAGAAATAAATAAATCATCAGTTTCTTGTTCAGTTAAAACTGATGTAGGTTCATCCATGATCAATACTTTTGGATTTCTAATTAAACATCTTATAATTTCTACTTTTTGTTTTTGACCTGCTGATAAATTCAGAACTGGAATATCTAGATCAATTTTAAAATTGTACTTTTGTAATATATCGTTTACTAAAACTCTTAGATCTTCATCTTTTTTGTCACTATCGATACTTAAATTTTCAAATACTGATAAAGTCTCGAAGAGATTGAAATGTTGAAAAACCATTCCAATATTATTTTTTTTGGCATCTAGGGGAGAGTTAAGTTTAATGCTTTCATCATTTAAAAAAACTTCGCCCTCGTCAGGTTTTACTACTCCAGACAAAATTTTAACTAGTGTAGACTTGCCAGCCCCATTTTCACCCAATAATGCATATATTTTCCCACTTCCAAACTCTAATGATACTTTATCGTTTGCAATACATCCTGGATAAATTTTTGAAATTTCTGATACTTTAAGTTTTGTGTTCATTAGAATCGGTTTGATAGTAATAAAAATAAAGAATTAAGTAATATAAATACATTATATTTATCTAATTTTGATGGAAAACTTATTTTTTTTTCAACTTTTGAGTTAATCTTTTGTCACATTTCAGTATTATAAATAAATTATGAAAATTAGATTTGCCATTACATTAATTTCAATTCTTTTGGTGACTGCAGGTTGTCAAACTATTCAGAATAAAACCAACGAGGTTGTAGAAAAGGAAAATAAAAAATACGGTTTATTTGTAGGTGGAGATGTTAATAAAATGAAGTTAGAATTAGGGGCTCCCAACGAAGATATTGTCAATGATACTGGCAATGAAGTTTTAATTTATAAAACAAAAAAATACGGTGTACCCTGTGAGCGAAGATTTGAAGTCAACGCTAGTGGAACTATTATCGCTTTCATTTCTAGTGGATGTTTTTAAACTTGTGGGGCGAACCCCACAAGTAAGGTTTAAATTATTTATTTAATATCAATAAGTCTTTTTTTCTTATGATCTGGTAAAATTCTTTCGCATGCAATCGTCAAAAGACCATCCTTAAGCTCAGCACCATTTACTTTCACATCATCTGCAATAGTAAAAGATCTTGCGAATTGTCTTTGTGAAATTCCTTTATGAATTATTTCACCATCTTGATTTTGATCTTCAGACTTATTAATCTGTTTTGTTCTTACAGTTAATATATTATCTTCGAACTCAACTTCGACATCTTTTTTATTAAAACCAGCTAAAGCTACTTCAATAGAGTAGTTATCTTTACCAGTTTTTCTAATGTTGTATGGTGGATAGTTCGGTTGCATTGTCATACCACCATTACCAAGCATACTTTCAAATTGGTCAAACATATCGTCAAAACCAATAGAAAACGGTCTTAGTGAGTTAAAGATTGATAAGTCCTTACTTGTCATATTTACTCCTTTTGTTTAAGCAAGTTAATTTAGGTAAGCCCCAATAAGGCGACTTACATTAATCATATGGTATTTAATTTTAAAATTTCAATGCTAAAAATGTTAATATTTTTCTGTAATTTTCAAAGCAAAGCTATAATCAATGGCTATTTCTTCAATCGCACCATCTCTGCCAGATTTTCCTCCATGACCAGCATTCATTTCAGTTTTTAATAATAATAAATTATTATCTGTTTTATAGTCTCTTAATTTTGCAGTAAATTTTGCAGGTTCATCAAATAGAACCCTATTATCACTTAGACTTGTAGTAATTAAAATATGAGGATAATCCATTTTTTTTATGTTGTTATACGGAGCATATGAATAAATATAATCAAAATGATCTTTATTATCTTTTGCATTTCCAAATTCATCAAACTCCCCAACTGTTAATGGCAGTGAATGGTCAAGATTAGTTGTTAATGAGTCTACGAATGGTACAGCCATTATTACTCCTAAAAACAGTTCTGGCGCTTGATTTACAACAGCTCCCATAAGTAATCCACCTGCGGAACCACCCATCCCTATAATTTTACCCTTTGAAGTATATTTTTTTTCAATCAAATATTTTCCAACAGCTATATAATCTTCAAAGGTATTTTTTTTATTTAAAAGCTTTCCTTCTTTCCACCATTTCATCCCTCTTTCCATTCCACCTCTAATATGTGCTGTTACCCAGATTATATCTCTATTTATTAAACTTAATCGAGTAGAAGAAAATCCTGGAGACATTGAATTTCCATATGATCCATAACCGTAAAGCAAAAGATTTGATGAACCGTCCAAAATAGTATCTTTGTGTCTAGTAATAGTTAAAGGAACCATTCTTCCATCATGGGATGGACACTCAAGACGCTCCACAATATAATTATCTGGATCGTGTCCTGATGGAATTTCTTGTTCTTTAACAAGTTTCTTATCTTTTGATTTTAAATTATATAAAAAAGTTCTCCCTGGTGTTTTAGGTGAAGAATACGATAAATATACATTGTCTGTATTTTTATCTTTTTGAGTCAATGATATACTTGGAACAATTACTTTTTCGTCGCTAAAAATAATCTCTTCTTCTTGATTTGTCTTTGGATCACGTAAAATTATTTTTCCAAGTGCATTAGATGTTTCAGATCGAATTGTCCAATTATTTAAAAATACTAAACCTCCTATCAATACCTCATCTTTTGCATTAACAAATGGCTCCCATTTTTGTTCAACTAAGTTATTACATCTATCAATCTTAAAATCTTCAGCATTTTCATTAGTATGTTTATAAAAATAGTTATCCCAAGAATTAATTGAGTATATTATTCCCCTTTTTCTCGTTTGGATTAATTTAGGATTTGGATTATTTTCATTAACTTCAAAGTAGTATTGTTCTGAAGTATTATGGTCAGAACTTGTAATTATGAAATATTTCTCATCTGAACTAAGGCCAATTCCAACAGTGAATGCCTCGCTTTTTTCTTCAAAAATCAATAAATCATTTTTTGTTGCCGA
>CACPNO010000023.1 GCA_902635335.1 uncultured Pelagibacteraceae bacterium
GCTCTGTCAAAGCCAGGCTTTTCTCCAATCGCTAAACTTAAGTCAGCTGGACCAATATATATCCCATCCACACCGTCAGTAGACATTATCTCATCTAATTTATCTAATGACTCCTTCGTTTCAATCATAGCTAACTTTAAAATTTCATCATTTGCATGATCAGCATAATCAGCCCCACCATAAATTAATCCTCTAACTGGACCAAAACTTCTATATCCTCTTGGAGGATACATACATGCTTGTACAAATCTTTCTGCCTCTTCTTTATTGCTTACCATAGGGCAAATTATTCCATAACAACCAGCATCTAAAATTTTCATTATTTGTCCTGGTTCATTCCAATTTACTCTTGCAAGAGGTGTTACATCAGTTGAAGAAATTGTTTGAAGCATTGGAAGTGCGTTTGTGTAATCAACAAGTCCATGTTGCATATCTACAGTAAGGGAGTCCCAACCTTGATGCGCCATAACTTCTGCAGATACTGTACTAGGTATTTGTAACCAGCCATTAACAACTGGCTTTCCCTCAGCCATCATTTGTTTAACTTTGTTTTTTCTCATTAATAATTAAGACCAAAATGAGTATATTTAATATTTAAATAATCCTTGATAGCCATTGATCCACCCTCTCTGCCATAACCTGTCTGTTTAATACCTCCAAAAGGAACTTCTGCAAACGCAATAGTAGGATGATTTACTGCACATGTTCCAGTTTCCATTTTTTCTGAGACTTTGTGAGCTTTTTCTAAAGAATTTGTATAAATATAGCTTGCCAAACCTAAGTCATTGTCGTTAGCTCTTTGAACAACTTCATCTGTATCTTTAAATGTTAGTAGTGGAACTAATGGTCCAAAAGGTTCTTCTTTTGCAATTGTAAAGCTATCTTGAACATTATCAAAAACAGTAGGTTCATAAAAATATCCTTTATTAAAACCTGAAGGTCTCTTTCCGCCGCATAAAATAGTTGCTCCTTCTTTTTTTGTTTTCTCGACTAATGCTTCTATTTCATTCAATCTCTTTTCTGTTGTTAATGGACCTAATATTGTGTCGTCATCCATTCCATTTCCAATTTTAAGTTTAGAAACTTTTTCAACTAATGTTTTTGCAAACTCATCTTTTTTCTTTTCATGGATATAAAATCTTGCTGGTGATATGCAAACTTGGCCGTTGTTTCTAAATTTTGCAGTTATTGCCATATCTGTAACTTTGTTTATATCTACATCATCAAAAACTATAAAAGGTGAGTGACCACTTAACTCCATTGTTACTCTTTGAACTTTCTCAGCGGCTTGTTTTAAAATAAGTTTACCTACTCTAGTCGATCCAGTAATAGAAACTTTTTTTACTATATCAGATGATATAAGTTGTGATGAAATTTGTGCTGGATCACCCGATAATAAATTAACAACACCTGGAGGAACTCCTGCATCATTTATAATATTCATTAACTCCATTACACTGCCTGGAGTAATGACATCTGGTTTGCATATAACTGAGCAACCAGCTGCTAAAGCTGTAGAAATTTTTCTAGAAGATAAAACTATTGGAAAATTCCATGGTATTAATCCTGCAACAACACCAACAGGCTCATATTTTACATACATTCTTGTGTGTTCAAATCTGCTTTCAACTATTTGACCATATATTCTTTTTGTTTCTTCAGAATTCCATTCAAAAATATCTGCTGCTCCACCTACCTCTCCTTTTGCTTCTGACAAAGGTTTTCCAACTTCTAATGTAAGCCATTTTGCTAGTACATCAGTTCTCTCTCTCATAAGATCGGCAATTTTTCTTATAATTTTTGATCTTTGCCAAGGCGGAGTATTTCTCCAAACCTGAAGACCTTTTTCAGCTGACTTAAGAGCTTTATTTACATCTTCTTCACCAGCTTTTGATGCTTTGCCAATTACTTCTTCAGTTGCAGGATTTAACACATCGTAAGTTTCATTATTTTGAGATGGTTGCCATTTACCATCAATGAATTGTCCAAATTTGCTATACATAATTTTTATTTTATGGTTTATTAGTTGAATTTTTGAGGAGAATATAACTAGAAAAATGAAAAAAATAAAGCTTACATGCGCTCATGCTTTAATTAAACATCTAATAGCTCAAAAAATCTATATAGATGGTAAAGTTGAGCCTTTATTTCCAGGGGCATTTGGTATTTTTGGTCATGGGAATGTTGCGTGCATAGGTCAAGCATTAGAAGAAAATAAGGATAAACTTCCAACTTATAGAGGTCACCATGAACAAAATATGGCTTTAACAGGCATCGCTTTTGCAAGAGCTAAACGAAGAAAACAAATTTTTATTGCAACAAGTTCTGTTGGGCCTGGATCTACAAATTTAGTCACTGCGTCTGCAGTAGCGATGAGTAATAGGTTGCCTATTTTATTTTTACCTGGAGATACTTATGCGAATAGAATGCCAGATCCTGTACTACAGCAAGTAGAACATTTTTCAAATCCAGGAATGACAGCAAACGACTCTTTTAAACCGGTTACAAAATATTTTGATAGAATTACAAGACCTGAACAAATAATACAATCTCTTCCGCAAGCAATTCAAACAATGATTGATCCTGCAGATACTGGTCCAGCGTGTTTATCTTTATGTCAAGATGTGCAAGGAGAAATATTTGATTATCCAGAGGAATTTTTTAAAGAAAGAATACATAATATAAGAAGACCTAAACCAGATGATTTTCAAATTAAACAAGCAATGGAAAAAATTAAAAAATCAAAAAAACCAATTATTATTTCTGGGGGAGGTGTTTTCTATTCAGATGCAATGGATGAATTAGGAAGTTTTGCCATAAAACATAACATACCAGTTACACAAACAGTGATGGGATACTCAACAATGAAAAGAGATCATTCTCATTTTCTTGGACCAATAGGAGGCCTTGGTGGTAGAGCCGCAAATAACTTAGCAAAAGAAACTGATTTAGCTATTTGTGTTGGTACGAAATTGGCAGATTTTACAACAGGTTCGTGGGCTAATTTTGAAAACCCTGAATTTAAATTGGTCTCAATTAATATTGCAAGACATGATGCAAACAAACATTTAGCTGAGGCAGTTATTGGAGATGCTAAAGTTTGTTTATCAGAATTGTCAAATTCTTTAGGAAATTGGAAATCTCCTGACAGTTGGCATAAAAAATCACAAGACGAACTTAAATCTTGGAATGAGTATGTTGATAAAGAAAGCGGTCCAACAAACCAAGAAACTCCAAACTATGCACACGCCGTAGGGGCAATTTATCGAAATTCAGATCCAACAGATATAGCAGTTACTGCTGCTGGTGGATTGGTTGGTGAGGTAGTCCAAGTCTGGAGACCAAAAGAGCTAAATACGCATGAAACCGAATGGGGTTTTAGTTGCATGAGTTATGAAATTTCTGGTGCGCTAGGAATTAAGATGGCAAATCCTGACAAAGACGTAATAGCTTTTGTGGGAGACGGTTCTTATTTGCTTAACAATTCAGACATCTATTCTTCAGTTTTAACAAATAACAAATTAATAATAATTGTTTGTGATAATGGAGGTCATGCAGTTATAAATAGACTTCAATTGTTTAAAGGTGGAAAAGAATTTAATTGCTTATTTAATTCATCTAATATTCAAAATTTTAAGGAAGTAAATTTTGCTCAACACGCAGCTAGCATGGGTGCAAAATCTGAACATGTTTCTACTATTTCAGAATTAGAGGAAGCATTTAAAAGAGCTAAAAAATCAGATGTAACATATGTAATATCAATAAAAACTCATAGTTACGAATGGCTTGAAGGTTCAGCTTACTGGGAAAGTCCTACGCTTGAAATACCAACAACGAAAGAAAATGAGGAAGCTTTAAAACTTCATAAAGAAGGTAAAGCAAAACAAAGACAAGGTGTCTGATTTCCTTATATGAATAAAGTTTTCAAAGTTGGTCTTATTGGTTGTGGACATATTGCAGAGACTTATTTTAGAGCAGAGAAATATTTTAATAATATCAAAATAATTAAATGCGCAGATATTAATTTAAAAGCTGCAAGAAAATGTTCTAAAGAATATGGAGTCAAATTTTTAAGTGTAAATGAAATTCTAAAAGATCAAGAAGTAGAAATTATTTTAAATTTAACTATCCCAAAAGCTCATTACGAAATTTCAAAGAAAGCTTTATTAAATGGTAAACATGTTTACACAGAGAAACCATTGGCAATTAATTTAAAGGATGGAAAAGAACTTTTAAAAATTTCTAGAAGGAAAAAGTTATATCTTGGTAATGCACCAGATACTTTTTTAGGAGGTGGAATTCAAAAATCAAAAGAGCTAGTTGAAAAAAATATAATTGGAAAAATAAAATTAGGTAATGCTGTTTTTGCCTTTCCTGGAATTGAATCATACCACCCTAATCCAGAACCATGGTTTGCAAAACTTGAAGGAGGTCCTGTAATTGATATGGGG
>CACPNO010000024.1 GCA_902635335.1 uncultured Pelagibacteraceae bacterium
TTTTATTAAAAAATTATAATACTTATTCTGAAAATTCTAACGTTTTTGATGAAAATAGCGATCATGAAATTTTTGGAACAATATCTTTGAATACAGAATTACCATTACAAAAAGAATTCGATAATTCCACAAACTATTTAAAGCCGAAAATTCAATTAAAATTAAGTCCAACAAATGGGAAAGACATTTCAACAGACTCATTTAGATTAGATTACGGAAATATATTCTCATTAAACAGAATTGGAAGAAATGATATGGTTGAAGAAGGAAGATCTTTGACGCTTGGTTTGGAATTTGAGAAACAAAACTTAGAAGATGAAAAACTATTAGGATTTAATATAGGGAATGTGATTAAAGATAAAAAAAATGATTCTATGCCATCTAAATCAAAACTTAACCAAACAAGGTCAGATATTGTAGGAAATTTTTATTATTCATATAATAATTTTATGAAGTTGGATTATAATTTTTCATATGATAGAGACTTAAACTTTTCAAATTATGACGCGATAACAGCAGAATTTGGTAATAATAAACTTCTAACTAATTTCAGTTATATTACTGAAAACCATGAATTAGGTGATAGTGAAACTATTGCAAATGAGACAATGATTAATTTTACAGACGAACATTCATTAAAGTTTAATACAACAAAAGATTTGAAAAATGATTTTACGCAATTTTATAAATTTTCTTATTTATATAAGACAGACTGTCTTTCTGCATCCTTTGAATATAACAAAAAATTTTTCACTGACGGATCTCTTGTTCCAGATGAAAGTTTGAAATTTCTAATTAGATTTATACCATTCGCTGATGTCCGAGGTTCTGCTGATACACTTGTCAATACTTATTAAATGGAAAAAAAAATTATATTATTTTTAACTATCTATTTGATTTTAATTAACCCTTTATTTGGAAAATCGATTGAAATTAAAGTTAAAGTACTTAATGAGGTAATTACAAACTATGATATAAAAGAAGAGGAAAAATATCTCATATTTTTAAATCCTAAACTTAAACAATTACAAGAGTCAAAGAGAATAAATATAGCAAAAGACTCTTTAATTACTGAAATAATAAAAAAGCAAGAATTGGAAAAGTTTTTTAATTTAGATGAGCAGAACAAATTAATTGATATTGTTGAAAAACAACTAATTAAAAGAAAGAATATATATAATAGAGAGGAATTATTAAAAATTTTATCAAACAAAAAAATAAATTATGAGAAAGTAAGAGCAAAATTAAAAATTGAAACATTATGGAATCAATTCATCTATAATAAATACCTAAAAAATGTGAAGGTAAATGAAGTTGCTCTTAGAAAAAATATTCTTGATCAATTTAATAATAAAGATAAAAAATTTGAGTACAATTTATCTGAAATTATATTCACAGAGAGTATTACAGAAAATCAAGAAACTAAAATAAAAAAAATAAATCAAAGTATAAATCAAATAGGATTTGAGAATACTGCTAATATTTTTAGCCTTTCGAGCACTGCTGCAAATGGAGGACTTATTGGCTGGATAAATGAGTTACAAATCTCTGAAATTATAAATAATAATATAAAAAACCTTAAAATTAACGAAATAAGCAAACCTATAAAAATTGAGAGTGGTTTTCTTTTGATCAGATTAAATAACAAAAGAGAGATTAAAGAAGAAATTAATCTAGAGGAACAATTAGAAAAACTTATAATACAAGAAAAAAACAGACAGCTTAATAATTTTTCAATAATATTTTATAAAAAATTAAAAAAAAATATAGATATTAATGAATTCTAATATAATTTTAGTTGTTCTAGGGGAGCCAAATAGCACATTTTCTGAGATACTGTTTAAATACTTAATTTCAAGTAACTTCAAAAAAAATAAAAAAAAATTAATTTTAATTGGATCGAAAAAATTATTAAAGGAGCAAATGAAAGTTCTCAAATATAATATTTCTATAAATGAAGTATTAGACATAAAAAAAGCAACAAAAAAATTCGTAAATATAATTAATGTTGAATATAAATTTAGAAAGCCTTTTTCGAAAATAACTACTGGATCTAGCCAATATATTGAAAAATGCTTTAATCTTGCACTTAAATTAATAAAAAAAAACAGTATTAAATTTCTAGTAAACGGTCCTGTTTCGAAAAAACATTTTTTAAAAAAAAAATTTCCTGGAATTACTGAATATATTGGCAGTAAATTTAATAGTAAGAGTCAAGTTATGCTAATTTATAATAAATATCTTTCTGTCTCACCTTTGTCTACTCATATACCAATTAAAGATGTAGTTAAGTTTGTAAAAAAAGAGAGAATTATTAAAAATATTATAAAAATAAATGAATTTTATAAAATCAAACTTAAAACAATTCCAAAGATCGCTATATTAGGACTTAATCCTCACTGCGAGTCAATTCACAAAATTAGTGAAGAAGAAAAAGAAATTATCCCTGCTATTAAATTTTTAAAAAAAAAAAAGATTAATGTTCAAGGTCCTTTCTCTGCAGATACTTTTTTCTTAGAAAAAAACATTAGAAATTTTGATGTTGTAATTGGCATGTATCATGATCAAGTTCTAACACCAATAAAAACTTTATTTAAATTTAAAGCTATTAATGTAACTATTGGTTTACCATTCGTAAAGGTTACTCCAGATCATGGTCCAAATTATGAAATGATAGGACAAAATAGGTCTGACCCTAAATCAATTTTATATGCCTTTGACTTTTTAAATAAAATTAAATGAAATTTGTCCCAAAAAAAAGTCTTGGTCAAAATTTTTTAATTGACGAAAAAGTAATTGACTTAATAGTTAATATCGGAAATATAAATAATAAAAATACTGTAGTAGAGGTTGGTCCTGGCAAAGGTGCTCTAACTAAAAAAATTTTAGAAAAAAATCCGAATAAATTTGTTGTAATTGAAAAAGACAATGAATTAGTAAAGAATTTAGAAAAAAAATTTGAAGACAAAATTAAAATTATAAATAATGATATGATGAAAGTTTCATACAAGGAATTTTTTAATAAAAATTTAATTATATTTGGAAACTTGCCTTACAATATCTCAACACAAATATTAGCTAAATGGATAAAAATGGATAATTTAGATAATTTTTGTAAGAAATTTGTTCTTATGTTTCAGAAAGAGGTTGCTGACAGAGTAATCGCCAAAAAAGATACAAAAAATTATGGAAGATTATCTATTTTATCCAATTGGAAAATGAAAATTGAAAAAATAATAGATATAGAACCTGATAGTTTTAAACCTACTCCGAGAGTAAAAAGTACTATTTTAGTATTTGTTCCAAAAAAAAATTTTTATAAAATAAAAGATCCAAAAAATCTTGAGTACATAACAAATGTATTTTTTAACCAAAGACGTAAAATGATAAAAAAACCACTAAGATATTTATTTAAAGATTATGAATTCGTTTCTAAAAAGTTATCATTGGACTTAAATCTAAGGCCTCAAAACTTGGATAGACTGACATTTTATAAAATTTGTGAACTTTATGAAGCATCAATTAATTAGA
>CACPNO010000025.1 GCA_902635335.1 uncultured Pelagibacteraceae bacterium
TCCATTCGGCTTGCTTTAATCCACTGTCCTCTGCTTTTGTTGTTAACCAATCTTGTGGATATTCAGCTTGAACAACTCTTAAAGAACCCAAGTCACCTTTTTGAACTAAAGATCTTGCATGTCGAACCATAGGATATCCAGTGTAATTATGTGTCAAAGCAAATATTAATTTTTTGCTTTCAATTACCTTTTTAAGATCTATTGCTTCCTTACTAGACATACCAATTGGCTTATCGCAAATAATATGTATCCCATTTTCTGCAAAAATTTTTGCAATAGGTACATGTAAATGATTTGGAGTTACTATTGAAACTACATCAATACCATCTGCTCTAGTTGACTCTTTTTCAGCCATCTCTTTATAGGTTTTATAGATCCTATCATTTTCTAGACCAAGATTTTTTCCAGTTTCTTTTGAATTTTCAAAGTCAGATGAAAATGATCCAGCAACTAATTCATAATACCCATCAAGTCTTAAAGCTATTCTGTGGACACTTCCAATAAAAGCATCTTTACCACCACCAACCATGCCGATGCGTATTTTTCTATTCATTAATTAATGCCAAGCATTTTTTTGTTTGCTTCATGGTCAGCTCCGCTACCTGCAAAATCATCAAAAGCTTTTTCTGTTGTATTAATTATATGATTTTTAATAAATTCTGCTCCCTCTCTTGCTCCATCCTCTGGATGTTTAAGGCAGCATTCCCATTCAAGAACTGCCCAACCATCATAATCATATGAAGTTAGTTTTGAAAATATAGATTTAAAATCAACCTGTCCATCACCAAGCGATCTAAATCTACCAGCTCTATTTACCCATGATTGAAATCCACCGTACACTCCTTGTTTTCCAGATGGATTTAACTCAGCATCTTTAACGTGAAACATTTTTATCTTCTCATGATAAATATCAATATGAGCTAAATAATCCAGATGCTGTAGAACATAATGACTTGGATCAAAAAGCATATTACATCTTTTGTGATTACCAACTCTTTCTAAGAACATTTCAAAAGTTACACCATCATGAAGATCTTCACCTGGATGTATTTCATAACATAAATCAACCCCATTATTATCAAAATGATCAAGAATGGGCTTCCATCTTTTTGATAGTTCATCAAATGCATTTTCAATTAACCCTTCAGGTCTTTGTGGCCAAGGGTAAACATAAGGCCAAGCAAGTGCTCCTGAAAAAGTTACATGTTTATCTATTCCTAGACTGTTTGATGCTTTTCCAGCCATCATTAATTGATTTACAGCCCATTCTTGTCTTGCTTTGGGATTTCCTCTTACTTCAGGTGCAGCAAAACCATCAAAAGCAGTGTCATAAGCAGGATGTACTGCAACAAGTTGACCTTGTAGGTGAGTTGATAATTCTGTAATTTCTAAATTGTGTGATTTAGCAATTCCTTTAATCTCATCACAATAATCTTTACTTTCAGATGCTTTTTTTAAATCAATTAATCTACCGTCCCAACTTGGAATTTGTATACCTTTGTAACCAAGAGATGATGCCCATTTACAAATATTATCCAATGAATTAAACGGTGCATCTTCGCCTACAAATTGTGCTAGGAAAATTGCCGGACCTTTTATTTTATTCATAATTCCCCTTTCTCTTTAATTTTTTACCCAACTATTTTTTACAAAAAAAATACTAGCAGGCACAAGTCTTCTTGGATAGACTATTATTAAGAATAATTAAATTAATAGGAGATAAAATGAAAAAAATAATGATTTTATTGTTTGTTTCTCTATTTACTTTTTCTGTAAATTCAAATGCTAAGTCAATAACATTAGGTTGGGCCGCTTGGGACCCTGCTAATGCATTACAAGAACTTACAAAAGAGTTTACAGCGGAGACAGGAATAGATGTTAACTTTGAATTCGTACCATGGCCTAATTTTGCTGATCGTATGTTGAACGAACTTAACAACAAAGGTAAAACTTTTGACTTGTTAATTGGTGACTCACAATGGATCGGTGCTGGTGCAGTGTATGGACACTACGTAAAATTGAATGACTTTTTTGATAAAGAAGGAATTTCAATGAACGATTTCTCACCTGCAACAGTTTATGCGTATTCAACATGGCCAAAAGGAAGTGAAAACTATTATGCACTACCAGCTATGGGAGATGCGTTAGCATGGGCTTATAGAAAAGACTGGTTTGATAGACCTGAGCTTAAATCTGAATTCAAAAAGAAACATGGTTATGATTTAGGTGTACCTGCTAGTTGGGATCAGCTATATGACATGTGTACTTTTTTCCAAGGAAGAGAAATTGATGGTCAAAAAAGATACGGTGCTGCTATAAATACAGAGCGTGGATCTGAAGGTATTACAATGGGTGTAACTGCTGCTATGTATGCATGGGGTATGGAGTATGAAAATCCAAATAAACCATACGATATGGAAGGTTATTTCAATTCTCCGCAAGCAGTAGAAGCTGTAGAGTTCTATAGAAAATTATATGAGGACTGTGCTCCTCCAGGACACTCTGATGCTTATATGGTAGCAAACTTAGATGCATATAAATCAGGACAAGTAGCATTCCAAATGAACTGGTATGCTTTTTGGCCAGGTGTTTCTAAAGAAGATAGCGACGGGAGAGTTAGTGGTTTCTTTGCAAATCCAAAACAAAACGTAGCTGCTGCAACATTAGGTGGACAAGGTATATCTGTTGTTAAATATTCAGATAAACAAGATCTTGCATTAGAATATATTAAATGGTTTGCAAGACCAGATGTACAACAAAAATGGTGGGATTTAGGCGGATATTCATGTCATAATGATGTATTAAATTCACCTTCGTTCCCTACATCTACAGTTTATGCACAAGGTTTCTTAGACTCAATGGGAATTGTCAAAGACTTTTGGCAAGAACCAACATTTGTTGAGTTAATGTTACCTATGCAGGAAGCTATTCATGATTACGTTGTTAATGGAAAAGGAACTGCTAAAGGCGCTCTAGATAAAATTATCGAAGAGTGGGTTGAAGTATTTGAAGCAGACGGAAAACTTTAACATTAATATTTAAAAATATAAAAAAAAAGGGGGGTAATATCTCCCCTTTTTTTTAAAAAAATCATATGAGCGTTAAAAAAAAATTTAAAGGACTTTCTGATAAGGCTGTAGCATGGCTTTTCATTGGACCATCTGTCTTTCTTTTATTGGCGATAAATATTTATCCTTTGATTTATGCAATCAGAATGTCTTTTACAAATTTTTACGCAAATAAAATTGGGAGAGAACCACAGTTTGTTGGTTTAAAAAATTATATAAAGGTTCTCAATAAAGAGGCCATATGGGAAAAA
>CACPNO010000026.1 GCA_902635335.1 uncultured Pelagibacteraceae bacterium
TGGACATTTGGCGTACAGAGTTGAAAATATATATGAGACTTGTCAAAGATTAAGAGACATGGGTTATACAATTAACAGACCACCAAGAGATGGTCATATGGCATTTGTTAGATCTCCAGATAAAATTTCTGTTGAAATACTTCAAGATGGCTACTTGGAACCAATAGAGCCATGGAAATCTATGGAAAATACAGGCACTTGGTAATAAATATTTATGCCTTCGAAAATAAGTAGGCTTATATTAAAAAAAAAAAATAAGTCAAAAATAGTCTGCTTAACAGCCTACTCAAAAAATATTGCTGAAGAAGTTGATAAATACACAGACCTTGTACTCGTTGGAGATTCCTTGGGTTCTGTTTTATATAATTTTGATACAACAAGAAAAGTAAATCTATCTATGATGATTGAACATTCTAAAAGTGTAAGAAAAGGAGTAAAAAAAAGTTTAATGATTGTAGATATGCCATTTAATACTTATAAAAATAAATTGCAGGCGCTAAAAAATTGTAAAAAAATAATTAAAGAAACAAAATGTGATGGTATCAAATTAGAAGGAGGTAGTAAGATCAAAGATATAATTAAACATTTAGTAAATAATAAAATCCCAGTAATGGGCCACATAGGTATAACTCCACAATCTCAAAGAGGTAGATTTAGATATAAAGGTAAGACTGAAAAAGAAAAAAAAAATTTATTAAAAGATTCAAAAATCTTAGAAGAGGCAGGCGTTTTTGCTATTGTACTAGAATGTATTGAGAAAAAACTTTCAAAAAAAATTACTGAGACGATTGAAATTCCAACAATAGGAATTGGATCATCAAAGTTTTGTGATGGTCAGATTTTAGTTTTAGACGATTTATTAGGTTTGACTAACAGTAAAATAAAATTTGTTAAGAAATATGCTAATTTTAAAATTAATATTAGAAATGCAGTTAAAAAATTTGGGTCAGACGTGAAAAGAGGTTCATATCCATCATTAAAGCATTCTTACTAAAAATACTTTTTAAATTCCTCATTAATTTTTAGAATTTCTAAGTCAACAAGTCCACCAATAATAAGCTGTATTGCAAGTATAAGAATAACAACTATTCCAATATAGACGACCCATAAATGTTTCTGAATATAATTAGCTAAATAAGTGGCCATAGCACCTGTGAGGACTACAGATAAAATTAAACCAAAAATCATAAACCCAAAGTTACCCTTAGAAGCACCAACAACACCTATAACATTATCAAAACTAATTGTAATATCTGCGAAAAGCACTTTATACATACCCTTTGCAAATGAAGGTTCTAAGGATTTTTTTGTTGGTGATTTAATTTGTCTCTGAGCTTGTAAAAGATCTTTTCTAAGATCATTGACTATCCAAATTAGAAGCAAACCTCCAAGAATTTTTATAAAGTAAAATTTGAATAAATAGGTCGCAAATACTGCAAATAAAACTTTAAAAATCAAAGCTCCAACCACTCCCCAAAATATGATTTTTTTTCTATTTTTTGGGACAAAATTAGCCGCAATTAGACCAATTATTATGGCGTTATCAGCTGCCAATATAATATCTATAAAGATAATTTGCAGTAAAATAAGGGCTTCTTCTATCAAGATAACAATATAATAATAACAATTTCAAATTTTTCAATAAAACATGGAAAAATTTTTATTGATTTAATAAATAATACATAATGAGATGTATTTTTTAAAAATTAAGGAGGATTAATGAAAATTTTAAAAACTTTGTTTTCTATTTTATTTTCTATCTTGTTAATAGCAAATGTAAATGCTTCTGAAAAGTGGGATATGGCTTTAGCTTATGGTGCGAGCAACTTTCACTCAGCAAATGCAGCAGAATTTGCTAAAAATGTTTCAGAGAAAAGTGGAGGAAAACTTACAATAGTTACACATCCTGGTGGATCATTATTTAAAGGTGGAGAAATCTTTAGAGCGGTAAGAACTGGTCAAGCACAGATGGGTGAAAGATTTATGTCAGCATTAGGAAAAGTTGACCCTATTCTTGAAATTGACTCACAACCTTTTTTAGCAACTTCATATGACGATGCTATGAAACTTTATCAAGCTTCAAAGCCAGCAATCATTGAAAGTTTAAACCAAAAAGGATTAGTATTTTTATATGCTGTGCCATGGCCTGCACAAGGACTATATAGCAAAAATGAAATCAATAGTGTTTCAGATCTAGAAGGTTTAAAATTTAGAGCTTATAATTCTGCAACAATTAGAATTGCAGAGCTTACAGGTATGGCTCCAACTAAAATTGAGGCTGCTGAAATCAGTCAAGCATTTTCAACAGGGGCAGTCGAAAGTATGATTACATCGCCAACAACTGGTAAAAATAGCAAAATATGGGAGAACGGTGTTAAATATTTCTATGACATCGCTGCTTGGTTCCCAAAAAATATGGTTGTTGCTCATAGAGGATCTTGGAATAAACTAGATGCTGATACTCAAATGTTAATTAAAAGAGAAGCTGCTGCTGCAGAAGAAAAAGGTTGGATGCTTTCTAGAGTTGGAAATATAGAAGATAAAAAAGCTCTAGCTGCTGCAGGAATGGTAGTAGGCAAAGTAAATGCTGATTTAGAAAAACATTTCCAAAAAGTTGGAAAAAAAATGGCAAAAGAATGGAAGAAAAAAGCTGGCAAAACAGGTGCTAGCGTACTTGCCGCATACAAATAAAAAAAATATAATAAAAAAGGCTGTTTAAAAAAAACAGCCTTTTTTATGTTACAGAAATTAAATAAATCATTAAATAATATTTATAATTATTCAGGATATATAGCTGCAGTTTTTTTAATTCTTATTGCAGTTTTTATATTAACCGGAATTGCATCTAGAATTTTCGGTTTTTATATAAGGGGGTTAGCTGAATACTCAGGGTATTGTATGGCTGCCTCATCTTTTTTTGCTCTTTCATATACATTCGTAAATGGAGGTCATATAAGAATCACATTATTTTTAGAAAAGTCTACAGGTTTTAAAAAAAAATTTTTAGAAGTTTGGAGCTTAGTCGTCACAACAATATTTGCAGGATATATGTCATATTATTTTATCAAAATGTTAAAAATCTCATATGAGTTTGAGGAAAGAAGCGAAGGTGCTGATGAAATTTTAATATGGATACCTCAATGTAGCGTCGCTATTGGAG
>CACPNO010000027.1 GCA_902635335.1 uncultured Pelagibacteraceae bacterium
ATGAAATCTTATAAGTCTATTATGAAAAAAATTCATCCAGATGTAAGCCCAGAATTAACTAGACTAGCTTCGATAGTAAATGAGGCAAAAGATATTGTGATAAAAAATATTAGTTAATAATTGATTTAAATTTTGTAAAAATCTTCTCTGGATCAATTTTTTCTTTACCTCTTGAATTATGTGAAACAAAATTCATACCATCAGGAATTATAGGATACATATTTGGACTATAACTGCCATACAACAAAGGTGTATCACTCATTAAAACTATTGTAGGAACATCTAAAGCAGCTGATAGGTGACTGAAACTTGAGTCGTTACATATTGCTATTTTACAATTCTTTATAATTGGTAATATTTCTGAAATTGAATTATTATCTAAGGGGACACAAATTTCTTTATATGATGACAGTATACTATTAAGTATTGATTGTTCTTCCTTATTTTTACCTGTTGCTAAATAAAACATACAGTCATATTTTTTAATAGCTAGTTCTATGAATTTTTTATATTTATTAGCTGGAATTCTTTTAGAGGGACCAGAGCCACCTATTCCAAGTAAAATATTAATTTTATCTTTTGAAATCGAAAAGCTCTGAGCAGCTAATTTTACCGAACTCTCATTAATTTTTATTTTAGGATTGCTTTCTACTTTTAAATTTATCTTATTTAACAATTTATTTGCAGCATCGATAATGTGTTGTTCTTTTTTCTCAAATAACGGGTACTGATATATATTTTTTATCCCCGCACTTATACAAACAAGTCTATATCTTAGCGATGAATTAAAAATAAAAACCGTATCAAATAAATTATTTTTAATTTCATTTTTTAATTTGAAAAAACCCGATATACCACTGTGCTCATCTTTTTTATTTTCCCTTTTTAAGTAAATTATATTTTTTAAAAAATTTAAATTTTTTGTATATTCCTTAGCTTTTGTGCTCTCTTTTATTAATAGAGTAATTGGTGAATTATATTTTTTAGAAATTGCTTCTATAAAAGGTAAGAAAATTACCATATCTCCAATACCCATACGGTTTTGTATTACAAGTATATTCATATGTTTTTATAACCTTTACTAATTTGTATTTTTATATAAATTTTGGCAATGGAACAAATTAAAGGTGTATATGCTGCTAGTTTATCAGTTTTAGATAAAAATTTAGCATTAGACATTAAAAATACCATTAAACACGCTGAAAATGTCATTGATTTAGGATGTCACGGTGTTGTTTTTTTTGGAAGCACTGGACAGTCCCAACTGATATCCTTAAGTGAAAAAATTCAATTAATAAATGAGCTACCCAAGAGTAGACATAAAAGTAAATTTATAATTGGAACTGGTCTCAATTCTTTAATCGATACAATAAATTTAATGAAAATTTCTAAATCTATGGGTTTTAATAATTTTTTAATAATGCCACCAGCTTATTATAAGTATGGAGACCAAGATGTGATCAATTTCTATTCTAGAATTATCAAAGAGATTAATGATTGTAAAATTATTCTATATAATTTTGAAAAACTTTGTGGATATAAATTTAGTGTTCAATGTGTGAAAAATTTGGTTCAAAAATTCCCTGATCAAATTATTGGTGTAAAGGATAGCAGCTATAATTTATTTGAAACTTTGAAAATTAAAAATTTTTCAATTTTCCCAGGTTCTGAAGCAAAATTATTAAAAGGTCTAGAATTGGGATGCCATGGTATAATTACTGCAACAACAAATGTTACAGGTCACCTAGCTAGAAAAATTTATGATAATTTCCATAATAATCTAGATCTCTCATCTAATCAAAATTTGTGTGATGTAAGAAAATCTTTCGACAAATATAACTTAATTTCAAGTCTACACACTCTTATGGCAGAAAAAAATTCAATATACGGGTATCTTTTGCCTCCATTAAAATTATTAGATCAAGCAGAAAAAAATGATCTATTATCAAATCTTGAAAAATTAAATTTTAATATGGAGATATTAAAGGCGGCATAAAAATGAGTTTAATAAGTTTTTTAAATAATTTATTTAAGCAGGATGGTTTTGAACTTATAGACTCAAATTCAAAAAAATACGTTATAGGTAATCCAACAAAAGATAAACCTATCGTAATTAGATTTCTTGACCAAAAACTAATGCAAAAGTTACTTATAAATCCCGACTTGTATTTTGGGGAAGCTTATATGAATGGATCTCTAGTAATAGAAAACGGTACACTTACAGATTTTTTAGATTTAGCTTTTAAAAATATTGGTAGAGGGAATATAAATTCTTATGGAGCGGTAATAAAAAAAATAAAAGGTACGTTTGGATATCTTACGAATTTAAATAAAATAATAAAATCAAAAGAAAATGTTGCACATCATTATGATATATCTGAAAAACTTTACGATTTATTTTTAGATAAAAATAGACAATATTCTTGTGCTTATTTTAAAAATGATAGTGATACTCTTGAACAAGCTCAAAGCAACAAGATCCATCATATTATAAAAAAGCTAAACATCCAGCCAAACCAAAAAGTTTTAGATGTTGGTTCAGGATGGGGAACATTAGCATTAGCAATAGCAAAGGAGACAAATGCTAGTGTTACAGGAATAACATTGTCTGAAAATCAATTTGAATATAGTCAGAATAAAGCGAAAGAAATGAATTTATCAAATCAAGTAGACTTTAAGCTCATTGATTACAGACAATTAAATGAGAAGTTTGATAGGATTGTAAGTGTAGGAATGTTTGAGCATGTTGGTAGAAATTTTTATAGAACATATTTTAATAAAGTTTTTCAGCTTTTGAACGAAAAAGGAATAGCACTAATTCATACAATTGGTTCCTCTATGCCTCCGAGAGATCCACAACCATGGATACAAAAATATATTTTTCCTGGTGGTTACACGCCTAGCTTAAGTGAGATATCGAAACCAATCGAAAAGTCTGGTCTTATAGTGTCTGATATCGAGGTACTTAGAATGCATTATGCTCATACTCTAAGAAATTGGAAAGAGAGATTTTTATCAAAAAAAGATACAGTTTTAGATATGTTTGACGAAAAATTTTTTAGAATGTGGGAATTTTACTTAGCTAGTTGT
>CACPNO010000028.1 GCA_902635335.1 uncultured Pelagibacteraceae bacterium
TGGAGTTGGTCACTATGCTATGAGAGGTGGAGTTGAAGTACAAGATAAAGTTGATTATGAAGTTTGGCTGAGTGAACAAGAAACTTTCGAGCAACTATCAGCAAGATATGAAAAATTAAATGTAGATGGAAACAAATTAGCTAAAAAATAACAATTTATTAATTTAAAAAAATATATATATAGAGGATAAAAAATATGTCAGACGAATACGATAACAACAAATCATATCAAGCCCAATCATCAGAGGTAATAGATGGTTCAGCTGGTTCTGTAAATCCAGATATAGATTATGTAAGGCCAGCAGAGGTTGGTGAACAAGATTTATATCATGGACATAGTTTTATTGAAAAATGGGTTTTTTGCCAGGATGCAAAAGTTATCGGAGTACAATATTTCTTAACCGCAGTATTTACTGGAATTGTAGGTTTAATTTTATCTTGGTTAATGAGACTTCAATTAGGTTTCCCAGGATTAGCGGGTTTTATGACAGCAGAGCATTATTATCAATTCGTAACTATGCACGGTATGATAATGGTAGTTTACTTTTTAACTGCTCTATTCTTAGGAGGGTTTGGAAATTATTTAATTCCACTCATGGTGGGAGCAAGAGATATGGTTTTTCCATATGTTAATATGCTTAGCTTCTGGATGTTCTTTGTTGCAGTTGCAGTTTTAATGGCAAGTTTCTTTGTTCCAGGCGGTCCTACAGGAGCCGGATGGACCTTGTATCCTCCACAAACTATTTTGGAGGGAACTCCGGGATCAGGCATGGGTATCTTACTTATGCTTATATCTTTATCTTTATTTGTAATTGGTTTCACAATGGGTGGACTAAACTACATGATTACAATTCTACAAGCTAGAACTAGAGGGATGACCCTAATGAGAATGCCATTAACAGTTTGGGGTATTTTCACAGCAACTGTGCTAGCAATGTTAGCATTTCCAGCACTACTAGTTAGCGCAATAATGATGACATTAGATAAAGTATTGCAAACAAGTTTCTTTATGCCAACAATTTTAAAGGCAGGAGAGGTTCTTGAATATGGTGGAGGAAGCCCAATACTTTTTCAACACTTGTTTTGGTTTTTTGGACACCCTGAAGTTTACATTGTTGCATTGCCTGCATTTGGAATAGTTTCTGACTTAATATCAGTTCATGCAAGAAAAAACATATTTGGTTACAGAATGATGGTTTGGGCAATTGTTGGTATTGGTGGTTTAAGTTTCTTTGTATGGGCTCACCACATGTACGTTAGTGGAATGAACCCTTGGTTTGGATTTTTCTTTGCAACGACAACGTTAATTATCGCAGTTCCAACCGCCATGAAAGTTTATAACTGGATACTTACTTTATGGAGAGGAAATATTAGAATCAATACAGTAATGTTATGGTGCCTAGGATTTATCGTTACGTTTGTAAATGGAGGAATTACTGGAATATTTTTAGGAAATGTTTCAGTTGATGTTCCATTATCTGATACATATTTCGTAATAGCTCACTTCCATATGGTGATGGGTATTGCACCATTAATGGTTATTATGGGTGCAGTCTATCATTGGTTCCCACTAGTAGCTGGAAAAATGCTTCACGAAGGTCTTGGAAAATGGCACTTCTGGATTACTTTTTTAGGAGCATACTCAATATATTTCCCAATGCATTACCTAGGTTTTATTGGAGTTCCAAGAAGATATTTTGAAATGTATGATAGTCCATATATGACATCTGCAGTAGGAATGAATGAATTTATAAGTATTGCAGCATTTATAGTTGGTGCAGCACAATTTATTTTAGTTTTCAATATCATTAAAACATTAAAAACAGGAAAAAAAGCTGAACAGAACCCTTGGAAAGCTAATTCACTAGAATGGTATACTTCTACTGTTCCACCAGAACATGGAAACTTTGGTGAAAGACTTCCAGTTGTTCACAGGTGGCCATATGATTTTAGTGTTCCAGGAGCGAAGGATGACTTTATACCGCAAACAACAGCACCTAGTGAAGTAATCCACACAGAAGTAGAGAAAACTTAAGAGAAAAATAATGTCTGAACAAAAAATAGACGGCTTCGAACTTAAACCTGGGTTTAAGGGCATGGCGTCTGACACTGGTTCAGACCAAACAATGTTTAAAGGTGTGCATTGGGGTAAAGCCATGATGTGGATCTTTTTATTGAGTGATACTTTTGTATTTAGCTGTTTTTTAATTTCTTATATGAAGGGTAGAGGATCAACCATTGTTGATTGGCCTAATACGAGTGAGGTTTTTTCTTTATATGTAGGAGGTGTACCTGTCCCACTTCTACTAATTGCGATAATGACTTTTGTGTTGATCACAAGTAGTGGAACAATGGCTTTAGCAGTTAAATATGGTTACGAAAAAAATCGAAAAATGTGTGGTTGGCTAATTCTAGCTACTGCTGTAGGTGGTCTTACTTTTGTAGGAATGCAAGTGTTCGAGTGGTCTAAACTAATTCATGAAGGTGTTAGACCTTGGGGAAATCCTTTTGGTGCATCACAGTTTGGCTCTTTCTTTTTTATGATAACAGGTTTTCATGGTTTCCATGTCTCTATTGGAGTAATTTTCTTATTTATTTACACTTATAAAGTTTTTGCTGGTCATTATGAGAGCAAAAAAAGAGGCTGGTTTACTAAAATGAAAGGGGATTATGTTGAAATTGAAATATTAGGTCTTTATTGGCACTTCGTAGATCTAGTTTGGGTTTTCATTTTCGCATTTTTTTATTTGTGGTAAAATAAAATATGGAAGAGACTAACAAAATGGAAGAAACAACAAAAAAAGACGAGCAAACAAGTACTCAAAAGATAGGGATTTATCTTTGGATTTGGTTGTTATTATTTGTTCTAAGTTTTTTTTCGTACATGGTTGACTGGTACCAATTTCAAGGAATGTTGAGATGGTCATTAATATTATTCTTTATGTTTTTAAAAGCAGGGTTAATTATGGCTTTTTTTATGCACTTATTTTGGGAAAGATATGCTTTAGTAAATGTTCTGTTATGGCCAATGACAGCAATTGCATG
>CACPNO010000029.1 GCA_902635335.1 uncultured Pelagibacteraceae bacterium
TTATCATTATCAATAAAAAGAGCACGTAACTTAGCATTATTATAAAATGAAAGTAATACTTCTAGAAAATGTGAGAAAAATTGGATCTATAGGAGAGATCATTGAAGTAAAAAGAGGTTTTGCAAGAAATTACCTTATATCTAAAAAAAAAGCGCTATTTGCTTCAAAAGAAAATATAAAAGAAGTTGAGAAAATCAAACAAGATCTTAGCAAAAAAGATCAGGACAGAAAAAAAGAAGCTAAAGACATAAATGAAAAAATAAAGAATAAGCAGTATGAAATCAAAAAACTGAGCACCGAAAATAAAGAATTATATGGCTCCGTTAAACCAACTGAGATATCAAAAGTTATAGAGGAAAAAGATCAAATTAAAATCAACCCTTCTCTAATACAACCTTCCAAAGAAATTAAATCAATAGGTGATTTTGATGTCCTAATTAATCTACACCCAGAAGTTCAAACACAGATTGTAATAAAGACTATCCCACAAGAGGAAACTAAATAATTATACATAATTTTCCCCAATAGTAATAAAAATTTGTATTTTTTATTTTATTATATAAATTTTTTGTGTGTCTCAGTCTTTAAATATAATTAAGAATAAACTAGATGAACTTCCTAATAATATAGAGGCTGAACAATCAGTTATTGGCTCAATATTACTATCAAATGAAGTATTTGATGAAATAAGCTTATTAATTTCAAGCAAAAATTTTTATGATCCAATGCATCAAAAAATTTTTAGTGCAATTGAGAGCTTAATTTATAAAGGTATGCTTGCTAATCCAATAACTCTTAAAAATTATTTTGAGAATGAAAAAGATGAGCTAAATATTCCTGAATACCTCGTAAAAGTTACAAAATTTTCAACTTCTTCAAGACAAAGTATTGAATACTCTAAACTTATTTACGATCTATTTGTAAAAAGAGAGCTTATAAAAATTTCTGATAACATAATAGATGTAGCAAAACTTAACGATCTGAACAACGATGGACAACAGATTATTCAAGATTTTGAAAAATCACTTTTTGACTTAGCTGAAAAAGGATCATTTAATTCATCAATAATAAAATTTGATGAAGCAATGAGACAAACTATTGAAATGGCTTCGAATGCTTATAAAAATGAAGAGGGAATAGTTGGTGTGCCTTCAGGACTTAGAGACTTGGATGATAGATTGGGAGGTATGCATAAATCGGATTTAATAATAATAGCAGGTAGACCTTCAATGGGTAAAACAGCTCTAGCTACAAATATTGCATTTCATGCTGCAAAAAATATTCAAGATAAAGGAGAAAAATCATGTATAGCTTTTTTCTCTTTGGAAATGTCATCGGAACAACTATCAACAAGAATACTTGCTGAACAATCAAGAATTAAGTCTAATGATATTCGAAGAGGAAAAATATCAGAGGAACAGTTTGACAAATTTATTGAAACTTCAAAAAATATTGCCGAACTACCATTATATATCGATGAGACACCAGCTATATCCATTGCAGCTCTTAGTAATAGAGCAAGAAGAATAAAAAGAATACATGGACTGGATATGATTGTTATTGATTACATACAATTAATGAAAGGAACAAATTTAAAAGATGGACGTGTTCAGGAAATTTCTGAAATTACACAAGGACTAAAAGCTCTTGCTAAAGAATTATCAGTTCCAGTATTAGCTCTTTCACAGTTATCAAGAGCAGTTGAACAAAGAGATGATAAAAAACCTCTTCTTTCAGATTTGAGAGAATCTGGGTCAATAGAACAAGATGCAGATGTGGTTATGTTTGTTTTCAGAGAATCGTATTATTTAAAAAATAAAGAGCCTAGACCTGCAACTGTTGAACATGCAGAATGGCAGGCAAAAATGAATGAAATTTCTCATTTAGCTGAACTACTAATTCTTAAACAAAGACATGGTCCAACTGGTACCATAATGCTTGAATTTGAGGAAATGTTTACCAAATTTAAAGATATTCAAAATAATTAATATAAATTATAAAAGCTAATATCCGATGTTAGCTAAATTTTATCAAAAAAATATTATAGAAAAACCTAAGTTAATTTTCTCAATATTATTACTTATTTTAATTATAGCTTTTTACTTTTCTAAAGACTTCAGGTTAGACGCTAGCTCAGAAACTTTATTGTTAGAAAATGATCCAGATTTTGAATATTTAAAAGAAATAAATGATAGATACGGTGCTAAAGAATTTCTAGTGCTCACATACTCCCCGGAAAGTAAAATGAATTCTCAGAACTCAATTGAAAGTCTTTCTAAATTAAAAAACGAACTAAAATCTTTAAACTGGGTTCATAATGTAGTTACACTTTTAGATATCCCTCTATTAGAAACAACAGATGATAGTTTAATTGAACGTATTCAAAATTTTAAAACGTTAACAAGTAATAATATAGATAAAGACCGTGGATTTAATGAAATCCTAAATAGTCCAGTATTTAGAAACTTTGTAATTAGCGAGGACGGAAAAACAAGTGGTATCATTGTATATATAAAACCAAATAAAATAGACAAAGAGATCAAGACCAATAGAGAATTAGAGATAAAAGAGAAAGACATCAAAATATTTTAGAAATTAGAGAAGTTATAAAAAATCATAATCAAAATGCACAGATTTATCTTGGAGGTATTCCAATGATAGCAGATGATATGATGACTTTTATAAAAAATGATATTGTAACTTTTGGTATAGGTGTTTTAATTTTTATAATATTAACACTTTGGTATGTATTCAGAAAAATAATTTGGATAGTAATTCCAATATGTAGCTGTTTTTTTTCTGTGGTATTTATGACAGGTTTTCTGGGTTTTGTTGGATGGAAAGTTACAGTAATTTCGTCAAACTTTATCGCATTAATGTTAATTCTTACAATGGCAATGAATATTCATATGAGCACTAGGTATTTACAATTAATCAAACAGTTTCCAGATAAGAAAAAATTTGAAATTTTAATTTTGACAACAAGAAAAATGATTTGGCCAATATTTTATACTGTCTTAACAACGATATGTGCT
>CACPNO010000030.1 GCA_902635335.1 uncultured Pelagibacteraceae bacterium
TTTATGATTTTTTAATTTAATTTGATCTAATTGTGAAAATTTAAGGTTATAAAATTTAAATCTTTTATCATATTTTTTCTGGAGTTTTGATGTGATGCTCAAGACATCTTTATCTCTATCTAATGCAATAATATTGTTTTGTTTATTCTCAAGAATTTTTTCTGAATATCCCCCTTGCCCAAAAGTACAATCAATAAATGTGCCACCATAAAGAGGGGAAATAATGCTAATTAATTCGTTTAGCAGAACTGGAAAATGTTTTTTTTCCAGATTTATGGTGGCATTCATTTATTTTATTGAAGACCATTAATTCTTTTGTCTTCTCAAAAATGCTGGGATTTCCAAATCGTCTTCTTCTTCAATTGTGGAATTTATTTCTGTTGATAAAGAATTCTCTTCCTCAGTTTCATTAATTGATCCATCAGAATTAAAAAGTTCAGGTGTTTCTTCATCAAAATTAAAGTTCTCTAAACCGTTTGAGGAAGAAAAGTTGCTTTCATCTTTTTCAAAAGATTGCTCGGAGACTTTAGATGCTTCATTCTCTAAAGTATTATTTTCCTTCTCAACATTTGTCGAACTTACTAATTCATCTGAATTATCAATTTCAGATGTTGCTTGACTTTCAGTTTCAGCTTTAATCTCTTCTTCTATTTTAAGAGCATTTGCCCCATTAGTAATGATTGAGCTGTTTTGGTTAGAAAATGTAAACGCTTGAGAAGAGCCTGCATTAGAAAAATCAGAATATCCAGGATTTCTATTTTGTATTCTATGAACCATATTAATCACTGATTTCGGCTCTGGTTGTTGACCGTCCAGAGAAGTCGCTACAATTGAAACTCTCATTATACCTTCAAGATTTTCATCAGTTATTGCTCCTATAATTAGTTCTGCATCTGGGTCCACTTCAGCTCTAACTTTATTAACAGCTTCATCAACCTCAAACAGTTTAAGATCTTTTCCTCCAGTTATATTGACTAACAAACCTTTTGCCCCTTTTAGTGTGTAGTCATCTATTAATGGATTGTTTATAGCCATCTCTGCAGCTTTAACTGCTCTACCTTCTCCCTCAGCTTGACCAGTTCCCATCATAGCTTTACCCATTGAACTCATAACTGTTTCAACGTCGGCAAAATCTAAATTTATAAGACCAGGTCTTACCATAAGATCTGTTATACTTTGAACTCCATGCTTTAATACATCATTGGACAATAAAAAAGACTCTTCAAAAGTTGTTTGCTCACTTGCAATTTTGAACAAATTTTGATTTGGTACTACAATTATAGTGTCAACGTGTTTTCTTAATTCCTCAAGACCTTGATTTGCTTTTCTCATTCTTGAAGGACCTTCATATAAAAAAGGTAATGTAACCACTCCAATTGTTAGTATATTTAATTCTTTAGCAGCACGAGCAATAACGTGTGCAGCACCTGTTCCAGTACCACCGCCCATTCCTGCAGTTATGAAGACCATGTTAGATCCTTGAAGCACATTTACAATTTCGTTAAGAGATTCGTCAGCAGCAGCTTCTCCAATATCTAGTTTTGCACCAGCGCCTAAACCTTTTGTTAAGTTTAAACCCATTTGAATTTTTGTTTGAGCATGGCTCAATCTTAGGTCCTGTGCATCAGTGTTAACAGCTATAAATTCTACACCTTGCAAACCTGCTTCTATCATTCCGTTAATGGCGTTTCCTCCAGCTCCTCCAATTCCTAAAACTAGTATTCTAGGTTTCAACTCTTTTATGTCTGGTGTTTTAAAGTTAATTGTCATTTATCCCCCGTTTAGTTATTAAGTTTTTGCTCCCATTTAAGGTTAGCCCTATTAATGTTGGATTTTTTTCTAGCAGTGACCCTAAATTTTTCAAAATTTGTTGGTTCCCATATTTGGAAGGTTTTTCCCTGACCAACAAACAACATGCTATTTTTTATTTTTGCATGACTTAATAATTTTTCTGTAATGAGAATTCTTCCCTCGCCATCAAATTGTAAATTAATACTTTCTGATAGTATTGAGGTTGCAAAATAATCCTTCTTATCCTCAAATGGATTTAAAGAATCTATTGCATTTGAAATTTTTTCAATTCTGTCTTGAGGCCAAGACTCAATTGATTGATTATTAAATGATGGAAAACATACAATTCCATTATATCCCATGTTTGACAGATAGCTTCTGAAGCTAGCAGGCACGGACACCCTTCCTTTTTTGTCTAATTTGTTTTCGTAAGTAGATAAAAACATAATCCATAAATTCCATATTTGGGATATTATGGGATATTATGGGTTTTAAATTTAATCGTCAATACCTAATATTATAATCAAGGTATTCTTGATTTGTTCTAAATTTCTAATATTCAGCAAAATGCAAACAATGATTTTATTTAGCAAAACAATTAAATGTTATGGTTTTGCCAGATAAAATGTAAGCCGGGTTCTGTCGTTTAAACTTATCATTTCTCTAGGCCTTAAATCACTTTAAGGCTCAAGCAACTAACCCAGATGACTAGCCAAAGACTGCTTTTAGTTATTTCTAACAGTGTCATCTCTACTCAGTCTTGCTCCCAGTGGGGTTTTCCATGCACTAGCTGTTACCAACTTAGCCGGTGTGCTCTTACCACACCTTTTCACCCTTGCCTTGATAAGGCGGTTTATTTTCTGTGGCACTATCCCTAGGGTCGCCCCTGCCAGCCATTAACTGGCACTGTGTCTTTGTAGAGCCCGGACTTTCCTCTTTATAAATTAAAGCGATAAGTCTTTTATCTGGCTATTGGACAATACAAAATATTTTATAAAGTTCAATTATTTATTATCTAAGTTTATAAAGGGATTTTGCTATTTTATAGCATTCTAGATCTAATTTTCCGTCAGTTATCTCAGGTCTAAATCTCATTTGAAAAGTTTTTATAATTTTTTTTAATTCGTTGTGGTTAGAGTATTTCATATGATATCCTAATTTTTTTAAATAAAAAATAAATTTATTTAAATTTAGTTCTGACTTTTTCCCCCTAGATGATTTAAGAATATT
>CACPNO010000031.1 GCA_902635335.1 uncultured Pelagibacteraceae bacterium
ATTATAGATAATGTTAAAAAATTTCAAAAAACAAAAATACATAATTCCACTAAAGTTTTTCAGGCTTTAAGAATTTTAGTGAATAAAGAAATTAGTGAATTAATAAATGGCTTGATAAATTCATTTAATTTAATTCCCACAGGCGGTATAATAGCTGTAGTTAGTTTTCACTCAATAGAGGATAGAATTGTCAAATTTTTTTTTAAACACTATTCTGAGCAAAGAAATTCTTCAAGGTATTTACCTGAGGCAAAGATTTCAGAAAAATGTTTTAAATTAATAAATAAAAAACCTATTTTACCAAGCTTAAGTGAGATAAGGCAGAACCCACCCTCAAGATCAGCCAAATTAAGGTATGGAATTAAAACTAATGATATATGTGATTTTAATGAACTTAGAAAAAAATTTAAAAATTTAATAAATATTGAGAATCTTAGATAATTAAATGAAAAAACTATTTTTTTTTACACCAATAATTTTTTTAATATTTGCTACCACTTTAACTAAAAACTCAACAAAAAAACTTGACAAAAAAATTTTTCAAATAAAAGAAAATATCAGCATATTAGAGGATCGTTATGAACTCACTTTGCTTGATTATAGTATATTAACTTCCCCAAAAAAACTTATGGAGTATCAACAATTTTACTTTGAGGAAAAATTTGTGCAAAAGAAAATTGAAAATTTAAGTAAAATTGAATTTTTAAATGATAAATTAAAAATTGATAAAATGGTTAAAATTGATGAGTGAATTGGATAATCACTCTCAAAATTCTGACAAATACATTGATAGCTTTTCATTTGAAGAAAATAAGTCATATCTTAAAATATCTTTTGAGAGAGTAGCATTTATTTTTTTTGTTTTTTTTATTCTAGCGATTATATTTTCATCTAAAGTAATATTATTAAGTATAAAAAAAATTCCTGAAATTCAAAAAATAGCTAGAAAAGAAAATTTCAGGTCTAGTATTTTAGATAATGAAGGAAATATTTTAGCTAAAAGTGTTCCCATAGTTAATTTAGGGATTAACCCTAATTTAGTTATCAATAAAGAAAAATTATTGGTATCTCTTAAGCTAATATTTCCTAATAAAAATTTTGAAAAGGATATGTATGGAAAAAAATTCTTCTATGTTAAAAAAAAAATAAGTCCTAAAAAGCTTGAGCAAGTTCTTCTTTTGGGAGACAAATCCTTTATTCAAGAGGATAGCATAGCAAGAGTTTATCCTAATGGAAATTTATTTAGTCATGTAATTGGCCAAATCGATAATGATAATAATGGTATATCAGGAATCGAAAAAACTTTTGATTATGAACTAACAACAACAAAAGACCCTTTAAAATTAACTCTCGATAAAGATCTTCAATATTTAATTAAAGAAGAGTTATTAAAATCTAAAGATATATTCCAAAATATTGGAAGTGCAGCAATTTTAATGGATATTAACAATGGCCACATTTTATCAATGATATCTCTTCCAGACTTTGATCTTAATAAAAGAGAAAAAATAAATGATGTAAAATATATTAATAGAGCAACTAAAGGTGTATATGAATTTGGATCTGTTTTTAAAACATTTACTTTGGCTGCAGGTTTACAATACAATGTTGTGGAACCAGAAACAGAATTTAAAGATTTAAAAAAAAAAATTACTTGTGCAGGAAATTCTATATCTGAATATGATGATAAAATACCATCAGATTTAACCGCGGAAGAAATTCTGATTAGATCAGGAAATATTGGTTCAATTAGAATAGCTGAAAAAGTTGGTATTGAAAATTATAATGAGTTTCTTAAAACTATTGGAATTATATCAAATATAGAATTTGATATCCAAGAAGTAGGCACAACCCAACTAGGTAGATGGGGTAAATGTAAACTTGCAACAGTTGCTTTTGGTCATGGTATAGCTACAACTTTATTACAGCTTTCAAAAGGTTATTCAATTATAAGTAATGGTGGATATGAAATAACACCTACATTATTAAATAAGGAAAAATTACCAAGACAAAGAATACTTAATGAAAAATTATCGAAAATAATAAATCCTATTCTTAGAAAAATTGTATCAACAAAAGAAGGGACGGCAGGTTTTGCGAATGTAAAAGGTTACGAAATAGGAGGGAAAACAGGTACTGCAGATCAACCTTCAGAAGGTGGCTACTCTAAAAAAAAAGTTAACACTTTTCTCTCAGTCTTTCCAACCTCAGATCCTAAATTTGTATTAGCAGTAATGTTGGATGAACCTAAAGCTAACAGAGAATTTATATATCATTATAGAGATGACAGGTATCCTTACAAAGGGAATTGGAGAAATACAGCAGGCTGGACCACTGTGTGGGTAACAGGTCAGATAATGGATAAAATCGGGCCAATTTTAGCCACAAAATATTAAGAGCGTAAATCATGTTGCTTAAAGACTATTTTCCTAATCTTCAAAAAAAATACCATAAGTTAAGTTTTAAAGGAATAGCTTTTAATTCAAACGAAGTAAAAGAGGGTTATATTTTTTTTGCATTTAAAGGAAATAATACAAATGGAAATTTTTTTATAAAAGATGCAATAAGAAATGGATCAAAAATAATAATTAGTGATAAATTAGAGATAGATGGTTGGAGGAATAATGTTTTATTTTTAAACTACAACAATCCTAGGAAATTAATAGCTAAATTTAGCTCTAAAATATTTAACAAAAAACCAAACAATTTAATAGGAGTTACTGGAACAAATGGTAAATCATCTATAGCAAATTTTTATTTTCAAATTCTTACTCTTAATGGAATTAAAGCAGCCTCAATTGGAACATTAGGAGTAAATGGATTAAAAGTAAAAAAAAATTTTTCAAATACTACTTTTGATACTATTCAATTAAATAAAATTTTAAAAAAACTAAAAGAAAAAAAAATTGAAAACGTTATTTT
>CACPNO010000032.1 GCA_902635335.1 uncultured Pelagibacteraceae bacterium
TCATTAGTAAGGTATGTAATAAAAAAAAAAAAGATTAAATTGAAAACAAATAAATTTCTTAGGAAAGAATTAATTAGACCAACCAAGATTTATTCAAAAGAGTTATCAATAATAAATGAAAAAAATTTGATTAATGGATGTGCAAATATAACTGGCGGAGGATTGGCAGATAATCTTAAAAGAATAATTCCAAAAAAGCTAGGTGCAGAAATAAATCTTAATAACATTAAAACACTAAAAATTTTTAAATGGCTACATAAAATGGGCATAAGTGAAAATGAGATGTTAAAAACTTTTAATTGTGGTGTAGGCTTTTGCTTAGTTATAAGTCCTAAAAATTTAAATTATATAACTAGATATTTTGGTAAAAACTTCAAACCCTACGTAATTGGAAAAATTGTAAAAAATTCAAAGAAAGTTAAATTAAGTGGAAAAATACCCTGGTAAAAAAAATATAGCTGTCTTTATTAGTGGTAGAGGTAGTAATTTAAAATCTTTAATCAATCACTCAAAAAAAAAAAATTCCTTAATTAAAATTATATTAGTTATTTCTAATAATCCAGATGCTGAAGGTTTAAAAATTGCATCTAAATCAAAAATAAGAATTTATGGAATAAAATTTAAAAATAGATCAAATTTTGAAAATAGCTCACTTAAATTACTCAAAAAGTATAATATAGATTTACTTTGTTTAGCTGGATTTATGAAAATATTGTCAGGTAATTTTATAAAAAAATTTTCTAATCCAATATTAAATATTCATCCATCTCTTTTACCTAAATATAAAGGATTGAATACACATGAAAGAGCAATTAAAAATAAAGATGCATTTGCAGGAGCTTCAATTCATAAGGTAACAGAAAAATTAGATTCAGGTAAAGTTATTTTACAAAAGAAAGTAAAAATTTTAAAATCAGATACTGTGAGAAGTTTAGAGAATAAAGTTCTTAAAATTGAACATGAAATTTATCCAAAAGCTGTTGAAAAGTTTTTAACTAATCTTTGAAAAAAAAGTTTAACTCAAGATTTGCATTTTCAACACTGTCTGATCCATGAACAGAATTTTTATCAATTGAAATTCCATATTTTTTTCTAAGTGTTCCCTCCTCTGCGTCTTTAGGATTAGTTGCTCCCATCAATTTTCTATTTTCGGAAACTGCGTTGTCTTTTTGTAGACACATAACAACAATTGGTCCAGAAGATAAATAAGAACATAAATCATCATAAAATGGTTTAGACTCATGAACTTTATAAAACTTTTCAGCCTCATCTTTTGAAATATGAATTTTTTTTTCTTTTAAAATTTCAAATCCATTATTTTTAAATTCATTTTTAATCTGATCTTGCAAATTTCTTTCAACAGCATCTGGTTTAATTATAGATAATGTCTGTTCAATATTACTCATAATTCTCCTCAATAAATTTGTTTAATAATCTGACACCATATCCGGTTGCACCACCAGAATTTAGTGCTCCTGCATATTTAGAAAACGCCATTCCTGCAATATCTAAATGAGCCCAAGGTGTTTTATTAATTATAAATCTTTGTAAAAACTGAGCTGCGGTTGTAGACCCAGCTCCTCCAACATAATTAATATTTTGCATATCAGCATTATTTGAATTCATTAATTTATTATAATTTTCGTGTAAAGGCATTTCCCATACTTTTTCTTCTACCTGTTCACCAGCATCAAATAGTTGTTTTGATAATTTTTTGTTATTTGACCAAAGACCAGCATATTCAGATCCAAGTGCAACGATTATTGCTCCAGTTAATGTGGCTAAATCAATAATTAAACTTGGTTTAAATTTCTCCTCAGTATATGTAAGCGCATCAGCTAAAACTAGTCTTCCCTCTGCATCAGTATTTAAAACTTCAATAGTTTGTCCACTATAAGATTTCACAATATCTCCAGGTCTTTGTGCATTTGCTCCGGGCATATTTTCAACTAACCCTACAACTCCAACCGCATTAATTTTAGATCTTCTTAAAGCTAGAGTTTTCATAAGGCCAACTACAGTTGCAGAACCAGCCATATCATATGTCATATCTTCCATAAATTTAGCAGGTTTAAGTGAAATCCCCCCAGTATCAAAACAAACACCTTTTCCAACGAAGGCTAAAGGTCTTGATTTATTTTTATTTCCATTCCATTCTATAGTCACCATATAAGAACCTCTAATACTTCCCTGTCCGACACCAAGTAATGCATTAAATCCTAATTTTTTTAATCTTTTTTGATCATAGACTGTAACTTTTAATCCGAACTTTCTTAATTTAATAATTCTCTTTGCGTATTCATCTGGATGTAAAATATTACCAGGCTCAGAAACCAAGTCTCTTGTAAGAAAAACTCCTTGCAAAAGAGCATCTAATTTATTTCTTAATAAATTTTTTTTTGTAATATTATTTCCAACAATACTTAAACTTATATCAACATTTTTTTTTTTGTCAGTTTTGTAGAGATTAAAATTATATGATTTGAGCTGTGATCCATGAAGAAATTTTTCTAATTGTACATCAGATAAAGAATTATTTTCTACATTAATAAATGAATTTTCTTTCTTATTTTCTTTCAAAAATACAAACAATTTTGAACCTAGTTTTTCAAAATCCAACGAAATTTTTGATTTAGTACAGTTTACAAATATATAACTTTTATCATTATAATTTTTTTCGAGGAAATTGTGTTCAGAGAAAAGTTTATTAGAAAATACCGATTTTGATAATTGTTTAATTTCTTTGCTTTTTATATTATTTCGGGTCAGAAGAATAATTTCATTATCCTTTCCAATTTTTGGTACTTTATTTACAAAATTTAAATTAAGCTTCATTTTTTTGAAATTTTTACTAGATAATGTTGTATATTTATTAAAACATAAATTTC
>CACPNO010000033.1 GCA_902635335.1 uncultured Pelagibacteraceae bacterium
TCACAAGAAACATAAAAAGAGTTACAATCAATAAGTGCTATTTTTTTAGTATACTGAATGGATGACATAAGTTACAACTCCCCAAATAAATATATCTTCATCTTCATTTATTAAAATTCGATCTGTAAATTCTTTAGAACCTGATGTTAAAAATTTTTTATCTCTTTCTTGAACTAAACTTTTAACAACTAGTTCATCATGAACATTTGCAATAACTGTTGAGAAATTTTTTGGTGTTAAACTCTTATCAACAACTAATAGATCGCCATCATTAATTCCCACATCCACCATTGATTTTCCCTGAACTCTTATGATGAAAGTTGCTGGAACATTTTTGATTAAGTGAACATTTAAATCGATATCTTCCTCAATATAGTCTGTGGCAGGGGACGGAAAACCCGCGCCAGCTTTGTGTAAATAGTAAGGTATAGTTAGCTTCATAAATGTTCTTATTTTGTTCTAATTAATATCTAAGTTATTCAATAGTGTCAATCAGGTTGTATTTTGAGTCTGTAACTGAATCAAAAGTGAATCAAAACGTGAACATCGAAACCACATGTTGTATACATGTGGATAACTTTAACCATAAGTAGTTTAAATATAATAAATGGAAAAAAACGAGAGCTTAACAGGAAGATGTATTTGTGGTCAGGTTAAATATAGAATTACTGAGAAGCCTCTATTCACTCAAGCTTGCCATTGCAAAGATTGTAAAATTATAACTGGGTCTTCTTATGTTATTAATACGAGCGTTCTAGATAATACTTTAATTATAGAGGGTAATATTTCGTCAACTGAACTTAAAACAGGTAGTGGAGCTACTTCGAGGGCTTATTTTTGTGACAAATGTGGTACTTATATTTACACAGATTACGCTACGGCAGTTGGTCGATCAACAGTTAGAACTAAAACTTTAGATAATTCAGAAAACTTTCCTCCTGAAGCGCATATATTTACAAAAGATAAAGATCCATGGTTAAAACTTACTGATGATGCAAATTGTTTTGAAAAAATGTATGATTTAAAAAATACTTGGCCAAAAGAAAGTTACGAAAGATATAAAAATTATTTAAAAGATAATAAAAGATAAATTTTTAGGAGATTAAAATATGAAAAAATTATCCTGTCATTGTGGTGCAATAGAAGCAGAAGTTAAGATGCCCTTGGGTGGTATTGAAAAAATCATGCGTTGCAATTGTTCAATTTGCAAAAAAAAAGGTTACATTATTGGAGTGCTTGGTCCTGATGATTTCAAACTTATAAAAGGAGAGGATAAGTTATCACTTTATCAGTTTTATACTAATACCGCTAAACATTACTTTTGTTCAATTTGTGGAATTCATACTCATAACAGACCTAGAAGTAATCCAAAAATATTTGGTGTAAATATTGCTTGTATAGAAGGTGTGGAGCCATTTGAAATTGAAGATGTGCCAGTGAACGATGGCAAAAATCATCCTTTAGATCAAAAACAATAAATTTTTTATGCAATCAATTACTGAGTGTTATAAAAAAGTTAGTAAAGACTGTTTTAAGTTTATAAGATCTCAAGAAACAACAAAGGAAAAATTTAAAAATAAAGAAAAGATGATTAAATCTTTTCTAATTCCAATTAGTTTCTGGATTTCAAATAGAACAAATAAATCTAAACCTTACTTAATAGGCTTAGCAGGAGGTCAAGGAACTGGTAAAACAACAATTAGTTCTATTCTAAGAATCATTTTAACGAAATATTTTAAGTTAAATGTTTTTAAAATATCAATTGATGATTTGTATAAAACCCGAAAAGATAGAATAAAATTATCTAAAAAAATTCATCCCTTATTAATGACCAGAGGTGTTCCAGGTACTCACGATGTAAACTTTATTTTTGATCTTCTTAAAAAAACAAAGGAAAAGCGATTTAATCAACAGAGACTTCCTAAATTTAATAAGGCAATAGATGATAGATTAAAAAGAAAGTCCTGGTATCTAGTTAAAAAGGTGCCAGATGTTATAATTTTTGAAGGATGGTGTGTAGGGGCTAGAGCAGAAAAAAATGCAACTTTAAAAAAATCGATTAATTCTCTTGAAAGAACAGCAGATAAAAATTTAAGATGGAGGAAATATGTAAATGGTCAACTACAAACAAAATATAAAAAATTATTTTCTAAATTAGACTGTTTATTATTTTTAAAAGCTGGAAATTTCAAATTATTGCAGACCTGGAGACTTAAACAGGAGGCGTTACTAAAATTAAACTCAAAAAATAAAGCAAATAATAAGGTTATGAGCAAAAACGAGGTATTAACTTTTATGCAAACTTACCAAAGGGTCACACAAAATATGTTTAAATTTGCTCCAAAATATTCTTCAATTGTATTAAATTTAAATAGAAATCATCAAATTAAATCAATAAAATATAATCTATGAAAATAATCACTTTAATCACTTTTTGCTTAATAGCTTTTATAATACCAGTAAATGCTACTACTTTGAGTGATGCATTAAAACAAACCTACCAGAACAATTTAGAGCTTAAAGCTGAGAGAAAAAATTTAGAAGTTCAAAAGGAAGTCTTAAATATTTCTAAAAGTGATTTTTTTCCAACTTTAACTCTTTCAGGCACTAAAAGTTTTGAGGATACGAATAAACTTACAAATCAAGATGGTACTGATGCTTCTATAACTAATACAAATCCAATGAC
>CACPNO010000034.1 GCA_902635335.1 uncultured Pelagibacteraceae bacterium
TCTGACGGGGCTGGGGTTAAATTAAAAAGAAGCATTGGTGTAGAACCAAATTACTTTGATCCGTTTTTAATGTTAGATGAATTCGGATCAGAAAATAGAGAAGATTATATAGCTGGTTTTCCACCCCATCCTCATCGAGGTATTGAAACAGTAACATATATGTTAGCTGGAGATTTTGAGCACAAAGACAGCACAGGTGGTGAAGGTAGAATGACTGCGGGAGATGTTCAGTGGATGAAAACAGGAAGTGGAATTATACATTCTGAAATGCCTGCAATGAAAGAAGGTAAGTTACATGGGTTTCAATTATGGATCAATATGCCAGCTAAACTAAAAATGAGTAAACCTAGTTACATCTACATAGATGCTGATCAAATGCAAACTCACCTAGATGAAGAAAAAATAGTCAAAGTTATAGCTGGAAAATTTAAAAAAGCTGAAGGACCTATAAAAAAACATAATGTTGAACCTATTTATTTTGATATTGAATTAAATAAGGATAAAGAGTTCAATTTTGATTTACCATCAACTCACAATTCATTTATTTATTTAATTAAAGGAGAAATAAAAATTGGAAATCTACAACATCAAAAAATTGAAAATTCAAAACTAATTCTTTTAGAAATGGGAGAGAAACTTAAAGTTTACGGCACAACTAATGCCAAGTTCCTTCTGATTGCTGGAAAACCAATTGGCGAACAAATTGCAAGAGGTGGCCCTTTTGTTATGAATACTAAACAAGAAATCTTGCAAGCAGTCGAGGATTATCATAAAGGTACATTTGTAAAATGAAATCTATTAAAATAACAAATACAGGTGGACCTGAAGTTCTTAAACTAGAAGATATAACTTTAGAAAAACCTGGAGCAGATGAAGTTCAAATCGAACATGTTTCAATTGGTTTAAACTATATAGACACATATCATAGGTCGGGATTGTACCCTCTTCAATTACCAACTGGGATTGGAATGGAAGCAGCAGGCATAATTAAAGAAGTTGGTTCAAATGTTTTAAATTTTTCAGTTGGAGATAAAATTGCATATGCTGCAGCTCCTTTAGGTGCTTACTCAACTCACAGAAATTATACATCAAAAAATATTGTAAAAGTTCCTGATGATATTGATTTAGAAAAAATTTCGAGTGCAATGACAAAAGGAATGACAACTTTTTATTTATTACACAAAACATATGTTCCAAAAAAAGACGAAACTGTCTTATTTCATGCAGCAGCTGGTGGTGTGGGACAATTCTTTTGTCAGTGGGCAAAAAGTTTAGGGCTTAAAGTTATTGGAACAGTTGGTAGTGATGAAAAAGTTGAAATAGCAAAAAAGTATGGTTGTGATGAAGTTATAAATTATTCTAAAGAAGACTTTGCAAAAAAAGTGTTGGAACTCACAAATGACAAAGGTGTTTCAGTTGTTTATGATGGTGTGGGAAAAACAACATATGACAGATCCATTCAATGTTTAAAATTAAGAGGAACAATGGTTTCATTTGGAAATGCATCAGGTCCACTTGACCCAATTATTGTTTCACAATCATTGCAACCAAAAGGTATTTATTTTGTTAGGCCTGCAATGAATCAATACTTTACTAATAGTGAAGAAATACAAGAAGCAGCTGACATGTTGTTTAAACAAATTTCATCGGGAAATGTAAAAATAGAAATTTTTAAAAAGTATAGATTAGAAGATGTCGTTCAAGCACATAAAGATTTAGAAGGTAGAAAAATTACAGGTCCAGCAGTAATTATTCCTTAAACTGAACATCCATATCAGAAAGATGGAGTTTTAAAGCCTTAGTAGAAATTTGTATTTCTCTAATAAAAAAAATAATTGAAATCATCATAGACAAACAGCACGTTCCAAAAATTACTCTAGCTACAATTAAACTTTCTAAATAAAGAGCAAATACAGTCAACATATTAAATAAAAAACCAAATGCTGCTGACATGATTGCAAACTTTAATACTCCAATTCTACTGTTAAGATTTATAAGTTGATCTTTCCACTCTGGGGGAGTATGTTTTTCAAAGACATACTCATCGTGAATTTTTCTAATTAATCCACTCAAAGTATGAAATCGGTTACTGTATACGCTCATTATAAGCGGTATTGCTGGAAACATTAAAGCAGTAACAGTGTAATCTATATTCATTCGAATCAATTTGATTATGAGACTCTGCTTTGCTATTTACAAGTAAATTATTATGCAAAACATCAAATTGTTCATTGAACTCACAAGATTAGATAGACCAATCGGCTACATGCTTTTATTTTGGCCTTGTCTATGGGGTCTCACCATAGCTTATAATTTTAATTCTGAATTAGAAAAATTTTATTTTTATGCTTTACTATTTTTACTTGGATCATTGCTAATGAGGTCCGCTGGTTGCATTGTAAATGATATAGTAGATAAAAATTTCGACAAAAAAGTTAAGAGAACAAAAAATAGACCAATTGCATCAGGAAAAGTTTCTGTAAAGCTCGCAATAATTTACTCTTTTATTTTATGTGGATTAGCATTTTTAGTATTGATTAATTTTAATAAATTCACAATTTTGATGGCACTATTATCTATGCCATTGGCATTTA
>CACPNO010000035.1 GCA_902635335.1 uncultured Pelagibacteraceae bacterium
ATTTGAGGGACTGTCTCCTTGGTTACAGAAACTTCCTGGAGGTTTAATACATGTCAATGTTGTTGGATGTGCATTGTTTGCAGCTATATCTGGATCCTCAGCTGCAACAGTCGCTACGGTTGGAAAAATGTCAATTCCAGAGTTAAGAAAAAGAAAATATCCTGAAAAAATTTTACTTGGAAGTCTTGCGGGCTCTGGAACTTTAGGATTACTAATCCCTCCTTCAATTATTCTAATTATTTATGGAGTAACTGTTCAAGAGTCTATTGCTAAACTATTTATAGCTGGAATAATTCCTGGAATAATGATTGCTCTGATTTTTATGGGCTATGTAATCATTTGGTCTTTGTTAAATAAAAATAAAATGCCGTTAACTGAAGAAAATTACTCATTTTTAAATAAATTAAGTAAATCAAAACAGTTAATACCTGTAATTTTATTAATCCTTGGTGTAATTGGCTCTATTTATACTGGAATTGCAACAGCAACTGAAGCGGCATCTCTGGGTGTTGTGGGAGCTTTAATACTTTCTTATTTTCAAAAAAGTTTGAACTTAAAAACTTTTAAAGAATCTTTACTTGGTGCAACAAAAACCTCGTGCATGATTGCATTCATACTAGCTGGAGCAACATTTTTATCACTCGCCATGGGATTTACTGGTCTTCCTAGAAATCTAGCAATTTGGATACAAAATATGGAATTATCACCATATGTTTTAATTTTTGTATTAATGATTTTTTATATAATTTTAGGGATGTTTCTTGATGGAATATCAGCAGTTGTACTTACAATGGCTATTATCGAACCTATGATAAGGCAGGCTGGTTTTGATATGATTTGGTTTGGTATATTTTTAGTTATAGTTGTTGAAATGGCTCAAATTACCCCTCCAGTTGGATTTAATTTATTTGTTTTGCAGGGTATGGCTAACAAAGATATGGGCTACATCGCCAAGAGTGCATTTCCATTATTCTTGTTGATGATATTTGCGGTAATCTTAATTGTTTTGTTTCCTCAAATAGCCTTATGGATGCCTGAGCAAATGATTCAAAATATAAACTAATATTTTGATTTTTTTGATCCGTCTATAATTTCTTTTAATTCTTGATACTCTTCACAATTACAACCTTTTAAAACTTCTAGTCTTTCTTTTGCCAAATCTATTCTGTTTGTAACGACATATAATTCACCTAAGTATTCATTTATCCCAACATGATTTGGTTCAACTTGTAGTCCTAGTAAGTAATATTTCTCTCCTGCTTCAAAGTCCCCAAGTTTTCTAGTTGTAAAACCCAGGTAGTTTAGTGTGTCAGCTTGTAAGGGCTTTTCTTTGTCGAGTTTTAATAAAATTTTTTGAGCTTTTTCGTATCTTTTTAATGCTTTATCCATTTTATTTTTGGACTCATATTTCTTAGCTGCTTCAATTATTTTTACAGCATTTTTATAGCTCGGTTTTTTATCTGATGAACTTGTTCCAGCAGCAAAAGTTTCAACAGTTAAAAAAAAGAATATGAAAAGAGTAAATATTTTTTTAATCATAATTATATAAATTTTTTCATTTTATTTAGAGGTTTTAATTCTAAATTATTTTTTATCAAGTTTTCTCTTACTTGTTTTGCAGTAGAAAGAGAACTTGCATTATCTCCATGTATGCAAATTGAATCGATTTCACAAGGTATTTGTTTTCCACTGTGACAATTAAGGGTTTGGTTTTTTACCATACTGAGTACATGTTCTTTAGCTCGCTCAGGGTCGGTTATTAGAGCATGCTCCTTACTTCTTGACACAAGCGTTCCATCGTCTTCATAATTTCTATCTGCAAAAATTTCACATGCAATTTTCATATTTAATTTTTTAGCTGCAATTTCCATTTTTGAACCTGTTGGAACTAAATAAATTATATCTTTATCAATACTATAAATAGTTTTTGCCAAAATTGTTGCTAGCTCAAGATCCTCACAAGCCATATTATTCAAGGCTCCATGTGGTTTAATATGAGAAACCTTTTCATCTAATTTAATCGCAATATTTTGCAAAATTTCATATTGATCTATCAAAAGCTTAGAAATCTCATTAGGACCAAGATTAATACGTTTTCTTCCAAAGTTCTCTGGATCATTGAAAGATGGATGTGCGCCAATACTTACATTATTTTGCTTTGAAATCTCTACAACTTCTCTCATAGTTTCCTCATCTCCAGCGTGATACCCACAAGCCACATTTGCAGAGTTTACTATTTTGAGTAAATCGGGATCATTCTCATTTGAATGATGCATTGATTTTTCACCTAAATCACAATTTAAATTAATTTCCATACTATAAAGCTTAAAGTATAACATGACATGATTAAAAATATATCAAATCTTGGTGACGCAGCATTGTACTGTGACTTTGGTAATGAGGTAAATAAAGAAATAAACAGCAAT
>CACPNO010000036.1 GCA_902635335.1 uncultured Pelagibacteraceae bacterium
TTGGTCTTTATTTAACTTACCCAATGGCTACAGGTAGAAATTTCCATGAAATTTTGAGAGCCATAGACTCAATGCAACTTACTGCAAAACATAGAGTTGCTACTCCAGCTAATTGGAAAAAAGGTGAGGACGTAGTTATTCTTCCAGCTGTAAAAGACGATGAGGCTAAAAAAATATATCCAGATGGATGGGAAACAGTTAAGCCTTATTTAAGAAAAGTTCCAGATCCAACAAAGTAATAAGGATTTCGGATTAATTCGTTATCTCAGTTCTAGTTTAATAATTAGAACTGAGATTAAATTAAAATCTTTTATATTTTTTCATAGAAATATTTGCCAACAAAAGGTTTGGATCAATAAATACTTTTGATTGTTTTATTTTCTTAAAAGATTTGTAAGCAAATATTGCTATCGGAAGCTCAGTACAGCCTAGAATTATTTTTTTACATTTAATTTTCATTAAGTAACTTACTGCTGGTCTAATTGCTTTTTCTGCTTCTTTGATTTTTCCCATTTTAACTAACTTTATTGATTTATTTACTGAATTTTTTTGTAAACTTTTGTTAGGACTTACTAAATTAAAATTTTTATCAAAATATTTATTATAAACTTTAGTGCTTAATGTAGCCTCAGTAGATAAAATACCAATCTTAGAATTTTTTTTACAATTTTTTGATGTGTCTAAGTAAACTTCTTTAGGCATACTAAGTATTGGTATTTTAACTTTTTTTCTTAAATCATCGTACCAATAATGAGCTGTGTTACATGGCATTACTATGAATTTACAATTATTTTTTTGCAACATTTTACACCCTTCAACAAGTGAATTTAAAACGTTGTAATATTTTTTTAAATTTTCTGGTCGTTTTGGGATGTTAGACTTATTATATAAAACAAACATTGGATATTGTTGATCAAGTTTTCCAGCATTTATTTTTGCAAGTTTATTACAAAAATCTAATCCAGCCTGTGTTCCCATTCCTCCAAGAATACCTATCATAAATCTACTTTGAATTTTGTTTTAAAAGTTACAATATACAACTATATTTTATAAACAATTATGCAAGATATTTATATTGATGATATAGGTTCAGGATATCCACTAGTTTTAGTTCATGGATATCTAGGGTCATCGGAAATGTGGAAACTTCAAAAAGATTATCTGCATAAAAAATTTAGAATTATTGCACCAGCTTTGCCTGGTTTTGGCGAAAGCTTTAATGCAAAATCTTTAAATAGTATTAGTTTAATGGCTAAATTTATTATCCAACAAATTGATTTAAAAAATATAGATAAGTTTAATTTAATGGGTCACTCCATGGGTGGAATGATAGTTCAAGAAATTGCAAAACTATCTGGAGATAGAATAAATAAATTGATTTGTTTTGCTACAGGACCTATTGGTGATATACCAGGAAGATTTGAACCTATAAACACATCAATAAAAAAGCTGGGTGAGGAAGGAATTAAGGAACAAGTAAAAAGAATACCACCAAAGTGGTTTGTTGAAGGAGATCAAGCTAAAAATTATTATTTATGTGAAAATGCAGTTAAAAATATATCTGAAGAAACAGCACGCAACGCCCTAATAGCTATGAGAGATTGGAATGGATTAGAAAATTTAAAAAAAATAAAAAATAAAACCTTGGTAATTTGGGGAGATAAAGACAAATCTTATAATTTTGAACAAGTCTCAACACTTAACAATAATATTCCTGATAGTGATTTAAAAATATTTAAAAACTGCTGCCATAATGTACATCTAGAGCAGCCTGAGAAATTTAATCAAGTTGTTGAGTATTTTCTTATTTAAATAGTCCATTTTAGGCTTTTGCATAGCAGCATTTACTTTTTAGCTTATTAGAAAAGTTGACTCTAAATTTAAAACAAAGTTAGATTTTATTTATAAAAATTAATCAAGTGAGGAAAATATGAACATAATCAAAAAAATCCTTTTGGCTGGAATAATTTCATTATTTGTGCCAGCTTCAAGTTTTGCCGAAAAGGTAAAAATTGGTGATCCTGGTTGGACAGGTGCAACTGCAATTGCAAATTTACTTGCTGCTGTTGTCATTGATAAAATGGGTGGTGAAGCCGAGTTAGTCCCAGGAAACAATACTGCTATCTATGGAGCAATTGATAGAAGCAAAGGTGAGATTGAAGTGCATCCTGATATATGGCTTCCAAACCAAGAAGCATACACAAATGATTTAGTACCAAAAGGAACTCTTAAATTAAGTAAAAATCCTTACGAAGGTAAC